>CAYYLP010000016.1:0-44841 GCA_964472865.1 uncultured Ruminococcus sp. | reverse complement strand
CAACAATAACCTCTGCGCGTGGGAAATATTCATCTGTAAGAGCAGCATCCTTTTGGTTATAAATCTTTACACCGGAGCAACCGCTGATTACATAAACCGCACCCACAGGGCTTTCCTTGACCGTGTATTCCTTTCCGTTAAATTCGGTAACGGAGGTAGTAACACTTTCAACCTTGTTGTCAATCATGGCATCGGTTCTGAGATAAACGTGGTCGTGACCCTGGAATACCATATCTATTCCGAGCTGAGGCATAAGCTTACAAAGCTCATCTCTGATTTCGCAAACATCGTCATCGTTGTAATGCGAACCGTTTGAATACATTGCCTTGTGGAAAGCGACAAACTTCCAATCGGCATCACTGGACTGCATATCCTCGATAAGCCACTCAATCTGCTCATCATTTAGGCTGTCATCGTCCTCCAAATCGTTTGTATTGAGAACAGCGACGTGGATATTGTTATAATCAAAGGAGAAATAAATTCCTGTCTCCGTATTCTGCTCCGGAATATCGGAATAATAGAAATTCTTTTCGATAGCATAGCTTCCCTTGTCCTCATGATTGCCTGCCGCAGACATCATAACCGTATCCATCAGCGTATCCGATGCCGTGTCAAACATCCACTGCCACTGTCTGAAATTGTCGCCATGGTCAACATTATCACCCGTGTTGATGATAAAGTCACTGTCATACATTTCATATGCCTTTTCGATAACAGAGGCAAAGGTTTCGTACTGCTGTGCGGATTGCGACTGCTGATCACCGATGTGGATAAACGAGGTTTCGTTTGAGCCGTCGGCAAGCTTAAATTCGCCTATCTCGCTCCACCAGCCCTTTGAAGCATCACCGACGCGGTAGAGATATCTCTGACCTGCCTGAAGACCGGAAATTTCAACAATATGGCGGTTCATCGGGAATTCATAATCCATAATACCGAGAACTCCGAGGTCAACACCGGGGTAGCTGCGCTGTGTTCTTACGGTTTTTGCGTTAAGCTTCACGCCGTAGGGAACCGATGCCCTGCCTGTGAATACCGGGGTCTCCGAATAAGGAATTATCTCGATATCCGAGCCGCTGACACTTGTTTTGGTATACCAGCTTACATTTCTTGAGCTCCGGTCCTTGCCAAAGGTCTGCGAAACAAGAGTCGGAAGTCTGTAATTCTCTCTTGTTGCCTCGGGAATAACCTTGCCGTCATAAACAATTGTCGTGTTGACGTCCTCGGTGTAATTATCGTCGAAAGCAAACTCACAAACAATGTTTGCAAGAGTTTGACCTATTCCCTGAATCTGGGGATCGGTCAAATACAAATCCATATAATATTCCGCAATGCCCCAAAGCGATGTAAATTCAACAACGCCGAGCTTTTCCGCTGCGGAAAGAATCTGATTTGATATATTCAAAAGGCTTGTATCTCCGAGGAAAATTGCTTTCATCGCAAAATTGAGAACCGTTCCCACGCTTTCAAGCGTTGTGCCCTCGGGGAAGAACTCACCGAGATTGAGATCAAGATCGGCAAGTATCTTTTCTTGGAGCAGATCATTTGCAACGATATCGACAAGAACATCAAAAATTTTGAATGCGGTATCGCCGTTTTTGAGCTTGTCAAGAGCATCCATCATAAACTTATCGTCACTCATATGAAGCTTGCCCTCATATTTGTATACAAGCAAGCACTCAACCAAATCCTCAAATGTGCCGGGCTTTGAAGCATCACCAAAGCCGTATTCCTCAATAAATCTTGTATTCGGCAAATCGGAAACACGCAGCTGTAAAAGCTTATTTATGGAATTGATGAGATAATCCGTTGTCTTTTGCGGATTTTTGAGATATGCCTCATAAATCTGGTTGAGCAAATCCTCAATAAACGAAACAAGATTTTCCGTTGTGAAAAGCTCGACCTCGCCCACCTTGATACCGTCACCGAGAAGCTCGTTAAGGGTAGCCTCAAGGTCAAGACCAAAGCCCTCAAGCAAGCCGAGCATACCGTCCTCTGCCGCCTGCTCGGAATACTGCTCAATAAGTCCGCCGAGAACCTTATCTGCCATACCGGCAAGTCCGTCCTCACCGAAGAAGCTGTCACCGAGGGACTTGATTCTGTAAGGCGTTTCATAGGTTTCGCCGTTTACCGTAACGGGAAGAACACAGTCAACTTCCTGACTTTCTATCTTCATCGTCGTTTTTCCGCTGACATCTGTCCTTGCATCAACCTCACGGAAATAATTCGGGAAAGCGGTCAAGGAATCCGTACAAATTTCATTAAGCGTTTCGCCGTCATCGGTAACGGTGCGTGCAATATCGCTGTCGTGAATATGACCGGTAAAGGCAAAATGCATACCCGCATCCGTGAGCTTATCCGTAAGCTCCTGCCAACCGTCGATAACAAAGCCTCTGATTATAGTATATTCCGCATCGAAATGAGGAACAAAATTGTGATGATTAACGCCGATAACCGTTTCACCGGCAGCCTTTGCCTCGGCAATTTCGCCAAGCACCCAATCCGTAGCCTCGCTTGTAAGACAGCCGGCTGTTTCGGCAACATCCTTACCGCTTTCGGTCACATCGGAGCTGTACTTGCCCGTGTCCATAACGATAAATCTGTATCCGTCTGCACGAACGGAATAGGAAAGCATATTGGCCTTGCCCTTTGACGGAGTATATGTATGATAAGCAAGGTCATAGCCGAGTTCCTTGTATATCTCCTTAAACTCCTCCGGCGTTGTCTGCCTTGCGGCCTCCGCCTTGCCGTTCTCATAGGTCTTTGCCTTGGAACGGTTTACATCGTGGTTACCGTTGATTGCAATTACCTGAACACCGGTCGCTGCCTCAAATTCCTTGAGCTTTTCGGCAAAAGCAACGTGTGCATCATACTCGCCGTTTGAGGTGAGGTCACCGGAAAGAACAAGATATTTTATGTCCTTTTCCTTTGCGTGCTCGGCAACTGCCGCAAGTGCCGAATCAACAATTCCGACCGACTGGTACGGTTCTCTTGCAAGAGCGGTCTTTACGCTTTTCATAAAGGCCTCGTTATAGCCGCCCGCAAGCGATTCCGGATAATAGTGCATATCAGACATAACCGCAAAGCTGAGCTGCTTATCCTCTGTCATACCCTTTTTGATGGCATCCACCGCAGATGTTGTCAGCGGCAAGCTTGAAATAGCCATAAGCAGTGTCAAAAGAACCGCAAGAAGCTTATTTCCGATACGTTTTTTCAACTTCATTTCTTTATCCTCCAAAAATTATATAGATTTAAGCAACGATTTAAGATTTATAAGTGCGTTCGGCACACCCTTCATAATTTTGCCCACACCCTTTGCAACGTCCTTGCCCTCGAACACCTTGAGCAGTCCGTCTGCCATATCCTCGGTAAAAAGACCGTTACTCATCGAAACATAGTTTCTGATGGGAGTTTGCATAATTGTGTTGGTCATCATAGAGCCGCCCACACCGCCCTTGGGCTTCATTGCCAAATCAACGGTATTGTATATGAATTTTGCAAAGCCCTTGTCTCTGCTGTGTTCAATCGAATTATTGAGACTGTCTGCCGTAATTTTCGGAGCATATTTGAAGCTGCCGCCGTACACCGCCTTAAATTCATCTTCCGTAGCCCTTGACGGATCTCCGCTGAAATACGACGGTGCAAGCTCGCTGAGATCAACAATATTTTCATCATCCGTCGATTTTATTTTCAGCTCCGCCTCAAGTCTGATATCCCTTGACGAAGCACCAACGCAAACAATGTATTCTCCGCTCTCAACGCACCAAGCACCCTGCTGTGTGTTCCAGAAGCAAAATGCTCTGTCATCAAGCTCAACGGTTAGCTTCTTTTCTTCTCCGGGCTCAAGCTCAACCTTAACAAAGCCCTTGAGCTCCTTGGGAGCACGGTAAAGCTTGCTTTCCGGCTTGGAAATATAGACCTGTGCAATTTCCTTGCCTGCCATATTTCCGACATTTTTCACGCAAAAGCTTAAAGCCGTACCCTCACCCTTTTTGAGGTTCTTCTTCTTGAGCTTGATATCGGAATATTCAAATTCGGTATAGGAAAGTCCGAAGCCAAACGGGAAACGAACATTTTTCTCCGCCTTATCGTAATATCTGTAACCTATAAATATGCTCTCCTTATAAAGAACATCCTCGTTTGCCTCGGGATATGAGGAAGCCGTCGGCGTATCGCCAAGCGACATCGGATAGGTTTCGGCGAGCTTTCCGCAGGGGTTTGTCACACCGGTGAGAATATTGACAATCGCCGGTGAAACCGATTGACCGCCGAGATAGGCGTTGAGAATTGCCTTAACATTATCTGCCCACGGCATTTCAACCGGAGAACCACCCTCCAGCACAACAATAACATTCTTATTAACCCGACTGACGGCATCAACAAGTCTGTTGTGACCCTCCGGTAGCTTCATCGTCGTTCTGTCAAAGCCCTCGGATTCGTAATCATCGGTAAGTCCGATAAACACAACCGCCTTTGACGCCTCCTTTGCCAAAGCACACGCCTCGGCTATATAAGCGTTTTCATTCTTTCTTTTGCCCTTGCGGTCATAGCCGTCGGCAAATTTCACATTTATCGGTGAATTGTTAAAGGCTCTCCTACCGCTGTCAATCATTGTCGGATTGATTATCGAGCTGCCTGCACCCTGATATCTCGGAGCATCGGCAAAAGCACCGATAACCGCAACATAGGAGGAATCGTCTCTTGTGAGAGGAAGGACGTTATCCTCATTTTTCAAAAGCACCATCGACTGCTCGGCAACACGTCTTGCAAGCAAATTATGCGCCCCAACGTCGTATTTAAAGTCCTTTCTTCTGTTTTTTACACTTTTAAGAATAATATCTATAATTCTGTCAACCGATTTATCGAGGAGTGTCTCGTCCAAATCGCCGCACTTGATCGCCTCAACAATTTTAGCATCGTTTATGCCGCCCGAGGATGGCATTTCAAGGTCATTGCCGCCAATCAAGCCGTCAACACGGTCATTGACCGCACCCCAATCGCTGACAACCGCACCCTCAAAGCCCCATTCATCACGGAGCACCTTATTTTGGAGCCAAGCATTTTCGGAGCAGTATTCACCGTTGAGCAGGTTGTATGCGTTCATAACAAACCACGGCTGACTTTTTTTGACCGTTTTTTCAAACGCTCTCAAATAAATCTCACGGAGAGCTCTTTCGTCAATTATGCTGTTGGAGGTCATTCTTTTCATTTCCTGGCTATTGCCGGCAAAATGCTTCAACGCTGTGCCGATACCCTCCGACTGAACACCCTCAACAAAAGCCGAGGCAAGCTCGCCTGCCAGCTCCGGGTCCTCGGAAAAATATTCAAAATTTCTTCCGCAAAGCGGTGAGCGCTTCATATTGACACCCGGTCCGAGAAGAACGCTTACACCGTGTTGGAGGCACTCCTCCGCCAGTGCCACGCCCATCTCCCGTAAAAGCTCCGGATCCCATGAGCACGCCGAGGTAACCGCGGTCGGGAAGCACGTCGCAGGATAGCTGTTGCCGATTCCCACCTTTTTGTTTTCGGCATTTTGCTTACGCAAACCGTGAGGTCCGTCACACACCATAATTTCCGACAAGCCGAGCTTTTCAAGGCTTTTCAAATGCCAAAAGTCCTTGCCGGAGCAAAGCGACGCCTTTTCCTCAAGCGTCATTTGAGAAATAAGCTCCTGATGCTTTACCATAAATTCACTCCTCATTGGTTGATATATCATCTATTTCCAGGAATTTATCTGCCTGTGATGAATCTATTTCTTCAACATTTTTCAGCTTCTTTTGTATAATGCGATTTCTGTCCTGTGCCTCGGAAAGAGATTTACCTGCCTCATCAATTTTCTTTTTTGCCTTGTCGAGGACGATTCCGAACTTATCGTACTGTGCCTTTGCCGCAGCAAGCAGCTTTCTTACCTCATTCGCCTTTTCGTTTATCGCAACCGCCTTAAAGCCCATTGAGAGCGAATTAAGCAGTGCAATAATTGTTGTCGGTCCGGCAATCATAATATTTTCACGCTGAATTTTTTCAACAATGCCGGAGCTTGATGAGGTTATCTCTGCATACAGACCCTCCGTTGCCAAATAGAGAATCGCAAACGGAGTGGTATCGGGAACATGAATATATTTTGTTATGGTCTTTGCCTCGTGCAGCACCCTGTCCTCAAGGGCCTTTCTTGCCGTCGCCAAAGCTGCCGCATCCGCATTGTCGGCCGCTTCGCAAACCCTGCGGTAATCCTCCATCGGAAATTTTGAGTCAATCGGCAAATATGTAATATGCGACGGGTCATCGCCCGACGGAATTTTGACCGCAAACTCAACAACATCTCTTGAATTTGTAATCGGAGAATAGTTCTTGACATACATATTCGGAATGGTCTGGTCGAGGATGCCCTCAAGTTGAATTTCCGCCCATGTTCCCCTCGCCTTAACATTCGTAAGCACCCTGTTGAGGGCGGTAACATTGGTTGTAACGCCTGTGGAAAGCTCCTTCATCTCACCGAGTGACTTATAAACATTTTCGAGCTGCTCCGAAACGGTTTTGAAGGAGGAATCCAATCTTGTGGCAAGGGTTGAGGTCAGCTTTTCATCAACGGTTGTCCTCATCTGGTCAAGCTTTTTTTCGTTGCTCTCCTGCATTTTGGATATTGCGGCATCAATAACATGGGTTTGCTTTTCATTCTGCTCCGCATTGCTCATTCGGATGAGCTGTAGCGATTCCGTCATATCCTTATTAAGCTTCAAAAGCGTTTCATAGTTCTGCCTCGTCATTGAGTCAAGCTTTTCGGTCATAACGCCGAGAGAGCTCGCCGTTTCACGCCTGTTGCGTTCAAACTCCTGGGCATTACCCGAAGAATTTTGATTCAGCATAAGCATAACCGCACCGAGCTGCTTTTCGAGCTCCGGAAGCTGCCTATCCTCTTTAAGCTGCTTTGTTTGCTTGTACAAAAGAATCACGGCAACAAGCAAAACCGCCGTCATCACGGCAATGATATATAAAATGGTACTTTGCAAAAAATCACTCCAAGCATATGATAAAACATTATACCAAAAAGTGAATTTATTTACAAGATGTTTTCTTTTTAAAAATATACGTAAAATGTATGGAAATTCTTGCGAAAATTTGATATAATAGAAAACAGTTTAATTCCTTTGTGGAGGTTTACATATGTTTAAAAGAGTTTTGAGCGTTTTTCTCATGCTTGCCGTGCTTTTCGGTCTTTGTGCCTGCGGCAGCGATAATGAGGATGTTTTGATTATGCCGATAGACAGTGACCCACTCTGCCTCGACCCGCAAATTGCCGATTCAAAATCCGCAAAGCTTATTATAGAAAACTGCTATGAAGGTCTCGTCAGACTTGACAGCGAGAAAAAAATTATCCCCGGCGTTGCGGAAAGCTGGAGTGTTTCTTCCGACGGCTTGACCTACACCTTTAAGCTCAGAACCGACAGCCATTGGAAGCTGCTCAATTCCTTTAAGGGCGTTTTGCCCGAGGATTATAAAGAAAGCTACCGCACCCGTGTCATTGCCTCCGATTTTGTTTTTGCACTCAGGAGAGCCCTTTCTCCCATAACCCAAGCCGCCGATGCCGAAAAGCTCTTTTGCATACGGAATGCCGTTGAAATCAATTCGGGCAAAAAATCCGTTTCCGAGCTCGGTGTCACTGCCAAGGACGATCAAACCCTTGTTATATCTCTCAGCCGTGCAAATCCGGATTTTCTCCGAATTCTCACCCTGCCCGTTGCGATGCCCTGCCACGAGGCTTTTTTCAATGCAACCCACGCAAAATACGGTCTTGACCTCAAATACACCTTCTGCAACGGTCCGTTTTATCTTTCGAGATGGGCGGAAGACAATGTTCTTTCTGCATACAAAAATGACGAATACAAGGGTAATTTCAAGGTTAAGCCGACTGAAATATATTTCTATGTCAATGAGGACGAAGGCTCCGTTGTGCAAAAAATCCGCCAGCGAACCTACGACTGTGCATTTATCTCGGATTCGGCTCACACCAAATTGAGCGATAACGATAAAATAACGGAGTACTCCGTCAACAACACTGTAAACGGGCTTTGCTTCAATTGCTCCGATACCGTACTCTCAAACGAAAATCTGCGTCGTGCTCTTGTTATGGCAACCGACACAAATGAGCTTCTTTCCACCGTTCCCGACGCTTTTACCGACGGAATTATTCCCGAAAATGTTCGTTACGGCGAAAGCTCATACCGTGAAGCTGCGGGAAAAATCGGCACGACAGCCTATAATGAAGCTCAAGCCTTAGCTCTTTGGAAAAAGGGTCTGAAGGAGCTTGGCGTTGAAGCCGCAAAGGTGGTCATAAGCTGTACGGAAAAGGATGCACCCAAAATGCAGGAGCTTATTCAGAATTGGCAGTATGTTTTTTCGGTATCAATTCTTGCGAAGGTTGAGATTAAAACCGATGAGCAAATAAGAACAATGATTTACAACACAAATTATCAGGCAATTTTCTACAAGCTCACCGCCGATTCCTCCTGCGTAACCGATATGCTGAAAAAATTCACAAGCACAAGCTCCGCAAACATCTTTGCTTTTTCCGACAAGGACTATGACAGCACCGTTAATGCGATAATCAATGCCTGCTCCGGAGCTGATATAATCGCAAAATGCCGTAATGCCGAAAAAATGATTCTCGACAAGGCGGTTTTCCTCCCGATGAGCTGCTCACCTACCTATGCCGTAACCAACAAGGACGTTGACGGGCTCTGCTTTTCCTCAACGCTTGACAGCGTGTGCTTTATCAACGGAGGTCATAGCTGATGAAAATTTCACGAATTATCTCGGCTGTCGTTTTTTGGCTGCTTTCAATTGCAATTATGCTTGTCATTTTTGATTTTTCAAGCGACACCGGTGAGGAATCAAAGGAGATAAGCGAAAGTATTCTCTCGGTTATCATCGCTCGTATCGGAGAAATTATTTCGCACAATTTCCTGCGAAAACTTGCACATTTTACGGAATATGCCGTACTCGGCTTTTGCATTTTCGGTGCCCTGCATTTTACATTCAATGTAAAGAAATTCTACATTCCTCTCATTCCCTGTGTAATATATGCCGTCTGCGACGAAATTCACCAATATTTCGTCCCGGAGCGAGCCTGCAGAGCATTTGATATTTTTATTGATTCCTGCGGAAGTGCAGTCGGTATCCTTATTTTTCTGCTTTTTCTCTATCTGTTTATGCGGCATAAGGCGACCGAAAAAGATAAATAAGTCACAATATAGTAAACGCCGGCAAGCCGTCGGGCGTGTTTTAATCGGTGTTTACCGCAAACGCTCAACACGGTTTCAAAGGCTGTGTTGAGCGTTTAAGCTTAAAAAATAAAAAAATTTTTAAAATTTTTTTATTTTACCTATTGACTTTTGCCCTTTAAAGTGGTATATTGCTAAACATCAGAACGGTACAGCCGATATGTACCGAAATTTAAAAACAAAAGAGGTTATGCGTAATGAAAAAAATTGCATCGATTTTACTCGCAGCTTGTATGCTCATCTCATTTGCGGCATGCGGCGGCAAGGGAGCTTCAACCGGCTCAAAGGTTTACACGGTAGGTATTTGTCAATGGGTACAGCACGATGCTCTTGACCAGGCAACAGAGGGCTTCAAGGCGGAGCTTATTGCACAGCTCGGTGAGGAAAACGTAAAGTTTGTGGAGCAAAACGCCTCCAACGATACAGGTACCTGCACAAACATCATTTCAAACTTTGTCTCAACAAACGTTGATCTTATCATGGCAAACGCAACTCCCGCCCTTCAGACGGCTGTTTCCGCAACAACAACAATCCCCATCCTCGGCACCTCCGTTACGGAATACGGCGTTGCACTTGAGCTTGACAATTTCTCGGGCACAGTCGGCGGAAATGTTTCGGGTACCTCCGACCTTGCACCGCTTGATCAGCAGGCACAGATGATTCTCGACCTTGTTCCCAATGCAAAGAATGTCGGACTTCTTTACTGCTCCGGCGAGCCGAACTCAGCTTATCAGGTCAAGGTGGTTAAGGAATATCTTGCAGGTAAGAGCATAAATGTTACGGAATATCCGTTCTCGGATGCAAACGATATTGCTGCCGTAACAACTGCGGCGGCAAACAACAGCGACGTAATTTACATCCCGACCGATAACACGGCAGCCTCCTCGGCAGGAATTATCGACGGTATCTGCCGTCCGGCAAAGGTTCCCGTCGTCTGCGGTGAGGCAGGAATCTGCAAGGGCTGCGGTATTGCAACACTTTCCATCAGCTATTATAAGCTCGGTGAAAAGACCGGCGCAATGGCTGCTCAAATCCTCAAGGGTGAATCCGATATTTCCACAATGGCTATACAGTATGACGAGGATGTTGTAAAGACCTACAACAAGGCTATCTGTGACGAGCTCGGAATTAAGGTTCCCGCAGATTATGTTGAATTGAGCTAAACATATAATAAACAAAAAGCTTGTTGCAGTGGTTTAAAATCGCTGCAACGAGTTTTAAATATTCGGAAGTTTTTAATTAGGAGTTATTTTAATGGACATTTTAACAAATATTCTTAACAGTCTTCCGGGGGCTGTTGCCCAGGGTCTTATTTGGGGCGTTATGGCGATCGGACTGTATATAACATATTCCATACTTGACGTTGCCGACCTTACCGTAGACGGTTCAATCTGCACGGGCGGTGCGGTTTGCGTTATGATGATGATAAACGGCTACAGTGTAACTGTTTCAATGCTTTGTGCATTTGCGGCAGGTATGCTTTGCGGCTTTGCGACAGGCTTTTTCCACACGGTTATGGGCATACCGACAATTCTTGCCGGTATTCTCACTCAGCTTGCGCTTTATTCCGTCAATCTTAAAATTCTCGGCAAAGCGAATCAGGCACTCAATGCAGGCAAATACGAGCTTCTTGTTTCACTGCGAAATGTCAGAAATGTTCCGTTTTATCAAAACACAATTTTCATCGGTGCAATTTTTGTTGTCATTATCGTTGCGGTGCTTTACTGGTTCTTCGGCACCTCGCTCGGCTGCTCACTGCGTGCAACAGGCTCTAACCTTAATATGAGCCGTGCGCAGGGAATAAACACAAAGGTCAACACGGTTCTCGGTCTTATGATTTCAAACGGCTTTGTTGCTCTTTCCGGCGCTCTCCTTGCCCAGTATCAGGGCTACGCCGATGTAAATATGGGCAGAGGCGCAATTGTTACGGGCTTGGCTGCGGTCATCATCGGCGGCGCCGTATTCGGAAAAATCACCAAGAATTTTGCGGCAAGACTTATTGCCGTTGCTCTCGGCGGAGTAATCTATTGGATTGTATATCAGCTCATCATTTCACTCGGCTTCGATGCGGATTTGCTCAAGCTGCTTTCGGCATTGGTGGTTGCGGTATTCCTTGCTGTCCCCTACCTCAAAAGAGAGTATTTTTCAAAGCCGAAAAAGAGAAAGGAGGGCACCGTAAATGCTTGAACTTAAAAATATCTACAAGGCCTTTAACCCCGGAACGGTCAACGAAAAGGTTGCGCTTGACGGAGTTTCGCTCAAGCTTAATGAGGGCGATTTTGTTACGATTATCGGCGGTAACGGAGCAGGTAAAAGCACCATGCTCAACGCAATTGCAGGTGTCTGGAAGGTTGATGACGGTCAAATATTGATTGACGGTGAGGATGTTACCGGCAAATCCGAGCATAAGCGTGCAAAGTACCTCGGCAGAGTTTTTCAGGACCCGATGCTCGGTACTGCTGCGGATATGGAAATTCAGGAAAATATGGCTCTTGCATACAGACGTGGCAAGCCGAGAGGACTCGGCTGGGGCATTAATAAGGCGGAGCGTGAAAACTACAGAGAGCTTCTCAAAACTCTCGATCTCGGACTTGAGGACAGAATGACAAGCAAGGTAGGACTACTCTCCGGCGGTCAAAGGCAGGCGCTCACCCTGCTCATGGCAACTCTTGTTAAACCCAAGGTGCTGCTTCTTGATGAGCATACCGCTGCACTTGACCCCAAAACCGCCGCCAAGGTGCTGGAGCTTTCCGACAAGATTATTGCGGAAAACAACCTTACCGCACTTATGGTTACTCACAATATGAACGATGCAATCAAGCACGGCAACAGGCTCATTATGATGCATGAGGGCAAAATTATCTTTGACGTTTCCGGAGAAGAAAAAAAGAAGCTGACAATCGACGAGCTTCTCGAAAAATTCTCCCAGTCAAGCGGCGAACAGTTTGCCAACGACAGAGCCCTGCTTTCCTCCAAAAAATAATATCAATACAAAAGCTGCAATGGTTTAATTTTGAAATCATTGCAGCTTTTTATAATTGAGAGGTTTTCTGAAAAATCGGCTAAACTATGGCTCCCCTACAGGGGAGCTGCCGAACGTATGTGAGACTGAGGGGTTCACTAAAAAGTTATATGAAAATCACGTCGTGCAAGCCTCCCCTTGTTTGAATTAAGGGGAGGTGTCACGTCAGTGACGGTGGGGATAAAGACCAAAATTCTGATGTATAATATAGTTTCAGCAAGGGAGGGCACAAAATAGTAAGTTTTCAGTTAGCGAAAGCTAACTATTTTGTAAATAGTGCCGAAAATAATTTTTACGGCAAGAAAATCATAAAATTCGGTTGACATTTTCAGAAAATCATACTAAAATATTCACGGTTAGCGAAAGCTAACCTCATTTAAAGTCTTACAGTTAGTCTTGACTAACTGCCAAAGGTGGAGGATTAACAATGATGCCTTTAGCACTGGCAGACAAGGGCGACGTCAACACGATTAAAAAAATCGGCGGCAGCCCGGAGGTAAAAAAGCATCTCGAAAATCTCGGCTTTGTTGTCGGTGGCGACGTCACGGTTGTAAATTCCCTCGGTGGAAATGTGATTGTCAATGTCAAAGAAGCAAGAGTTGCGATTAGCGAGGAAATGGCAAGAAAAATTATGATTTAAGGAGGGCAACGGTATGAAAACGCTCAAGGATGCAAAGGTCGGCAGCACCGTAAAGGTTGTAAAGCTCCACGGTGAGGGTGCGATCAAGCGCAGAATTATGGATATGGGCATCACAAGAGGTATTGATGTCTATGTTCGCAAGGTAGCGCCGCTCGGTGATCCCGTTGAGGTAACGGTACGCGGCTACGAGCTTTCGCTCAGAAAAGCGGATGCCGAAATGATTGAGGTAGAATAATCACGGCTCTGTCAACACGGGGTAAGCCCCGATTTTTTAAAAAATCACAGTTAGCAATAACTAATCGAAAGAGAGGTATTCGGTATGAATATACGCATTGCCCTTGCAGGTAACCCAAACAGCGGTAAAACCACACTGTTTAACGCCTTGACGGGTTCAAACCAGTTTGTCGGAAACTGGCCCGGCGTTACGGTTGAAAAAAAGGAAGGTAAGCTCAAAAAGCATGACGGAGTTATCGTCACCGACCTTCCCGGTATCTACTCACTCTCCCCCTACACTCTTGAGGAGGTAGTTGCGAGAAATTATCTTATCGGTGAACGTCCCGATGTTATTCTCAACATCATTGACGGTACCAACCTCGAAAGAAACCTTTATCTCACAACACAGCTTACCGAGCTCGGTATTCCCGTTGTTGTGGCAATCAATATGATTGATATTGTTAAAAAGAACGGTGATAAGATCAACCTTCAGGAGCTTTCACGTCAGCTTGGTTGTAAGGTTGTTGAAATTTCCGCCCTCAAGGGCACGGGAATCAAGGAGGCTGCCGAGGCAGCGATAAATGCCGCCGAAAACGCCAAAACCGTTCCGCAGCACACCTTTTCGGGTTGCGTTGAGCACGCCATTGCCCACATCGAGGAGGCTGCCGTTCACGGACTTCCCGACGAGCAGCAAAGATGGTATGCGATTAAGATTTTTGAGCGTGACGACAAGGTGCTTGAAGCTCTTAATATTGAGAAATCCGTTTTGCAGCACATTGAAAAGGATATCGCCGCTGCCGAAAAGGAAATGGACGACGATGCCGAGTCAATCATTACCAACGAAAGATATCTTTACATATCCTCAATCATCAAGGCTTGCTATAAAAAGAAAAATGTCGGCAAGCTTTCCACCTCGGATAAAATCGACCGCGTTGTTACAAACCGTTGGCTCGGACTGCCGATTTTTGCGGTGGTTATGTTCCTTGTTTACTGGATTGCAATGGTCGGCGTCGGTGCACCTGCTACCGACTGGATGAACGACGGCGTTTTCGGTGACGGTTGGCATCTGTTCGGCATAGGTTCAAGCGAATATAATGAAAAATCCGATGATTTCGTAACGGCAGCTCAAGCGGCGCAGGCCTTTGTTGATTTTGATACGGAAGCCGAGGACTTTGACGAGGATAAAACCGTCAACGAATTAAAGAGCTTCACTACAGCCGAGGAATCCACGGTTATCGGCGTTGAGGACGAAGAAACACTTGCCGTCAACGATATGACCGTTTACTACAGTAGCATACCCGACAATGCCGATGAGGAAACAACCGTCGGAATGACATATCTTGAAGCAGTTGATTATTTTGAGGTTAACGGCTTTGATGAGCCCGACCCTGCCGATTACGGCGTTTGGATTCCGAGTATCCCCGACCTTATCGGCGGAGCTCTTGAAAAGGGCAACACAGCCGAATGGCTTCAGGGACTTCTCCTTGACGGTATTGTAGCCGGTGTCGGTGCGGTTCTCGGCTTTGTTCCTCAAATGCTTGTTTTGTTCCTGCTTCTTGCATTCCTTGAAGCGTGCGGATATATGTCACGTATCGCATTTGTGCTTGACCGTATTTTCAGAAAGTTCGGTCTTTCCGGCAAATCCTTTATCCCGATGCTTATCGGCGTAGGCTGCGGAGTTCCCGGTATTATGGCGTCAAGAACAATCGAAAACGAGCGTGACCGCCGTATGACGATTATGACAACTACCTTTATCCCCTGCTCCGCAAAGGTTCCGTTTATCGGGATGATCGCAGGTGCGCTTTTCGGCGGCTCGGCTGCTGTTTCAACCTCCGCTTACTTTATCGGAATGTTGGCAATTATCTGCTCCGGTATAATGCTTAAAAAGACAAAAATATTCTCGGGTGAGCCTGCGCCCTTCGTTATGGAGCTTCCCGCTTACCACTGGCCGACAGTACCAAACGTCCTGCGTTCAACCTGGGAGCGTGGTTGGTCGTTCATCAAAAAAGCCGGCACAATTATTCTTCTTTCAACAATCTTTGTTTGGTTCACAACATATTTCGGATTTACGGAAGAAGGCTTCAGAATGTTGAGTGATGAAGAAATCGACTCCTCGATTCTTGCGGCAATCGGCGGTGTTATCGCTGTTATCTTCAGACCTCTCGGTTGGGGCAACTGGCAAGCGGCTGTTGCATCAATCACAGGACTTGTTGCAAAGGAAAACATCGTTGGTACACTCGGTATCCTCTACGGCGGAGCGGAAGGAACGGTTTACAGCAACATCGCCTCGGCATTTACCGGCATCACAGGCTACTCTTTCCTTGTTTTCAACCTGCTTTGTGCCCCCTGCTTTGCGGCAATCGGTGCCATCAAGCGTGAAATGAACAATCCGAAATGGACTTGGTTCGCAATTGCTTATCAGTGCGGCTTTGCTTACTGCATAGCTCTTATGGTAAATCAGTTCGGCAAGCTCTTCACGGGTGCCGCAGGCAGCTTCGGAGACATAGTCGGTATCATCGTTGCGTTTGCAATTCTTATCGGTATGGTTTATATGCTCTTCTTTAAAAAGTATACCGAAGCTACAAAGCTCACACACAATGTAAAAATCAAAAAATAAGCCTCCACGGTGAAAGGAGCTGATCTTATGCTTGCGTGGATTGAAAGTAACCTTATGACCATTATAATAAGCCTTGTTCTTGCCCTTATCGTCACCCTGATAATAGTTAATATGGTGAGGAATAAGAAAAAAGGCAAATCCTCCTGCGGTTGCGGTTGCGAAAGCTGTGCAATGAAAGGCTCCTGCCACAAATAAATAGCAATATGCACCCCGACGGTTCAAACAAGACTGTCGGGGTGCATATTATATTCTTTGTTAATTAAAATGAAAAGCTTGCGGAATAATATGAAGCTCCCTTTTCTTTGAGACGGCTGTTCATTCCACCCGTCTTTAATTTGTATTCTCCCTCGTACGGAGCCGTAAGCTTCAGCGAGGTAATTCTGCCGGAGGAATCGGTGACAGCCTCAATGACTGTGCCGCTGTAGGTCGTATAGCCGGAATTATATTCCGAAATAAGCAAATCCTCGGCGGTAAAATCTATCGTCAAGCCACCGGCCTTGTTATAAATCGGCTCATCCTTGACATCTACCTTCTCCGGCTTCAAAACAAGCTTGATTTTATAGCCCTTGCCGCTTTCCGAAATATCTGCCGATTGAAGCATTGCCTCGGTCAGCTCTGCCCTCGGACCGCAGGCGGAGGCAGGAAGCTCATTGTTGTACAGACCGTTAACAAAGGTAAATTCATTGGTTTGCGGATTTGATTTTACCGAAGCCGAAGCACCGTTGAGAGTATAATCGCAAACAAAATCATTGGTAATTTTTGCTTTTTTGAGCTGTGAATACGTTTTTTTAAGTGCATCGTTATAGGCTTTCAACGCATTTGATACCGATGCCGACGGCTTTTCGGCACCAACGGAAATAAGAAGAATTTTCAACGCATCAGCCGAATTTATCTGACCGTCACCGTTGAGGTCTGCATTGGACTTGATG
The DNA here is from genome assembly GCA_964472865.1 of uncultured Ruminococcus sp. Classification (GTDB taxonomy): domain Bacteria; phylum Bacillota; class Clostridia; order Oscillospirales; family Acutalibacteraceae; genus CAG-488. The sequence goes on along the minus strand of CAYYLP010000016.1, from coordinate 28,145 downwards.
AATTTCTTATCCTTAAAGCCAACGCTATATTGGAGCACCATGAGCGCATCCTGTGAATTGACAGAGCCGTCACCGTTGACGTCACCGAGATTTGCGGCAAAGGAATTAACGGTAAGCGCTGCCGCCAGCGAAACCGCAGAAAGAATTGCTGTAATTTTTTTCATGATAAATACCTCTGTTTTTAATCTTTAAAAAATTTTGAAACATTATGCGAAATAGAAATTAGAGCCGCATCTTCCATTCAGGCACTTAATGACAGTAACCTCGGAGATAAAAAAAGTTTAATTCCGATGCAAGCGGTATTTTTCTTCAAGAGCTTCCCCATTTGCCAATTTTTCAATAACATCAAAAAGCTTTTCTATATCCTTCCACTGCTTTTTAGCGAGCTTTAAATCCTTTTTAAACTGTGTTGTGAATCTAACCTCATATTTCATATCTCAAGCGCCGTCCTTAAATCAGCCATATTATCGTAACCGTTTACGGTTTTATCGTAGGCGATTGCTCTGCCCTCACGGATAGCGGCGGCAGTAGTCTCGTTGGGAACATCCAGCTTCAATTCAAAAGGAATACCGTTTTCTCTGATAGCCTGTCTTAAAAAGATATTTACGGCAGTAGACATATTAAGTCCCAAAGCCTCAAAAAGCTTTTCTGCCTGAGCCTTAACCTCCTTATCCGTCCTAATATTCAAGGTAGTTGTTTCCATATAACGCACCTCCATCATTTAGTATATGCATATTGTAACACATTATACGCATATTGTCAACACAACGTCAAGATGACGCAGATGGATAATCAACATCATTTACCTCGCCCTTTTCTCCTCAATTTGGCGAATAAGACTTCTTCCGATATCGTGCAGGAATCTATATGCCGGGAGCATCAAATCCTCGGGGAAACGGTCAAAGAAATGATCCGATTCAAAGGTAAAATCACCCTTGTAATCAATATCGGCAAGCGCCTGTGTAACCTCATCCCAGTCAATCTTGTAGAAATACGGCGGACAATGCCTGTCGGAGCGAAAATCATTGTCGTGAACGTGCAGGCAGGTAACGTATTCACCGCCAAGCTCTCGCAGTAGGGTCTGGGCATCCGAGCCGACAAGTCCCGCATGACCGATATCGACACAGGCGGTAAAGCAATCGGGGTCGAGCATTTCCATCATACGGCGAAATTCCTCACCGACACTGCAAATGTTGGGCGCAATCCATCCTCTGAGCCTGTCGTGACCGAACATATTTTCAACGGCGATTTTTATGTTATACTGCTTACAAAGCGGAACAAAGCGATTATAAAATTCAGCGTTATATTCCAGATTTTCTCGGCTCGGAACACCGTAATCCGTCGGGTGGATGACAATATTTTTTACGCCCAAAATTCCGGCAATTTCAATCGAACGGCACATTTTGGGATAAGCCGCATCGACGGCAGCTTTGTCTGCGTGCTCAAAGCACGAAAACGGTGCGTGAGCCTGGTTGAAGAAGCGACCGTAGCTCTGTGCAAGCTCCTTCAGCTTCAAGGCATGGCTCTCAAAGGCAGAGCTGTTGAGAATATCCTCCTCATCGTCCATACGGAACATCGAATAATCTATCGCATCAAAGCCTGCCTCGCAAATCCAACGAATACATTTTTCTTCACCGAAGCGGCTTGAAGCGATGTCAGTTTGTGTTGAAAGTATCATTGTTTTCACTCTCCTTTTTTGTTTATTGCTTTTATTTTAAATGCAAACGAGTAATTTCCTCTTTGCATTTTATACGGCTTGTGAAGATAGGCGCAGCCGGGCATATCGCCGCCGACTCCACGCTGTCTGTCATCAATACAGAGCGTGTAGAAGCTATCCTCTTTAAGCTCATACAGATGCTTTGCACGGTCAAGCTTTTCCTGCGTATACGGATGAAGCGAAAAATCAAAGCTGTTATCCGAGCTTACGGAAAAGCCGCAGCCGTTTACATCCGTTATTTCAAGCAGGCGTACATCGGTTCTGTTGCCGTTTTCCTGCGGTCTCATATAACGATGCTCCAGTGCCTCCGCTTTCTTGCTGTAAATCGCAATTTTTTGACCTGTTTTTCTGTCGCAATACGCCTCCTCGGGACCTCGACCGTACCATTTTACATTGCAAAGGCTCTTTTTTATTCCGAGTCTGATGCCTGAACGGAGCATCGGCAAAATCGGACTTTTTACATTTAAGCCGAAATCAATACTACCATCACCGTTAACAATCATATCCGTGCGTACATTCTTCGCAAAAGCTGCTGCCCAATGGATATTTACAATGCAGGAGCCTGCAAAAGGAAATACCGAAATCCTCATCGGCTCTGCCGCTCGGCTTGTGATATCCCAAAGATAAAGCGGATTTATCCGCCTGAGCATCGGGGCAAAATTGAAATAATTTGTATCGTTATCCGTCAAGGCTCGGAAGAAATTCGGCATGAATAAAAGTGATTTATCAAGGATGTTGCCGTTGCCGAAATCAATTGATGTAAGCTGCTTATTCTCAATTTTCACCGTTGTGCTTCCACCGATTATTTCATAATCGCCGTTTTTGCAAAGCACCTTGACCATAGTGCTCTGCCGCTCTTGTTCTTGCTTAATACGGCAGAGGGTAAACTGATTGAAGCTTATCTCATCATTGAGCTTATGCCACTCATTCGCCTTTTTGTAGCGGTAGGAAAGGGTCAATATATATTCACCCTCGTCAAAATCCGTTGAATAAGGAAGTATAAGCGTTTTTGAGGTCTGAGGTTTGATTCCGTCAAGCGATACCCTGCCGCTTTCCACAGCCTTTCCGTCTCTTGTAACAGACCAAGCAAGATAGCAATAATCAAGCGAAACAAAATAATTTTTGTTCTTTATCTTTATTTCGTTCGGGATTCCCGTCTGCTCGGCGGAAATATTTGAATAGACCTGCTTCACCTCATAATACGCAGGGTGCGGCTCTCTGTCGGCTCCGATTATACCGTTGGCGCAGAAGTAATAGCTCGAAAAGCCCTCATTGAAATCGCCGCCGTAAAACCATTTTCCGTCGCGACGAATAGCTTGATCGACATAATCCCAAATAAAGCCGCCCGTCATATGGTCATACTTTTCAAAATCATCAACATATTCCTTGAAATTACCCAAGCTGTTTTCCATACTGTGGGCAAATTCGCAGTAAATGACAGGGTGATCCTTAAATTTTTCTGCCGAAACAGGCTTGTTGTCCGCCGCCAAAGCATTGGCAATATTGTCATACGGCGTGGTTGTAAGCTCCTCTTGATTTACCAGCTTTTTAACAACACTTTCCGTAGGGTACATTCTGCTGATAAAATCCGATTTTGTCAAATCAAAATCGCCCTCATAGTGTATCGGGTACAAATCGCAAAGCTCAAGTGCGGTCTTTTTCATTTTTGTGAAATTCTCACCGTCGCCTGCCTCATTGCCGAGTGACCAAAAGCAAATGCAAGCATGGCTTCTGTCTCGAAGAACCATTCGCCGGATTCTGTCAACAACCGCCGCCGTCCACCTCGGATCGTCGCCCGGTACATTTTTTCTGCGTACTCCGTGGCTTTCGACGTCACACTCATCCATAACATAAAAGCCAAGCTCATCACAAAGCTCATAGAAAAAAGGGTCATCGGGATAATGACTTGTGCGTATGGCGTTTATATTTGCCCGCTTCATCAAATAAAGGTCCTGAAAATATCTCTCCCTCGGCACAGCCCAACCACAATCGGGGTCAAAATCGTGACGGTTTACGCCCTTGATAATAACCTTTTGACCGTTAATATAAAAAACATTTCCTATTATTTCAACACGCTTAAAGCCAACTCTTATTTCTTTTTTCACAATACATTTGTTGGAGCTGTAAAGCTTTACCGTCAGCGTGTAAAGCTCCGGTGCCTCCGCACTCCAACGGCGGCAGCCTTTAACCGTATGCTTTAGTCTCAGCTTACCGCTTACCTCGCCGTTAAAAATTTCATCCTTACCAAGGCTCACCCTGCAAGCAACATTTTTATCCGTGCTGAATTTCAGCATAAGCTCAAGCAAGCCGTCGGTATAGCTCTCATCAAGCGTTGCCCTTGCATAAATATCCTCTACCGTCGTTTCCGGCTCTGCGACAAGATAAACCTCACGGTATATACCCGAAAGCTGCCACATATCCTGATTTTCAAGATAGGTTGCATCGCTGAAACGAATCACCTTTGCGGAAATGAGATTTTCTCCTGCGTGCAGTTTTTTCGTAACATCAAACTCAGCCGGTGTCATAGAACCCTGGGAATATCCGACATATTCACCGTTTACATAAACAAAAAGTGCGGATTTTGCCGCTCCGAAGTGCAGGATAATTCTTCTTCCCTCAAAATTCTCCGGCAGGGTGAATTTACGGCGGTAAAAGCCGATTTCATTTTTATCTCGGCTCACTCTCGGAATTTGAGATTTTACCGTTGAAACCTGCGCAGGCATTGATGAGCAAAGGTAGATCGGCTTCCCGTAGCCGCAGAGCTGCCACACCGAAGGAACCGTAATATCATCCCATCCGCTGTCATCAAAATCGGTGCGAACAAAGCCGTGCGGCTGGTTTATTACGCCCATCTGCCATTTGAATTTCCATATGCCGTTCAGTGAGAGCTTATATTCGGACTCTCCGTAAACGACCCTATCCCTCGCAGAATACGGTAGTGCAAGATTGTGACCATCAAGCTTATTTTCCTTAATAAACGTCGGGTCCTCCCATTTATAAAGCGGCTTTTTCAAAAAATCAACTCCAAGCACCGTAAATTACATATACTCACTTTAATTATATCCTCACACTTAACGCAAGTCAAATAATAAATTTGTTTTATAAACATAAAATTTTGCAAAAAAACATTGTAAAAAAATTCTATAAGTATTATAATTGATTCAATAATGCTTTTGAGGTGTTAATATTGAAAAAAACAGGATTTGATAATGAAAAATATGTAAAAATGCAATCCGAGCATATTCGTGACAGAATAAACAAGTTCGGAGGCAAGCTCTACCTTGAGTTCGGAGGCAAGCTCTTTGACGATTTCCATGCTTCGAGAGTTCTTCCGGGCTTTGCTCCCGACAGCAAGGTAAAAATGCTTATGCAACTAAAGGACCATGCGGAGATAGTAATCGTTGTCAATGCGGCTGACATCGAAAAGAACAAAATTCGAGGTGACCTCGGAATAACCTATGACCTCGATGTTCTCAGACTTATCGACGCTTTCAGAGGAATCGGACTGCTTGTCGGCAGCGTTGTTATGACACGCTACAGCGCACAGCCTGTGGCAGACTCCTTCTGCAAAAGACTTGAAAGCCTCGGCGTAAAGGTTTATCATCACTATTCAATACCCGGCTATCCCTCCGACGTTGACCGTATTGTCAGCGATGAGGGCTTCGGCAAAAACGAATATATCGAAACCTCACGCTCACTTATCGTTATCACCGCGCCGGGTCCGGGAAGCGGAAAAATGGCTACCTGCCTTTCTCAGCTTTATCACGAGCACAAAAGAGGCATCAGTGCCGGATATGCCAAGTTTGAAACCTTCCCGATTTGGAATCTTCCGCTCAATCACCCCGTCAATCTCGCATATGAGGCTGCAACGGCTGACCTTAACGACGTCAATATGATTGACCCGTTCCACCTTGAGGCCTATGGCGAAATGACAGTCAACTACAACCGTGACGTCGAAATTTTCCCCGTTCTTGCGGCAACCTTCGACCAAATTTACGGTGAATGTCCCTACAAATCCCCCACCGATATGGGTGTCAATATGGCAGGTAATTGTATTATTGATAACGATATCTGCTGTGAGGCATCACGTCAGGAAATTATACGCCGCTATTTTGCCGAGCGTTGTGCCGTTAAGAAGGGACTCGGTAATCAGGAAAGCGTCGATAAAATCAAGCTCATTATGAAAAAGACGGGCATTACGCTTGAGGAACGTCCGGTTATCGCCGCCGCGCAGAAAAAAGCGGAGGAAACCGGTCAGCCTGCGGTTGCGATTGAAACCGGTGAAAACGCCCTTGTCACCGGCAAGACCTCACTTCTGATGGGTGCCAGTGCTGCGGCAATGCTCAATGCGCTGAAGCAGCTTGCCGGAATCAGCGACAGTATGCACCTTCTCTCGCCCTCTGTGCTTGAACCGGTTCAGGAGCTCAAGGTTAAATATATGGGCAACCACAACCCCAGACTACACGTTGATGAGGTGCTTATAGCTCTTTCGGTTTCTGCGGCAACCAATCCGTTGGCAAAGCTTGCACTTCAACAAATCCCCAAGCTCAGAGGTATGGAAGCTCACGCAACCGTAATTCTCAAAAATCAGGATGAAGCCGTATTCAAAAAATTCGGCATAAATATCACGAGCGACCCCCAGTATCAAACCAAAAAGCTTTATCACAAATAAGGAGAGCAAATTTATGAAAAAAATTGTAGCAATCGGCGGAGGCCGTTATGACGACGGCGAAATCATCAACATCTTTGAATACATCGTCTCCCTTGCGGAAAAGAAAAATCCCAAGGTCTTGTTCATTCCCACCGCAGGACGTGACGATATCAACGGTGACGAGCATATCCAATACGGCTTTGAAAAATTCGGCTGTAACTACGATATTCTCTACCTCACCGACGAAAAAAGAACCGTTGACGACATTCGTTCCGTAATTATGGCTGCTGATATCATCTATGTCGGCGGCGGCGACGTTGAATTTATGATGAAAACCTGGCGTAAAACCGGTGCGGACAAGGCTCTTATAGAGGCCTACAACAGTGGCAAGGTTATGTCGGGCTACAGTGCAGGTGCGGTTTGCTGGTTCGACAGTGCATATGACGATTGCGGTCCCGACCACAGCTTTGTTTTCTGCGACTGTCTCGGCATCCTCCCCTACTGCGCTTGCCCTCATTTTGAATCAAAGAGCTGGCAAAGCTTTAAAACTGCGATAAAGACCCGTCCCGAGCAGGGTCTCGCAATCGAAAACGGTGCGGCATTCATCTTCAAGGATGAGATGATCGGCACAATCAGAGGCAATGACGGCGGCGACGTTTGGATTCTTGACGGCGACGATGAGCTCAACATCAGCACAATTGTGGACAAGATGAACAGACGTGAAGTTATTATTAACGACTGACGGAGGTAATACTGTGAAAAAGCTATTGTCGCTTTTGATGGCTGTTACTATGCTCTTTTCCGGAGTGGTTTTTGCCTCGGCAAAGGATGATACACAGCTTCAATTCAATTCAGACGGCAGCTTCAAAATTCTTGTTCTTGCCGATATTCAATCCGGCTATCCCGTCGGAGAGGCTCTCACGGCATATATTGCCGAGGCTCTTGACGATTCCCAGCCCGACCTTGTTGTTTTCCTCGGTGATAACATTATGAGAGCCGAGGACGGAACAACCGAAAGCTACCTCAAGGCATATGATGAGGTTCTTCCTCTGCTTGAAGAAAGAGAGGTTCCCTTTACCCTTGTTTTCGGAAATCACGATTATGAGGATGCACCGGAGGAGCTTCGTGACAACATTCTCGGAATTTATCAGCAGTATAACGGCTGCCTTGCATATGATGCAGACCCCTCTCTCCACGGCTGCGGAACGCATAACCTCCCCATCCTCGGCAGTGACGGTGAAAAGGTTGTATATAACCTTTGGTTTTTTGACAGCGGCGATTACGCCTATGACGAAAACGGAGAAAAGCACGGCTATGATTGTGTGCGTGCCGACCAAATAGAATGGTATAAAAACAAGAGCAATGAGCTCAAAGAGTCCAACGGCGGTGAGCTTGTTCCCTCGCTTGCCTTCCAGCACATCGTAACGCAAGAGGTCACTCAAAAGGTTATGATTTCCCTCCCCTTCCAAATTGATGATTACGGCAAGCATTTTGACGACGGCACCTCCGCAACAAGAATTCAAAAATTCTTCGCCTTTTCAGGTATGGTTGACGGTTTACCCCGTGCTTCACTTCAAAATGAGGGTCAGTGGGACGCCTTTGTTGAACAGGGCGATGTAAAGGCTTGCTTCTTCGGTCACGACCATAAAAACAACTGCAAAACAACGGTTGACGGTGTTGATGCCATAATTGTTCCGAGTGCTTCGTTCAAGGCAGGTCACAGCTTTATGGATCAGGGTGCAACTCTTATTACCTTGAACGAAAAAAATCTTTCAAAGTACAAAACCGAAACCGTATACACAAGTGTTCTTGCGGTTAAAAAGGGTTCAAACATTCCCAATCATGAAAATTCGGAGACCGTTGCAAACTATTACTTCAGAACATTTTGCCGAATTGCGGTAAGAGCGTTGCTGACAATTATCTTCCCGTCAAGACTTTTCTACCTTTAATTTAATCTTTAAAAAAACGGAGGAATTGCTATGAAAAAGCTATTATCGGTTTTGATGGCTGTTACTATGCTCTTTTCCGGAGTGATTTTCGCCTCGGCAAAGAATAAAACGCAGCTTCATTTCGGTGATGACGGCAGGTTTAAGATTCTCATTTTTGCCGATATCCAGTCGGGCTATCCCGTCGGCAACGCTCTCACGGCGTTCATCACGGAGGCTCTTGATGAAGCCGAACCTGACCTTGTTGTTTTCCTCGGAGATAACATTATGAGAGCCGAGGACGGAACAACCGAGAGCTATTTAAAGGGCTACGACGAGGTTCTTCCGCTTCTTGAGGAGCGTGAAATTCCGTTTACTCTTGTATTCGGCAATCACGATTACGAGGTTGCACCGGTTGAGCTTCGTGACAATCTGCTTGCCATATACCGGCAATATGACGGCTGCCTTGCATATGATGCAGACCCCTCACTCCACGGCTACGGAACACATAATCTTCCGATTTTGAGCAGCGATGGCAAGAAAATCGCTTATAACCTTTGGTTCTTTGACAGCGGTGACTATGTTTACAATGAGGACGGCTCCAAGAAATATTATGATTGCGTGCGTGCCGACCAGATTGAATGGTACAAGAACAAGAGCAACGAGCTCAAGGCTGCCAACGGTGGCGAGCTTGTTCCCTCCCTTGCTTTCCAGCATATCATTCCGCAAGAGGTAACTCAAGCGGTTATGTTCTCGCTTCCGTTCCAACTCGGCAAGCTGACAAAGAACTTTACGGACGGAACCTCTGTTACATATCTCCCGAATTATTTTGCCTTTGAGGGAATCCTTTCCGAAATTCCCTGTCCGTCGCAGGATAACGAGGGTCAGTGGGACGCCTTTGTTGAGCAAGGCGATGTAAAGGCTTGCTTCTTCGGTCACGACCATGTCAACGGCTTCATTGCAGACGTTGACGGTGTTGACGGCGTAAATGTTCCCGGCTCAACCTTTAAATCCTACAACAGCACCACGGATCAGGGTGCAATGCTTGTAACGCTCAACGAAAGCGACCTTTCCGTTTACGAAACCGAAATGCTCTATGTCAGTGAGCTTGCGGTTAAGGACGGTTCAAGCATCCCCGAGCAAGAACACTCCGAATCGGTAACAAATTACAAATTCAGAACCGTACTTCGCAAGCTTGCACACGGAATTCTCGACCTACTCAGAGCCGCTTACAGGGCTCTCCCCGGTCTTGTTGAAAGAATTCCCGAGCTCATCGAAAGGCTCCCCGAAATAATCAAATAAATTCAGCATTACAAAACCGCACCCCGATTGAGGTGCGGTTGATTTTTATTATTAAAGAAGCTTTTTCAAATACTGCCCCGTGTATGACCTCGGTTCTTCGGCAACCTGCTCAGGCGTACCCTCGGCTACGATATTTCCGCCCTTGTCGCCACCGTCGGGTCCAAGATCGATAACATAGTCTGCCGTTTTGATAACATCAAGATTATGCTCAATTACAAGCACGGTATTTCCCTTTTCGACGAGCTTTTGAAGAACCTCGATAAGTCGGTGAACATCGGCGGTATGCAGACCGGTTGTCGGTTCATCAAGGATATAAATTGTCCTGCCCGTTGCCGGCTTTGAAAGCTCGGTTGCAAGCTTAACACGCTGAGCCTCACCGCCGGAAAGCGTTGTTGCCGCCTGTCCGAGCTTGACGTACCCGAGACCGACATCAAACAAGGTAACCAATTTTTTATGGATTTTCGGCACAGCGGAGAAGAAATTAACCGCCTCCTCAACCGTCATTTCCAATACGTCAAAAATACTTTTGCCCTTATACTTGACTTCAAGCGTTTCGCGATTATATCTTGCACCGCCGCAAACCTCACAGGGAACAAAAATATCGGGCAAAAAGTGCATTTCAATCTTCATAATTCCGTCGCCCTGGCAAGCCTCACAGCGACCGCCCTTGACGTTGAACGAAAATCTGCTTGCAGTGTAGCCTCTTGCCTTTGCATCGGCAGTCATGGCAAAAAGCTCCCTGATATCGTTAAAAACGCCTGTATAGGTTGCGGGATTTGAACGCGGCGTTCTGCCTATAGGAGACTGGTCAATATCAATAACCTTATCAAGATTTTCGATTCCGAGCATATCCTTATGCTTTCCGGGAAAACGCTTTGCTCCGTTGAGCTGCTCGGCAAGTCTTTTATAAATTATTTCGTTGACAAGTGAGGATTTGCCCGAGCCTGAAACGCCTGTTACACAAACAAATTCTCCGAGGGGAATTTTCACATTGATATTATTAAGGTTGTTTTCCTGCGCCCCCTTGATCTCAAGGAAAGCTCCGTTACCCTTACGTCTTTGGGTCGGCACCGGAATTTTCTTCTTTCCGCTGAGATATTGTCCCGTTATCGAACGCTCACAGTTCATAATATCTTCAACCGTACCGCTGCACACAACCTCGCCGCCGTGAATACCCGCTCCCGGACCTACATCGACAACATAATCGGCAGACCGCATCGTTTCCTCATCGTGCTCAACCACAATAAGAGTGTTGCCGAGGTCACGAAGCTCTTTCAGTGTTGCAAGAAGCTTGTCATTATCCTTTTGATGCAAGCCGATACTCGGTTCATCGAGAATATACAAAACGCCCATAAGAGATGAGCCGATTTGAGTAGCAAGCCTTATTCTTTGGCTCTCACCGCCCGAAAGCGTACCCGAGCTTCTCGTAAGCGTAAGATAGTCAAGTCCGACACTTGCAAGGAATTTCATACGGCTTTTTATCTCCTTGATAATCGCATCGGCAATCATCATATCACGCTTTGAAAGCTTCAGCTCACCAAAGAACACCAGTGCCTCCTTGATGGATTTACTGCAAAGCTCATAAATGTTTATACCGCCAACGGTAACAAAAAGACTTTCCTTTCTCAGCCTTGCTCCGCCACATTCCGGGCAATCCACCGCAGTCATAAGCTGCTCAATTTCGTTGCGGGAAATTTCACTCGTCGTATCGGCATAGCGGCGTTCAACATTGTTGAGAATTCCCTCAAAGTCCTTCATATATGTGCCTTCGCCGTATACGTTTTTCCGTGTCATTTTTATTTTTTTACCATCCGTACCGTACATAAGCACCTTTTTTGCTTTTTCGGGCAAATCCCTATACGGAACATCAAGCGAAAAATCATATTCTCTTGCAAGTGCCTCATAATACATCAGGGCAATTGTTCCGCCATCGGGTATTGACCACCCGGAGGCCTTTATTGCACCCTGACGAATTGTAAGCTTGGGGTCGGGAACAACCAACTTTTCGCTGACCTTCATAAAAATACCCAGACCGCTGCATTTCTGACAAGCACCGAACGGGTTGTTAAAGCTGAACATTCTCGGATTTAGCTCCTCAACGCTGACTCCGTGCTCCGGACACGCATAATTCTGAGAAAACATAAGCTCCTCGCCGCCGATAACATCAATTATAACCAAGCCCTTGGAGAGATTTGCCGCCGTTTCAACCGAATCGGAAAGTCTGCTTTTTATATCCTCCTTCATAACAAGACGGTCAACAATAACCTCAATGCTATGCTTTTTGTTCTTTTCAAGCTTTATCTGCTCCGAAAGGTCATAGGTTATCCCATCAATTCTGACCCTGACAAAGCCGCTCTTGCGAATACTATCAAGCTCCTTGACATACTCGCCCTTTCTGCCGCTGACAATCGGAGAAAGCACCTGAATTTTCGTACCCGCTTCAAGCTCCATAATTCGGTCAACAATCGTATCCACGCTCTGCCTTGAAATCTCTCTGCCGCAGACGGGACAATGCGGTATACCTATTCTCGCATAAAGAAGACGCAAATAATCGTATATTTCCGTAACCGTACCAACGGTTGAACGTGGATTTTTCGAGGTTGTTTTTTGGTCTATTGATATCGCCGGAGAAAGTCCCTCAATATAATCCACCTTGGGCTTTTCCATCTGACCGAGGAACTGTCTTGCATAGGAGGAAAGCGACTCAACATAACGCCGCTGACCCTCTGCATATATCGTATCAAAAGCCAACGAGGATTTACCCGAGCCGGAAAGTCCCGTAAAAACAACAAGGCTGTCCCTCGGTATCTCAACATCGACATTTTTTAAATTGTGCTCACAGGCACCTTTAACTACCAATTTATTCTGCTTCATTATTTTTCCTCTCTGAGCTTGTTTATTCTGTCACGCAGGTATGCAGCGTGTTCAAATTCCAAAATTTTAGCCGCCGCTTTCATCTCTGCGGTAAGCTGTTTTATCATCTGCTCCTTTTCGGCACGAGTCATACGCTTATGCGATTTTTCGGGCTTTGAGGAGGATATTTCGAGAATATCACGGACATCCTTTTTAACCGTCTGCGGAACAATTCCGTGCTCCGTGTTATAGCGTTCCTGCTTCTCACGACGGCGCAGGGTTTCCTTTATGGCACGTTCCATTGATGCCGTAACCGTATCAGCATACATAATTACCGTACCGTTGGCATTTCTGGCGGCTCGTCCGATGGTCTGTATGAGTGAGGTTTCGCTTCGGAGGAAGCCCTCCTTATCGGCATCGAGTATAGTCACCAGCGAAACCTCGGGAATATCCAAGCCCTCACGCAAAAGGTTAATTCCGACAAGAACATCAAATTCACCCAAACGCAAATCCCTGATAATCTTCATACGCTCAATCGTATCAACATCATAATGCATATAGCGAACCTTGATACCGAGGTTTTCCAAATAATCCGTGAGATCCTCCGCCATCTTTTTGGTCAGCGTTGTAACAAGCGCACGCTCACCCTTTTCGATTCTCAAATTTATCTCCGAAACAAGGTCGTCGATTTGACCGTCGGTAGGTCTGACGGAAATTTCCGGATCAAGCAAGCCCGTCGGTCGGATTACCTGCTCTGCAATCCGGACACTTTTTTGCTTTTCAAATTCACCCGGTGTTGCACTTACAAATATTTTTTGACCGAGCTTGCCGTAAAATTCATCAAAGGTCAACGGACGGTTATCGAACGCCGAGGGAAGTCTGAAGCCAAAGCCGACAAGACTTTCCTTTCTTGATCTGTCGCCGCCGTACATTCCTCTGACCTGTGGCAATGTAACGTGTGATTCATCAACAAAAAGCATAAAATCCTCGGGAAAATAATCAAGCAACGTAAATGGCGGATCGCCCGGCTTTCTGCCCGACATTATTGCTGAATAGTTTTCTATTCCCTTGCAAAAGCCCGTTTCACGAAGCATCTCTATATCGTATTCTGTTCTTTGCCTTATCCTCTGTGCTTCAATCAGCTTGCCCTCTGCTTGGAATTTTTTGACCTGCTCCTCCATTTCGGAATAAATCTGAGCAATCGCACCCTCCATTTTTTCGGGTGAAACAACATAGTGAGATGCCGGATATATCGCAACGTGCGAAAGAACATTCTTCACCTGACCCGTCAGCGGATTTATTTCGCTGATACGATCTATTTCATCACCGAAAAATTCTATTCTGAAAGCAATTTCGTTTGAATAAACGGGAAAGATTTCAACAACATCACCCTTTACCCTGAATTTATTACGGGTAAAGCTGACGTCGTTTCTTTCATATTGTATTTCAATCAGTCTTTTAATAAGCTCATCACGGCTTTTTTCCATTCCTGTTCTCAGTGAAATAACCATACTTCTGTAATCAATCGGGTCACCGAGAGAGTAAATGCACGAAACACTTGCAACGATTATAACATCCCTGCGCTCGGAAAGAGCCGAGGTTGCGGAATGGCGTAATTTGTCAATTTCGTCGTTTACCGCAGAGTCCTTTTCAATATAGGTATCGGTTGTCGGAATATATGCCTCCGGCTGATAATAGTCGTAGTAGGATACAAAATATTCAACCGCATTTTCGGGAAAAAACTCCTTAAATTCGGAACAAAGCTGGGCAGCGAGAGTTTTGTTATGCGCAAGGACAAGAGTTGGTCTGTTGACCTTTTCAATTACCTTTGCCATGGTGAAGGTCTTGCCCGAACCCGTCGCACCGAGAAGTGTCTGCTCCGTATAGCCCTCCTCAACACCGTGAACAAGCGCTTCAATTGCTTCCGGTTGGTCGCCCATCGGTTCAAACGGTGAATGAAGTACAAATTTATCCATTATCGCACCCTCTTTCAAACAAATTTTCTACAAATACCATTTTACAATAGAATACATCAAAATTCAAGCATTACACGTCCGATTATGTGTTTTTTGATAAAGTTTTTTCAGAAAAGCAATGGTTTTTACTTGTATATTTTTACTATATATGGTATTATAAATTCAAAAAATAAGTGGAGGATAACTACTATGATAAATATACCTCGTCCCGAGCATCCCAATCCGCAGCTTCAACGCAGAGAGTGGATTAACCTTAACGGAAAATGGAGCTTTGAAATTGACAAATCCAAGAGCGGACTCGAAAGAAAATTCTATGAGCCGCAGAAAAAATTTGAAAGCACAATCAACGTCCCCTTCTGCCCCGAAAGTGTTCTTTCCGGCGTTGAATACAAGGATTTTATGGCTGCGGTCTGGTATTCAAGAGAGTTCACCGTACCCGAAAAATATAAAAATTTAAGAACGATTATCCATTTCGGTGCTGTCGATTACAAGGCAACCGTTTTCATCAACGGTAAAGAGGTCGGCTCTCACAAGGGCGGTTATATCTCCTTTGAATTTGATATCACAGACTTCCTTTGCGACGGAGCAAATACCGTTACCGTATATGCCGAGGATGATACACGTTGTACAACCCAGCCCCGCGGAAAACAGAGTGAGAAATATTATTCCCACGCCTGCGACTATACAAGAACAACGGGAATTTGGCAGACGGTTTGGCTTGAATTTGTTCCCGAGGCAAGAATCAAGGGAATCAAGCTTTTTCCAAACGTCGAAAACACCTCGGTTGATATTCAGGCAGAGGTTATCGGCAGCGGTAAATTTGAGGTTCTTGCACTTTACCGGGACAGGATTATGGGTGCGGCAAGCGTACAGACCGGCGGCGGTCAGGTAAACGCTCATCTTGACCTCAAGGAGGCTTTCCTCTGGGAGCCCGGTCACGGCAGACTTTATGACCTTGAGCTTCGCTTCAACGATGATAAGGTTAAAAGCTATTTCGGTCTTCGTGATGTTCGCCTTGAGGGACAAAAATTCCTTATCAACGGCAAATCCGTTTTCCAGCGTCTTGTTCTTGACCAGGGCTTTTATCCCGACGGAATTTACACCGCTCCGAGTGAGGAGGCAATGATTAAGGATATCCAAATTTCGCTCGACGTCGGCTTCAACGGTGCAAGGCTTCACGAAAAAATCTTCGAGCCTCGCTTCCTTTATAACTGCGATAAAATGGGCTACATAGTATGGGGTGAATATCCGAACTGGGGTGTTGACCCGTCCAATCCGATGTCACTTTTCAGCATACTTCCGGAATGGATTGAAGAAATTGAGCGTGACTTTAACCACCCTGCAATCATCGGTTGGTGTCCGCTTAACGAAACCTGGGATTATGACGGAAGAAAGCAGTATGACGATACTCTTGCCGTTATTTACAAAACCACCAAGGCTCTTGACAAAACTCGTCCGTGCATCGACACCAGCGGAAACTTCCACGTTATCACCGATATTTTCGATGTTCACGATTATGAGCAGGATCCCGCAATATTCAAAGCAAACTATGATAAACTGATGACAGAGGGTACACTCTATGACCGTCACGATAACCGTCAAAAATATACCGGCGGTCCCACCTTCGTCAGCGAATACGGCGGAATTCGTTGGTCTGTGAACGAAAATGAACAAAACGCATGGGGCTACGGCGATGCTCCCAAAAACAAGTACGAATTTATCGAACGCTACAAGGGACTTACCGATGCATTGCTTGACAACAGCGAAATGTTCGGCTTCTGCTACACTCAGCTTTACGATGTTGAGCAGGAGCAGAACGGACTTTACACCTATTCGAGAAAGGCTAAATTTGAGCCGTCGATTTTCAAAGCAATCAACTCAAGAACAGCTAAAATAGAGCTTGAATAAGCAAAATCACTTTACGGAGGACAATGCAATGACCGAAAATATACCCCGTCCGGAGCACCCGAATCCGCAGCTTCAACGTGCCGATTGGCTCAACCTCAACGGAGAATGGAGCTTTGAAATCGACAAATCCAAAAGCGGTCTCGAAAGGAAATTCTATGAGCCGCAAAAGGAATTTGACAATAAAATCATTGTTCCCTTCTGCCCCGAAAGCTCACTTTCCGGAATTGAGCATAAGGACTTTATGGATGCCGTTTGGTATTCAAGGAAATTTGACATACCCGAAAGATACAAAAATTTAAAAGCCATTATTCATTTCGGCGCTGTCGATTATAAAGCTACCGTTTTCATCAACGGTAAAAAGGTCGGTACTCACAAGGGCGGCTACACATCCTTTGAATTTGATATTACGGATTTCCTTTGTGACGGGGAGAATACCGTCACGCTTTACGCCGAGGACGATAACAGAAATACCGTTCAACCGAGCGGAAAGCAAAGCCTCGAATACTATTCCCACGGCTGCGACTACACAAGAACAACGGGAATTTGGCAGACGGTTTGGCTTGAATTTGTTCCCGAGGCAAGAATCAAGGGAATCAAGCTTTTTCCAAACGTCGAAAACACCTCGGTTGATATTCAGGCAGAGGTTATCGGCAGCGGTAAATTTGAGGTTCTTGCACTTTACCGGGACAGGATTATGGGTGCGGCAAGCGTACAGACCGGCGGCGGTCAGGTAAACGCTCATCTTGACCTCAAGGAGGCTTTCCTCTGGGAGCCCGGTCACGGCAGACTTTATGACCTTGAGCTTCGCTTCAACGATGATAAGGTTAAAAGCTATTTCGGTCTTCGTGATGTTCGCCTTGAGGGACAAAAATTCCTTATCAACGGCAAATCCGTTTTCCAGCGTCTTGTTCTTGACCAGGGCTTTTATCCCGACGGAATTTACACCGCTCCGAGTGAGGAGGCAATGATTAAGGATATCCAAATTTCGCTCGACGTCGGCTTCAACGGAGCAAGACTTCACCAAAAGGTATTTGAGCCGAGATTTCTCTACCATTGCGACAGAATGGGCTACATAGTTTGGGGCGAATATGCAAACTGCGGAACAGATTATTCTAATCCGCTTGCACTTTTCGCCATACTTCCCGAATGGATAGAAGAAATCGAACGTGACTTTAATCACCCGTCAATTGTCGGCTGGTGTCCGTTTAATGAAACCTGGGATTGTCAGGGTAGAAAGCAACACGACGACACAATTGCGACAATCTACAAGGCAACCAAGGCTCTCGACAAAACTCGTCCGTGCATCGACACCAGCGGAAACTTCCATATTGTCACTGATATTTTCGATGTCCACGATTATGAGGCAGATCCGAAAATTTTCAAGGAGCATTACGACAAGCTGATGACCGACGGAGAGCTTTACGACCACAAGGGTGACCGTCAGCATTACACGGGCGGTCCAACCTTCGTAAGTGAATACGGCGGAATTCGTTGGACAGTCGGCAACGGAGACACAAATGCCTGGGGCTACGGCAATGCACCGAAAACCCTTGATGAATTTGTTGAGCGTTATAAGGGCTTGACCGATGCATTGCTTGACAACAGCGAAATGTTCGGCTTCTGCTACACTCAGCTTTATGATGTTGAGCAAGAACAGAACGGTCTCTATACCTATTGGCGTGAGCCAAAGTTTGATACGGAAATTTTCCGTGTAATAAATTCAAGAACAGCAAAAATCGAACTCGATTAATAGGAGGATAAAATGCTTAATATACCCAAATATTACGAAAATCCGGAAGCACTTCACATCGGCTGCGAGGAGCCACGTGCCTATTTCATTCCGTTCCTCAATGAGGAAAATGCGTTCAGCAAGCCCCGTGAGCAATCAAAGTATTTCCAATCTCTCAACGGCGAATGGGATTTCAGATTTTACAGCTCCGTTATTGATGCTGAAGACGGCTTCTATGCCGCAGATTATACCATTGACGAAAAATTCAACAAGATCCATCTGCCAATGAATTGGCAGATGGATCTTGACAAGGGCTACGACGTACCGAATTATACAAACGTCCGCTACCCCTACCCTGCCGAGCCGCCTTATGTTCCCGATGAAAACCCATGCGGAATATATATCCGTGATTTTGAGCTCACCGAAAACGATATGAGCCGTGACCTTTTTCTCAATTTTGAGGGTGTTGATTCCTGCTTCTATCTTTGGATAAACGGCAAATTTGCCGGCTACAGCCAGGTAAGCCATATGACGAGCGAATTTAACATCACCGAATTTGCTCACGCCGGTACAAACAGAATTGCAATGCTTGTCCTCAAATGGTGTGACGGTTCATACCTTGAGGATCAGGATATGTGGCGTATGAGCGGTATCTTCCGTGACGTATACATCCTCAAAAGAAGCCGCAGAGGAAGAATCCGTGACTTCTATGTAACAACGGAGCTCAAAAAGAAGCTCACAAAATGTATTGTCAATGTTGACCTTGACATCGTCGGTGACAGAAATGTTACATATAAGCTCATCTCTCCCCACGGCGAAAACATTGCCGCAGGTGAAAGCGTTGACGGCAAAATCAAGATAAAATTCGACAATCCCATTCTTTGGAATGATGAAGCACCGATGCTTTACGACCTTTTCCTTGATGTTTCCGATGAGGTTGTCCTTGTCAAGCTCGGTATTAAGGAGCTTAAAATTTCCAAATCCGTTCTCTACCTAAATGGGCAGCCGATCAAGCTAAAGGGTGTAAACCGTCACGATTCTCATCCGCTGCTCGGTCACGCCACTCCCGTTGAGCATATGCTTAAGGACCTTTATATCTTCAAGCGTCACAACGTCAACGCAATCCGAACCTCTCACTATCCCAATGACCCCCGTTTTCTTGAAATGTGCGATCAACTCGGCTTCCTCGTCGTTGACGAAAGTGACCTTGAGGCTCACGGCTTCACCAGCAACATTGCCGGTCACACTCTTGCCTATTGGAGCACTCTTTCCAACAATCCGCAGTGGAGAGAGGCATATGTTGACCGTGTTAAGAGAATGTTTGAGCGTGACAAAAACCGTGCCTGCGTAATTTTCTGGTCGCTCGGCAACGAATCGGGCTGCGGCGACAATCATCAGGCAATGCACGATTATGTTAAATCACGCAATCCGAACGCTCTTGTTCACTATGAGGGTGCAAATTACCTCTATTCAAAGGAGGCCGGCAAATACATCGGCGGCTGCTCTGATATCGAAAGCTGGATGTACCCCTCAATAGAACGATGCCACGAAATTCTTTCAAGCAAGCAACGTAAGAACAAGCCGTTTTACCTTTGCGAATATTCCCACGCCATGGGCAACGGTCCCGGAGACCTCCTTGATTATTGGGAGCTCATCGACTCAGACGAAAGATTTGTCGGCGGCTGTATTTGGGAATACGTTGACCATTCCGTTGCAATCCCCGACGGTAAGGGCGGATATAAATACACCTACGGCGGCGATTTCAATGACCATCCGAACGACTGCAATTTCTGCGTTGACGGTCTTGTTTATCCCGACAGAACTCCCCACACAGGCTTTGAGGAGGCAAGAATAGCATATCAGCCCTTCTATGTTAAATACAACGGTGACGGCTCGGTTGCTATCAAAAACCGTAACTTCTTCACCGGTCTTGATGATGTCGGTATCGCTTGGGATATTAAATCCGACGGCAAGCTCGTCGCAAGCGGAGAAATCTCCGGACTGATGCTCATGCCGAGGGAGGAAAACAATTTCTCCGTCTTTGACACTTCAGCCTACAGCTTTACAGGCGAAACCTACCTCACCCTCAGATTTATCGGCAAAACCGATAAGCCTTGGGCGGCGGCAGGTCACGAAATCGGTCTCAAGCAATTCAAGCTTGATTCCGCTCCGACAGAAAAAATCGCATTGCCGAGCTATGAATTCGCTGTTGATAACAGTGACAGATACACCACCATTTGCGTCGGAAAGGTTAAATATGTCTTTGATAAGGGCTACGGAAAGCTCATCAAAATTGCTTTTGACGGAAAGGAGCTCATCTCCGCCCCCGTTGAGCTTAATCTTTTCCGAGCATACCTCGACAATGATAAGAAGCGCTACAGCGACAAATGGCGTAACAATTATTTCGACAAGCTCAAGCAGAAATGCCGAGACGTTAATGTTGAAATATCCGACAAAAAGGTTGAAATCACCGTCGATGCTTCAATCGGTGCATACGAATTTGCACCTGTATTTGTCGGCAAAATGACCTACACCTTCCTTCCCGATTCAAGCGTACTTGTCAATGTCAACGGAAGCCGTGATTCCGGTCATGACTGTTTGCCGAGAATAGGCTTGCAGCTCATCACCACAGATGGCTTTGAGAATTACGAATACTTCGGCTACGGTCCCAAGGAAAGCTATGTCGATAAGCATCACTATGCTTGGATTGATCGCTTTGAGACCACCGTTACCGAAAATTTTGAGCATTATGTCCGTCCCCAGGAAAATTCAAGCCATTATGCAACAAAATGGATTAAGCTCTCCGACGAAAACGGAACGGGACTTTTCTGCAAGAGTGAGAATTTTGACAGCTTCTCCTCCAATGCACAGCATTTCACACAGCAGATGCTGTGCACTGCGGCACATGACTATGAGCTTGAGCCGATGAAGGAAACTGTCCTCAGCCTTGACTTTAAGCAGCAGGGTGTCGGCTCTGCCTCCTGCGGTCCCGACCTACTCAAAAAATATTGGCTCTCGGATGAAAGCTTTGATTTCACTTTCAAGCTTCTTCCCGCAATGGTTGATTCCATCGACCCGTTTACGGTCTGAGTCTCCGAAACCCGATAAACGATATGCACCCTTGAGTTCATCGCTCAAAGGTGCATATTTTGCGTTTGTTTTTTACCGTTTTGGTGCTTTTGTCAAAGCAATTGTGCCCAAAATTACACAGGACTACAACTAATTGTGCTTTTTTTCGAGTGCTGTAAAATCTGTTTTTGGTGTTTAAATTTCCGTGCTAAAAGTGTATAATATTATCATTGCATACTAATAAAATAAGGAATGTTCAAAATGTCTTACAAATTTAACTCTGCCCTGCTCGGCTCAATGTTTGCTGTGCCTACGCAGGTTGCGGACAACTACATAAAGTTGGCAAGTGCCTCACAGCTCAAAACTCTGCTTTGGATATGCCGCCATATCTCCGAGCCGATTGATATTTCCGTAATTTCAAAGGGAATCGGCTACAAGGAGGGTGACGTTGCCGACGCTCTGACCGTAATAGCCGGCTGGGGCGTTATTGTCGATGACGGAAGCCCGACGATTGTTGAGCCTCAAAATCCGACAATTACAGATGAGCCGCCAAAGCAGCTTACCGAAATTGAAGCCTCAAAGCCCTCCGGTGAGCAGATTGCCGCAAGATGTAAGGAAACGCCGGAAATTCTCGCAATGTTCACTGATGTTGAAAAGATGCTCGGCAAAACGCTCGGTAACGACAGCCGAGGCATTCTGCTGATGATGCATGACCATTACGGTCTGCCGATTGAAGTCATTTATATGCTCGTCGATTACTGTAAATCCATCGGTAAAAGCGGCTTTTCATATATCTCCAAGGTCGGCAAATCCTGGGGAGAAAAAGAAATTGACACCATTGAAAAGGCCGATGAGCAAATAAAGCAGCTCAATTCCTGCAACAAGCTGTGGAGCGAATTTGCGACAATGGCGGGAATCCAAAACCCACGCCCCACCTCATCCCAGTCGGCTTATTTGAGAACGTGGTCAATTGAGCTGAAATTCGGCGTCGAAATGATACACCTCGCCTACGAAGAAATGCTCAACCATTCAAGTAAAATCAGCTTTCCCTATATGAATAAGATTTTGATGAACTGGAGCTCAAAGGGTATCAAAACTCCCGACGACGTTGACCGTGAAAAGGAAGAATACAGGAGCAAAAAAAATCCGCCGAAAAAAAGCTCCGCCTCCTACGATATTGACGAATTTACCCATCGTGCCGAGGCACTGCCGGTATACAAGAAAGGAAGCTGATTATGTCCTACTCAAAAGAAACCTATAAAAAAGCCGAGCAAGAGCTCGCTCAACGCCGCAGCAAGGCGTTGGCACTGCGTGAGGAGCATCACCGTGCCGCAGTTGAGCTTATCCCCGAAATTCTTGAGCTTGAGGAAAAAATGTCCAAGGCAGGGCTTGCAACAATAAAGGCACTCGGAATGGGCGCCGCCGATGCAAAGGACTACATAAAAAAGCTTTCCGAGATTAATCTTGATGCGCAAAAGCAAAGAAAATCACTTTTGAAAAGCAACGGCTTTCCCGAGGATTGGCTCGACGTTAAATATAACTGCTCCAAATGTGAGGACAAGGGCTTTGTCAACGGTTTGATGTGCAGTTGCTTTACCGAGCTTATAAGGTCGATAGAGTATGAAAAGCTCTGCTCCGCACTACCCGTCGAAAAATGTCGCTTTGATAATTTCAAGCTCGACTATTACCCCGACGGTGCCGGAACAAGCCCACGTCGGAGAATGGAAAGCGTACTCGCCTACTGCCGTGAGTATTCCTCGGATTTCGGTCGTCGCTCTCCGAGCCTTCTGCTTTACGGCAAAACCGGGCTCGGTAAAACGCATCTCTCGCTTGCTATCGCCGGTAAAGCGGTCGAAAAGGGCTACGGCGTTATATACAGCTCTGCTCAAAACCTTTTTAACAAGCTTGAAAAGGAAAAGTTTGGCAAATCAGACATCGGCACTCTCGATTCGATGCTTGAAAGCGACCTTTTGATAATTGATGACCTCGGTGCGGAATTTACAACTCAATTCACGATTTCGGCTCTCTATAACCTTGTTAATTCAAGGGAGCTTGAGGGTAAGCCGACAATCATCAGCACAAATCTCACCCCCGAACAGCTCACCTCCGCCTACGGCGAACGCATAGCATCTCGAATTTTGAGTAATTATATTTTACTCTACTTTGACGGCTCGGATATACGACAAATTAAAACAAGAAAGTAAAAGGAAAGCTTATGGATATTATTCTCACTCTCACAAACGAATTTAAACTGAAAAAATGGCAGATAGAAAATGTCGTTTCACTCATTGACGACGGCAATACAATCCCCTTTATTGCCCGTTACCGCAAGGAGGCTCACGGCACGCTCGATGATCAAACACTGCGCGCCATCTCTGAAAGACTTGAATATCTGCGTAATCTTGATAAGCGACGTGAAGAAATCCGTTCTTCAATCGAAGCGCAGGAAAAGCTGACGGAGGAAATCTCCGCAGCGCTCGACAGCTCTGCAACTCTTGCGGAGCTTGAGGACATTTACAGACCATTTAAGCCCAAAAGAAAAACCCGTGCCTCGGTTGCAAGAGAAAAGGGACTTGAGCCCTTGGCAAATGCAATACGCCTGCAAGCACCCGACAGTCCCTCCGCCTTGGTTCTTGCAGAGGAATATATTAACGAGGAAAAAGAGATTCTCACCGCCGAGGATGCCCTGCGCGGTGCTATGGATATAATCGCAGAGGATATTTCGGATATGCCGGATATCCGCCGCAGGCTCAAAAATCTGCTCTCGGTTATCGGAATTGTAAATGTAAAAGCAACCGACCCGCAGAAAAAAAGCGTTTATGAGCAATATTATGATTTCAGCGAACCGGTAAATAAAATTGCCGACCACAGAATTTCCGCAATAAACAGAGGCGAAAGCGAAAATCTTCTCAAGGTCAGTCTTGAGCTCAACAGAGCAAAGGCGCTCAATGTCATTGCCTCCGAAACGCTCGAAAATAATGGCTCACTCTGTACCGATACAGTGCGTGATGCCGGAGTTGATGCCTACGACAGACTGATTTTCCCCTCGGTTGAGCGTGAAATCCGCAATCAGCTTACAGAGCGTGCGGATATTTCCGGAATCAAAAATTTCTCCGTTAACGTAAAGGAGCTTTTGCTACAGCCGCCTGTCAAGGGCAAGGTTGCACTCGGTCTTGACCCGGGCTACAGAACGGGCTGCAAGGTTGCCGTGGTTGACCCGACGGGACGTGTGCTCGACACCGGAGTGGCATATATTACCCATTCCGCCGCACAGCAAGCACAGGCTAAGGAGCTTATAAAAAAGCTTATAACAAAATACGGAGTACAGATTATCGCAATCGGTAACGGAACAGCCTCCAAGGAAACGGAAATATTCACCGCCGAGCTTCTCAAGGAGCTTGATACGGATGCCGCTTATATGATGGTCAGCGAGGCAGGCGCTTCGGTTTATTCCGCATCAAAGCTTGCGGCAGAGGAATTTCCTCAATATGATGTTTCACTCAGAAGTGCCGTTTCAATCGCCCGTCGTTTGCAAGACCCTCTTGCAGAGCTTGTTAAAATCGACCCTAAATCAATCGGTGTCGGTCAGTATCAGCACGATTTGCCCAAAAAGGAGCTTGACATCGCCCTCGATGGCGTTATCGAGGATGCTGTAACAAGTGTCGGCGTCGATATCAACACTGCCTCCCCCTCCCTTTTGACAAGGGTTTCGGGCATCAATTCGACAGTTGCCAAAAACATTGTCGCCGACAGAGAGGAAAACGGAGAATTCACCTCACGCTCTCAGCTTAAAAAGGTTCCCAAGCTCGGAGCCAAAGCATTTGAACAGTGTGCCGGCTTTATGAGAGTCCCCGAAAGTAAAAATCTTCTTGATAATACCGGCGTTCACCCCGAAAGCTACACCGCCGCAAAGGCGTTGCTTGAGGTCTGCGGCTATACGGTTGCCGATGCCTCCAAGGGTAAAATCAGCGATATAAACGAAAAAATTTCCGCCCTCGGTGAGGAAAGCGTTGCCGAAAAAATCGGCGTCGGCATTCCGACAATGCAAGATATCATCAAGGAGCTTCTTCGTCCGGGTCGTGATCCCCGTGACGAGCTTCCTCCACCGATGCTACGAACCGATGTTATGGATATGAAGGATTTAAAGAGCGGAATGGAGCTTCAGGGAACCGTCAGAAACGTCATTGATTTCGGTGCATTTGTCGATATCGGTGTTCATCAGGACGGACTTGTTCATATTTCACAAATCACAGATAAATACATAAAGCATCCCTCCGAGGTGCTCAAGGTCGGTCAAATTGTCACCGTTTGGGTGCTTGACGTCAACCTTGATAAAAAAAGAATTTCTCTCACGATGAAAAAGCCTAAGGAAGCCGTAAAATGACAAAGCTTGACCGTAAAAATTCAAAAAGATTAATCTTTTTGTGTACGCTTGCGTATTTTGTAAGCTATCTGACACGAATAAATTTTGCAGCCGTCATCGCCGCAATAATTGCCGATGGAGGTATCGAAAAAGCTGCCGCAGGTGCGGTTACAACGGTTGGCTTCATCACCTACGGAGTGGGACAGCTTATCAGCGGCAAGCTCGGTGACCGCTTCAATCCAAAAATGCTGATGACTCTCGGCTTTGCGGTCACTGCCTCAATGAATATACTCATTCCATTTGTCAGCGGTACCGCCGCTATGTGTACCGTTTGGGGAATAAACGGTCTTGCACAATCATTTATGTGGCCTCCGATGCTCAAAATTATGAAAACGTCAATGAGTGAGGATGATTTTAACAAAGGCTGTGTTCAGAGCAATCTCGGCAGTACGGTAGCAACAATCATCATTTATCTGCTCTCCCCTGCCGTTATATCGGTTTGGAGCTGGAAAGGCGTTTTCTTCATCACCGCTGCTTGCGGACTGATTATGGCTGTGACCTGGTTCACGATGCTGACAAAAATTGAAAGCACCGCAAACATAAAATACACCCTCAAAAAAAATGCCGAACGTAAAAGCCATTCTCTTGCAATGCCGATAGGATTGTTTATCTTCACGCTTGCGGCAATCTTTTGCCAGGGAACACTGCGTGACGGCGTTACAACCTGGTTGCCGACTTATATTTACGAAAGCTTTAAGCTCAGCAGTGAAAAGTCAATTTTAACAAGTGCGATTATTCCTGTTTTTTCCTACATCAGCCTACAGATCACCTCAATTTTTTACAACAAAACAGGCAAAAAGCCGTTTAAATGTGCTTTGATAATTTTCGCTCTCGGCACTTTTTCTGCAATAATGCTTGCCTTATTCGGCAAGCATTCGGTAGTTCTTACCGTTGCACTTTCGGCTTTGATAGTTGCCTGTATGCATGGCGTAAATCTAATTCTCATCAGCTTTATTCCGGGAATTTACGGAAACAACGAAAATGTTTCCGAGCTTTCCGGCACACTCAATTTTATGACATACGTTGGCTCTGCGGCTTCAGCCTATGGATTTGCTCTGCTCTCCGAAAAATTCGGATGGGGCGGCACGGTTGCAAGCTGGGCGATAATTGCCCTGCTCGGCACAGCATCGATTTATGTGTGTCAAATTATCAACAAGGAACGAAAAAATGAACGATAAAAAATCAAAAAAAGATCAGAAAAAGAGCTTTTGTCCCGTTGCGGGAAAATGCGGAGGCTGTCAGCTCCAAAATATGAGCTACGAGCGTCAGCTCGCATTTAAGGAAGCAAGGGTTATCAAGCTCCTTGGCAAATACTGCCACGTTGACAAAATTATAGGTATGGAAAATCCGTACCATTACCGCAACAAGGTTCAGGCGGCATTTGGTACAACACGCGGCGGCAAAATTATTTCAGGCGTTTATCAATCCGGCTCGCACCGAATAGTTTGCGTTGACCGATGCAAAATTGAGGACAAAAAAGCCGACGAAATAATTGTTACAATCCGTTCGATGATGCCCGGTTTTCGTATGACGGCGTATAACGAGGACAGAAAAACCGGTTTTCTTCGTCACGTCCTTGTCAAAAGAGGCTTCACAAGCGGAGAAATAATGGTTGTGCTTGTCACCGGCACAGTGGTTTTCCCGGGCAAAAATGCTTTCATCAAAGCGTTGCTTGAGGCTCACCCGGAAATTACAACGATAATTCAAAACATCAACAACACCGATACAAGTATGGTGCTCGGTGAAACGGAAAAGGTTCTCTATGGCAAGGGAAAAATCAAGGATACTCTCTGCGGCTGCGAATTTTCCATCTCCGCCAAATCCTTTTATCAAATCAACCCCGTGCAAACCGAAAAGCTTTATTCAAAGGCAATCGAATTTGCCGAGCTCAACGGAACCGAAACGGTAATTGACGCTTATTGCGGAATAGGTACAATCGGAATCGTTGCCGCCCAAAAAGCAAAACAGGTTATCGGCGTTGAGGTAAACCGTGATGCGATTCACGATGCAATCGGTAACGCAAAGCTCAACGGCACCCAAAACATTCACTTCTATTGTAACGATGCAGGAGAATTTATGAGCCGTATGGCGGCTGACGGTGAAAGGGCGGACGTAATTTTTATGGATCCACCCAGAGCCGGAAGTGACAAAGCATTTCTTTCATCAATGCTCACTCTCTCCCCGAAAAAAATTGTCTACATCTCCTGCAACCCCGAAACACAGGCTCGCGACCTCGCCTTCCTCACTCGCAACGGATACAAGGTACGCAAAATCCAGCCCGTCGATATGTTCCCCCATACCGCACACGTGGAGACGGTCTGTTTGCTGACAAGGAATAAGGAGACAAAATATGGGATTATTTGATTTTTTTAAGAAAAAGAAAGTTGAGTTAACCGAAAATCCGAAAAAGGCTTATCAGAGGATATTTGCTGTTAGAAGCAAAAGATGACGAAAAAGCCGAAGATATTATGAAACAGTGCGACAAGCCGTTAACTCCAAATCTCCGTCGGCACAATATAAAAGCTCAAGCCTCCCCGTTTAGCCGAGGTGCGATAACGAAGTATTTATGTAAGGTGGCGGTACAGCGAAAGC
>CAYYLP010000015.1:5574-44939 GCA_964472865.1 uncultured Ruminococcus sp. | reverse complement strand
CAATTTAGTACCAAATCCAACCGAACAAAACAATTTTAATGAGCCACTGCCACCAGGTGTAGCTCACCTTGACGTTACAGGTTTTTGATATAGTATCGCCCAAGGCATCAGTCAATGTACAAGTAACTGTAGCATCACCTTTTTTTGACGCATAAAACTTTCCGGTATCATCCACAGATACCACATTAGGATCCGAAGAAGAATACGAAACGATATAGCCACTCATATCTTGATCTCCAAACGGATTAATTATCTTTGTTTCTTTATAATTTAAAGAAACATCTTCCATAGAAAACGCTATGAATTTCGCTGTTAAAGAATGATCGCTTTCCACTCTAAATTTATATGTAATATCACTTGAAACCTTCGTTTCATTCTCGTACCATCCGATAAAAGCTTCATTTGGGTCTGAAAATGCCGTAACCTGAACATATTCGCCCTTGTAAAATTCTCCTCCTCCGCATGCCAAAGAGATTTCACTGTTTGAAGCAACCGAGACAGCATATTGATCTTCGTTTTCAGCATTTACTACATCTGAAGGTTCGAAAACATCTCCAGTGTTTGCATCATACATAATTACATCTTGTTCGACACCAACATCGGAATGTACGTCAAGAACAGCCATTATTGATGTATCGGTCGTTATCGGAATATCGTAATAATTTTTGCTTATCTGCTTTTGACAAATATCAAAATTATAGTCTGAGAATGAACAAGACATCGTTCCCGTGCCAGTTCCGACTATGGAGAAAGTATACTCTTCTTCATTGCCCAAGCAGAACACCTTTTGCCCGTTTTCATCAATATATGCACTTATTCCATTTTTTATCTTTTGAACCTCGTCATTGATTATAGCTCCACGAAGCACACCCTCAGAATCGTAAACCTCTATATCAACCGGACAATTTATTGTTGCCACTCTGTAAGTTTCGCCACCGGTTAATATTTTTGATAATTCTGAACCGCCATCTTTATAATTACCATCAACGGTGAGCATCCAAGCGATTGTCGTTGCCGGAAAATGAGGAACAAACATGTTTCCAAGATTACTCAAAAAAGTGAGCAAATAGTTCGGGTGAGCCATCAATGCAACCAGTATCCAATCCAGTTTGTCAACCAATTTAGAAGCTTCTTTATACGTCAACCCCGCATCTGATCCGAACGCAAACAGTGCTTCCTTCAATATTTGCTTTAGCGGATTTACTGTTAACGTACCAAGCGAAAAAACACTGGTAATTCGATCAATTACATAATTCCCAAAGCCTTCACTTCTAATTGCTTCATCCAATTTAGGATTTCCGTATATTGTATACGCAATATCCATTATAGTATCTTGGTATTTTTTTACATAGTTACTTGGCGATCGAAAAATCGTCGAGACAAGATAATTAACCATATTGTCTAGGAAAACGCCGCGTTCAATAGATTCGTTTTCTTTTACATATATGTATGGTGTTGACGTAAATATTGAAGCTCCAATTTTTATTTCAAGAAAACAATATGAGCCATTATAATCTGCACTCTTTTTATCTACAGCCGAATAGCAAACCTTCATTTTTTCATACAAGCTATCATAATCAGATGTGCTGTTTTCTTTAGACGGCAAGTAACAGTCTTTTCCAAAGCGAGCATATCCCCACGCAGCTGGTGCAACTCTCGGAACTATATCATCACGATTAACAATGTTAAATATATTTCCGTATTTCGCTGCCTTAGCATTTGAATTACGAGTATTTCGCGGTGTTTCAAATGTATAAGCGAAAACGCTTTCAGGACCGAACGAATATTCGCTTAAATTATAGCAAGCATCTTCATCAATTAAAATTCCGTTATTCGAACGAACATCATCCAAGCACGCGCTGACAAGGTTGGCGGTTGCTGCCGCTCGTGAATATCCGGTAATCCAAAATTTAACATTATCCTTATATTTTATCTTTTTAGAATCTGTTGACAAGAAATTTACCAGATGATTTATCACGGTCTTTTTAGCGATATCAAACCCTGCATGATTAACAGAATTACCAATATTAAAATTACCACTCCACTCGCCTTCATATCCACTACCGCGAACCGCTATAACAACTATTGATGTTTTTGTCGCATCAACATTTTTATTTGCAAAAACGCACGCAATCGAATTTTCAGTCGGCTTCTTATTATAGCCATAGGGAGTATAATTATCAAAATCCAGATCATCGAACAATTCTTTTGCTGCCGCAGGCTCTTTTTTGGAATAATCACCTCCATCATCCACCATTGCTGCTGTAGCAAGACCTATAGATGCTTTAGCTAATTCATGATTATAAATATATGCCGATTTATTAAAGAATGTATCATTATATTTGTAACCGGCTCTTACGCCTACATTATCAACAACAAAATCAATAGTTGAATTGTAATATGTTATTGCATACGCAAAATAATCATCCATTGCTTTTTTGGAATAGTTTCCCGATTTGCTTTCATCGTATCCCCATTCCCACGTAAGTCCACTTGCGATAATAATTCCTTCGCCACAAGGGTATTCAACAAGAGTCGGTGCACCATTAGACTTTGCCCTAAGAATGACATTTGCGCCAACAGGTAGTGTATCTTCATTGAAACAGGTATGAGAACAATAATTACTGTATAAATCGTTATCGTTAATAGCTACTTCATCTGTAAGTACTCCAGTAACAATAGGGTGATTCTTATACTCTATATAATTATACTCAGAACTGTTAAAATATTTAGTAACTCCACCGGGAAGATTTGAAGACAATTTTCCACCATGTCCCGAACCTTCATCACATGCTCCATAAACAACTACTCCGCCGTTTTGTGCAAACAATTCAAGTTCCGAAGTAAATCTTGTATAATCAGAATATGTATCCGTGGTTTGGTCATTTGCCAAAATCACCACACCATAATTAGCAAGCATACTTGCAGAAAATTCCGACGTTGTCGTAACACTATAATTCGCATTAAGCTCTTTAAGCACACGAGTATTGGACGAAAATCCCCAAGGTAAATCATTTTGTATCAGCAAAACCTTTCTACCATCATAAAGATCAACATTTTTTGCTGCAAATCCATCAATTGATAAAGTAGACATTAAAACAATCAACACTAAAACACAACATAATAATTTCTTAATTTTTTTCATTACATTTTTCTCCTTAAAATTTCTTGTTATTTTTCTTTCCTTGATTTTCCCATGTCATCCGTTGTTTGTCAGACATACATTATTAATTTTGCGGTTGCCAATTAAGTAGGCATTAGACCCGCAACTATCTATTCACCTTCTTTCCTCATAATTTATATTACAAACAACTTTCGCTGTATGCAACTAATAAACCTGCCCTTAATCCTTGTTCATTAGAACTTCATAAAATTATAAATTTTATTAGCAATTCCATAATATATGTTATTATATTACAACCAAACGACATAATTTTCAATATATTCGTGACGAAAGACCGAGTTTGCGTGACGAAAAACCTTTTTCGGAGGTTAATCACTGCACATTATTCAATAAATTTAAAAACAATTTATATGGCAAAATCCTTTAATATTACGTTTCAAAAATTTCGATTTGCCACATTATATCATATGCTTTCCGGAAAGTCAATAATTCGTTTACTAAATTCTATGATTTGTTTACCTTGTTTAATATATAATATGGATAAGGTGGTGAGATTATGAACATTTGTGATTTTGGTTTGATATTAAAGCAATTACGTAAAAATCATAATTTAACACAGGAAGAATTCGGCTCTTGTGTCGGACTCTCCAAGGCTGTAGTCAGCAAATATGAAAATGGGCTCGGTTATCCGAATTTTGATACACTCATCAGAATAGCGGCTTATTTCGGTGTCACCACAGATTATCTGCTCGGTGTCAAAAACGGAAAAACCATTGATGTTTCAAATCTCAAAGATACCCAAATTGAAGCAATACAACGAATTATTTCAGAATTTAACAAGGATAACCGCAATTGACAAGTTTTTGCCATTTGATTATAACTCCCCTCAATATCAGCCCGAAATCAAGATAATTCTGATTGAATCACTACCAATATATCTATATTTAGCCACTTATTTAGTAGTAAAGCTCTTTTTTCGTGAATTTTGTCGAAATAAGTCTAAAGTTAATAAATTATTAACAATTTTACAACATTTTCCGCACACATCTATGATACCTTATTCAAGGAGATAATTATCTCTATTTTCATTTTTATTTTCTCTTTCCCTTGAACGCCCTGATGCTGCACACATCGGGGCGTTCCCCTTTTATCAAATGAGATAATATTCCCCTAAAGACGAAGCATAACTCGGCACGGTAGATAAACACAGGCAACAGAAAAACCACCCAAAAGAGTGTTAGCTCCATGGGTGGCTTTGTGATTCTGTTTTAATTATTCACCGATAACTGCCTTTGCAGGGTTAATGCGAACACCGGGGCCCATTGTTGTAGCAACAACGCAGCTCTTGATGTACTGACCCTTTGATGCTGCCGGCTTTGCCTTATTGATAGCATCAAGGAGAGTCTTGTAGTTTTCCTGGAGCTTTTCAGCGCCGAAGGAAACCTTGCCGATCGGGCAGTGGATGATGTTGGTCTTATCGAGACGGTACTCAATCTTACCTGCCTTAGCCTCTTCAACAGCCTTGGCAACATCGGGAGTAACCGTACCTGCCTTCGGTGAGGGCATAAGTCCGCGAGGACCGAGAACCTTACCGAGACGACCTACGAGACCCATCATATTCGGAGCAGCGATAGCAACGTCGAAATCGAGGAAGCCCTCGCCCTGAATCTTTGCAACAAGGTCTTCTGCGCCGACAATCTCGGCACCTGCTGCTGCGGCAGCATCGGCAGCATCGCCCTTAGCGAAAACCGCAACTCTGACCTTCTTACCTGTTCCGTTCGGAAGAACAACGGCGCCACGAACCTGCTGGTCAGCGTGACGAGAGTCAACACCCAAACGAACGTGAATTTCTACTGTTTCATCAAATTTTGCAGAAGAAGTCTTGACAGCAAGTTCAAGAGCCTCTGCAGGATCATAGAGTGAAGCTCTGTCAACGAGCTTGACACTCTCTAAATACTTCTTACCGTGTTTCATAAGATATTCCTCCCATAATAGTGGTTAAATCGGATTTTACCTCCCACGCAGGAGCATTAATCTACAACAGTAACGCCCATGCTGCGTGCAGTACCGGCGATCATTGACATTGCTGTTTCGATCGTTGCTGCATTCAAATCAAGCATCTTCTGTTCAGCGATTTTTCTAACCTGCTCACTTGTGATTGTGGCAACCTTTGTCTTGTTGGGCACACCTGAACCGCTCTCGATTCCGCAAGCCTTCTTAATAAGAACTGCTGCGGGCGGAGTCTTTGTAACGAATGTAAAAGTGCGGTCTGCATAAACCGTGATAACAACAGGAATGATAAGACCTGCATCGTTCTTTGTACGCTCGTTAAATTCCTTTGTGAACGCCATAATGTT
The DNA here is from genome assembly GCA_964472865.1 of uncultured Ruminococcus sp. GTDB lineage: Bacteria > Bacillota > Clostridia > Oscillospirales > Acutalibacteraceae > CAG-488. The sequence continues at coordinate 39,458 of CAYYLP010000015.1, read as the reverse complement.
AACGCCGTGCTGACCGAGTGCCGGTCCTACAGGCGGTGCCGGTGTTGCTTTGCCGGCAGGGATTTGAAGCTTAATAAAGCCTACTACCTTCTGAGCCATTTCTTGCACCTCCAAAATAATGTGGTTCGTCGGAACAATTTGAAGAATTTTTGTCCCTCCCACAACGGAGCCGAAGCTCCATGCCCCAATGGGGCATATAAATCAAGCCTTGCGGCTTAATTATCGTTTTAATCAGTCGCTAATCGGTTCAACCTGATCAAGCTCAAGCTCAACCAAGGTTTCCTTACCGAACAATGCCGAAACGGTAACATTGACCTTGTTGTTGTCAACGTCGATTGATTCGACCTTACCGGAGAAGCCCTTAAAGATTTCATCAATAATATTAACCGTGTCGCCGACCTCATACTTGACCTCAACGACCTTTTTCTCAACGCCGAGTCTGTAAACCTCCTCCTCGGTAAGGGGAATCGGCTTGCCCTCAGGACCTACAAAGCCGGTTGCTCCGCGAGTGTTGCGAATAACAAGCCACGCCTCGTCACTGATTTTCGGCATATCGTTTTCATCAAGGAAAGTTGCGATTTTAACCATAACGTAGCCCGGAAAAATCTTTCTTTCGACCTCTCGGGTTTTGCCGTCATCACGAACCTCAACAACGGTTTCCGTAGGAATTTTGACCTCAAAAATCTCATCCTGCATTTTACGGTTTTCGGCAGCTTTCAAAACGTTTGTGGCTACCTTGTTTTCGTAGCCCGAGTAGGTATGAACAACATACCATCTGGCATCATTTGACATTAGCCATTCCTCCGTCTTGCTGAAAATTATTGAGCCGCTGTTGTGCCCGAGGTTGTTTCAGCCACTGTTGTGCCTGCGGTCGTTGCCTCGGTTGCTTCCTCCGCACCGGTTGTATCCTCAACCGTGGTTGTGATAGCAGTACGGTTTTCCGCAGCTGTGCGAAGACCCTGTATACCCTTAGTAAGACCAAGGTCTACAAGGAATACGAGCACACCGACGATTGCAATACAAACAATCGTGACCACTGTGTCCTTAAGGACTTCCTTTGCGGCAGGCCATGTGATCTTCTTGAGATCGCCCTTGCTGTTTTTAAAGAAGCTCTTAATTGACTTGCCCATACGAGCAAAGCTCTTGGCCGGATTAATCTTCTTTTTGGAAGTTTTTTCTTTTTCGACCTTTGCAATCTTCTTAGCAGCCTCGGAACTCTCTTTCTTTGCCATAACAGTATCCTCCCAGCTTACTTTGTCTCTTTGTGGAGAGTATGCTTCTTGCAGAATCTGCAGTACTTATTCATCTCCAGCTTGTCGGGTGTGTTCTTCTTGTTTTTCATTGTGTCGTAATTGCGCTGCTTACATTCTGTGCAAGCAAGTGTAACCTTAACTCTCATATCGGCACCTCCATCTAACCGGTTCGCCCGGAATTTTAAGCCTCCCTCATACGGGAATCTACACCTTGTAAATTCCTAAAAGAGGGCACAAAAAAAGAACCCTCCTTAAAGAGGTATGGTTATTCTACCACAATCGTCAAGTATTGTCAAGCGAATTTTCCTATTTAAATTGTAAAAAAGGCAAAAAATCGTCGATATACAAAATATAGCGTTTACCCTCGAATTCGGGTACAAGCCGTCAGCCGTCACAGAGGGCTCCCTCCGCAACGGCTGATTTATTATACATTATTCGGTTTGAGCAGACGATACAATCAAATCAAAGGTCATCGGCATCTTGCTGCGGACGTGCCGTCTCACTCGGATTTCCCGTATAGCTGCCGAGGACATCGGTTTCACTGCCGACCTCCCAATCATCAACTATCGACTGTACAAGCGGTGAAAGCTTGAGCTTTTTCTTCTTTTTGCTTTCCTTATCCAAACAAATCACCTCCGATATCATTATTTGCAAAATCACACCGTTTATTGACACAAAATTAATTTTAATGTATTATAGAACAAATACTGAAATTGAGGTAATTAGAATGAAAAGGATAATTTCAATCGTGCTATCTGCCGCAATGCTTCTTATGCTTTGTTCCTGCGACCCGGGCGGAGGAATTCCGTTTCTCTCCACCAAGAGCAAAACAACTCTCCCCGACAACACCGTAACCGTAACCTTTCCGGAGGGCTACACCGTTTTGCAAATTGCCGAAAAGCTTGAAGCAAACAAGGTTTGCACCGCCGAGGCGTTCCTTTCGGAATGTCAAAAGCCTGCTGTGGATATCGAAATAAAAAATCCCGACGAACGTGTTTATCTGCTTGAGGGTTATATCTTCCCCGACACATATGAATTTTATTACGACTCAAGCCCCGACACCGTCGTAAACAAGTTTATTGAAAATTATAAATCAAAAATCACCGATGATATGAAGCAACGTGCTGCGGTTCTCGGCTATTCGATGGACGAAATGCTCACGCTTGCCTCGATTATTCAAAAGGAATGTGATGCCGATATCGAGGAATGTGCCAACGTCTCCTCTGTTTTTCATAACAGGCTCAAAAATTCCTCCTCATTTCCAAAGCTTCAAAGCGATGTCACAACATTTTATATAACCGAGGCGTTAAAGGACAAGCTCGGCTACACGGACGGAATTGAGCTTGAGGCACAGAACGATGAGGTTAAAAAATATATGCAGCTTTACAGCACATATTATTGCAATGGCTTGCCTGCCGGTCCTATCTGCAACCCCGGTTTAAAGGCAATCAATGCTGCCCTGCGCCCAGCAAGCACCGACTATCTTTTCTTCCTGACGGATGAAAGCGGCGAAAGCTTCTATTATGCCGCGACAATCGCAGAGCACAACAGGAACGGAAAAATCGCAGGAATTTTTTGATTGTTTTGCATAAAATAATCAAATCTCATCGCGCCAACGGATTAATTTCGCGGCAAATACATCTTCACTTATCGCTTATTACAAAGACAAGCCCCGCAGCAGAATTTCTGCCGCAGGGCTTTATTGTTTTCTTTAAGCGTATAAAATCGCCGTATATCAGTCCTCGATAATTTCAAGAAGTCTTCTTGCGATTTCCTGATGCTGCTCATCCGTGGGGTGACTCAAAACAAGATATGTATCCCAAAAATCGTCACTTGTGAAAGCCATTTCGCCCATAAGCATATCGGAAACATCACAATAATCGTATGTATCGGCGTATTGTGAGCCGTTCTCTATCCAATCGTTGAGCTTGCCCAAAACGATATCAAGCAATCTGCAAGACTTAATCGGTGAGCCGTCAATGATTGATGTATTGTTAAGTGCATCAATAGCGCTCAATGCAATGATATGAACATCGGGATTAAGTCTGTAGATATTTTCGATAATCGCATCCCAGTTCTCATAAAATTCACCATAGGACTGCTGAATTCTGGTGTAAAAAGAGGTCGCAAACTTCACAAGCTGAACCGTGAACGAAAGAGTGTCGAGAATTGAAGCGAGTGTCTCGTTAAGAGAGCCCGCACCATCAAGCTGTGCCTTGATATCCTCAATTTGCTGAACGGGAGTATAGAATTCAAGTCCGGCAAAGCCGAGGTCATCACCCAAAATATCGTTTTCACCAATCTGAATTGTGATATAATCGGCATCAATAACAGCTTGGATATATCTATCCTTGTAAGCATCTATGCTTGCCTTGTCGATATCCGCCTCGGTGCTGATTGCCGCATAATCCCATGAAATCTCAAAATCAGGGTCAAGTATATATCTCATTTCAAAGGATCTGAAACCGGAGCAGCCGAAATCGTTAAGCTCTGCACCGAGTGCATTGGCAACTATGCTGTGGTAAGCGTTCGGAGCGGGGATACGGCTGTAGGTATAGCCTGTTGTGGCATAGCCGGCGGCATTACTGTCACCAAGGCAGGTGTAAACAGGCTTATCCTTTGCAAAGGAGCAAACGCCGAGGTTTGCAACCAATACGGTAACAAGCAAAAGACTTACAATAATACGTGCGATTTTTTTCATAGATATAACCTCTTTTTAATGGAATAGGATATTATTTCCCGAGAACTCAAGCAGCCTGATCTGCTTCGATGATAGCAAGAATTCTTTTTGTAATCTCAATATGCTGCTCATCGGTGGGATGAACCTTGGGAAGATATACGTCCCAGAAATCCGGCTGAGTTATTGCAAGCTCACCGAAAACGAGGTCGGAAATGTCGCAATACTCATATGTGTCGGCGTATTCGGAGCCGTTTTCAATCCAATCATTGAGCTTGTTAAAGATGATATCAAGGAATTTAAATGTCTTAATCGGTGAGCCCTCAAGCAAGGATGTGTTGTTGAAGGAATTGATAGCACTCAAAGCGATAATCTTGGCATCGGGATTAAGTCTGTAAATGTTCTTGATGATAGCATCCCAATTATCATAGAATTCAATGTATGACTGCTGAACTCTGGTATAGAATGAAGCCGCAAACTTAACGTACTGAACTGTAGTTGCAAGAGCATCAAGCACCTTGAGAAGTGTTTCGTCAAAATAGCCTGTACCGTCAAGCTGTGCCTTGAGATCCTCAATCTCCTGAACCGGAGTGTAGAGCTCAAACATTGCAAAGCCGAGGTCATCACCCATAATATCGTTTGAACCAACCTGGATTGTAATGTAATCGGCATCTTCAACTGCCTTGATATAGTCGTTCTTGTAAACGTCCATCTGATCCTTATCAACATCACCGTTGCAAATCTCTGCATAAGCCCAATCCATCTCATAATCGGGATCAAGCATATATCTGATTTCAAAGGTTCTGTATCCGCCGCCGCCGAAATCACGGAGCTCAGCGTTCAAGCCCTCTGCAACAAGAGAATGGTAAGCATTCGGAGCCGGAATACGGCTGTAAACATAGTCCGTTGTGCCATAGCCTGCCGCATTACTGTCGCCAAGGCAGGTGTAAACAAGCTTATCCTTTGCAAAAGAGCAAACGCCGAGATTTACCGCCAAGGCTGCAACAATCAAAATACTTATAATAGTACGTGCGATTTTTTTCATAAGAAAAACCCCTTTGTAAAAAATTATTTTGCAAAAATCTTGCATAAATCAGTTTTGAAAATCAACCCTTATGGTCAACTGTATTTTCATAATCCTCCGCAAGCTTTTTGTAGTCGATTTTTTCCATACCGGTATGCGGCATTTCCTTAACGAACTCAACATCAAAGGGTCTGCTGCTGAAATCGAGATCCTTCATAAAGCTTGAATTGAGGTCATCGCGAACCGTGCTTTCGTTACTTCCATCACGAAGCTGAACAACAGCCAAAGGCATTTCGCCCTGAGCGTGTGTACGGTCCTTAACACCGACAACGGCGCAGCTTTGAACATCCTCATTTTGACCTATGACATTTTCAACCTGTGTCGGGAAAACCTTGTGACCGTTAAAGAGCGTAATCATTCGCTTGATACGTCCCTTTATGTAAACAAAGCCGTCCTCATCCATTCTGCCGAGGTCACCGCTGTGAACCCAAACCGTTCCGTCGGGATGCTTTATCATAATCTTTTCGGTTTCTTCGGGATTATTGAAATAGCCTGCCATAATCGACGGTCCGGAAATACAGATTTCGCCAACCTCGTTAAATCCGAGCTCATTTGTGGTTCCCGGTTCAAAAACCGAAATAACCGTATTGAGCAAGGGATAGCCAACACTCATACTTCTGAAATTACCGTTACAGCAGCACGATGCGGCAGAGCTGACCTCGCTCATTCCGTAGCCCTGTGAAAGTGGGAACTTCGCTCCCCTCTCCTTGAGGAAATTGTTGAGCTTTGCTTCAAGACCCTCATTCATTGTGTCACCGCCGCTTCCTGCGGTTTCAAAGAAGCTGAGGTCAAAATTGTTTCTCATTTCCTTACTGTTCATCAGCTTTTCATAGTGTGAGGGAACAAGCAGGGTGTGTGCCGGACGGTATTTTTTAACGTAATAGCCAACCTTGTCCGGATTAAACTTGGGAATAACAACCGTTTCAAGACCCAAGCCGAGCGGCATATGCAAGCTTGCAACAATACCATAGGACGAAAAGGCAGGAATGATATTCAAGAAACGCTGATCTCTCTTGTAATCAAGTCCGCAATGTCTGAAGCTGTGCATAACAGCATTGAAGCCGTCATTGGTGAGCATAACACCCTTGGGAACACCGGTGGTGCCGCCCGTGAGAGTGATAGCCGCAATCTCATTGTCGCCGTACTTTGCGGATGAGGAGCTCTTGCCCTTACCGTAATTATAAAAGGTTTTCCAATCAACAAGATGCTCCGTATACTCGATTTTCGGAGCAGGCATCTTCAAATTCATAAGCGTTTTAATTAAACGCGGAAGTGAGGTGCTTGCCGAAATCGTGATGATTTTCTCAACATTAATTTCGGAGAAAATCGGCTTAAAGGTTTCGTAATACAAATCAATATACATCAAAACCTTTGCATTTGCAGCCTCAACCGTTTCCTTTACGAAAGCGGCAGGCATTCTCGGGTCAACCGTAAAGAGCGTTGCACCGATTTTGTTGAGAGCGTAAAGGGTGTAAACCATTTCGGGAATTGTAACCGTACAGCAAACGACGGTATCGCCCTTTTTAACTCCGAGGCTTTCAAACGCCGCGGCAGTCACCTCTACTCTTTCAAAGAGCTGCTTGTATGTAATTCTTTTTCCAAAATAATTAAGGGCATAATTATCAAGGTGCTCCTTGTTTGCCTCTTTAATTACATCGTAGATGGTTGCTTTCGGCACCTCGGAAGCAATGGCTTCCTTGGTAAAAAACTGGAGCCATGGCTTTGCAACCGATGGCTTGAGCCGCTGTTGTGTCTCCATCAATTTATCCTCCAAATGTTTTTTTGATATCGCACAAAACACAATATCATAGATTAATTTTAGAACCTTGGAGCATACTTTGTCAAGAACATTCTTTTACAAATCCACATTTTTGTAAAGAATTATAAAAATCGACGAAATATTGTGTTTAATTTGCCACTAACCGTTTTCATCTGTAATTTATTTGCACAAAATATTGCTTGCTTTTACCAATATGTTTGTGAAATCAGTTGCTTACGCCATAGCAATCATCCTCTGCTGCCCCGATTGTTCTTCTTCCGGCTACGAACGGAGCCGGCGAACGGACCGAGACCGAAGGAGAGACAAGGTTAGCAGAGAGTTAATTCTTCATTCTTTCTCTCCCTCCGTCACTTTGTGCCACCTCCCTACCGGGAAGCCGTTTTTCAGCATAATGCGGATTAAAGGAGTGACAGCTCGGAATTACTCGGTGTTTTCTTATCGTAATACCTCGCCTGGGCGTTCCAGAGCTCATAATATTTGCCCTCGGTGTCGGCAAGCAGGTCGTCGTGAGAACCGAACTGTATCATTTCGCCCCCGTGGAACACTGCGATTTTATCACAGAAGCGGCAAGAGGATAGGCGGTGGGAGATATAAACCGCCGTCTTGTTTTTCACCATTTCGTTAAAACGGGAATAAATCTCATACTCGGCAATCGGGTCAAGCGCTGCGGTCGGTTCGTCGAGGATGACGAACGGTGCATCCTTGTATAAGGCTCTCGCAATCGCCAGCTTTTGAGCTTCACCGCCCGAAATTTCAACGCCGTCCTTGTCAAAATCCTCGTAAATAACCGTTTTGAGCCCGTTCGGCATTTCCGCAACCCGTTCCTTGAGTCCTGCCGTTTCAAGGCAATTCCAAATTTTTTCCTCGTCATAATCCAAAGTGCCCGCAACATTTTCGGCAACGGAGAACGAAAACAGTCTGAAATCCTGAAAAACGACGGAGAAAATCGCCATATAATCCTCGTAGTCATATTTCTTAATGTCGATACCATTCAGCGTGATGCAGCCCTCGGTCGGGTCGTAAAGACGGCAGAGCAGCTTAATCATTGTTGTTTTGCCGCTCCCGTTCATTCCCACAACAGCAATGCGTTCGCCCACCTTGAATTTGAACGACATATTTCTGATGGCATAGGTATCCGTTCCGGGGTACTTGAAGCTGACATTGTGAAATTCAATATCATAAACATTGTCGCTTCGCTTTTCCGTCGGAATTGTGCCGTAGTGCATATCGGTCGGAATATCGAGATATTCAAACAAAAGCTCCATGTGGTCGTTATTTGAACGCAATTCGGAAATTGCCACCGATAGCAGGAAGAGTGAGCTCGTGATGCCCGAAATGCACTGCTGATATTTCAGCAGTCCGCCGAGAGAGAATGAACCGATATGGATTTTGAGAACGACGTAGAGATAGGTCAAGGCAATCATCACGGTGTAAAATGCGTTGTGCCAAACCGATTTGATTTTTAGGTTTTTGAATTTTTCGTCAATGACCTTTTTCCAATCGCCGTAAAAAATATCGGAGGAATGTTCAATGAGCTTTTTCTGCGAAAAAATGTTGATATCCTTGCCAACCTTGCCGTCGTCAAGATAATCGTCGAGGTAGTAACGCAAATTTCTGTTTATAAATGAACAGCTTTGTTCGTTCGCCGCAATTTTATGATTGTATTTATCATTAATTTTGAAATCGGCAAAGGCAAGCAAGCCGATGATAATAAAGAAAAGCAGAGTTGTAAGCGGCGAATCAATCGCCTTCGAAAAGCCCGAAAGCACCTTGTCCGAATGCTTAAAAAACATTTCAAGCGAAATTGCCGAGAAAAGAACAATTCTCCAAAAGGACTGAAACAGGGAAACAAGCCGCTGCGACAGTATCGGCAAGCCGTAGAAGTCGTTGCCTGTCAACGTCTGCCTCTTGGCTCGAATTTCGGCATTCTCCATATTTTTATAATCCATCGAAAAATTCTTTTCGTTGAGGAGCATATTTTCCCATTCGTCGGAAACGATGTTAAGCGAACGAATCTGCCGCCAGGAATTGTCACGCAAAATACGGAAGATAATTTCTGCCAAATAGCAGCAAACGAGAAATATAAGCTTTTTAATATTTCTCTCGCCCGTGAGTTCATCAACAATGGCGGCGGTGATATAAGCTGCCGAAACGTAAGCTGTTTGATAGCAAAAAGAGAAAAATATTATGTGAAAAAGATAGTGCGGAGTGCTTTTAGCCAGCATTGTAACGCCACGCTTTATGAGCAGGTAATCCTCCTTGAGTGTACGCTTGCTTTTACTCATTTTCATCAGCCTCCTTGCGGTAATATTTGCTTTGAATTTTGAACATTTCGGCATATTTTCCGCCGAGGCTCATCAGCTCGTCGTGAGTGCCGACCTCGGCAATGCGGTTTTCGTCAAGCAGAACAATTCTGTCGCAAAAACGGGTTGAAGAAAGACGGTGAGAGATATAAATTGATGTTTTATCCTCGGAAATCTTGCTGTAGCTCAAATAAATTTCATTCTCCGCAATCGGGTCAAGCGCTGCGGTCGGCTCATCGAGGATAAGAATGGGAGCATCCTTGTAGAGAGCCCTTGCAAGCAGAAGTCTTTGCATTTCGCCGCCGGAAAGCTCAACGGCGTTTTCATTTGCCGTTTTGACAAGCGGAGTGTTTTCCTTTTGCGGCAGGGCTTGAATTTTGTTGTAGAAGCCTGCCCTTTTCACGCAATCGAAAAAGCGTTTTCGGTCGCTTTCGTCCGCAGGTAGCATTGAAACATTTTCAAGCACGGTGCAGGGCAAAAATCGTGGGTCTTGGAACACAGCCGAAATCGCCTTGTAATAATCGTCACGGTTAAATTCGGAAATATCAATTCCGTTGATAAGCACCCGTCCGGAGGTCGGCCGGTAAAGTCCGCAGATAATTTTAACAAGAGTTGTCTTACCGGCACCGTTCACGCCGACAAGGGCAAGATTTTCGCCGGGTTTGAGCTGCAGGTTGATGTTTTTGAGCACCTGCTTGTCACTTTCGGGGTAGGTGAACGAAACATTTTCAAGCTCAATTTGGTATGGCATTTTGCTCGGCAAGGGAATACCGCCCGTGTTTTTCATTTGATTTTCAATATCGAGAAATTCTCTAAAATTGCCGATTTCGACATTGAGCTCAATGTTGTGGATTATGACACCGCCGATGTATTCGATATAAGCACAAAATTCCATCACGGTGCAAACATACATCACAAGCTCCGTTTTGGAAATATTGCCGTGGAGCATTGAATAAATTATGTAAACAAAAATTCCGATTTCAATGCCGACGCTCAGCACAAGAGACATCAGATCGGTAAGAAAATAGTTAAAATACATCTTCTTTGTCCAAAAGAGGCGTTCACCGATAAAATATTTGCTCATTTCCAAAAGCCGGTCACGCAGACGGTAGAGCCGCACGTCCTTGGCAATCGCAAAATCACGAGAAACTCGGTTTACATAGGTCAGCCTGCGGTCGATTTTTGCCAGTGGGTCCTTGGTTTTGGCAACCAACCGACTTTCCAATGCGGCAAAGGCGAGCTTCAAGGCTTCAAGTGCAACAAGAATGAGAATCAGCCACGGATTGAGGGCTGCCGTTACCGTGCCGTAGGTTGCAATCAAAAGCAGAGAAACTATCAGCTTGCCGAATTGGTCAAGGAACATATAAATGCCTTTGTCGTTGAGGGCATTTTTTGCTTTTTGATATTTTTCACGACCGACGGGACCCTCAAAAAGGTCAAAATCCATATTCATCACCTTTTGACCGAGAAGAACATCATAATTCCTTTTGATTTTATCATTTTTACATTCTACGGACTGATAAAGTATGTTCATCAAGGTGCTTGCGACGATTTGGATTACCGCAACGCCGAGGGTGACAAGCAAAATTACGGGCAGACCTTTTCCGTTTTCGAGGCAATAGGTCAACGAGGTCGCAAAGCCGGCAACGCCCAGTTCAAAAATTACGCAGAACACACAGTAGGCAAATTTGGACGGAAGCAACGCCCTATCCAAACGGTGCAAAAGGCGAAACATAAACGCCGTATTGCCGAGGAACGAATGTGATTTTTTCTTTTTCATAGCTTTTCACCTCACTCGGATTATACCAAAAAAGCAGCCGCTACGGACTGCTTTTGCACGAATGGTAAATATTTTGCACGAACGGTAAAGCTTTGCCGAAATTAACATTAATATCAGCCTTCCCTTTGAGGGGAAGATGGCGCGAAGCTGTGACGGATGAGGTGTTATTACACCGTTCATACTGAATGACATTTGACTTTTGATTTTCCACCTCATCAGTCGCTATGCGACAGCTTCCACTCAAGGGGGAGGCTTGGAAAGTTCCGCAAAATTACGGAAAATCTATTTCAACGGCAGCATAATTTCCGTGCCGAAAACGCCGTCCTCAAACTGCCGATTTACATAGCCCGAATATTTTTCGGCAACACGGTCAACTCTCATCAGTCCGAAGCCGTGATTTTCACCCTTTGACGAGGCAAATGCTTTGCCCTTTCGGTTCGGAATTCCGCTCATTGAGTTTGTAACATTCAGATAAAGCTGTTCCTTGAAAATGCCGATATAAACACGGATAAACCTTTCCTCGGCTTTTTCGATTTTCAAGCAAGCCTCCATTGCATTGTCAAGCAAATTGCCGATGATAACGCAGAGGTCAACGTCATTCACACGGCAGTTTTCGGGGATTGCCGCCGTGACCTCGGTGGAAATATTTTTCGCCTTGCAAAGTGAAAGCTTTGAATTGAGTATTGCATCCGCCATAACATTGCCCGTTTTCACAACCGTGTCAACAGTGTTCAAATCAACGTCCAGCAGCTCAAGATAATTTCCCAGCTTGGCAAGGTTGCCCTGCTTGAGCGAAACCTGCATTGTTGCAATATGGTTGCGGTAATCGTGCCGCCAGCCACGCATGGTTTTGTAGATATTCTGCACCTCCTCGCAGTGCTTGGTGATAAGGTCATGCTGATATTCCGCAATTTTTTGTCGGTCACGGAATGTATGTAATGCCGCAGATAAAGCGTAACTGCCGTTGCAACAACAAGCACCACTGCCAAAATTATTGCAATGTATTGATAGCTCATCTTGCTCTGCCCTCCCTGTAAAAGCTGATAAATTCCTCGTTGAACTTTGAATAAAGTCTTCTTGAAAGAGGAATCGCGTTTCCGTTGTCAAGCTGAACCTCGGTTTTGGTAATGCTTGATACCTTTGCAATATTAACAAGATACGAACGGTGGCAGAACACAAAGCCGTTACCGAGCCTTGCGGCGATTACGGAAATCGGTTTCTTGCTTTTGTATGTACCGCTTTTGCAGATAATTTGCGAGAAATGACCAAATGCCTCAACGCAGAATATTTCAGATTCCGCAACCTTCTCCGTTCCGCTTTCGGAATCAAAAACCAAATAGCTCTCACCGTTTTTCAAGTTTTTAACCGCCTTATTGAGCACCTCAAACAGCTTTTCTTTTTTTACGGGTTTTAAAAGATAGTGCAGTGCATCAACATCATAGCCCTTGTCCATATACTCATCAAAGCCTGTGATGAAAATAATTTGCATACGGCTGTCCGACCGACGAATTTTTTGAGCGAGCGAAATTCCGTCAAGCTTCTTCATCTGAATATCAAGCAGAAGAATGTCGAAGCTTTTGTTTTCCTCATAGTCAAAAAGAAAGTTTTCGGCAGGGGTAAAGCACTTGACCTTAGCCGAATTGCAGGAAAAATCGCCCCAATCACGAATGATTGAGGTCAGGTAATCAAGCTCGGTTTTTTCGTCGTCACAAATTGCAAAATGTATGTTCATAGTGTCTGTCTCCTGCTTTGATAATCAGATTATATGATAAATGCGGATAAATGTAAATATGTTTTTGGGAAAAGAAAAAGGAACTGCCGAAAAGCAGCTCCTAAATCATCAATCATTTCGATTAAACGGCACGTGTAACCTTACCTGAACGCAAGCAACGTGTGCAAGCATAAACCTTACGCGGAGAACCGTTTACGATCGCCTTAACACGCTTAACGTTCGGCTTCCAAGTTCTGTTTGAACGTCTGTGTGAGTGGGAAACCTTGATACCGAAAGCAACATCTTTACCGCAGAATTCGCATTTTGCCATTTGTCGGCACCTCCTTTATTACGAATACTAAACAACATTTCATATACTAACAGATTTCAGCAAAAAAATCAAGAGTTTTTTAAATTATTTTTTCGTATTACCTGAAAAAACGTATAAAATCCTATTCACCGAGGAATTTCCTGATGAGGTCGGGACCGAAATCAACGTAATTGCCCGTCGCCTTTGCTGTTTCCTCATTTATCGAAGCAACTCCGCTGTCCTTTTCGGCTGATTTTTGGTAAATCATATATGGAACAGGGTCGCTTGCGTGTGTTTTAGTGACAATTGGTGTCGGATGGTCGGGGAGAATCATTATTTTGTAGTCCTCTCCGATTTCCTCAAGTCCGCCGATTATTATCGGAAGCACACGGCTGTCAATAAGCTCTATCGACTTCACCTTGTTTTCCGCTTCGGCTCTGTGACCGCATTCGTCGGGAGCTTCAAAGTGAACATAGGCAAAATCAATGCCGTTTTTGAGCTCATCTACCGCCGACCTTGCTTTACCCTCAAAGTTGGTGTCGATATAGCCTGTTGCACCGTCAATTTCTGGAGTATTCATTCCTGCCGAGATGCCGATTCCCTTGAGCAAATCAACTGCGGAAATCACTGTGCCCTTTTTGCCGTAAAGCTCCTCAAATTTAGGCAAAATCGGTTTTTTGCCCTCACCCCAGAGCCAAATTGAATTTGCGGGTCGTTTCCCCTCGGCGGCTCTCTTTTGGTTTACGGGGTGGTCTTTGAGCAGCTCATAGCTTTCTTTCATCATATCAATCAGCTTTGCGGCATTGGGAGATGTTGAAAGATAAGAGCCGATGACCTTGTCGGAGATATCGTGGGGAGGGGTCATATTACCAAGCTCGACCGTACCGCCGTGGTGAATAAGGCAGTGACGGTATGCAACGCCGGCATAGAAATCAAATTCACCGCCGCCGAAATGCTCCTGAACCGTCTTGATAATCTCTGCCGCTTCTTCGCTGGAAATATCGCCTGCGGAGTAATCAACCATTATCTTGTCGGCATAGCTTTCTTCGTCGGAAAGAGTAACCACATTGCACCTGAGGGCAATGTCACTATCCTCCATTTTAACACCGATGCTGACCGCCTCCAAGGGAGAACGTCCGGTGTAATATTTTTTGGGGTCATATCCCATAACGCTGAGGTTTGCAACATCGCTGCCGGGCTTTAAGCCCTCGGCAACTGTTCTGACAAGTCCGACCTCGCCCCTTTGGGCAAGACCGTCAAAAATCGGCTTGTTTGCAACCTCCATCGGCGTTTTCCCACCGAGAGCCGGTACGGGATAATCTGCCATTCCGTCATATAAAACAACAACATATTTCATTTCAAGCACCTGCCTTATATCGGATTATTCGGCAACCTTACACACATCAACCCAGCTCTCAAAGCCCTGTGCAAGCTTTTGCAGCTCGTCAATACTCAGCTCAATGGCACTGCTTGAGCTTCCGACTGCGGGGAAAACGGTTTCAAATCTCTTTAAGGAGCTGTCAAGATAGGTTTTGACATTTTCGTTTATTCCAAAGGGACAGACACCACCGACCCTGTGACCTATCATCGCCTCCACCTCGTCGGGTGTGAGCATTTTTGCCTTTACGGAAAAGGTCGCCTTGTATTTTTTGTTGTCAACTTTCGCATCGCCGGCAGCGATAACAAGTATCGCATCCTCACCGAGCTTGAACGAAAGTGATTTTGCAATTCGCTTTCCCTCCACGCCGAGAGCTTGAGCCGCAAGCTCGACGGTGGCACTGGAAACATCGAATTCTTTTATTTTATCCTCAACGCCGAAACGGGTGAGGTAAGCTCTTGCTTTTTCAATGGACATCAGAAAATCTCCTTGGAGTTAATCTGCTCGGAAGCAAGCTTGATGAACTCATCAACGCTCATAGCGCCGATATCTCCCTCGCCGCGTTTACGAACGGAAACACAACCGCCCTCAATATCCTTATCGCCCATAAGGAGCATATAAGGAATCTTTTGAAGCTGGGCCTCACGGATTTTGTAGCCTGTCTTTTCGCTTCTGGTATCAACCTCACAGCGGATGCCGACGGCTTCAAGCTTCTTTGCAATTTCAAAGGCATAGTCGTGGTGACGGTCTGCAATCGGGAGAAGCTTAACCTGAACAGGAGCCAACCAAAGCGGAAAAGCACCTGCAAAATGCTCGGTGATAACGCCGATAAATCTTTCGATTGAACCAAAAACAACACGGTGAATCATAACCGGAGTGTGCTTTTCTCCGTCGGAGCCGGTATATTCAAGGTTAAATCTGCCGGGGAGCTGATAGTCAAGCTGAATTGTTCCGCACTGCCAGGTTCTTCCGAGGCTGTCCTTAACGTGGAAATCAAGCTTGGGTCCGTAGAAAGCACCGTCGCCCTCATTTATGATATAGGTTTTGCCGACACTTGTGATAGCATCCGCAAGTGCATTTGTTGCAATTTCCCAATCCTCTTCCGAGCCGATGTGGTCCTCGGGCATTGTGGAAAGCTCAATTTCATAGGGAAGTCCGAATATTGTATAAACCTCATCAAGGAGCTGTGCAATTCTGACAACCTCGTCACGAATCTGTTCGGGAGCAAGGAGAATGTGAGCATCATCCTGAGTGAAGCAGCGAACACGGAAAAGACCGTGCAAGGCACCGGAAAGCTCGTTTCTGTGAACCTTGCCGAGCTCGCCGTAACGCAGCGGCATTTCCTTGTAGGAATGGGGCTCAAGGTCATATACAAGAATACTGCCGGGGCAGTTCATCGGCTTGATTGCAAAATCCTCGTCATCAATAACCGTTGTGAACATATCATCGTGATAATGATCCCAGTGACCGGAGGTTTCCCAAAGTGTACGGCGCATTATCTGCGGAGTGGAAATCTCAAGGTAATCCCATTTCTTATGAACCTCACGCCAATAATTTACAAGCGTGTTACGCAGAACCATTCCCTTTGGGAGGAAGAACGGCATACCCGGAGCCTCATCTCTGAGTGCGAAAAGACCGAGCTCACGTCCGAGCTTTCTGTGGTCACGCTTTTTTGCTTCTTCAATAGCCTCAAGGTAAGCATCAAGCTCTGCCTGCTTTGTAAATGCTGTTGCGTAAATACGCTGGAGCATTTTGTTCTTTTCGCTTCCGCGCCAGTAAGCACCCGTTGCCGAGGTCAGCTTAAATGCCTTAATTCTGCCTGTATCGGGAATATGGGGACCTGCACAAAGCTCTGTGAAATCGCCCTGCTTGTAGAAGCTGATGTTTTCGCCCTTGTCGGCGTGCTCCTTAACAAGCTCAACCTTGTAAATTTCGCCCTTATCCTCATAATATTTGATCGCCTCGTCCGAGGTCATTTCAAATTTTTCGAGCGGCAGCTTTTCTTTGACGATTTTTTTCATCTCTGCCTCAATTTTTTCCAAATCCTCCGGCAGAAAAGGTGTTTCAACGTCAAAGTCATAATAGAAGCCGTTTGCAATGGAAGGTCCTATTGCCAGCTTTGCCTCGGGATAAAGTCTTTTAACAGCCTGGGCAAGAATGTGGGAAGCGGTATGACGGAAGGTCTTTTTAGCCTCCTCATCATCCTCAAAGGTCAAAAATTCAAGCTCGCAATCGCTGTCGATAGCGGTTCTGAGGTCTGCATATTCGCCGTTTATTTTACAGATACAAACAGCCTTGTAAAGACCCATTCCAATGCTTTTTGCAATTTCCATAGCGGATATTCCGTTTTCGTATTCCTTGACGGTTCCGCCCTTTAATGTTACGTTTACCATAAAAATCCTCCTTAAAATAAAAACAGCCTCATCCCGACATCAGGGATGAAGCATTAAACTCCACGGTTCCACCCGTATTGCAGCCTTGGCTGCCACTCAAAGGTCTTAACGCGACCAAACGGCGAACCTTATTTCGGAACGCACTCCGCAGCGGTAACCTGTTTCGGAATAACGATACGCTTTCACCTTGCCGTATCTCTCTGGGGATATTCGCCTGAAAAGGTCGTCTGCATCAACGATTTTTATTATTGACTATATTGTATATCGTTTTAATTTTTTTGTCAAGCGGAAATATGAGGATTTGACAGAAATATAATTGATTTGCCACATAAAATATCTTCCCTTTCATAATTTTTTTGGCAGTTCCTCTTTATTTTTCTTTTGACATAAGCTATAATAGATTCAAATAATTAACAAGGAGTGCATTATAATGCTTAAAAACATACCCTCTATCCTTTCCCCCGAGCTTTTGAAAATACTTATGGAAATGGGTCACGGTGACTATATTGTAATCGGTGACGGCAATTTCCCCGCAGTAACCAATGCACAAAGGCTTGTTCGCCTGGACGGACACGGCGTTCCCGAAATTCTTGATGCAATTCTCAAGCTTATGCCGCTTGATACCTATGTTGAAAACCCCGTTTCGCTTATGGATAACGGCGACCCGAACAACCGCCCCGAAATTTGGGCAACCTATGAGGAAATCGTCAGGAAAAATGAGGGTGACAAGGGCATAGGTCTTGTTGAACGCTTTGATTTTTACGATAAGGCGAAAAACGCATTTGCGATTGTGGCAACCGGTGAAACCGCCATCTACGCAAACATTATTCTCCAAAAGGGTGTTGTTATAAATGACTAAAAGAGTTTTGGCTTTTGATTTCGGTGCTTCGAGCGGCAGAGCGATTATCGGCTGCTTTGACGGAGAGAAAATTACGCTTCAAGAGGTTCACCGCTTTTCCAATGACCCTGTCAGTGTAGGCGGAACGGTATATTGGGATGTTCTCCGCCTTTTCCACGAAATCAAGCAGGGCATTATCAAAGCAAAAATCGCCGGCGGCTTTGACTCAATCGGTATTGATACCTGGGGTGTGGATTTCGGACTTATTGATGCCGAGGGCAGGCTGATGGAAAACCCCATTCACTACCGTGACACAAGAACCGTCGGATTGGTTGACGAGGCTTTTAAAACAATGCCGAAAGAAAAGCTGTACAATATCACGGGTATACAGTTTATGGAGCTGAACACACTTTTTCAGCTTATCTCACTCAAAAAATACAGACCGTGGATGCTTGAACGTGCTGACAAAATGCTCTTTATGCCCGACCTTTTCGGCTATATGCTCACGGGCAAAATGTGCGCCGAATATTCCATTGCCTCCACCTCACAGCTCATTGATTTGAGCAATAAAACGTGGTCAAAGGAAATTCTTGACGCTTTTGGAATTAAAGAGTCCATCTTCGCTCCGCTTGTTCAGCCGGGCACGGTGCTCGGTGAGCTTTCAAAGGAGCTTTGCGAGGAATGCGGAGTTGACCCCGTACCCGTTATTTCCGTTTGCGGACACGATACCCAGTCGGCAATAACCTCTGTCCCCTGTGAGGACGGTGACTTTGCGTTCCTTTCAAGCGGAACCTGGTCGCTTTTCGGAACGGAGCTTGAAAAGCCGATAGTCAACGAAACCTCTCTTAACATAAATATCACCAATGAGGGAGGCTTTGACGGTTCAACGGGCTTCCTCAAAAATATAATCGGTCTTTGGCTGATTCAGGAAAGCCGACGTCAATGGCAGCGTGAGGGCACGGATTATTCCTATGCCGAGCTTGAAAAGCTGGCACTTGCGGCAGAGCCCTTCAAGTGCTTCATCGACCCCGATGCGCCCGAATTTGTGCCGCATGGCAATATTCCCGAGCGTGTGCGTAAATTTTGCCGCAAAACCGGTCAGTATGTTCCCGAAACCGTCGGTGAAATTATGCGTTGCATTTACGAAAGCCTTGCAATGAAATACCGCCTCACGTTTAAAAAGCTCAAGGAATGTACCGAGCGTGATTATCCCGTTATCCACATTATCGGCGGCGGAACAAAGGACGGACTTCTTTGCCAAATGACGGCAAGCTCCTGCAACAGAACCGTAAAAGCAGGTCCGATTGAGGCAACCGTTATGGGCAACCTCGCCGTTCAGCTTATGTCCGACGGAAGCATAGAAAATATCGGTCAGGCACGCAAAATCGTTGCCGCCTCCTCCGAGCTCAAGACCTTTGAACCGACAGACGCCGCCGCATGGTCGGGTGCATACGAAAATTTCTTGAAAATATGCTAAAAGCACAGACAGAAATTTTATAAAACAACAAAATTGACCGTTGTAAACGGTATTGTACAAAGCAGACGACAGCAAACCGAGGTTGAATGTCGTCTGCTTTGCGTTTTAGCAATAAAAAATCCGCCTCCGTGCAAGAGGCGGTAAGGGTAGACTTGATTCAATGTGATTTATTCGATGGGTTCGGTGATTTCAACATTAACGGGGATAGCGGTTGTTGTCTCGCCGTTACCGACGACGGTAAGTCCCGTTCCGTTGAGCTTGAGCGAAACTATAAGAAGCACAAGCAGGCACACAATAGTCACGCCGAGCATGGAAAGTGCTGCAATTTTTCCTTTTTTGGCTTTATTGCAGGCATCAACATACTGATCTCTGCGTTTTTGAGCCTCACCGAGATCGATTGTGTTTTGATTTGCTTCTCTTTTTTTGGACATAATCATCAACTCCGATTTTGATTATACACCATTGTTTTCGTTTTGTCAATTACGGTTGTGGCGTTATCGGCTTATTCTCGCTTTCGTGCTCAAAGGAAATAAAATTATTCCTTGCGGCATATGCCCATCTCATTCCGAAAAGCTCGCAAGCCTCGGCAGGCATATAAAGCTGGTCGTGAAGTCTGAGAACCTTGGTACAGAGCTGTTTTTCTTCTCCGTTGAGCATTGCCGAGCTGCTGTTTTCAAAAAATTCAACTCGGTTGCCGTAAAGCTCAAGGGTGATTTTACCTTTTTCCTTAATCACAAGACCACCGATATAGCCAATCAACGTGCCGAAGCAGGCGTACCACACACCGTCAACATTTTCACAGGGAACAGGATATTGACAAAGCCCCATAAGGGCACCCTTGTAGGTCATTCGTGTTTGATTGAATTTGGGAGCGACGGCATAGGGTGTAATTTCATCCTTGCCCTTGTCGATTGTGCATTTATCGACGATTCTGCCGTCCTCGACAATTTTTGAGGTGAGAGTGATTTTATCGCCGTCAACCTCAACAACGGCGACGACGGAAACCGGCTCCTCCTCGCAATAAAATGCGGAATGCCAAACCTTTTGAATTGCACGTGTTCCCGGAGGATTTTGGTTTGAATTGCCGAGCATATAATGAACGGTGCCCTGCGACGGACGTTCAAAAAGCTCCTCGTTTTTCCTCGGAAAGCTTCTTGCAAAATTGTGCTCATGACCCGAAAAAACAATATCGAGCATTTCAAAGCTCTCTGTCATAACCGGATATGCATCGTAGTTGGCACAGTCCGAGCCCGAGTAGCAAATCGGGAAATGGTATGTACCGATATTCCACTGTCGCCCATTCTTTTTGAGGTCGTTTATCATCCATTCGTTGACCTCCTCCGGACCGTTAATTCCAATCATTTGAAAATGAACATTGCCGTAGTTAAAGGTGTAATTTTCTGTTTTCCAATTTTCGGGTCCGTCATAAGCGTAGGAGCCCTTAAATTGCCTGTCAAAAAAATCGGCAGGCTCGGCATAATAACGACCTATTCCGTTTTTGTAATCCTTAAAGCCTCGGTTATCGTGATTGCCGAGCGCCATCATAAAGGGTATGCTTTCAACAATACCCTTGATACCCTCAAACGTGCCGTTCCACTGAACCTCATGCTGTCCGCAGTCCGTATTGTCACCGCCCGTAAGAATGAACCTTGCATCCGGATTTTCTTTGAGCACGGAATTAAGCACCGTTGTAAAATGCGAATAATCGGGGCAGTCGCAGCCTCCCTTTTGCTGGTCGGAAACACAGATAAACTTGAATTTTGTCAAATTTTCGGGTTCGGTAGTAAAGCTGAATTCATCGCTTCTGTGGGTATCGTCACCGCAGGTATAATAATACTTTGTGTCGGGCTTCAAGCCCATCAATTTTGCCCAGTGCATATTGCTGATATCAATATCGCTTTCCAAAAGCTCCGTCACGGCATCAAAACGCTGTGCTTCGCTTTCGCCTTCACGACGGCAGAGCACATAGCCGTCGGCAACGTCGTTGCTCGTTCTCCAAGTGACATTCATCGTTGTTTTTGCATCATCGGCAATGCTGATAAAAATGTGGTCGGGCTGAGGCTGTGAGCCTCTTAACGGCTTTTTTGTCATAACTGTACTCCCCTTTTCGATTAGCTCTCCGAGCTGCTCATAATCACCATAGAACCCCGCTTATCCTCGGCGTTGCAAAATGCCCTTGCGGTCGTCATTGCTTCCGCCGCTTCAAAGAAGGAAATATCGCTTTCGGATTTTATGAGAGAGAGAAGCTTTCGATATATAATTGTACCGTTTTCAATGTTTTTTTCATTGATGTAGCTGTCAAGCATTTGACAAACAAGCAAGCCCTGTGTTCGCAAGCCGTCCGTGCCGAGGGTTTTGCAATATCTGAAATATTTAAGCAAGGTTTCACCCTTGACGGTTTGGTTGCCCTTTGTCAAAATCAGTGTATAATCGGAGGTTCTGTATTCGACTCTTTCGGGCGAATTGTACTCAAGACCACCCATATAATTGATTGCGGATGCAAAGGTTTCGTCGGTTGAGCCGATGTATTTGCTGATTTCTATGCCTTCCTTTTTCTCTATCTGGGTCAAAAGTCCCTCGCCGCCGTCCTGTTTGAGAACCTCGGCATAGGCTCTGCCGTCCGGAGAAGCTCCGTCGGGGTCGAGCGGCTGAACCTTGAGCACACGGTTATCCATATCCGCCTTAACGATTTGAATAAAAAATGTTTCCGAATAATCGCTTGCACAGCAGTATATCAAAAAATTTGTTTTACCTTGGAGCTGTGTCGATGCATCCGTCGTGCTCTGCTCCGTCATTGAGCCGTCGTCCGCCTCGGTTGTTGCCTCCTTTGAGAAAATACTCTTTAACGAAATATCGTTATGACGCAGAATAACAACTGCGGAAATCGAGCCGAACACCAAAGCAAATATCAAAAACGCCGCAAAAAAATGCAAAAGATCGCTTTTTTTATCCTCTTTGCTTGTTTTAAACTTATGTCCTCTCAAAGACATTTACATCACTCTTTTCAAAATCACTGTGGCTTTTTCTTCAATATCAACCATATTTGCATGAACATTGCAATTGCCGAGCAAATCGACGGCATCGCACCATTCGGATTTAACATAATAGGTAATCGGGTGGGGATTGCTGTTTGAAATAACCAATATCGCACCATCCGAATTTTTGCGTGAATAAGCAACGCAACCCGCAACGGCGGAAAGAAATTCTATTTTACCGTCCGCAAATACAGGGTTTTCGCTTCGTATTTTTCCGAGCCGCTTGTACCATTCCGCAAGCTCGATATTTTCCTTTCCCCATGGGAAGCAACGGCGGTTAAACGGGTCCTTATAGCCCTGCATACCGACTTCATCGCCGTAATAAATTGTCGGTATTCCCGGCAGAGTGTACTGAACAGCGGAGGCTGATTTCAGAAGCTTCACGCCGTAAGCATAGCCCTCGGCATCAAGCGAATGTGTGCTCTGCCACCTTCGGTCACGGTAATTGCAGCTTTCTCCTGCCAGGGCGGTTACGGCTCGCATTGTATCGTGGGTGGAAAGATGGTTCATAAGCACGTCGAGAACCTCTTTTGGATAATTTTCGACAATGCTCATTATTCTTTCGGCAAAAAGCTCGGCATTTGCATTGCGTATAAAGTCGATTATTGCGTTTGCAAACGGATAGTTCATCACACTGTCAAGCTGTTCACCCAAAAGGTAACGTCGGAGCTTGCCGTAGCTTTCCTTGTTGGAGGCATCCTCCCAAACCTCACCGAGAACAAGGGCATCGGGCTTTTCCTCCTTGACCGCACGTCGGAAGCTGTCGAGAAAGCTGTCGGGCAGCTCGTCGGCAACGTCAAGCCGCCAACCCGAAGCACCGAGCCGGAGCCATTTGCGTGCAATTCCGTTTTTGCCGGTGATATATTCGATGAAATCGGTATTTTCCTCAATCACCTCCGGCAAAATTTTAATGCCCCACCAGCTTTCGTAATCGTCGGGCCAGTTGTTGAATTTGTACCAACCGTAATATGGAGATTTTTGAGATTGATATGCGCCGATACTGTCGTAACGCCCGTATTTGTTGAAATATACGCTGTCATCACCCGTGTGACTGAAAACGCCGTCGAGAATTATAGAAATTCCGAGCCTTTCAGCCTCACGGCAAAGAGCTTCAAAATCCTCCTGAGTTCCCAAAAGGGAATCAAGCTTTTCGTAATTTGACGTGTCGTAGCGGTGGTTGCTCTGTGCCTCAAAAATAGGGTTGAGATAAATGCAGGTTACACCGAGCGATTTAATGTAATCCAACTTTTGCTCTATTCCCTTGAAATCACCGCCGAAATAATCGTTGTTGAGTACCTTGCCCTCGGCTGTCGGCAGCCAGTACGGGTCGTTTTCCCTATCCGAGCGCAGAATTCTGTCGCAAGGCACATTTAGCTTTTCTGTTTCAGAAAAGGCAAAACGGTCGGGAAAAATTTGATATATTATTCCGCCCTTGAATTGGTCCGGTGTGTGAAAATCGCAGTCGTAAACGGTGAGCTGCCAATCCTCGCCCTCACCGCAGATTTTTGCGGCACCTTGTGCATTGTAAAAAATTCCACCCGTGCCCCAGGCGGTATCGTATTCAAAATGGTAGCGATAAATTGCGGCATCGGGTGCGGAAAAATCGACACGCCACCATTCTTCACCGCTCCCCTGCATACAATCCCACTGCATATCAATGCGGCTGTAGCCCTCGTCGGCTGCTTTTTTTATGACAAGCCTTGCGGCGGTGCAGCAAAAATCGCGAGGCAGAATTATGCGGAAGGTGACGGCTTCATTTGTTTTTAAAGCGCCGAACACGCTCTTGTGATAATCTAATCTTGAATTATACGGTATATACATCAGTCGTTCGTCAAGCCCTTACTTTGTTCTATTTCGTCGGGAGATTTTGTTTCAATATTTTCAAAATATTTTTTATCAATCTCGGTTTTGTCCTCCTGCTTAACAGTAACCTCGTCACCCGAATAAGGTGCTTCGGAAATATTGAGCAGTGCATCGGTAACAAGGAAGCTCATCAGTGCAATGCAAATAAACGCCACTGCTATCAAAATATATTTGACAATCGGCATCCACAGACTTTTTCTGTCCGTGCTGATAAAATATTTTTTATTGTCACTGTAGGAGGAACGAAATTCCGTAATACTCCTGCGACGCTTATTATATTTTTGGTAATTTTTCATGCTTTTACTCCTGACAGCGGCATATAATGTAATGTCGGCTTTTAATTTTGGGTTTGCCATATTTTGATGGTTGAATACCGACTTTAACAGTCCTATACTTATAAATAAGGTAGCTTTGGAGGAGATACAAATGGATATTCAACCGATAAGTAACAACAAATTTATTGTCGGATTGAGCAACGACGATATGCTTGAGCTCAATATTACATACGACGAAATGGACTACTCAAACATCGAAACGCGGCGAGTCATTTGGACAATACTCGACAATGTTCGCCGTGATACGGGGCGTGACGTTGACCCGTCGGGCAACCTGATGATTGAGGTAGCTCCCGATTCAAGCGGAGGCTGCTTGATGATGTTCACGGTTGCGGGCGGCTCGGGGAGACACTCGGAAACCGTTGTGGCAAAAATTAATTCAACTCGTTTTTTTGAATTTGAAAATTCCGATGATTTGCTTGATTTTTTAAATCGGTTTGACAAGAAAATCGAAAAAAGAGTTTTCTTTCGCAAGGGCAAATACAGAATTGAGCTCACCGCCGAGGCAGTGAACGGTATTGAGCATTTACTCAAGGAATACACCGTCTTTGTTGGCAAAGATGCGCTGACAGCCGCCCTGACCTATGAGCATTGGCAACGGCTCAACCTCTGAGAGCCTTGATTGTTTCCGTCGGAGCTTCCGAACCGAATATTGCACTGCCCGCAACAAGGACATTTGCGCCTGCCTTAATTGCAATCGGTGCGGTCTGCTCTGAAATTCCTCCGTCAACCTGAATATCAATATTCAAGCCTCGCCTTGCACATTCTTCGTGCAGGGCAGTTATTTTGCCCATCATATTTTCCATAAATTTTTGACCGCCGAAGCCCGGCTCAACCGTCATTATCAAAACCATATCGAGCCTGTCGAGATAAGGATAAACCGCCTCAACCGGCGTGTTCGGCTTGACGGCAAGACCGGCTTTGCAGCCGCCGCCGATAATTTTATCGAGCGTTTCCTCAACCGGCGACTCGCTTTCAACGTGAAAATCAATTATATCCGCACCGGCGTTTATGAAATCGTCAACATATTTGAGCGGCTCACTTATCATTAGATGGCAGTCGAATATTTTGTCGCTGCATTTTCTTATACATTTAACAACAGGTGCGCCAAAGGTAAGATTAGGCACAAAATGACCGTCCATAACGTCAATATGAATCCAGTCCGCACCGCAGGCATCCATTCGTGCGGCTTCCTCGCCCATTTTTGAAAAATCACAGGATAAAATCGACGGAGCGATCAGTACCATAAAAACACCCTTTCGCATTTCTTTCATATACATTATATAATACCAATAATCACGTCGCAGGTCAAGAAAAAGACGCAAAAATGTTACGAAAAAAGAAGTAAAAAAACACTTGATATTTATGTTATTATGTGGTATTATAACTATGTAAATTGATTATGTATTGACAAAGGAGTGGGGCGACCCGCTCTTTTGCGTTGTTAGGAGGCGTAAGAATGGCTTCAAAAGGAAAAGGCGGCAACACCGTAAGCACGGTTTGGGAGCTTGCTCAGCCGATTGCGGAGCAGCTCGGCTATGAGCTGTGGGACGTTCGATTTGAAAAAGAAGGTGCGGATTGGTTTTTGCGTATCTTTATCGACAAGGAGGACGGCATCTCAATCAATGATTGTGTTGATATGACCCACGCCCTTGATGAGCCCCTCGACGAGGCAGACCCGATTGACCAAAGCTACTGCTTGGAGGTCTGCTCCCCCGGTCTTGAAAGACCGCTCAAAAGAGATTCGCATTTTGAAAAGAGCATCGGCAAGCCAATTCAGGTCAAACTGATAAGACCGCTCAACGGCGAAAGAGAGCTGAAGGGCACTCTCACCGGCTACGATAACGGCAGCTTTGAGCTGACACTCGCGGACGGGGCAAAGCTCGTCATTAACAAAAAAGAAGCATCATATGTTAAGCTTGATGATTTCGGAGAAGAAGAATAATAAATTTTACACGAAGTGAAAGGATTGATTATTGCAATGGACAACAAGGAACTTTTTATGGCGCTTGAATTGCTTGAAAAGGAAAAGAGAATCCCGATGGATGTTCTCTGCGAGGGTATTCAAAAGGCTCTTGTAACAGCAATTAAGCGTGATTACAACAATAAGGACATCGTTTTCTGCGAGCTTGACCCCAAGGAAAAGACAATGAGAGTTTTCGTCAGAAAGAATGTTGTTTCCGAAATTGTTGACCCCGATGAGGATTTAACTCTTGAGCAGGCTCAAAAATACAAGCCGACGGCAATGGTCGGAGATATCATCGAAATTGAGCTTGAAACAAAGGAGGTCAGCCGTATAGCCGCCGACAAGGGCAAGCACGTTATCCGCCAGGGTATCCGTGAGGCAGAGCATGGCAGAATCCGTGAGGAATTCCAGGCACATAATCAGGAAATTATTACCGCCAAGGTTTCTCGCGTTGACCCAGAAACAAAGGATGCCATAGTAGAGATTGACAAAACACAGGAAACGCTTTTCAGAAGCGAGCAAATTCCCAACGAAACTCTCCTGCCCGGTATGCTTGTTAAGGTTTATGTTGCAGGTGTCAGCGATGGCAAGGAGGGCAGACGCGGTCCGAGAGTAACCATTTCAAGAACTCATCCCGGTCTTGTT
Organism: uncultured Ruminococcus sp.; assembly: GCA_964472865.1. Lineage (GTDB taxonomy): Bacteria > Bacillota > Clostridia > Oscillospirales > Acutalibacteraceae > CAG-488. Next base: position 12,630 of record CAYYLP010000015.1, on the reverse strand, counting down.
AAGAGATTGTTTGAGTCCGAGGTTCCCGAAATTTACGACGGAACGGTTGAAATCAAGGCGGTTTCCCGTGAAGCAGGCTCAAGGACAAAGCTTGCCGTTTACAGTGCAGACGAAAATGTTGATGCTGTCGGTGCTTGCATAGGTCCCAGAGGTGCCCGTGTCGGCAAGATAGTCGATATGCTTTACGGCGAGAAGATTGATATTGTTAAGTACAGCGACGACCCGGCTGAGTTTATCGCCGCATCGCTTGCTCCGGCAGATGTAATTTCTGTCACGGTTGACGAAAATGCAGAAAAATCCTGCCGTGTTATCGTGCCCGACCTTCAGCTCTCTTTGGCAATCGGCAACAAGGGTCAGAATGCAAGACTTGCCGCCAAGCTCACAGGCTGGAAAATTGATATCAAGCCCGAAAGCGGCAATATTGAGCAGCCGATAGAGCTTTGATAGCAGCAAAATAATACTTATACGGGAGGTATGGAAATGCAGCCGAAAAAGATACCCTTACGCAAGTGTATGGGCTGCGGCGAGATGAAACCCAAAAAAGAGCTCGTCCGCATTGTAAAAACGCCCGAGGAGGAAATCGTCCTCGACTTAACGGGGAAAAAGAACGGCAGAGGGGCATATATTTGCCGCAGTGCCGAATGTCTGAAAAAGGCAAGAAAATCGAAAAGAATCGAAAAATCGTTCCAATGCCAAATTCCCGATGAGGTGTACGATAAAATGGCAGAGGAGCTGATGAATGATGAATGATTCCGCTCTCAACCTTTTGGGTCTTTGCAGAAGGGCCGGAAAGCTCGGTCTCGGTCACGATGCCTGCAAGCTATCGCTGAACAGCGGCAAGGCTGTTTTGTGTGTGATTTGCTCGGATGCATCCGAAAGACTTCGTGATGAAATATCGGGAATTGCAAGGGACAAGGGTGTTGCAATTTATGACGTAAAATATTCGATGACGGATATCAAACAGGCGTTGAGCTTCAAGGCGGCGGTTTTTACGGTCGATGATGAAGGCTTTGCAAAGCTGCTTATTGCCAAGCTCAACGAAAATCAATCCGGGGAGGAACGTAGCTTATGATAAATAAATATCGTGTCCACGAGGTAGCTAAGGATTTTGACGTTTCCAGCAAGGTTATCCTTGATATTGTCAGCAAGCACTTTGACGGACAAAAAAAATCCATGACGGCTCTTGAGGAAGCGGAGCTTGACGTCATTTTTGACACAATGACCAAGGAAAACAGCGTTGAAAGCTTTGATGCTTATTTCGCAACCGCCGCCGAGCCGAAAAAGGAAGCGAAATCGGGAAGCAAGGAGGAGGCACCTTCGGTAAAGAAGGATGAGCCGAAAAAGAACGCCTCCAAAAACGAAAAGGGTGCAAAGAACGCTCCGCAGGATAAGAAGCCTGCCGCCAAGAGCGATGAGCAGCCGAAAAAGAAGCAGAAGGATCAAAATGCAAGACCCCAAAGCCGTACCAAGGGCGAAATTCGCACCGTTGATACAAGAGCCAGCAATGTTGACCTTGATAAATACAACGAAAAATACGAAAATATTGCTCCGATAAATCAGGACAGAAGAAGCGACAGAACCGTCAACAAGGAGAAGATTAAGCAGAAATCTCAGCGCAGACCGGGTATGCGTTCTTCACGTCACGAAACCGAGCAGGACAGAATGAACCGCATCAAGGCGGAAAGAGCCAAGAAGCCTCAGCTCAAAATTCAGGTGCCCGAAGAAATAACCGTCGGTGACCTTGCGGCAATGCTTCATATGACTGCGGCAGAGGTTATCAAAAAGCTCTTTGCGCTCGGTCAGATGGCAACCGTCAATGAGGTTATTGACTATGACACCGCCGAAATTGTCGCAACGGAGCTTGGTGCAAAATGTGAAAGAGCCGTTGTTGTTACAATTGAGGACAGAATTATTGATGACAGTGAGGATGAGGATACAGACCTTATCGCCCGTGACCCCGTTGTTTGCGTTATGGGTCACGTTGACCACGGTAAGACCTCACTTCTCGATGCTATCAGAAACACCTCCGTCACCTCAACCGAGGCAGGCGGAATCACACAGCACATTGGTGCCTACAGGGTTGACCTCAACGGTCAGAAGATAACCTTCCTCGACACGCCGGGTCACGCCGCATTCACCTCAATGCGTGCAAGAGGTGCACAGGCTACGGATATTGCCGTTCTTGTTGTTGCCGCCGATGACGGTATAATGCCGCAGACAATTGAGGCTATTAACCATGCAAAGGCAGCTGAGGTTCAAATTATTGTTGCTATCAACAAGATGGACAGACCGGGCGCGAACCCCGACAGAATTATGCAGCAGCTCACCGAGCATAGCCTTGTTCCCGAGGAGTGGGGCGGTGACGTTATCTGCGTTCCCGTTTCCGCAAAAACTCACGACGGTATTGACAAGCTGCTTGAAAGCATTCTTCTTGTTGCGGAAATGCAGGAGCTCAAGGCAAATCCAAACAGAGCGGCAAAGGGTATCGTTATCGAGGCTCGCCTTGATAAGGGCAGAGGTCCAATCGCAACCCTCCTTGTTCAAAAGGGTACACTCAAATCAGGCGATACAATCGTTGCGGGTCAGGCCGTCGGTCGTGTCCGTGTTATGACAGACGATAAGGGCAGAAAGATTAATGCGGCAGGTCCCTCTGTTCCCGTTGAAATTATGGGTCTTGCCGATGTTCCCAATTCGGGCGATATCTTTGACGCCGTAAGCGATGAAAGACTTGCCCGTGCTCTTGTTGAGCAGAGAAAGAACGAGGCTAAGGAGGAGCAGTTCAAGGCATACCAGAAGGTTACTCTCGACAATCTTTTCGACTCCCTCAAGGAGGGCGAAATGAAGGAGCTTGATATCATTGTCAAGGCGGATGTTCAGGGCTCGGCGGAGGCTGTTAAACAGAGCCTTGAAAAGCTTTCCAACGACGAGGTTCGTGTTCGTGTTATCCACAGCGGTGTCGGTGCACCGAGCGAATCGGATGTTATGCTCGCAACCGCTTCAAACGCAATCATCGTCGGCTTCAATGTCCGTCCCGATCCCGTGGCGGTAACTCTTGCCGAGCGTGACGGCATTGAAATGAGAATGTACAGAATTATCTACGATTGCATTGAGGAGATCGAAGCTGCAATCAAGGGTATGCTGGCTCCCAAGTTCCGTGAGGTTGAGCAAGGCAGAGCCGAGGTTCGTAATGTTATCTCCATTTCCTCCGTCGGCAAAATCGCAGGCTGCTATGTTCTTGACGGCAAAATCACAAGAAGCTCCAAGGTCAGAGTTGTCCGTGACGGTATTGTTCTTGCGGTTGATGACATTGCATCTCTCCGCCGCTTCAAGGATGATGTCAAAGAGGTTGCTTCAAACTATGAGTGCGGTATTGGCTTGACCAAGTTTGCGGATATCAAGGAGGGCGACGTATTCGAGGCGTTCGCCGTTGAAGAATACAGAGATTAAGAGGTAGCTTATGGCAGGTTACAGAATAGACAGAGTTTCCGAGGATATCAAGCGTGAAATAATTGCGGTTATCCGAGAGCTTAAAGATCCTCGTGTAATGGATAAAATGCTTACCGTGGTAAGGGTTGAGGTCAGCTCCGATGCCTCCTATGCCAAGGTTTATATCAGCGCCATGGAGGGTATGGACGTTGCAAAGGAGGCCGTCAAGGGTCTCAAAAACGCAACGGGCTATATCCGCCGTGAGGTCGGCAAGCAGCTTCATTTGAGAAAAACTCCGGAGCTTGCGTTCGTTGCGGACGATTCGATTGAACACGGTATGAGCATTGTAAAAATTATGGATGATTTGAGGACTGAAGACTGATGGTTGTGGAGCTCAATTCGGCAGTTGAATTTTTGAAGGAAAGAGATAATTTTCTGATACTCACGCACACCCACCCCGATGGTGATACACTCGGCTCGGCCTTCGCGTTGAAATATGCGTTGGAGGCGGTCGGAAAACGTGCCGAGGTTAAGTGCAACGATAAAATTCCGAATAAATTCCGTTATCTCGGCAAAGCCTGCGATGAAGAATTTTTGTTCGACACGCTGATTGCCGTTGATGTTGCCGATTCCAAGCTGCTCGGCAAGGATTTTGAAGAAAAATATGCCGATAAGGTTGAGCTCTGCATAGACCACCACGGCTCAAACAGGCATTTTGCCCAAATGACACTGTTGGAGCCTTATGCGGCTGCGGCGTGTGAAATAATTCTTGAAATTATTCATTCGTTGGAGGTTACTGTCGGCAAGCAGATTGCGGATTGCATTTATACCGGACTTTCAACCGATACGGGCTGTTTCCGCTATTCCAACGTCACTCCACGCACAATGCGTATGGCGGCGGAAATGATAGAGTGCGGTGCCGATAGCGTGACCGTTAACACCGTTATGTTTGAGACAAAAACGAGAACCTATGTCGCACTCGAAAAGCTTGCGGTCGGCGGGATGAAAATGTATCTCGACGGCAAATGTGCGTTCATAACCGTCACGCAGGAAATGTACCGTCAAAGCGGCTCCGACGAGAGCGAGGTCGATGCAATTTCCTCACTCCCCCGCCAAATTGAGGGTGTGCTTGTCGGCGTAACCATGAGGGAACGTCCCGACGGCAGCTACAAGGTTTCTATGCGAAGCAACAGACCCATTAACGTTGCGGAAATTTGCGCCGAAATGGGTGGCGGCGGTCATCCTCAGGCGGCAGGCTGCCAGGTTGAAGGAACGCTTGAAGCCGCAACTCAAACCGTTTTGAAAAATGTTGAAAACTATCTTTTGAAAAATTCATAATCAAAAAAGATTATCACCCAAAAGAAGGTTTGCAATAAATTAAGCACCGAGCTGTTTGCGGTTCGGTGCTTTTTCATCGGATTAGGTTGACATAAACAGGTGCAGGCTTTATAATACACATATAGATTTTTTGCAGGTGATTTTTTTATGAGTAAATATAAATATCAAATGCACTGTCACACCGCTCCTTGCAGTCATTGCGGCAAAACAAGTCCTGCCGAGCTTGTTGATGCTCTGGTTGCCGGCGGATATAAGGGCGTGTGCATCACGAACCATTTTTATAACGGCAATTCCGGAATTGACCGTGATTTGTCCTGGCACGATTTTGTTGCTGCATACGAAAAGGATTGGCTTGAATGTAAGAGCTTTGCCAAGGCGTATGACCTCGATATCCTTTTCGGCATTGAGGAGGGAATCGGCGGCGGACGTGAAATCCTCTGCTACGGCTTAACACCCGAAATGCTCTACGCCCACCCCGAGCTGCGTGAGGGCAAGCTTGAGCTTTACCACAAGGCACTTTCCCCCGAGGGAGTGGTGATAATCCAAGCTCATCCGTTCAGAGCAAGGAGCTATAACACGGATATCGGCGTTTCTCCGCTTGAATATATCGACGGAATAGAGGTCTTTAACGACGGAAACACGCCCGAAGCAAACCTTGAAGCGGAAAGCTTTGCAAGTGAGCATCCCGATATTATCCTTACCTCCGGTGCGGATGCCCATCTGCCGAGCCAATGCTGTATCGGTGGAATTGTGACGGAAAGCCGCATTTCATCACCCGAAGCACTTGCTGAAATTTTGAGAAACAAGGCATTTTCTCTCTTGAAATAAACCGTTCTATGCTTTATTATATATATAGCTTTGCAGAAAAGGAGAATTGCAATGAAATTTTTGGACATCGGTAAATGCAAAAATGTCTATGCCGACGGAGCACATGACGACACAAAGGCGCTTCAGGCTTGCCTTGACAAGATGAAGGACGGAGGAACGATTTATTTCCCCGACGGAACCTACCTTCTTTCCGCCGCACTGATTTTTTACTCAAACCAAAGCCTGCGCTTTTCAAAAAACGCCCGTCTGCTTCGCTCCGCAAAAAGCGAACCGATTACCAAATATCTGTTGGCATCCTATTCAACGCCCGATGTCGGCGGCTATGACGGAACGCACGACGTTGAAATTTCGGGCGGAATTTTTGACGGCAATGCCCTGCTTGACGAAAAGCTGACCATAATAAATACCGTTCACTGCAAAAACATAGTTATCAAAAACGCTTCGTTCGTCAACGGCTCCGAATGGCACTATATTGAGCTGAATTCAACCAAGGGCGCAATAGTTTCCGACTGTGTTTTTGACGGCAGCTCCTATGTTGTGACACGCAAGGATTTGACAAGTGAGCTTGTGCAAATTGATGCGCCGGACACCAACACCTACGGTCCTGTCTACAATTGTGACGGAACGCTCATTGATTTTATGATGGACAAAACTCCGTGCAGTGATATTTTGCTCGAATCGAATATCTTCAAATGTGCCGGCTTTACCGCAATCGGTCACCACGGCATTTACGAGCACAACGACGTAAAAATTTACAATAACATCTTTGTCGGCACCTCCGGAAACGAGACGGGCAGCCGTGGTTACATAACCTTTATGAAGGACACTCACGATGTCAAAATCGCAAACAATGTTTTCGATTCGTATTCCGAGGAGGGCAGCATTTGCTGGGGAATCCAAACAAAGAATCCCGACAAAAGCTCTCTCCTTGCCGAAAATAATCTTTTCATCGGCAAATTTGACGAATACTTCATCGGAGGAATTACACAGAAGAACAATTCCTTTGCGGAGTAACCGCACAACAGTAATTTAAAGCGTACAAAGCAACAAGCCTGCCTTTTGGCAGACCTGTTGCTTTTATTTTAAATTGTATCAGCCTGTAATTTGTATCAGCCTATATCAGCCGAAAACGGCTTCAAAAAGGCTATCAAACGCAAGGATTATATCCCAGACAATTCTACAGAAGCAGAACACGATGCGGAAGGGATGCACATATCCACATTCCGTGCAGGTGCCCCAGTAGAACGAGTGGGCGCTCTTGGAAATCTCGATTTCACCGCAGCAATCCCATTTCAGCTCATGACCGTTTTTGTCAATCACCCAGACCTTTTCGCCGCTGTGGCTTGTGCCTCCTTCGCCGTATTCCTCGCCGCAGCGCTCACAAATCGGTTTATTTTCACACGTTGCTACGCCGCCTGTGTGACCGAGGGCATCAATTTTACTGCCCTGTGTCAGCAATGCACC
>CAYYLP010000015.1:0-5474 GCA_964472865.1 uncultured Ruminococcus sp. | reverse complement strand
TCCGTATTACCCGTGTGCTTCGTGCCGTCAACTTCGCCGTACTCGTTGCCGCAAAGCTCACAAACCGCTTTCTTGTTGCACTTTGCTTCGCCGCCTGTGTGACCGAGGGCATCAATTTTACTGCCCTGTGTCAGCAATGCACCGCAATCCTTACAGTGCGTGTCGCCCGTGTAGCCGTCATCGGTACAGCTTGCTGCCTTGTAACCTCTGACCTCCGTATTACCCGTGTGCTTCGTGCCGTCAACTTCGCCGTACTCGTTGCCGCAAATGCTGCAAACCGCTTTCTTGTTGCACTTTGCTTCGCCGCCGGTGTGGTTTGAGATCTGAACGCCGCAGGAATCGCAGAGGTGATCATCATCGGAATCCTTACAAATATGTGTTGCACCGCAATAATCGCACTTGCCGTCTTTATCCTCATCAACGCAGTCCGTCTCAATAAAGCGTGAGTTCGCCTTGTCGTAGTGATATACCTTTTCCTCGCCGTCACCGAGCTTTACCGTGTGTCGTCCGTTGGCAAGGTAGACGTACAAATTAGTATCGTCCGGATCCGCCGCCGTGTGATTTGAGGGTGCATACTTCTCGCCGTTGATGTAAATATCCTCGCCGTCGGGATTTGCTATGACAAGGAGATAGACCTCCTCGCCCGCCTCGTTCTTGGGCGTGTAAACAATAAGATCCTCGTTGTTCTTTACACCGATGGGCGCGGTAATCACGTCGTCCGAATTTACCGGTGCATCAATTCTGACCGAGCCGCCCGTGATAAACAAATCTGACATTTCGGTAGCAAACCGACCGCCACCGATGGTGCAGCCGTTCGTTACCTTTGCAATGACGGTGCCGCCTGAAATCTTGATATTTTCGATGGTGCCCCTACCCGTACCGATACCGGCTCCGTATTCTCCGCCTAACGCAATGACGGTTCCGCCCGAAATCGTAATATTCTTGCTGTCGCCGCCGTTTGCACCGATACCGGCTCCGTATTTTCCGCCGGCTGCTACGATGTATCCGCCCTCTATCACAATTCCGTCAACAGGGGCATTTACCGAGCCTATACCCGAAGCAAGGCTTCCGCCGGTTGCGTGGATTGTGCCGCCGGTAATCTTGATGTTCAAGGCACTGCCTTCAGAGCCGCCGCCGATGCCTGCACCGAATCCGCCACCGTTTGCAGTGATGTTGCCGCCGCTGATTGTTATGCCGTTTGCGCAGCTCTTAAAACCGCCGCCGATACCTGCTGCTCCGCCGGTGCCGCCGTTTGCAATGACGGTGCCGCCTGTGATACTGATATTGGATGCGCTTGCACCGTTTGTTACCATGCTGTTTCCACCGCCGATACCTGCACCGAAACCGCCGCCGTTTGCAGTGATGTTACCGCCGCTGATTGTTATGTTCGAGGCTTTTGCGCCTACATTTGCACCTATACTTTCGTCATAAAAATCACAGCCGCCGCCGATGCCCGCACCGGAGTTACCGCCGGTTGCAACGATGGTACCGCTTGTGATGAAAATATTATTTGCATCATCACCGTTACCGCCGCCGATACCCGCACCGCAGTCACCGCCGGTTGCGTTAAGTGTGCCGCTTCCGTCAATTGTCAATGTGCCCGAGCCGCCGCCCTTTTGGAGACCGGCACAGCCTACACTTGAATTGAGCGTATTGACCGTTCCGGCAGCCAAGGTCACCTTGACCTTCTCGCCTTTTTGGTCGGATACCGTGATGGGTGCGTAGCCGACAACAAAATTATTTCCGACATCTCCCGTTGCGGAGGTGTCGATATTAACACCCGAAAGAGTGATGTTGGCGTTTACGCCCTCGCCCGTCACAATGCGATCCGAGGTCACCGTAATGCCCTCGTGCATTTTGACCGTCATCGATTTTACGCTGAGGATTGTGAGCACACCGAGGCTGTAGCTGTAATCGGTGCCCTCAACCGCCTCCTCCGAGGTATTCGAGATGATATCGAGCTCATGCAAGCGGTCGAATTTATTGTTTTCGTAAACGTAGGTGTACTCCTTGTCACCTATCTTAATCTTATGCTCCTCCTTGGTGAGCCAAAGGTAAAGGTTTTTATCCTCGGGGTCAAGTGACGTGTGATCCTTGAGCGGATATTTCTCGCCGTCAACATAGATATCCTTGCCGAGCTTGTTTTCTACCACAAGCAGGGCACGGTCTGCACCGTAAGGAACATTCAAAGCCTTGACAGAGCCGCCGGAGATTTTTATGCGAGTATTGGAATAAGTATAATCTCCACCAATATCAGCATAACCAAAAATAGGATTCGTGTTACGACCGATTGCCGTAACAACACTGTCGATAATCTGGACATTCTCAGTCGCAGGAGAACCAGATCTTCCGGCGATACCTCCAATGCCAATGGCAATAACACGGCTGTTTTTGATTAGGAGATCTCTTAGAAAAGAATTTCTATATCCGGCACCAATGCCCGGATGACCTTCGTAATCGTTGTCGTTACCTGTCGCAATTACATATGCGCCGTCAATGGTAATGTAACGAACAGGACGTCGTGAATTCTCGTTGTAAGCATCGCCGATACCCGAGCCGCCTGCTCCGCCTGTCGCAATCAGCTTGCTTTGGTTGTCGGACGGCGTACCGAGAATGGTCAGCGTGCCCGAAGCTCCCTTTTGGATACCGGCAGAATTTGCACCTGAAATGAAAATATTGTCCTTGCCGTTGTTTTCAAGCTTCAGCGTAACATTGCCTTTTTCACCAATAGTCAATGCCGTTCCGCCGACTTCGGATAGGTCAATGTTCACACCGGCAAGTGTAATATTTGCATTAACACCTTCGGCAATGACTATTCTCTCTATCGCCGCCTCATCATATTTGATGTTTGAAACGGTCATCGCCTTGTCCGAGGTTATTGTCAGCACTCCGTCCAAACCGTAGGTATAATCTGTGCCCTCGGTACCGCCCGTGATATTAAACTCACGGGTCTTGAACTCCGCATAGATTTCTATAAGTCCTCTTGAGCCGTTGGGAACAACTCCGTCGGTGATATCTCGGAGCGTTGCATTTCGGCTGATGATAACCTTTTGATCGTTCTTTAAGTAGTACCAATGCTTAAAGGTCTCGCCATCCTTGGTCGGTTGGCTGACGAGGTCATATATCCTTTGGTCAAGCTCCACGTTGGCAAAGCTTTGGTATGTGGCACTGCTCTTGCCGCCCTTATGGAAAACCGTTATGATAGTTTCGTAAGCGCCGCAATCGGTGCATTGGAAGTTTACAAAATTGTGCTCGCTCTTGCCGCCACGTACAAAATCGCAGCCCGCAACAGCGCAAGCCTCATAATGATACCGATATCCGTCCTCGCCGCTGCAAGGCACAAATTTAAAAGTATCTGTAGAGATTTTTCCGTCAACGGCGTGGCAGTGATAGCTGCTGTCACCGAGCTTCACGTTGGAGCCGTCAGGAATGTACATATACAGGTTTGTGTCATCAAGTGCACTGCTGTTCGTGGCATTCCACGCAACGCCATCCACAAAAGCAGTCAATCCATTCGGATTGGGAAGTGTAAAGAGATAGACATTCTGTCCCTTGTCGTTCGTCGGCTGACAACTGATAGTCGGAGCATCAACAGAGCCGCCTGTAATTTTTATGTTAGAGCAATTGGTATTATCGTTGCGACCGCCAATGCTTGCTGCACCGACTTCGCCTCCTCCGTTATTTCCGATAGCTTTTACCGTACCGCCGGAGATGGTAATGTTTTCTACGGTTCCGGTATCACCCGAGCCGATACCGGCTCCATCAATTCCGCCGATTGCCGTGACAGCACCGCCGGTGATGCTGATGTTTTTTCCTGCACCGCCGCTGTCACCACCGCCAATACCCGAACCGTATGCACTCTTTGCCGTGACAGTACCGCCGGTTATGGTGATGCCATCAGCACTTCCATTACGTCCTCCACCAATGCCTGCACCGCCATTTGTACTTTCTGCCGTGACATTACCGCCGGTTATGGTGAAAAAACTAGCATTGCCGCCAAAACCGCCGCCGATACCTGCTTCAGATCCGTAGGCCTTGACCGTACCTCCGGAGATAGTAATGTGATCGGCATGACCTTCCGTTGTTGGATTATAGAGCTCTCCTCCACCAATACCTGTTTCGCCGCCTCTTGCTTCAATATAACCAGAATAGATGTTAATGTAGCTGGCACAACCACAATTACCGGCACCTATGCCGGCAGCACGACCACCACCGTTTGCGTAAATCGTAGGACCGTCAATATTAATGTTTCTTGTGGATTTACAATATCCACCCCCGATACCTGCACCATCGCCACCGCCCGTTGCGTAAAGCGTACCCTTGCCCTGGATTTCCAGTGTACCTACATCTAAAACGGAGCAACTCTTTTGGATACCTGCACCCCTACCGGAGCCACTGGTGAGGCGGTTGACCGTTCCCTCGACAATTTCAAGATATACACTGGCTGTGGTGTTCTCCGCAATCTCAATCGGTGGATTTGCAACCTCGACATGGTTAATAATCCATCCATTTTGATGATGCCACCATTTTGTTTCTTCATAACGAGTCTCTGATTTTATATTGACACCCGCCAGGCGGATTAAACTCGATGAGCTGGGGGCAATATAAATTCTTGCCGAGGTTTCCACGTTCGGGTCCTTATTCCTGACCGTAACATTGACATCGTAACGAAATGTGAGCAGCTCCTCATTTGCATCGTACGAGATGTATGATGTGGCAAGAAGGGCCTTGGATGCCGTAACTATGAACGGACCGTATTCCTTCTCTCCCATTGTATCTGCCGCCAAGCCGTTCAATACGTTCATCGGCACAAGCCCGATCACTATGAACACTGTGAGTACCCACGACAGCACTCGTGTTGCTTTTGATTTCCTTTTTTCCATTTACATTCATCCTTTCTTCAATGTAAATTTTACAGAAATATTATATAATCAGCAATTAAAATTTATATACCCACATCTTTGAAAATATATAAATTTTAATTGGAAAGACCGTCCTCCGACCTCCCCTTGTGCAAAGGGAGGCAACCATCAACGTAAATTTCTGTCTTGTCCTTGGCTCCCTCTGATGAGGGAGCTGTCGAACGACAGCGAGACTGAGGGAGAGAAAAAATCTTATTGAAATTAAATTCAAACGATGAAACCAACGTCTATTCCGTAGGGGCGGATATCATCCGCCCGTGAATCGCTGACATTTTTCACACCACTCACGGCAACGCACTTTTATGGTTCCCTCTGACGAGGAAAGCAACAATCATCAACGTAAATTCCTGTCTTATCCTCGGCTCCCTCTGATGAGGGAGCTGTCGAGCATAGCGAGACTGAGGGAGAGACAAATCTTGTTGAAATTAAATTCAAACGATGAAACTTCCGTCCTCCCCAGCCTCTCCTTGTTTGAATCAAAGGGAGGCTGAGCAAAGCGTAAATTCCTGCGTAACCTCAAAAAAACATTAACGGTTTGTGCCGTCCACGCCG
>CAYYLP010000014.1:0-48282 GCA_964472865.1 uncultured Ruminococcus sp. | reverse complement strand
TTTCGGCAGACTTGTAGTTCTTTTTTTCGGACTGTTTTTTTACAGCGCCTTTTTTCTTTTGCGTGGTTTGCCTTGGTTTTGATAAAAACCGCATAAAATCAACGTTTTGACGTAAATCGGCAAAACCGACCCAAACCAATATCAAACTAAATCAAACCGCATTGCTGTCACTATTGCAGTCATTTTTTCGCAAACAATCACCCTCGAATTACACTTGATAGTTCGAGGGTGATTGTTAATTGCTCAGGATGCTTTTACTCTTTTTATAGGTGCTTATATATGCAACTCTCGCTTGAGGGCAGCCTGCAGCACCTGCGAAAAATTGATATTTGCTTTTTCAGCTTCGTAGCACAGCCAACTCGGCAAAGTACAATTTTTCTTGACAACCTTGATTTCATTTTTGCGACGGTATTCCGCAAAGTCAACATCCACAAGGGAAATAATTTCATTCGCTTCGTGTTTAACATCGCACACATCACTTGCGGCAGGCAAGCTTTTTCCATCATCCTCCATATCAATGCCCATTAAACCGATAGCATCCCTTGCCATTTCAATAGCATCGGTCAAATTGTCCCCTTGAGTGTTGATATCAAAATCAGGGATATACACTGTAAAGCCTTTATCCTCTGGAATTAAAACAATGGGATATGAATTTTTCATAACTTAACCTCCAATAATTAATAATATATTTATAAGCAATGGTTCAAAGCATAGGGCTCATTTTAGTCCACGTCCCTTGATTATCGCCTTTGCTAAATTTTCTTTAATTTCTCTGTGCCTCGGAATTGTTTCGGTTTCTGATCCATTGGTATACAAATCGTGCCCGCTTCCGTTTCGCTTTAAATGCCAACCGTTTTTCTCAAGTAGCTTTATTAAATCCGTTCTTTTCGTTGTTACCGCCTCCTTACATATTTTATTATACGTCCTTAATGCGTATATGTCAAGTGCTTTACGAATTTTATATTTCAGTAATATTTACCGATAATTCGAAAAATTCCCCGTAACCTCAGACCTTAAACATCTGTGGTTACGGGGATAATTTCATTTATTTAATTTTAACTTGCCGGTAGCTTGCTGAATATGACGTCAAATTTTCTTCGCCAGCATCACATACGCTGCTCTTATGGTTTGGGAGCCGGCGAAACCGTCCTGTGTGAGCTTTGCCGCCTTTTGGAGCTGCTTTGTTGCGGCGGTTGTGCCTGAGCCGAAGATATTGTTATCATCAATGCCTTGAGTGATTATGCCTGCCTTTTTAAGGGCAATAAGAAGCTGCTTGTAGGCACCAAAATTGCCTTGGTTTTGATAAAAACCGCATAAAATCAACGTTTTGACGTAAATCGGCAAACGAATTTTGCCCGTCTTGCGACGGATATAATAAAAGGCAAGAGCTTTCCGCACTGCCGTGTCGCAGCCGTTTTATTGTCTTGCCTTGAATTATTTAATTGCATAAGAAAAGCACCTTGATTTCTCAGGGTGCTTGGTCTATATCGGGTATGAAGAAAGCCGCTTGAAAATCAAGCGACTTTCGGATTTATGGTTATTTGGCAGGCGTCCAATTATCCTGCATCTCTCAGCATTGCTGCTTGTCAAGCCATCGGCGTGTGGACGTGGACGTATTCTTCCACCTCAAATAACCTTACTATCCTATGTATATTCTATCATCTTTATTCAGATTTGTAAAGTATTTTTTTATTTTTTATCAATCTTTTCCACTCTTTTTCATCTATCTTCATAAATGTGATAACAGAGTTTTTAAAATTCGGGTTATCCGATGACGTAACGAGCGTAATACCATTTTAAACACCTTGTCATCAGAACAAAAAGATTTTAAAACAAGTGCTGTATTAGGCTTATTTGCTTCAATGATGTACATAGGCTTGGCTATCGCCTGTATCAAATATTTAAAATATTGTTCAAAATCATTTGGATGATTCGTTTGGATATGTTCTATCCTCTCGTCTGTAATTATAACCTCATCTGCAACAATATCTTTCGTTACACAACTATATATTTCTTTGTTTATCTTTCCTATGTAATGCACGCCTTTATCCATCGTTTCTTCGATATTTTTGTTTATTATACCACTATCCTCCGAATTTGCAATACCCTGTGACAATTTCCCTTGCCATTCATCAAGCTTTGCTTGATATCTTGCGATATTTTCAGGGTCTACGCTGCCGATTACCAGACGCTCTATTGTCTGCCTTGAATTATTTAATTGCATAAGAAAAGCACCTTGATTTCTCAGGGTGCTTTTATTCTTCGACTATAACAAACTCATCAGATGGATATAAATAATCTTCTCCACTTTCGTCAACAACTCGATACCAATCGTTTTCTACTGAAATGCAATTATACGTTTTTCCGTTTATTAGCTCTAATAAGTCTGTTTTTCCGATATATTTAATCTTCATCTAACCACCTCTTCACCTTAACCTTGACCTTTTCACCTTTTGCTTCATACCAATGCACTTCAGCTTTTCTTTTTTGACCATTTACAATTACAGTTGCTTCGCCACGAACTTTTTGCCATTCATCAGCAGCCATATCGTAATCGTTTTCAAGAAAAATAGCGTTTCTGATTGGTGTTTTTGTGCCTTTGCCGGCAAAAACCTTAATTTTAGATATTGTTGTTCCTTCTGCGAATTTTACATGGTTTCCGTTCGGCAGTCTAATCGGATAATTCTTTCCGGAAGCACCAACGCTTCTGCCAATCATCTCATCTTCTTTTATTATATCACCATTCCCCGAATTTGCAATACCCTGTGACAATTTCCCATGCCATTCATCGAGCTTTGCTTAATATCTTGCGATATTTTCAGGGTCTACGCTGCCGATTACCAGACGCTCTATTGTCTTGCCTTGAATTATTTAATTGCATAAGAAAAGCACCTTGATTTCTCAGGGTGCTTGGTTGTTGAGCATCTGTAACGCTTCGTCTTTTGTTATGCCTTGTTCGTATTCGGGATTTCCATAAAAAACAATATGAAACGGTTCAAGAATATAGCGTGGCGGATAATCGTGAATAACCAACTCAGCATCTTTGGGTAAATCATCAACCGTCATACCTTTCTCTTCCAGTATTGAAAAGTCATATTTGTTATTCACTTTATCGGCTCCCATCTATAATACAAATTGTACTCTTTAGCTATTTTTCCATAATCTCATTATCCACACTATCTAAAATAATGTAAATTCGTTTCACTATTTTGTGCAGCTATATCACGATATTTATTTCCCACTTCATTATAAAAAGCATCCATTTTCTTGTCAAGTGTATTCTTGGTTGTTAGCTGAATATGTTATTAAGTTTCAAATCCGAATCAATATACACAGCGTCCACTTCATAATCGTTAAATACTTTGATTACACCGTCACGGCTTATGTATTCTTGGATTTTTGAGCCGTCAACATCAATTATTGGCGATTGTTTTTCAACAGAAAAATGTTTTTCTATCAAATTACACGCTTTTTCAAGCTCTGCGTTATTTGCTTCTTTGTAAACATTATAGCTAAACACTTATTTGTCCTCCAATCCTAATTCTTTGTTGACTTCTTTGTTTTGGTTGCTGTTTTTTAAATATCTTCAATAGCTTCTTCTCTTGTCATTTTTTTCGTTTCATTTTTGATTTGACAAGTTCTTCAAAGCTTAAATCTGTTTTACTTGTTTCAAGCAAATGCCGAGTTCTTTTATCAGACATCATTTTCCTTGTTGCTCTTATCTGTTTATCCGTTGTTCAAAAAAGTTCCCCACAAGCTTGGAAATTTCCGCTTCGCTGTTCACCGTGGAATCGGTTGATGCAGCGGAGCTTTTCTGTGTCTGCCGGGTGCCTACGGAGCTTTCAAAAAATTCTCTGGAAAGCTCGGCGGGTGATTTGTCCAAGCTTTGAATTTCATTGCTCGCCGATGTGCCGAATTTTTTGTTTTGATTACTGTCATTCATCATCAAAAGCATTTCATCCAACGCCTCCGAGCCGCCCTCAACACTCCCGTTTTTCATTGAGGAAAGCACCTCACGTCTGAGCTTCGCCTCCTTGGCGTATTCGGCGTTAGCTCGGTCACGTCGATAATAAAACGGAATAAAAATCATACACGAAACGAGCTGAACCACAAGCGCCTTTGCAAGCAGCCATTTATCCGGCAAGCCGTCCTTTGAAAAGAATACGCACGAAAGAACAAAGCTGTTGACAAAATGATCTGCAATTGCCATCCAAACAGAACCGTTTACACGGTAATAATAGCCCCATTTTATCGCACCGATAAAGACTGCAAAAAGGACGTGCCAAAAATCATCACAAGCTCGCCGCTTCCCTTTCCGTCGTAGCCGCCCTCAAGCCATGCCGCAATAAACGGAACGGTCAAAAAAACAGTATACAAACACGCTTGCAGCAGGTTGATTGCTTTGAATTTACGACCGGCTCCGAATTGAGCGATAAAAAAGCCTCTGAATATTTCCTGAAAGCAAGCGTTAACCAGCAGTGCCGCAATATAGGCAACAAGCACCGTTTCCCTTCGACCATTCCCATTGCCCGGCAGAACAAACGAAACATTCAAGTTTTTGTAGCCGACTATTTTGAAATATATCAGCTCCGCACCGTAAACAGGGAAAAGCGACGCCATAGAAAAAAGTATTCCGTATAAAAGCTCAAAATAGCTGCCGTATCGGTTCAAGCATCTTTTATTCAGATTGAATTTTAATATTTTTGCCGTGAATAACAAAACCACAAGCTCAACAGCTCTTGCAACAATGTAATCGGCAAAGACGGTTCTGTTGCTTTTTATAAAAAACACATCAGCCGCAAATATAGCAAGCATTATTGCAACCGCAACGGCTACAACAGCTTTTTTGTTTTGCACAAGCATCTTCCTTTTTATTTTAAATTCTCAATCTCATCAAGCCAAATTTTGCTCGAAGCATCACTCGGCATTCTCCAATCCCCTCGCGGCGAAAGGCAAACGCTGCCTATCTTCACTCCGTCGGGCAGACAGCTGCGTTTAAACTGCTGGGTAAAAAATCGCTTATAAAAAACCTTGAGCCATTTAAGAATTGTTTCTCGGTCAAAATCGTCCTTAAATGCTTTTTGAGCAAGGAAGAAAAGCTTTGACGGTGAATAGCCGAAACGCAAGAGATAATAAAGAAAGAAATCGTGCAGGGCGTAAGGACCGACAATCTCCTCTGTCTCCTGCAATATATTTCCGTTTTCGTCGGGCGGCAAAAGCTCCGGACTTATCGGAGTATCGATTATATCCTCAAGCACCTTTGTGCTTTCGGGAAAAACGTCGTAATCTATGAGTGCGGAAATCATCCAGCGAATTAAGGTTTTCGGAACGCCGCAGTTAACGCCATACATACTCATATGGTCGGCATTATAGGTACACCAGCCAAGTGCAAGCTCGCTCAAATCACCTGTACCCACAACGAATCCGCCGATTTTGCAGGCATAATCCATAAGCACCTGCGTTCTTTCCCTTGCCTGAATGTTTTCATAGGTAACGTCAAATTTATCCGTCGGATGACCGATATCCTTACAATGAAGCGTACACGCCTGCTTGATATCAATTTCCTTGGCATCAACCCCGAGAGTCTGCATAAGCTCCCACGCATTTGAATGGGTACGCTTTGTTGTTCCGAAGCAGGGCAAGGTCAGTGCAACAACCTCGGAGGGGTCACGTCCGAGCTGACGTGCGGCTTCAACGCAAACAAGAAGTGCAAGCGTAGAATCCAAGCCACCCGAAACTCCGAGCACCATTTTGCCGCCGATTATACGGGCTCTTTTTTTAAGTGCGGCAACCTGCATACGGAAAATTTCCATACAACGGTCAATTCTATCCTTTTTGGCGGACGGAACAAACGGGAGCTTTCGGATTTCATAAAGCTCGCCATCGCTTCCGAGACGCTTTCCGCTTTTAATTTCACGGAATTTTCCTTTTTCGATATAAAGCGCTGCCGTGTCCTTGAAGCTCTTGTTTTCGGTTCTGTCAGCCTTAATTTTGCCAAGGTCTACATCATGGCTGATCGCATATCCGCCGTCAACGAGCTTTTCGTTTTCTTTGAGCAGACCGCCGTTTTCGCAAATTAACGAATGACCGGAGAATATCAAATCTGTGGTTGATTCCTCCGCGCCGGCGCTTGCATATGCATAGGCGCAAATACATCTTGCCGACTGCTGACGAACAAGCTCCGTTCTGTATTTTCTTTTGCCGATAACCTCATTTGAGGCGGAAAGATTGAGTATAATCTGTGCTCCGGCAAGTGAAAGGAGGGTTGACGGCGGCAAAGGAGTCCACAAATCCTCGCAGATTTCAATGCCAAGCTTAACGCCGCAATAGTTGAAAATAAGGTCATTTCCGACAGGGATATCAAAAATCTCCTCAAATCCAAGCTCACCTGAGCAAACCGATGTACATTTCAAATCGGCAGCCGAATTAAACCAACGCTTTTCATAGTATTCGTTATAGGTGGGAATAAATGTTTTTACAACAATTCCGTCGATTTTTCCCTGCGACATAACAACGGCACAATTGTAAAGCTGACCGTCTACGGTCAAGGGAGTGCCAACAGCCACAACACAGGACTTGTCCGCAGTACACTCGGCTATTTTCCGCAGCCCGAGCTTCACCTCGTCAAGAAGTGTCTGCTGAAAAAACAAATCTCCGCAGGTATAGCCGCTTATACAAAGCTCTGGGAAAGCGATGATATCACTCGCCCTGTTCGATTCGATGTATTTAATTATTTCTTGCGTATTGTGCTTCGTGTTGCCAACCTCTACATTCGGCACGGCACAGGTTAATCTGACAAAATCAAACATATTATCACCCTATTCTTGATTATAAGTATTATATCATAGTTTTTCAAACTGTCAAATACTAAAGCGAATAAAATCGACCTATCTTTTTCGTGAAAATTATTGAAATTATTCTCATTGTATGGTAAATTATATATAAGATTTATACAACAAAGACATACGGAGGGTGTTCAAATGCAAAAATACCTGAAAACAAAAGAAATACATATCGGCTCCAAAAGCTTTACACTGCCGCTTGAGGCTCTTTCCTACGGAATAGGACTTTTCGGCGTAGCACTGCTTTCGGGCTGGGTACCGGAATACGTCAAAACCTATTTTGCCGATTTTGCCTTTAAAAATCAAGGCTTTGATTCCGACCGTCTTGCAACCCTTATCTCCACCGTTTTCCTTGTTGTCGGCTTTGTCGGCGCTGCGGCTGAAATCGTTATTGGAATACTTGTCGATAAAACAAAATCCTCCAGAGGAAAAATTCATCCGTGGCTTATTTACGGAATGATTCCGCTCGGGATTCTATCTCTTGCTGTTTTCTTTGCACCCAAAACAACCAACTTTACCGCAGCGAGCATTTGGATGTTTGCAACCTACTGTGCCTACGTTATGCTCCTTGTCTGCGTTGAAAGCCCCTCAAACTGCTTCGGAGCGGTCTGCACACCAAACCCCGACGAAAGAAGCGATGCGATTTCCATTGCTGGAATTATGCGCTCCATCGGTCAATCGGGCGGCATGGTAGTGCTGATAGCGGTCGGTGCGGTAATGAAGCTGATTATGGGCAATGACGGCTTTAAGGCGGCTGAGGGCAAAGGACTTGACTTGCAAATATCCACCGCCGTATGCGTTTTGGGATTTTGGATTTTCCTCGGCATTATGATAAAAAACACCAAGGAAAGAGTACCCTACACAACCGAAAAGGTCAACCTTGCTCAAAGTCTTAAATTTGTTTTTACCAACAAAAATCTGCTTATGGTTTCGCTCGCAAGGTTGGCAGGCTTCGGCAGAGGCGTTTACGGTGCGGCAAGTCTTTACATCGCCATATATCTTTTGGGCGATAAGGGCTTAAAGCTCGGTCTGCTTTTGCCCATGGGAATCGGCACTGCGGTAAGTATGCTTGTTGTAAAAAAGCTCATTAAAAAAATCGGAACTCAAAACACCTTCATCGCTTGCAGTGCCTACGGGGCGGCATCTTTCCTGCTTCTTTTCGGAATTTCAATGCTTATCGGCTTTAGAAAGGAGCTTATAATACCGTTCCTTTTTGTCAATTTCCTTGTCGGTCTGCAAAACGGCAACACCAACCTCACTCCCAACGTAATGATTGCCGACTGCGTTGACGAAATAGAGCTGAAAACAGGCAAACGTCAAGAGGGTCTTTGCTATGCCGGCTATGGTCTTTTTTCAAAAATCGCCTCCGCCTTCACCACCTCGCTGGGTACATATTTGGTTTTCAAATGGTCGGGCTATATGCCGTCAACCGATGCCTCGGTTGCTTATGCCGCTCAAAGCGACACAACACTCACAAGATTTCTTATTATCTACACCATAATCCCCGCCTTCTTTGTTGTGCTTCAAATTATACCGATGCTGTTTTACGATCTCAATGCCAAAAAGAAAGAAAAAATTTCGCTTGAGCTTATCAAGCGCCGAGGAGTTGTGACAAGCGATGACAAGTAAATTTGAATATCCGCTTGACCTGACCGTTATCACCGACACACACTATTATTCCCCCAAGCTCGGTGCCGATACTCCGTCCTACAGACGGTACGATGCAATCAACCAAAAGGCGGTCAAGGACAGTCCCCAAATAATTGCCGCTGCTTTTGCGGAAATTGCAAAGAGCGATTGCGAAAATATAATCTTCTGCGGTGATGCAACCTGCGACGGAGATTACGACAGTCACCTCGAATTTATCAAGCTTCTCTATGCATTGAAAAAATGCGGCAAAAGAATCTTTGCCATCACCTCCACCCACGATTATCAGGAAAACGGGAAAGCCGCCTGCTATACCGAAAAGGAAAAAACCTATGTCCCTGCAGCAAGGCGTGACGAGCTTTTTGAAATGTATCACAGCTTCGGTCCGGATGAAGCCTTTTCCGTTTTTGAAATGTCTTATGCTGTTGAGCTTGACGAAAATTACATTCTGCTTGCCCTCAATTCCGACAAAAACGGCAAGGGCAAAAGCGGATATTCCGCCGAGCACCGTGAATGGATAAAAAAAATCGCTCTCGCTGCCGAAAAGTGCCGCAAAAGAGTTATTGCCTTTACCCATCACCCGTTGATTTCACCCTCACCGGTATATTCGCTGATAGGCATAAACGATATGATGGGTGAACACGATGAAATAACACCGTTCCTTGCCGAGCTCGGCATAAGTATTGTTTTTACGGGTCATTCCCATATTCACGATATTTCCTATGCTTTTTCACCCAAGGGCAATATTATTTACGATATTTCAACCTCCGCGCTCGCAGGCTATCCGGGCTATTATCGACGTGTAAGAATTTGCGGCGACAATGTCCATATTTCGAGCAGGAGAACCGATGAAACCGTTCCCGAAATAAACTCTCCCTTGCCCGAATATCTCAAAGCAAAATTTCTTTCGATGATTGACAACACTCTTGAAGCGGCGGCAAGCAATATTGATGACTTTGCCGACTGCGTAAATTCAATGAGCATACATCCGAATGTCTCCTACAGAATCGGCTGGCTTATAAAACCGATTGCCAAGCTCATCAAAAAGCTTAAACTCGGCTTTTTTGCAAGATTTGTAAAAAAGGAAACCGATAATGCCGACCTTTCGGATATCGAAAACAAAAAGGTTTTTGACCTGGTTCGGGAAATTGTTCTTTGTATTTATTCCGGTGACCCACCCTACACCCCGGAAACCTCCGAATACAAGCTTGTAATGGGATTTTTCAACATTATCGACAGCGTTTTGGAATTGCTTCACATAAAGCTTCGTACAACCGAGCTAATGCTCCCCCTGCTTTACAACAGCGGGATAAACGACGAAACAGCGGATATTCCTTACACAGCCGACGAAAAAGCCATAAATTCAATTCTTAACAACAAGCACGGTGAAACCGTCCGAAAAAGCAAAAAAGGCCCGTTTGTTCTTGCAGTGCTGATATTGATAATCATAATTTTACTTCCGCTGATTCCGGTTCTTGCGGTTCTGCTTGCAATCGGCTTCGGAATAAACGAAATAAGATTTTACAAAAAGATAAGAGGTATTGAAGATGAACAAACCGATTAAAGCCGTAATTATCGGCGGAGGGCATCGCTCGCTGACGTATGCCGAGCTTTCCGAAGCAGAGCCCGATATGCTTCAAATTGTAGGCGTTGCAGACCCAAACGAATTTCGTCGAAATCAGATAGGCGAACGCTTTAATATACCGTTTGAGCACCGCTTCGCCACAGCCGAGGAGCTTGCCGCCACACCGAAATTTGCCGATGCCGCCATAAACGGAACAATGGACCATATCCACGTTTCCACCTCAATTCCATTGCTGAAGGCAGGCTATGACATATTGCTGGAAAAGCCGTTTGCCGTCAATGAGGAGGAAATGCGTAAGCTTATCGAATGCGCCGAGGAAAACGGCAGAAAAATTATGGTTTGCTTTGTGCTCAGATATGCTCCGTTCTATCGCAAAATCAAGGAAACGCTCCTCAGTGGAGAAATCGGACAAATTGTCAACATTCAAACGGTTGAACACGTCAGTTACCACCATATGTCAACAAGTCATATCCGAGGCAAATGGCGAAATGAAGATGAATGTCACGCAACAATGCTTTTGGCAAAGTGCTGCCACGATATTGACATTATGATGTGGCTGATGGGTGACGATGCACCTGCCAAGGTTTCCTCCTTCGGCTCACTAATGCAGTTCCGCCCCGAAAATGCCCCTGCCGAAAGCGGTACACGCTGTTTGGTGGATTGTCCACTTTGTGAAACCTGCCTTTATTCCGCAAAAAGACTTTATATCGACCACCCCACACGCTGGTCCTTTTACGTCTGGGACAAGCTTGAGGATAATGGAAACGCCTCCATTGAGGATAAAATCGAGCTTCTCAAAACAAGTTTCTACGGAATTTGCGCTTACAAAAGTGACAATAATGTTGTTGACCATCAAAGCATTGCCGTTCAATTCAAGAGCGGTGCAACCGGCACTCACAATATGATAGGCGGAGCAGCCATTCCGCAAAGGAAGCTGCACATCATAGGTACAAAGGGAGAAATTTTCGGCACACTTGAGGACGGAAAATTCACCGTTTCGCTCATTGATCCCCGTCCCGGATGTGAACATCTTGACCGCATTATTGATGTCAGTGTCAAGGACGACTCTCACGGCGGCGGAGATATTGAGCTTGCAAGAGATTTTGTCCGCTATGTCCGTGACAATGAGATGTCGGTTTCCTGCACCTCCATTGAAGACTCAATGAAAGGACATTTGACGGTTTTCCGTGCCGATAAAAGTATGAAAAACGGCGGACAGGTTGAAAATATTATCGAATAACGCATAACTCACACACCTTTTGGTATATACTTATATTGTATATCTACCGAGGGGTGTGATTTTTTGACTGTCAAGACAAATATAAATTTTAAAAGGCTGATTTTATCCGTGGCAATTCCGCTCGCCGTGGGCGGAATATCCTCTCTCATCGTAAACGGTGAGTTCAAAAGCTACGCCACCGAGGTTATAAAGCCTCCCCTTTCACCTCCGCAATGGCTCTTTCCGGTGGTATGGACACTGCTTTATATTTTAATGGGCATATCCTCCTATCTCATCTGTGAAAAGGATAAAACCGAAGCCAAGCAGCCTCTCGCCGTCTACACCGTACAGCTCGTTTTGAATTTTATGTGGCCGATATTTTTCTTTATGCAGAGAGCATACCTTTTTTCGTTCATCTGGCTGCTACTTCTTTGGGCGTTCACATTAGCTATGATAGTTATGTTTTATAAAATAAACAAAACAGCGGGACTTTTGCAAATTCCTTATCTCGTTTGGCTCAGCTTTGCGGCATACCTCAATCTTTCGGTCTATCTCCTGAATTAAATATTAATAAATTATTAAACTTTCAAAAAAATATTGACTATCAGTCATTTTTGCGTATAATATAAAGCGTAAACAATAATGACCGATAGTCATTTTTATTTTGAGGTGTTTTCTGATGGGCAAGGTTGCGGAAAAGCAAAAGAACAAGCGTACAAACATTCTTGATGCCGCCTATGAGCTTTTTGTTGAAAAAAGCGTCAACAACACGTCGATTGATGATGTTGTAAAAAAAGCAGGCATTGCAAAGGGTACCTTTTATTTGTATTTTAAAGATAAATATGACCTTATGGAGCGTTTGATAATCCGTAAGGGTGCGTTGGTGCTGAAATATGTTCTCAGTGAGCTCAAGGAGAAAAAGGACCGTGTTACCATGAGCTTTTCCGACCAAATCATTTTCATTACCGAGCGTATTGTGGATTACCTTGAAAATCACAAGGAGCTTATTTCGCTTATGGGCAAAAACTTTTCATCATGCCTCAATTATTTTGCTTCGATTGAGGATGACGAGCTTAAATCGATGCTCAATGAGCTGATTACCGACGGAAGTGAAACGGCAGATAATAAGCCGGAAATTATGAAAAAAATATATCTTATTGTAACCCTTGTCGGCTCGGTGTGTCACGATGCGCTTGTTTTTGAAGCACCTTTCAAAATTTCGGAGGTGAAGCCCATGCTCCTTTCGGGAGTAAAGGGTATCCTCGGTACGGAATGTACCTCAATTTCCGAATTATAATCACAGGAGATGATATATAAATGAAAAAATTTGCAAAATTTATTGCCTATCATCCAAAGCTGATAGTTACGGTTGCGCTCCTGCTCCTTATTCCGAGTGCATTGGGCTACATCAACACCTTTGTCAATTATGATATTCTTTCATATTTGCCGGGTGAGCTTGATTCGGTCAAGGGTGAAACGGAGCTTGACGAGACCTTTAACAGTGCCTCAATGTCTTTCTTAATAATTGAGGATATGCCGTCCAAGGATGTTGCCGCATTAAAGGAAAAGCTTGCCAATGTCGAAAATGTCAGCAGTGTTCTTTGGATTGATGACATTGCCGATATCAGTATACCGCAGGAAATTATTCCGCAGGCTGTCAGGGATATCTTTTACAGCAAGGACGGCGACAGCACAATGATGCTTATTCAATACAAGTATCAGGCGGCGACGGATCAAACGATGACAGCGATTGAGGATGTGCGTGCTCTGCTTAACAATCAATGCTTCTTGAGCGGAATGGGTGTAATAATGAAGGACACCCGTGACCTTGCAGATTCGCAGGCTCCGATATTTATCGCCATCGCCGTGGTGCTTGCCCTCATCGTTATGTCATTCTGTATGGAATCATGGATAGAGCCCTTTGTGCTTCTGGCGGCTCTGAGTATAGCGGTCATATACAATATGGGTACGAACTTTGTTTTCGGGCAAATATCCTACATCACACAATGCATTGCCGCAATTCTTCAGCTCGGCGTAACAATGGACTATTCCGTTTTCCTCATCGACCGCTTTGAGGAAGAAAAGCTGCGTTGCCCGGATAAGCGTGATGCTATGGCAAATGCAATTCAAGGTGCTTTTATTTCGCTTTCGGGCAGCTCGCTGACCACGGTTTTCGGCTTCCTTGCACTTTGCTTTATGGATCTTTCCCTCGGCAAGGATATAGGCTTGGTTATGGCAAAGGGCGTTGTTTTCGGCGTTCTGACAGTTGTTATTGTTCTGCCCGCCCTTGTGCTCCAGCTTGACAAGCAAATCCACAAATACCGTCACAAAAGCTTTATTCCGAAATTTGATAAGCTCAACGATTTTATCCTCAAGCACAGAAAGGCTTGGATTGCACTTTTCGTCATCCTTTTCATCCCCGCCTACATTATGCAATCCAATGTTGACGTCTACTATTCAATGGATAAGATGCTGCCCGACGATATCGGCTGTATCTCGGCCCTGAACAAAATGAAGGATGAGTTTAATATGGCAACCTCACACTTCATAATTGTTGACGACAGTATAGAGGCCTCCGAGCTTGTTAAAATGGAAAACGAAATTGAAGCTCTGCCGGGCATCACAAATCTGATTGCCTATAACAGCTTTATCGGTTCCGGAATACCCGATTCAATGATACCCGACGAGTTGAAAGGAATTGCCAAGGCAGGCGGCAGACAGATGATACTTGCCAACACCTCATATATTTCCGCAACCGACGAGTGCAACAGCCAAATCGAAAAAATAGTCGATATCGTTAAGAGGTACGACCAAAGCGGCTATGTCACCGGTGAGGGTGCCTTATATAAGGATTTGATTGATATAACCGATCACGATTTCAAATTAACGAGCTTCCTTTCCATTCTTTCGATTTTTGTTCTTATTGCAATAATTTTCAAGTCGATTTCAATCCCGACAGTGCTTGTGCTTTCGATTGAGCTTGCAATTCTCATCAATAAGGCAATATCCTTTGCCATGGGAACGACGATTTCGTTCATCGCCCCGACAATTATCGGCTGCGTTCAGCTCGGTGCAACGGTTGACTATGCGATACTTTTGACCACACGTTACCGTGAGGAGCTGCGAAACGGGCTTAACAAGCATGATGCCATCCGAATTGCCGCAAACGCTTCAGACCGCTCCATCTTCCAAAGTGCCCTTGTTTTCTTTGCAGCAACCTTCGGCGTTTTCGTCACCTGCGATATCAATATCGTCAGGGAAATCTGCTCAATGCTTGCAAGAGGCTCACTTATCAGTGCCGGTATAATAATCTTTATGCTCACTCCCCTGCTTCTTGCTTTGGAGGGCTTCATCGAAAAAACCAGCTTCGATTTTCTCGGAAAAAGAGAAAAGAAAAAATCATCGAAAAAGGCTTGATAGGAGGTAATATCTATGAAAAATACAACCAAAAGAATTATAGCGGCTCTTATGTGTGTGTCAATGCTCGTTTCGCTTTGCGCCTGCTCCGAAAAGGAAGAAGAAAGCGGCTCACAAAGCACAACCGCAAGTGACACTCAGCCGACGCAGGTAAGCTATGACACAGCCGCAGGTTCTTATTCCAAAAGCGAAACCGTTTATGTGAATATGTCTGCCGAGGGTGAGGTAACAAGCAAAATCGTCACGGATTGGCTTCATACCGACACACCGCAAACCTATATCGACGACACAAGCAGTCTTTCCGATATCCAAAATGTCAAAAGCAGCCTACAGCCCATTAAAAACGCAGACGGCACCTACCGCTGGAATATGGAAACCACAGACCTCTATTACCGAGGAGTGACCGAAAAGGATATTCCCGTAAACTTCAATATAACCTATTACCTCGACGGCAAGCAAATTGAGGCAGAAAAGCTTGCCGGTCAAAAGGGTCAGGTTAAAATGGTTATCACCGTCAACAACGAATCGAAAAAGACAGTCAAAATCGACGGCAAGGATACCACCGTTTACACCCCGTTTATTGTTGCGGGAGGAATGATACTCTCCGAGGATAAATTCAGCAATATTTCCGTTGAAAACGGCAAGACGATAGGCGACGGCACAAAGGAAATTGTTCTGATGGTCGGCGCTCCGGGCTTGAAGGAAAGCCTCAACCTCAACGATGAGCTTCTCAAGCAGCTCGGTGATTTTGATTTTTCAAACACCTACACCGTCACTGCCGATACGGAAAAGTTTGAGCTTTCCAATATGATTTTTGCCGTGCTTCCCCTTTCTGCAATTGAGAGTGAACTTGAAATCACCCTCCCCGAAACGGTCTCCGACGTTAAGGAAACGCTCGGTGATGTTCAGGCGATACTTGATAAATTTAACAGTATGAATGCAACCGAGCTTATTAACACACTTTTTTCAAACACGGATAATCTCACCGAGCTTGCAAGCTCGGTTACCGATATCACAAAGCTCTATAACGATAATAAGGCACTGCTCGACGTCCTCGAAAAATATATGACAAAGGAAAATCTTGATGCAATCCAAAATCTCATCAAGAATACCGAGGATGTTGACCTTGAACAGGTGGCAAAGCTTCTAAACAACCCGATAATGCAAACCTTCTTCAAGCAGCTCCCGTCAATTTCAAAAGACCTTGAAACGGTAATGCCGGTTATTTCGGGACTTTCCGAGGATATGCAAAAGCCGGAGGTTCAAAAGGCACTCAACAATCTGCCTCAAACCATAGAAACGCTCAAAAAGCTCAAATCTACTCTTGATAAAAATGAAAAGCTCTTTGACACTCTCGGCAATGCTTTGGACGAGGAAACAATAAACTCACTCAAGGATATTATGGGCTCGCTCGACACCATTCTTTCCGAAAACGATTTTTCCGCCTATGCAGAGCTTGCCGACGATGCCGATGAGCTTATCGCAAGGGCAAAGGCATGGCTTGAAGAGGGAAAAAAATACAGCATCTTCACCGACAAGGGTAATGCCTCCGCCGCATCCGTAATGTTCGTTTACGAAACCGCACCGATATCCGCCCCCGTTGAGGAGGTTAAGGAGGAAACCGCCGAAACGGTAGAGGAAAATGCCGTTCTTGCTTGGTTCAAAAAGCTCTTCAAAAACGACTGAATAAAGAAATCAAGGCTTCTCACAAAACGGGAAGTCTTGATTTTTATGTTTTACACAAAAAATCAACCATAATTTTTTGCAAATAAATGTAATAAAAATCAGAAATTTTGATTGAAAAAGCCTCCGTAATATGTTAGGATATTTGTAACTAATTCCAAACGGAGGAAATTTTATGTTTTTTAAAGAATACCACAAAAGTCTTGAAACTCTGCATTTCGGCACAGAAAAGCCGAGAGCATACTATATCCCCTTTTCAAGCAAGTCGTCTGCCCTCGGCGGTAAAAGAGAAGCCTCTGAGCTTTTCACCTTGCTTTCCGGCGAATGGAAATTCAAGTTTTTCAAAAGCTTTGAGGATTTGAGTGAGGATATTATCGCCGTCGATATGAGCTTGGACTCCCTCGACGATATCACCGTCCCAAAATGCTGGCAGACCTATACCGACAGAGATTACGACAAGCCGCTTTATTCCAATCTCGAATATCCGTTCCCGATTGACCCGCCGCACGTTCCGAACGCAAATCCCTGCGGTGTTTATTTCAAGGATATCGACCTCAAAAAAGAAAGCAAAAAATATTACATCAATTTTGAGGGCGTTGCCTCCTGCTTCTATCTTTTCGTCAACGGCGAATTTGTCGGCTACAGCCAGGTTAGCCACTCAACAAGCGAATTCGATATAACCGAAAAGCTTGTTGACGGTAAAAATCGAATTTGCGTTATAGTTGTAAAATGGTGCGACGGCTCCTACCTTGAGGATCAGGATCACTTCAAAATTTCGGGAATTTTCCGCGATGTTTATATTCTCACAAGAAACGAAAAACACATCAAGGACATTGAAATTAAAACCCGACTTGACGAAAGCCTTACCCACTGCGATATAAGCATTTCAGCCGAAAACGCAACGAACGCAAAATACGAGCTTCTCGATGCAGACGGAAAGAGTGTTGCAGTCGGCGAATTTGACGGTGAAAAGGCAGCCATCTCTCTCGACGAGCCTCACCTTTGGAATGCCGAGCAGCCGTATCTCTATACACTTCTCATAAGCGGTGCAGATGAGGTTATCCCCTTTATGCTCGGTGTTAAGAGAGTCGAAATCAAGGACAAGAAGTTCCTTATCAACGGCAAACGTGAAATTCTCCGCGGTGTAAACCGTCACGATAACGACCCCTTGACCGGTTATTATCTCACTCCCGAAAAAATGGAGCGTGACCTTTTCCTCATCAAGAGGGCAAATTGCAACACCATCAGAACCTCCCACTATCCCAATGACCCGAGATTTTACGAGATGTGCAGCAAATACGGCATCTATACCGTTGACGAAGCCGACCTTGAAACCCACGGAATGGGATATGAGGTTGAGGGCGAATGGGATTGGCCTCGCTGGTCAAGCCTTTCCAACGGTGCTGACTGGAAAGAGGCATACCTTGACCGTGCAAGGCTCCTTTACGAAAGAGACAAGAATTCTCCCTGCGTTATTATGTGGTCACTCGGTAATGAATCCGGCTGCGGTGTAAATCACCGTGCAATGGCAGGCTATATCCGTGAGCGTAATGCCGATGCGATTATCCATTACGAAAACAGCCATCTCGAATTTACCGGCACCGCAAAGGGTGTTCCCGAGGGAGAGGATTACAGCGACATTTCAGACGTTGAAAGCCGTATGTATGCAGGCGTTGAGTATATAGAGAAGTACCTCAACAACCCCGAATACACCAAGCCCTTCTTTATGTGCGAATACGTTTGCTCAATGTCCACCGGCGATGTTTATGATTATTTCAAGTTTGCCGATGACTACGACAACTTCTCCGGCGGCTGTATTTGGGAATTCAGCGACCATGCAATTGGCGTTGAACAAGAGGACAGCAGCGTGCATTACTGCTACGGCGGCGATTTCAAAGATCAGCCGAACAACGGCATTTGCTGCATCGACGGTCTTGTTTACGCCGATCGCACTCCGCGTCCCGGCTACTATGATATGAAAAAGGTTTATGAGCCTTTCAAGGGCAGCTTTGAAAACGGTGTTCTTACGCTCAGAAACCTTAAAAGATTTACCTCACTTAACGATTTGTATGCTGAATGGACTGTTGCCGAAAACGGTAATGTCATCAAGCAGGGAACCCTTACAAGCCTTGACGTTCAGCCCGAAAGTGCAAAAAGCTTTGAGCTTTTCAGCGACGATTTCTCCGGCAGAAAGAACTGCTTCCTTACTCTTTCCTTTAAGCAGAAAGAAGACACTCCGTGGGCAGAAAAGGGATATGAGGTTGGATTTTTACAGTACGAGTTGGGCGTGTTCTGCTCCGAGCTGACAGTAGCCTCCGACAACAGCCTTTGCGTTGATGAATGTGACCGTTATATCGTTATCAAGGCAAACGGCACAGAAGCCTGCTTTGATAAAAAATACGGCAAGCTCATTTCTCTCAAAAAGAACGGCACGGATATCATCACAAGCTCCGCCGAGTTTGACCTTTGGCGTGCTCCGTGCTACAACGGCGGTTCAAAGGGACGCTGGTATCTTGAGCGTTTTGAACGCATTAAGCAAATGACCTATACCTGCAATGTAAGCGAAAAGAACAAGGATAAGGTTGTAATTGACGTTGAGCTTGCACTCGGCGCACACTCGGCTCCCCCCGTTATCAAGATGAGTGCAAGGTGGAGCTTCCGGAACGACGGATCCTTCGACCTTGAGTGCAAGGGCAAAATCAGAGAAAATGCTCCCCTGCTTCCTCACTTCGGTCTCAAGCTTATGATGCCCGTTGAGTTTGAAAATGTAAGCTACTTCGGCTTGGGCGAAAAGGAAAGCTATCCCGACCGTTACAGACCGTTCAAATTCGGCAACTACGAAACAACAGCCACCGATATGTACGAGCATTATGTTCGTCCGCAGGAATGCGGCAACCGCTTCAACACAAGATATGCGGAAATCAGCAACGGTGACGGCATCGGCTTAAAATTTGCCTCACTCGGCTCTGAGCCTTTCTGCTTCAAGGCACTTCACTATACCGCAGACGAAATGATTGAAGCTGCTCACGATTTTGAGCTTCCCGAAATCAGTAAGACGGTTCTCAATATCGACTGGAAGGTAAACGCAATCAGCGAAAACGGCTCTGTTGACATCCCCAAATTCTCACGCAACTTCGGTCAAAAGGACATTGACTTCGGCTTTAGGATTGTTCCTTTTGCAAAAGACTCTCAAAAATAATATCCGCAATGGCCTCGGCGTTTTCGTCGAGGCTTTTATCAAAGCTCTTGTTATCCTCCTCATTGGTAACAAAGCCCACCTCCAGCAAAATTGACGGCATATTGGTGTTTGAATTGACATAATAATTATTTCCGCTTGCGTTTCGGTATCCGAGCTTAACACCCCTGTTCGGTAAGCCCGAAATTTCACCGAGTGCGGCAATCAGCCTTTCGGCAAGCTCCTTTTCGCTGCCCTTTGGCTCCTTTGCTATCCATGCTTCAAAGCCTGAACCGGAAATTGCACTGTTTCGGTGAATAGAAACAAACAGGTCACAACGCTTTTTGTTAGCAAGTCGGCACCGCTCCTTGAGCGTTATATCGGAATCGTCACTCCTTGTCAAAATAACCTTTAAGCCTCTTTTTTCAAGCTCCGTCTTAATTTTCAGTGTCAGGCGGAGGTTATCATCCTTTTCGAGCCGTTTCCCGTCGGTTGAGGTTGCTCCGCAATCGGAGGCACCGTGACCTGCATCAAGACAAACAAGCTTAACACTCTCATAATGCTCCTCAACCGCATTTGATAACAGCTTGACCGCCGTAAAAAAGCTGACCGTTATCAGCAATATTGCAAAAATAAGTAAAGCACTGCCTTTATTTCCTTTTTCATTCATAAACTCTCACCGTTTTTGTTGCATTTATATTGACTTTACCCTCCGTTTGATGATAAAATATTTTTTAAAGTAAGCTCCTAACAACGGCGCTTGCTCAAAAAAGAACGGAGGGTGTTATTATGTCCGAAAGTAAATTTATTCCGTCACTTCGCTTTGCTGTAATGAGCGACTTACACGTCAAGGAGGAACAGCGTCTTGAGGAGGAGCGTTTTGACTCCGCATTGAAATATGCTTATTCAATCGCTCACAGCTCCGACGAATATAAAAAGCTCGATGCCGTTGTCATTGTCGGTGACTTCGCCAATCACGGCACCGAAATTGAAATGACAAGGGTTCGTGATGTTCTCAACGCAAACATTGACCGTGACGAAACCGACGTCATAATGTCATTTGCAAGCCATGAATGTGGCAACAGCGTCGAAGGAACCGCAGCCGCAACAGAGAAAATGAAAAGAATACTCGACCAAGACCCCGACCAACACAAGGTAATTAACGGCTTCCACTTTGTTTCGATATCGCCGTCCAAAAAATGCAGCTATAATGACGAAAAAATTGCATGGATGTCAAAGGAGCTTGATACGGCGGCAAGGGATGACCGCAAGAAACCGATTTTCGTCTTTCAGCATCCACACAACAGTGCCACGGTCTACGGCAGTATACTTTGGGGAACGGATGAGCTTATCCCCGTCTATATGAATTATCCGCAAATAATCCATTTTTCGGGTCATTCGCACGCCCCGATAAACGACCCACGTTCAATTCACCAGAAGCACTTTACCTCCTTGGGCACCGGAACTCTCCGTTACCTGGAGCTTGATGAATTTGATAAGATTTACGGCACAGTTCCGCCGAAATCAACGGATGTTGCACAATTCTTGATTGTTGAGGTTGCCGCTGACAACAGAGTAAGGGTATATCCGTTTGACGTTCTCACGGGCAATTTCTTCCCGATGGTTCACAAAATCGACACGCCGAGCGATCCCGAAAGCTTTACATACACCGACGAAAGGTACAAAAACGCCGTTGCTCCCTATTTCACGGACGATGCGGAAATCAGAGTAACCGAGACCGGCAAAAATTCGATTAAATTTGAATTTGACCAGGCAAAGAGCGATACGGAATATGTAAACAGCTACGATATCACGCTCAAGGATACCGAGGGCTTTATAATCAGACATTTAAGTATATGGTCAGAGTATTATTTTTATGATATGCCGAAAACATTGTCCGCAGAAATTGACGGTCTTGATTCAGGCAAGAAATATCACCTTGAAATTAAAGCGGACGGTTTCTGGAATAACAGAAGTAAAAACAGCATAAAAGCAGAAATAACTACTATTTGACAGTGAGGTACTCCATGAGCAAATTCAAAAGTTTTTTGAAACGTAAGGATATTGAAATTTCCGCCAAAAGATACGGGATTG
The DNA here is from genome assembly GCA_964472865.1 of uncultured Ruminococcus sp. Lineage (GTDB taxonomy): Bacteria > Bacillota > Clostridia > Oscillospirales > Acutalibacteraceae > CAG-488. The sequence continues at coordinate 26,620 of CAYYLP010000014.1, read as the reverse complement.
ATGCACTCGGTGCAATGGCACAGGGACTTTTTGCCTCCCTGCTTGTAGGTACAATACTTTCAACAATCGGCTCACAATTTTCTATCGAGGCACTTGTTACCATCGGTGACTTTGCCTCGGCTGTCAAGGGCTGTGCCATGGCAATAGCCATCGGCTTTGCGCTCAAGGCTCCGCCGCTTGTTCTTTTTTCACTTGCAACAGTTGGGTATGCTGCCGATAAGCTCGGCGGTGCGGGCGGTCCTCTTGCAGTTTTGTTGATAACGGTTATAGCGGCCGAATTCGGCAAGGCTGTCAGCAAGGAAACCAAGCTTGATATCCTTGTTACACCCATTGTTACAATCGTTCTCGGCTGCGGCCTTTCAATGCTTTGCGCGCCCTATATCGGCAAGGCGGCAAGTGCGGTCGGCAACGCTATAATGTGGGCAACAGAGCTTCGCCCCTTTATGATGGGCATTATTATTTCGGCAATCGTCGGCATTGCACTCACGCTTCCGATAAGCAGTGCGGCAATTTGTGCGGCACTCGGCTTGACCGGACTTGCAGGCGGCGCGGCTCTTGCAGGCTGCTGTGCTCAAATGGTAGGCTTTGCGGTAATGAGCTTTAGAGAGAATAAATGGGGCGGACTTGTTTCGCAGGGACTTGGCACAAGTATGCTCCAAATGGGCAATATTGTTAAAAATCCTCGTATTTGGATTCCGCCGACACTCGCCTCCGTGATAACCGGTCCCATTGCAACCTGCGTATTCAAGCTCCAAATGAACGGTGCGGCAGTTTCCTCGGGTATGGGCACCTGCGGTCTTGTCGGTCAAATCGGAGTGTATACCGGTTGGGTGAATGACATTGCAAGCGGTGCAAAAGCAGCCATAACCGCCTTTGATTGGATTGGACTTGTCCTCATAAGCTTTATTCTGCCGGCAATCCTTTCCTGGACATTCTGCCTGTTGCTCCGAAAAATCGGCTGGATTAAAGAAAACGACCTTAAATTAGATCTTTAAAGGAGAAAAAAATGACACGCTACGAATATGCAAAAGAAAAATATGCAAGGCTCGGTATTGATACCGAAAAAGTGATTGAAACTCTTACAAGCGTTCCTGTTTCCGTACATTGCTGGCAAGGCGACGACGTTACCGGCTTTGACTCGAAGCAAGCCCTTTCCGGAGGAATTCAGACCACCGGAAACTATCCCGGCAAGGCCACAACACCGGATGAGCTTATGTCCGATATCGACAAGGCATTTTCGCTCGTCCCCGGCAAGAAAAAGCTCAATCTTCACGCAAGCTATGCGATTTTTGAGGACGGAGAATTTGCCGACAGAGACAAGCTTGAACCCAAGCATTTTTCAAAATGGGTTGAATTTGCAAAGGGAAGAAATATGGGCATCGACTTTAACCCGACCTTCTTCTCTCACCCGATGGTAAAAAATGACCTCACCCTTTCTTCACCCGATGAGGAGGTTCGCACATTTTGGGTCAACCACGGCAAGGCCTGCCTTAAAATTGCAGAATATTTCGCAAACGAAACCGGCGTTCCCTCGGTTATGAACATTTGGATTCCCGACGGCTACAAGGATATTCCGGCTGACCGCCTTGCACCCAGAGCAAGATTCAAAAAATCGCTTGACGAAATCCTTTCCATCCCCTATGACAAAAGCAAGGTTTACATAACCCTTGAGTCAAAGGTTTTCGGAATCGGGCTTGAATCGTACACCGTCGGTTCGGCGGAATTTGCCCTTTCCTATGTAAACCATAAGGGCATAACACCGCTGATGGATAACGGTCACTACCACCCCACCGAGGTCGTTTCGGACAAAATTTCCTCTCTCCTGCTTTTCAACGAAAAAATTGCACTCCATATCACACGTCCCGTCCGTTGGGACAGCGATCACGTTGTGCTTTTTGATGACGAAACAAAAGAGATTGCCAAGGAAATTGTCGCTCACGATGCACTTGACCGTGTTTTCATTGCAACAGACTATTTCGATGCTTCAATCAACCGAATTGCCGCATGGGTAATCGGTCTGCGAAACGTCCAAAAAGCCTTGCTCTATGCTCTGCTTACTCCGCACGAGACACTCAAAGAGCTTCAGAATTCGCACAGCTTTACCAAGCTGCTCACAATGCAGGAGGAACTGAAATCCTATCCGTTTGCCGACGTTTGGGAGGAATATTGCTCACGTCAGGGCATAATTGCGGATTCATCATGGCTTGACGAGGTTGAAAGATACGAAAAAGACGTACTTTCAAAAAGATAAAAGCAAAACATAACTGAAATAAGCCGCTCCATTCAAGGGGCGGCTTGTAATTTTATATTCTTTTTATCTTTCGGCTTTGATAAGATTTTTATAAAATCTAACTGCGCCGGGCAGGCAGTTATACTCAACACATTCGTTAAGTCCGTGCATACCGCTCATCTGCTCCGGCCCGTAAACCACCGGTGCAAAACGAATACAGCTTTTACAAATCGGCTGATAGAACTGTGCATCGGTTGCTCCCGTCATAACGTAGGGGCTTGAAACAAGTCCCGGGAAGCTCTCGGCAATAACCTTTTCGATTATTCCGTATGCTTCGCCGTTGATATCAACGGGAGGGGTGTAATCGTTCGAGTGAACAATCTCCGTATCAAGACCGAATATGTCGGCAAGCTTTGTTATGATTTCAAGGCTTGCCTTTTCACCCTGATGCGGAATAAACCTCATATTTGCACCGAGTGTTGCTTCCTGCGGAATGACGTTATAGGCATCTGAACCGGATTGCATTGTAAATGCAATTGTCGTTTTGAGCATCGCTCCGCCCTGTGCGCTGATTGACGGCAGAACCGCTTTAAGCAACGGCTTAAACAGCCAAAGGTTGCCGAAAATAAGCCTCAAGGCAAAGGAATCCGCATACGGTGCGAGGGTTGAAAACATTGCCGCAACCTCTGGCAGCATTTTCTTTTTGAACGGAGAATGTTTTTCGATATGATTGACAAACGCAGAGGTTCGTGCAATAGGTGAGTTCTTTGACGGAGCACTTGCGTGTCCACCGGTGCTGTGTGCGGTAAATTTAACATCCGCCTTACCCTTTTCAAAAACACCTACCATGGCATAATTGCCGTGTATTCCTCCGATAGGCTCCGAAATTATCGCACCGCCCTCATCACAGAGCAGGAAAAGTTCGACTCCGCGACGTTTGAGCTCATTTACAATTTTGGGAGCACCGTCACCTGCCCATTCTTCCGTACAGGATGAGGCAAGATACACGTCCGTCGGAGGCGTATAGCCCTCGGCAAGAAGCTGTTCCGCAGCCTCAAAGAATGCCATAACCGAGGATTTTGTGTCGCAGGCACCTCTGCCCCAAACTCTGCCGTCCTCAATATCACCCGAAAAAGGCTCATGATTCCATTCACCCTCGGCAGGCACAACGTCCTGATGGCTCATTATCAATATAGGCTTTTCACTGCGTTCGCCTTTCCAATAAAAGAGCAAATTTCCGTCGATTTCCGTCTTTTCGAGCTTTTCGTGAACAAGGGGAAAAAGCTTTTCGAGAACCTTATGAAATTCAAGAAATTTTTCTCTTTCGTCAACATTAGCGTGTGACGTCGTATCGCATTTTATCATTTCGGAAAGCTTTTCGGCAAGACGCAGAGCTTCCTTTTCGTCCTCCTGCGGCTTATAGGTCGAGGTCTTTTTCGGCGTAACCAATGTGCGAACCACAGCTATAAGCAGGAGCAGAACAAGCACAGCAGGAATAATAAGCAAATATTTCCACATTACTTGCTACCGCCCTTCTTTGCAGAGACAGCACTTTTTGTGTTCCTTTTAAATTTCATATAGGACAAGCCGATTGCGATAATACCTGCGGGGAGAATCATAAAATTGGTCGAACCGATAAGGGTCGGAACAAGCACAAACAGCACACTCAAAACAATCAGCGGTGCTATTGCAATATCCAAATTCTTGCGGTAATACTTATACGCCATTGCACCGAAAAGCGCCGGAACAACACAATCAAATGCCGGCTGGAGCTCCGGCTTTTCGAGAATGGGACTGAGCGGAACAAGTGCCGCAACGCCGACTGCGAGGACAAGTATCGTAACAAGAGATGAGGTTGCGATTGAAAGCGTGGAGATAATCTCGTTCTCCTTTGTACCGGTTTTTGCACCGACCATATCCCTTGCCGTAACAGCGCAGGGAATTTTCATATTGATAAGGTTACCCGTGATAAACGCAAGATATCCGCCGCCCGAGCCAAGCATCGGAGTATAGATAAGGAACTCGGCAACGCTTGATGCCGTCCAGATAATTCCCACAGAAACAAAAGCGTTTGCCGTCGCCTTAATATCGGGGTAAGCGCCGAGGTATTTTCCTATCAGGAACGGTGCTCCGACAAGCATAATAACGGTTATAAGACTTGTGAGTCTGCCCAGAAAATGTGTCGTCTTGCTGTATTTTTCCCACACATCATTGCTGTAGCTTCCCCATACTTCTTTGGTATTCTTTTCCATATCAAGACCTCCTTACAGCTTTATCAGCACAGCAGCCGCCATACCGGCAATCATACTGCCTGCGATTGAGAAGTTATCCACCCAGGCAAGCTTTTCCTTTTCACCGAGGTAAATAAACAGAGCCATCGTCAATGCGGAAACGGCAACAACCACCAACGGAAGCCAATCACCCGTAAAGGTAAAGAGTCCCTCGTTTGAAACAAAGGAGCCTATGTAGCTGCCGATATAGGTGCTGACAAGTCCGATAAACATTGCCGTCATAGCGTGGTCGCCAAAGCTTGGCTTATCGCTGCTTGAGCCTTGCGTTCCAAGCCTTTTGGTGTATTTTTTGTTGAGGAAAATCGAAAGAACCATACCCCACATAATACACACGCTCATCAATAGAGCAATTGTCGAAAAGCCCTCTGCGGTCATTTCCGCCGCCGAAAGCTTTGACATACCCACTGCCTCTGCCGCTGCGGAAGCAACCTGAGTTTCATAGTGGAGAGCACCTATGACCGAAAGGCGAAGCCACGGCCACGGAATACCCAAGCTGCCCGAAAGTGCGATAACGCCGAGCAATATACCCACACTCGGCAATACCGAAAAGGTAGCGCTTGAAACAATTACCCTTTTCATTTTTGTTGTGTCCATTCCCAACGCCTTGCCTGCTTTATACGCACGAACAAGAAACACTACGCATATCAACGCAACGAAGGCAACTATCGCTCCGCAGATAAGATACATTATGGGACTGTTAAGCTGATTTAAAATCGAAGTTCCGTTTTGCATAAATGAACCCCTTTCTTTGTGATATGGTTAAATTATAATACAAAAACGTCAAATAGTAAACGCTTTTTGAAAAAAATAACAAATTTATTTATTTCGGAAAATTATTTGGCAAAAATGACATATTGTCCGAAACGCTTTTGCGGCATAGTATGTAATGAAAGGAAGTATTTGATATCGGTAACAAAAAAAATTCAAGATTTGTTAAATAATTAAAGCAATAAATTGTTGAAAGTAGATGAATGATGATGTATAATATAAAAGCTGATAATGGCTTAATGTTGCCCGGAGGTGCAGATTATGGAAGCTTATTTGGATAACAGTGCAACAACCCAACCCTGTAGGGAAGCGGTTGATAAAATGAACTATGCGCTGACAAAATGCTGGGGAAACCCCTCATCGCTTCATTCCAACGGTATAGCTGCATCCGAATTGATTGAGGAAGCGAGGAGAGCGGTTGCACAAAAGCTCTCCTGTGACAGTGACGAAATATATTTCACCTCAGGCGGAACCGAAAGCAACAACATCGCCGTTTTCGGTGCGGCAAATGCTCAAAAAAGGCGAGGAAGTCGCATTATCACAACCTCTATCGAGCATTCCAGCGTTGAGGAAAGCGTCAAAGCTCTCGAAAATCAAGGCTATGACGTTGTCAGATTACGTGTTAACGAGCGTGGAGTTATTGATGAACGCCAGCTTTATGCCGCAACAAATCCGTCCGTTGTCCTCATCAGTATGATGTATGTCAACAACGAGATAGGCTCAATTCAGCCGGTTGAATTTGCAAGGCGTGCCGTAACCCATTCCGGAGCGAACGCACTTATCCACTGTGATGCGGTTCAAGCCTTCGGTAAGGTTCAGCTCAAGCCGTACAATATGGGCGTTGATCTGATGACGGTCAGCTCACACAAAATTCACGGTCCGAAGGGAGCGGGCGCACTTTTTGTAAAAAAAGGCACTCGCCTTGTTCAGCACACATTCGGCGGACTTCAAGAGGGCAAAATTCGCCCCGGCACCGAGCCGGTTCCCGCAATTGCAGGCTTCGGAGCAGCCTGTGCCGCCATCCCCGATTACCGTGAAAGTCTCAAACGCACAACAGAGCTTCGTGATTATATGGTTTCAAGGCTCAAAGCGATAGAGGGTGTCAGAATAAATTCACCCGAAAACGCACTGCCATATATTACAAACATTTCCGTCGAGGGTATCCCCTCCGAGGTTATGCTCAATTACCTTTCCGGTATGGGTGTCTATGTTTCAAGCGGCTCCGCCTGTTCAAAGGGTCATAAGAGCCGTGTGCTCAGAGCGATGAATCTCAGCGACGATGTTATAAGCACCGCATTGAGAATCAGCATATCCGTTTTCACCGTCAAGGAGGAGCTTGATATGCTCATAGGCGGAATTGAATCCGCAAGAAGAACAATGAAAAGATTAAAATAAAACATCAGAGGTACAAAATGAAAGAAATAATTCTGCTGAAAAACGGTGAGCTTGCCCTCAAGGGGCTTAACCGCCACACGTTTGAAAATCAGCTTATAAAAAATATGAAGTACAGACTGCACGATTTGGGTAAGCTTCGATTCGTTTCTTCACAATCGACAATTTCCGTTGAACCGATTGATGAAAATGTCGATCTCGACGAGGCTTTCAGAAGAATAAGGATGATTTTCGGCATTGCCGGAATTTCACGCTGTGCGGCAGTCGAAAAGGATATGAATGTAATAATCCCCGCCGCCTGCGAATACCTTAAAGACGATCTTCTGCTTGCCAAAAGCTTCAAGGTTGAAGCAAAAAGATCAGACAAAAAATTTCCGTTGAAGTCCCCCGAAATTTGTATGCTTCTGGGTGAAAAAATTCTTGAAGCCAATCCGCATTTGACGGTCGATGTTCACAACCCGGAGCTCACCGTAAATGTTGAAATAAGGGACAGCTATGCTTATATTCACGGCAATCAGACCAAGGGCGCAGGCGGTATGCCCGTCGGCACGGCAGGACAAGCGGCGATACTCATTTCGGGCGGAATTGACAGCCCCGTTGCCGCATGGATGATGGCAAAAAGAGGACTTCGCCTTTGCGGTGTTCACTTTGCCTCCCCTCCCTATACCTCGCAGCGTGCGGAAATGAAGGTTCATTCCCTGCTTCGTCAGGTTGCAAAATACAGTGGCGAAATCCCGCTTTATGTTGTTCCCTTTACTCATATCCAGGAGGAAATCAAGGATAATTGCCCCGAGGAGCTTTTCACAATCATTATGCGACGTTTTATGATGCGTTGCAGTGAAATTCTCGCAAAGAAAAACGACTGCGGAGCACTTATCACGGGTGAAAGCGTCGGTCAGGTCGCAAGCCAAACGATGCAGGCTATCGGCTGCACCGAGGCGGTTGTCAAGGAACTGCCCGTGTTCCGTCCGCTTATCGGTATGGATAAGGATGAGGTTATAGAAAGAGCAAGAAAAATCGGCACCTTTGAAACCTCCATCCTCCCCTATGAGGACTGCTGTACCGTATTCACGCCCAAGCATCCGAGGACACGCCCTCAATTGAGCTATGTTGAGCAGGCGGAAAGCGTTCTCAATGTTGATGCACTTATTGAGGAAGCACTTAATGAAACCAAATTTTTGAGAATTACAGGTGAGTAAATTGGCTGTTTGTGAGCTTATAAGCGTCGGAACAGAAATACTTTTGGGCGATATACTCAATACCGATGCACAATTTTTGAGTGTTGAGCTGGCTAAGCTCGGCATAAGCGTTATACATCAAAGTACCGTCGGTGATAACCGTGAAAGGCTGCTTGCCCAGCTTGATGAAGCGGCAAAAAGAAGTGATATAATCATCCTCTCCGGCGGTTTGGGACCCACCCCCGATGATTTAACCAAAGAGGTTTGCTGCGAATTTTTCGGAAAGACGACAGTTCTTCATAAGCCGACCGCCAACAAAATCAAAGAATATTTTGCATCAAAGGGCAGGGCTATGCCGCAGAGCAATCTCAAGCAGGCTATGCTCCCCGAGGATTGCGTGATTTTTCCCAACGATAACGGCACGGCACCCGGAATGGCGATCGAAAAAGACGGCGTTCATATTCTTGTACTGCCCGGTCCTCCCCGTGAGCTGAAACCGATGTTCAAAAGCAGTGCCATTCCCTACCTTATGCGGTTTTCCGATAAAATTATCGTTTCACACAATATTCGCACCTTTGGCATAGGTGAGTCGGCAATGGCCGAAAAAGTCAGTGAGCTGCTTGAAGCCGAAAACCCCACGGTTGCACCCTATGCCAAGGACGGAGAAGCACTTTTGCGTGTTACGGCAATGGCGGATAATACCGATGCCGCCGAAAGGCTTTGCAAACCGGTTATTGCCGAAATCAAAGCAAGACTTTCCGATTACATTTACGGAATAGATTGTGGCAGCATTGAAGAAGCCGTTGTTCAACACTTGATGGAGGAAAACATCAAGGTTGCAACTGCGGAATCCTGCACAGGGGGCTTAATAGCCAAAAGAATAACCGATATTTCCGGAGCTTCGCAAATTTTTGAATGTGGGATAGTCTCCTATTCAAACGAAATCAAAAGCAGTCTTCTCGGTGTCAACGAAATCGACCTCAACACCTACGGAGCCGTCAGTGAAACCGTTGCAAGGCAGATGGCTCAAGGTGCCCTGCGTGTGAGCGGTGCCGATGTTGCAATATCCGTCACCGGTCTTGCCGGACCAAACGGAGACGGAACGGATAAGCCGGTAGGGCTTATCTATATCGGAATTGCAGACAAAGAAAACGTATGGGTAAGAGAGCTCAGAACCTCACGCAAGGACAGAGATTACAACAGATTCGTCAGTGCATCGAACGCATTTGATATGCTTCGACTTTACATTGATAAAAAGCTTTAAGGATGATAGATATGGCGGAAAATAAAGACAAAAAGAAATATGATGCAAGCTACGGCGGTAACGCCTTCAAAGCTTTCCCTGATTTTGACAGTCTTGAATCAATTCCCGAAAGGATGCAAGCACCTGTCAAAACCGTCGGTGAGGAAAAGCTTCTCTCTCTGACCCCCGAAAAAACCCAAGAAAAGACGAAAAAGGCAAAAAAAAGCGCCTTTGGGCTTATTTGTGCAATATTGATAGCTGCAATTGTTTCGACCAATGCGCTTGCTGTTTTTAAGCTCGGCGGTGTTTTTGACAACAATGCAAGCATCGGTAATGACAGCGTTGACAACGTATATACCAAAATGCAGGCAAATTACAAGGATGCGGTTTATCCCGTAAATATTTCTCAAAAGCTTACGCTTCTTTATGCACAAAACAATGATACCGTGGGTTGGCTCTACATCCCCGGCACCAACATCAACACCCCTGTTGTGCAGCATACCGATAACGACTTCTATTTGACAAACAATTACTACGGCTCATACACAAAATACGGCTGTGTTTATGCCGATTACAAATGCCAGAGGAAAACCTTGAGCAAAAACACCGTCATTTACGGTCACGATATGTCCTGCGGTATGGCGTTTTATGACCTCAACAGATATGAGGACATCGAATGGTACAAAAAGAACCCTGTAATTATTTATCATACCCTCAACGGAACATATACCTTCCTTATTTACACCGCCTTTTTGTCAACCACACAGTCAAAGGATGACGGCGGCTATATGTTTAATTTCATTGAGCCGAATATGACCGATTCAAGCTTCAGCGGCTTCATCGAGCAGGTCAATCAGCGTGCCCTTTACACAACCGGAGTTGACCTCAAGGTATCCGATAAAATCATTAATCTTTCAACCTGTAACTATACCTACACCAACACCGTCGGCAAAAAGGTCGATACACGTCTTGTTGTTATAGGCAGACTTCTTCGTCAGGGAGAAAGCACGGATGTAAACACCTCAAAGGCAAAGGAAAATCCGAATTACAGAAGACCTCAGGTTTGGTACGATTACAAGGGCAAGACCAACCCCTATGCCTCCTCACGAAGCTGGAAGCCGAGTACAAAATAAATTTAAAGGCGGTGATTCCTTGTTAACCGAAAACAACAACGAGCCTGTTGAGAGCGTTAATACCAACGAAGATTTAACTCAATATATACAAACCGCATCAATGGCGGATTTGATGAAGCGCTTTGGCATTGCCGAGGAAAACGAAAGTATTCGTGATGAGGAATTTAATCCCCTCGACGGCAAAAAAAATCTGAAAAAGCAGCTATCCGACGAAGAACGAACCGCTCCCGGCTTCAAAAAGGATCCTCTGTATGAATCAAATTCAAGCCTGCCGAGCAACTCCTTCGGCTCTGCGGAAAGTGAATTTGATAACGATGCGATATCCTTTGACGAAATTGACCTTGATGCTCTCGGTGATATAACGGTCGAGCCGTCTCACCTTGAGGATGACGATCAGCAGGATGACGACCTCAATGCTCATACACGCACGGTTTTTATTGACGAGCGGCTTGAGGACGGCATAAAAAGAAACGCTGATTTTGAGGTCACCGACGTCTTTATGAACAAATAGACGATACAGTAAGCACTGATAAAACAACGTATGACGGCTTGCCGCATAATCGCTTTCAATTGTTCCGTTAAAGGAGGGATAAGAGCAAAATGAATAAAAAAGAAATAAAGCGCTCCACCCTGTCTTTTTTCAGGAGACTGCTTTTGGGAATTTCGGTTATTTGCTTTATCGCCAGCTCCTTTTATCTTATCAAGTATAAGCTTGTCGAGCCGTATAAAAACAAAATTGTTTCCGAAACTCCCTCAATCGACGAGAGCAATACCGAAACTCTCGCGGTGGAAAACAAGCCCAAGCATATCCTTGCAAAGTATAAGGAGCTTCTTACGCAAAACGAGGATTTTGTCGGAATTTTGAACATTCCGCTACTCAATTCGGGTGATATGAAGGTTGTACAATGTGAGGATAACGACACTTACCTTGACAAGAATTTCAACGGAGATTATTCAATTTACGGCACTCTCTTTGTCGATTACAGAAACACAATAGAAAATCTAAACGATAACACCGTAATTTACGGTCACAGAATGGGCGACGGTCAAATTTTCGGAAACCTCCCCTACTACAAAAAGCTCGAAAATTACAAAAAATGTCCCACCTTCAAATTCAATACAATTTATGAGGACGGAACATATAAGGTTTTTGCCGCCTTTATAATAAACATCTACGATTCGCAGGATAACGGCTATACCTTCCCCTACCGCACGTTGAGCTTTCCCTCCGACAATAAATTTAACGAATTTATCGAGGATGTCAAAGCCCGTTCGTATTTCATCAACGACAGTGTGGATATAAAGCCCGGCGACAAGCTGCTTACACTTTCCACCTGCTGCTATGAATTTGACGATTCCCGCTTTGTCGTTATGGCAAGGCGTGTGCGTGACGGCGAAAGCGATGAGGTTGATGTTTCACAGGCAACAGAAAACACAAATCAAAAATTTCCGCAGGCATGGTACGATGCAAACGGAGGAAGCAATCCCTTTGCGGATGCAAAAAAATTCACACTTGAGTAAAAATTTTCAGAGGTGTAACAAATGGACATAAAGCTGTTTTCATTATGCAATCAGGACTCGCAGGAAGCGGAGTCCGGTAAAAAAAGAATTTTGGAATGTGTTAAACAATATTTTCCGGATTGTACCGGCTTTTCCGAATTCACATCGCAAAAGAGAATGCTGGTGGCAATTTCACGCAGCCTGCTTGCGGCGGACATTGTACTTGTTGCCGTTCAATCCACAATGTACAATACAACAAAAAGACTTCTCGCCTCGGCTCTCGATATACAATGCGTTACCTGTCCGGAGGTAGCCGATGCGCTTCACATCAATCTTGAAAATAAAAAAATCAAGCCGAATGTATATAAAGCGAACATCATTTACCCCGAATCTGCACAGCTTTTGCCGACAAAGGACTATTTGAACTGCGGATTTTCACTCACCTCGGGCGGACAGCATATCATCTATATGCCCGTTGAGGAGGAAAAAGCACAGCACATTGTTCTCAGCTCTCTTTATGATTATTTTGCAGAGCTCAGCGAGCCTAAGGTTGCCGTAAACGCACTCAAAAGGCGACACACCGCCCTTATTGCCGATGCGGTTAAAAAGCTTAACGAGGGCTCCTTTAAGGTTGCGGTAGTCGGCAACGATGCTGCCGATTATCTCACCTCATACCTCGGCAAAAGAGACGGCTCGGCATTTACGATTGATATCAATTATGAGCTTCCGAGTGACAATGAGGATATTAAGGCTCTTGCGATTTCTGCCGCCAGAAATGTCAGAGAAAGCAACCACACCGATTTCGGTGCATACATATCCGACCCGTTTGACGATAACGGCACGCTTTGCGAATATATCGCCATCGCCAACGAGGAGGGCACTCAAACCTTCAAATTGTCGGCAGAGGGCGATGAAAACGGTAAGCAGCTTTCCAAGGTATGCGTTGAAAAGCTTTTGATGCTTCTTTGCAGCTATGAAAGCATCGGCAACGTCGATAACGAGGAAACCCTTGCCGAAAAGCAGGCAAACGGCAAGCTCAAGGATATTCTTGCAATTGCGGCCTCCGCAGCGGTGCTTGCAGCATCACTCGGCGGTTTTATAGCAGCATTGATTATGCGATGAAAGGATGATACAAATGAAAAAAATAACAAGTATTTTTATGGCAACAATAATGCTTCTCTCCTGCTGCTTTATTTTTGCCGATGCAAAAACAACCTACAAATCCGTATGGGCACTCAATGCCGAGCTCGGCGGCAAAAGCTACAGCTCCGATAACACGGTAACCGTAAGGCCCGGCGACACCGTCAAGGTCACCGTTCGACTTGCCAACAACTATTACACGGGTGCCACCTGCTTCCAGCTCTACTACAGCTCGGATATTTTTGAGGGCGCAACCGACGGTGTATTTAATACAAGCGGTAAATTCTATTCCGTTTGCGGCAAATCAGGCGTAAGCTTCGTTGATTGGGACGAGCTCCACCCCGATGTCCGCAAAACCTATTGGCCGAATTTCAGTGCGGAAAAGCTCGCAAGCTATAAAGAAAGCCACCACTTCCTCCGAGTTACAATGAGCCCGAATCCTGCCAAAACATTGACCACCGTTAAGGATTTTAACGAGGAGCTCATTACGATAAGCTTCAAGGTTTCCGCATCCGCAAAGGACGGAGCAACGGGCGAAATCGCACTACCTGTTGAATCTGCAAGAACCAAAAGCTTTGCAAACGGCTTCCTTTACAGCAGCATATTCCTGACCGAGGATCTCACGGGAAAATATATTATTTATTCCGATGACCAGGTCTTTGATTGTTCAAAGGCAACGCTTAAATTTAAGGTTTCTTCCTCCTCACTCGGAGACGTAAACAGTGACGGAAGCATAAACTCCGCCGACGCACTTCTTGTTCTTCAATGCTCGGTCGGCAGTGTCACCCTTTCCGCCGAGCAAAAGAAGCGTGCCGACGTCAACAAGGACAGCTCGATAAACTCCGCCGATGCCTTAAAAATTCTCCAATACTCTGTCGGCGCTATTACCAAATTTTAAACAGATAGACGATACAATCGGGCCGCAATGATTGTATCGTCTAAGCAAATTGAATATAAAAGGGACTGCCTCAATCATCGGAATGAAGCAGTCCTTGAATTTTTATTTAAGCTGTTTAAGAAGACTTGCAGTCTCAAAAGCCTCTGTAGCGTAATCATCACAGCTTGCCTCAACCGAGCAACGCTCACAGCCGGCAAAGCTCAAAGCATCAATGAAGCCCTGATAATCGTATTCGTCAAGGCTCTTGGGGAATCGTCTGCCCGTGGGATTTGCAAGATGGGCGTGCTTTATGTAGCCCTTGAGAACCCTGATATCGTCATTTGTATCGCCTGCACCGTCAACGTGGTAAAGGTCGGCAAGTCCTGCGATATTGTCCTTGCCCGAAAGAGCGGCAAGCATAACGCCCTCCTTAACGGTGTGGATAATATTTGTCTCTTTCTTTCTCAACGGCTCAATAACAACCGTGATACCATATTTTTCGGCAATCGGTGAAACAACACTGTTGAGGAAATCTCCGAGCTGACGGAAAGCCTCTGCAAAGCTAAAGCCCTCGGGTACCTTCCTTGCTCCGCCGGAGCCGAAAACCACCGTCTTCAGACCGACCTCGCTTCCCCTTCTCATACCGTTTTCGATGTAGCTTGAAAAGCGCTCGCTGTGGTAATCGTTGCCGATGATGGCAAGGTCACCGGGAATAAAGCAGTTTGCCGCTTCACATTTTATATCATTCTCCTGCAAGGTAGCCTTGAAAGTCTCAAAAACCTCATCCTCACGGCGTGAAAGCTGTCCGAAATTACACTCAACATAATCGTAGCCCGCTGCCTTGGCGATTTTGATATTTTCGAGAGCTTCAATGCCCATACACATTCCGTAACGCATAACAATGCCCCCTATGTTTTTTATTATTATACCCTCTCGGTCTGTTAAAGTCAACGCAAATTGCGAATATTTTGTTTTTCTCTTGACTTATTTTTTTCATATGTTAAAATTATACGGAACAGGAGGAGTTAAGATGTTTTTTAAAAGAAAAAATAAAGCACCAAAGGACGTTGCAATAGATGAGCTCGGCTTTTTGACGGATGAAGCAAAGGAAGCCTTCAGAGTTCTCGAAATCACCGGCACAGCTCAGCTTTTAGGCAAGGAAGCGGATAATTTCTATCTTGACTATTGCGTTGAAAGCGGCGACGTTGCCGATAAGGTAATTCTTTATGAAATGAGAGCCGCCGTATATTTTGCAAACACTCCCAAGCCCGACGAAAAGAAGCTGCGTTGGTGGTACTGGAAGGACACAAATACCGAAAACGAGGAATTATTCACCGATGAGGACTGAAAAATACACATCAACCAAAATCGCCTGCTACACAGGCTACTTTGTTCAGTCGATAATCAACAACCTTGCCTCCCTTTTTTATGTAATTTTTCAAAACGAGTTTGGTCTGAGCTACACGCAAATAAGCACGCTCATTCTCATCAACTTTGTTTCGCAAATTGTTGTTGATTTTGCTTCGGTCAAAATTATCGGCAAGCTCGGCTACAGAATTTCAATCATTTTTGCCCACATTTTTGCCGCCGGCGGTCTGATACTTTTGGGATTTCTTCCGAGGGCGTTCGGAAATCATTATATCGGTCTGATAATTCCGATAATAATTTACGCTATCGGCTCCGGACTTATCGAGGTGCTCATAAGCCCGATAATTGAGGGTCTGCCGCTCAATAACAAATCCGGTGAAATGGCTTTGCTCCACTCGTTTTATTGCTGGGGTCAGGCGGCGGTTGTGCTTATCACTACCTTTGCGGTCAAATTTGTCGGCAACGAAAATTGGATATATATGCCAATGCTTTGGGCGGTAATTCCGTTCATAAATATTTTTGCGTTTATTAAAGTTCCAATCGTCCCTCCCGTACCCGAGGGTGAGGAGGAGATGAGCATCCGTGAGCTTTTCAAAAGCTCCGAATTCGTCATCTGCGCCGCACTTATGCTTTGCGCCGGAGCAAGCGAAATTGCTATGGCACAATGGGCATCCACCTTTGCCGAAAAGAGTCTCGGTGTCGATAAATTTACGGGCGACCTGCTCGGTCCCTGTCTTTTTGCAGTGCTGATGGGCTCCGGACGTGTGATTTTCGGCTATCTCGGTGACAGGCTGAACATACGCAAGGTTTTGAGTGCCTGTGCATTTGTCTGTATGGCAGCTTATCTGATGACAACACTCATCCCCCATCCGTTCATTTCGCTTATCGGCTGCGGTCTTTGCGGAATAGGCGCTTCCACTATGTGGCCGGGAATTTTCAGCCTTGCGGCAAAGCTTTTTCCAAACGGAGGCACTGCAATGTTCTCTATGCTTGCAATGTTCGGCGATATCGGCTGCTCCTGCGGACCTTGGTTAACAGGCAGTCTTTCGGACCTTGCGGTGTCAAGCAATGCCGTCACGATGGATCCGCTCAAATTCGGACTGCTTTTCTGCGTTATTTTTCAAATAGCAATGCTGCTTCTCCTAAATTGCACACGACCCATGAAAAGAATCAAATAATTTTGAATGAGCTCGATATTGCACCGAGCTCATTCATTTTCCTTATAAAACAAGATCACAACCGGCTCTTACTCCCAAATTCTCAATTTTCGCCGTACCTCTCTGAACTGCTCCGGCAGCTCATCAAGCGTCATATTTTTCGGCACCTGTGCTGTGCCGTTTTCCTTTGCTGTTGTGTAGTACCATTCCTTAAATTCAAGAGTTTTAAGTGTTTCGCAAAGCTCGGCAATTTGTTTTTCAACATCTGCCTTTTGTTTTTTTATAAGCGCCAAACGCGGTTCAATGGTTTCGTCACCACGCATCGCCATTTCAACAAAGGCTCTGATATCCTTTAGCTGCATACCGGTTTTCTTCAAGCAATTAATGATTTGCAGCCATTCGTAATCCTCATCCTTAAAAATGCGCTGACCGCCGCCCGAACGCTCAACAAACGGAAGCAGGCCCTCCTTGTCGTAATACCTGAGGGTGGATGCCGGCACTCCGATTTTCTCTGCCATCTCTCCTATGGTGTAAGTCATATTTTCCTCCAAAGCTAAAAAACTATTGACTTAAAGCTGACTTTAAGTTGTATAATCATTATAACAAATAAAAATGTGATTTTCAACGGAAAGGAGACAATGATGAATTATATTACACTTTCAAACGGCGTAAAAATGCCTCAGCTCGGCTACGGTGTCTACCAGGTATCAAAGGATGAATGTGAGCGTTGCGTTCTTGATGCTCTCAAGGTGGGCTATCGTTCCATCGACACCGCACAATCCTATTTCAACGAGGAGGAGGTCGGCAACGCCATTGCCAAAAGCGGCATTGCGAGGGAGGATATTTTCCTCACCACCAAGGTTTGGATTGAGCATTACGGCTATGAAAGCACAAAGAACTCCGTCCTCGATTCAATGAAAAAGCTGAAAACGGATTACCTTGATCTCTGTCTATTGCACCAGCCCTTTTCGGACGTATACGGTGCATACCGTGCTTTGGAGGAGCTTTATGACGAGAGCAAAATCAGGGCTATAGGAATTTCAAATTTTTACCCGGATAGGATGGTTGATATCGCCTCCTTTGCACGAATTAAGCCGATGGTCAATCAAATTGAAATTCATCCACATAATCAGCAAAATTTTGCAAAAGCTTGGCATAAAAAATACGGAATACAGCTTGAAGCGTGGGCACCGTTCGGTGAGGGTCGAGGCGGAATGTTTGAGCTGCCCGAGCTGAAAGCTATTGCCGAGAAGCACAACAAAACCGTTGCACAAGTAATTTTGCGTTGGCACTTGCAACGAGGAACAGTCGTCATTCCGAAATCAACGCATATTGAGCGTATGGAAGAAAACTTCAACGTGTTCGACTTTGCCTTGAGTGATGAGGATATGGCTGAAATCGCCTACCTTGACAAAAAGCAAAGCTCATTTTTCTCACATACCGACCCCAATATGGTGGAATGGTTTGTAAAAATGGTTGAGGAACGCAAGAAAAACAATGATTGTACAAAAGAAAGGAAAGAATGGTAGGAATAATTATGAGTAAAAAGGTTTTGATTTTATCGGGAAGTCCCCGCAAGAACGGAAATTCGGATATCCTTTGCAATGAATTTGCCAAGGGTGCCGAGGAAGCAGGTCACAAGGTTGAGAAAATCCGTGTTGCGGAGAAAAAAATCGAATATTGCCATGCCTGCTACGCTTGCCGTGACAACGGAGACTGTGCAATAAAGGATGATATGGCGGAAATTATGCAAAAGATGATTGACTGCGACGTTATGGTTCTCGCAAGTCCCGTCTATTTCTATTCGATTGATGCACAGCTCAAGGCGGTAATCGACCGCAGCGTTGCACGTTGGACAGAGGTTAAAAACAAGGAGTTTTATTATATCGTAACTGCTGCCGACGGAGAACCAGAAGCCGCAGAAACCACTCTCGCCTGCTTCAGAGGCTATGCCGATTGCGTGGAAGGTGCTAAAGAAATGGGTGTAATTTACGGAATTGGCGTTTACGAAAAGGGTGAGGTCACAAGCACCTCGGCAATGGTTCAAGCCTATCAAGCCGGCAAAAGCGTTTAAAAAAGAAAAATCGCAGGTCTAACCTTAACAGACCTGCGATTCTTTTATTATTTACTTTTTATTTTTCCTTTTACGGAATTCAGTCTCCAATAGGTTTTTTGTGCCAAATTTCTCAAGGCTATCAAAAGCTTAAATTTGCAGCATATGATTCTCGGAACACTGACAAGCTCGGGATGAAACTTCTGCTTAAAGTCCCTTATTCCGACCATATCGCAGGAGGTGCAGCCAAGCTTATTCCAGTGAACAAACCTATCCCACGTCAGATATTCGGCCTGATAATACGCCTTTGTATGGTCAGTCGCATTTCCGAAAACGTAGCACGTTGAGTTATATGCAAAGGAAATGCTTGTACCGATGCTTACCCCCTCCGAATCAATAATTTCCGTGCAATAAATTGAATCCGAAAAATTATTGAGTGCCTTAAAAAGCCTTTTAACACGCTCACAGTCGTATGACGGTGTTAAATTCTGATATCCGAAAACCCTCTTAATCTGTTCGTAATATTTTTCCGCAAAGGCATCGTTCGGCTCTCTTTCAACTAATTGGGCATCGCTTTTTTCAAATCGTCTGATTTTTTTCCTGCACTTTGCAGAAATGGATTCAAAAACCGCCTCGGGCTCACCGGAAATATCCTTTATATATGTATCCTGCTTGTCCGCCGTTAAGCCCGACCGCTCAACATCATCAAAGGTAATATGTCTGTCGATAATCTCCATATACATACAGCCGTATTTTTTGCTTACAAATTTCCAAAGAGGCTCAACAAGCCCGGTGCGGTCAACTCCATCGGAAACATTAAAGCCCATATAGCTTGTTGACCATCCCCTGAACGGGCTGCCCATTATCTTAATTCCGAATTTTGAAAACAATAAGCCTGTGAAATAACCTATCAGCTCATTTTTTGCATTTGTTATTCGCAGAATAACGGGCTTTGCGGCTTGTGTATCGGCAACAAACTCAACCCATTCCTTTGTTTGGAAAATCAATTTATCCTTAAATCCGTTATACTCATCTAAATCAATGCTGTCGAGGCTGATTTCCTCAAAATTATACTCACATTGAGTCGCTGTCATTATAATTCCTCCACATATCATTAATTCGATTTATGCTTTTCCTCACAAATATGCTCTGCATAGCGCACCGTTTCCATGGCATCCTTTGCATATTTGTCGGCACCGATTTTGTCGGCATATTCCCGAGTCAAAACAGCTCCGCCGACTACGGTTTTGCACCACGGAGCGCTCTTTTTGAGCTGCTTAATCGTTTCCTCCATCGCAGGAACGGTAGTGGTCATCAACGCACTCAGACCGGCAAATTCAGCTCGTTTTTCAAGCACCGTTTCGACAATTTTCTCCGGAGGCACGTCCTTGCCGAGGTCAATTACATTAAAGCCGTAATTTTCAAGCAGGAGCTTTACAATATTTTTGCCGATATCGTGAATATCGCCCTTAACGGTTGCGATGACAAAGGTTGCTTTATCCTTTGATTTTCCGCCGGAAACCGAGCCTGCTTTTATAACATCAAACGCAGACTTTGCCGCCTCGGCACTCATCAAAAGCTGAGGAAGATACACCGTTTTTTCCTCAAAGCCCTCGCCGACGATGTTCAATGCCGGAATAATTTCGTTATTTACAATTTCGAGTGGAGGAGTGCTTTTCGTCAAAGCTTTTGTTATCTCTCCCGCCTTCTCCTTAAAGCCCTTTATAATCGCATATTGAAGCTCCGAGCCGCATTTTTCGCCGGCTTTTTTGTTCTGTGACACATTTGCCGACACGGTAGTAAAAAGGTCGGCTTTTTCAATATATTGAGCACAATTTTCATCCAAGCCCTTAATTACTCGATAAACGTAATAGACTTTCATCATCTCTGCGGAATACGGGTTCATAATTGCGGCTGAAAGACCTTTTTCGAGTGCAACGGAAAAGAAAACACTGTTGACCGCATCTCGGTTCGGCAAACCGAACGAAACATTTGAAACGCCCAAGGAAGTGTGACAGCCAAGCTCGTTTTTTATGCGACAAAGCGAATTTAAGGTTGTCAACGCCGCCTTATTATCGGCACTGACAGTCATAGCCAGCGTATCAAAAATCAAATCCTTTTTGTCAATTCCGTATTTTTGGGCAGTTGAAAGAATTTTTTTTGCAATTTCAAATCTGCCGTCGGCAGTTTCGGGAATTCCGTTTTCATCAAGAGTAAGTGCAACAATCAAGCCACCGTATTTTTTTGCAAGCGGAAAAACAGCCTCCATACTCTCTTTTTTTCCGTTGACGGAATTTATCATCGCCTTGCCGTTATACCTCCGGAGAGCCGCCTCCATTGCAGAAATATTTGAGGTATCTATCTGCAACGGCAGATCGGTTACACCTTGCAACTCACAAACAGCATTTTCAAGCATTTCAACCTCATCAATATCGGGGATTCCGACATTGACATCAAGAATATGCACGCCCTTTTCCTGCTGCGAGACGCCCTCATTGAGGATGTAATCCATATCATTTTCAATTAAAGCCTGCTTTAGCCTTTTTTTACCGGTCGGGTTAATTCGTTCGCCTATAAGTATCGGGTCATCGGCAAACTGTACGCAGTGAGTGTAGGAGGAAACTGCGGTTATTTTTTTATCCGACACGGGGATGGGTGCCATACCCTTAATTTTTTCGGTTACGGCTTTTATATAGCTCGGCGTTGTTCCGCAGCAGCCGCCGACAATACGAACGCCCTTTTTCACAAGCGACGTTACCTCGTCGGAAAATTCCTCCGCCGTAACATCAAAAACGGTTTTTCCGTTTACCGATTTTGGCAAACCTGCATTCGGCTTTAATATCACGGGAACCGACGAGAATTCAAGCAATTCTTCAACTATCGGGCGAAGCTGCTTGGGACCGAGCGAGCAGTTTGTACCAATCGCATCAACGCCCAAGCCATCCAGCATCACCGCCATAGCACTCGGTGAAGCTCCTGTCATAAGCTTGCCGTCCTCACCGTAGGCATTGGAAACAAGGATGGGGAGGTCGCTGTTTTCCTTTGCCGCAAGCACCGCCGCCTTGGTTTCGTAGCTGTCATTCATCGTTTCGATAAATATGAGCTCGGCACCGTATTTAACACCGAGCTTAACGGTCTTGGCAAAAACGGATACCGCAGCCTCAAAATCAAGCTCACCGAGCGGTTTCAGCAATTTACCCGTCGGACCGATATCGAGAGCTATGAACCTTTCCTCCGGATTTATGCATTCATCCCTTGCCGCCCTTGCATTGCAAAAGGCAGCCTTGATAATCGCTTTCAGCTCCTCCTCGGGAAATTTAAGAGAATTCGCTCCAAAGGTGTTTGTGCTGACAACATTACTGCCTGCATCATAATAGCTTTTATGAATTTGTGTGATAACCTCGGGATGAGTAATATTCCATTTTTCGGGGTGCTCCCCCGCTTTTAAGCCCCTCTCCTGCAAAAGAGTTCCCATTCCTCCGTCAAGACAGACGATATTGTTTTTCAAAAAATCCTTGAAATTCATAAATTACCCTTTCTGAAAATGCAGTCTTTTTTATTACAGTCGCCGCACACAGCCTTGTTTTCGGCTTGACGGCAATCCGATACACCGACAAACGCAGTAACAGACTTTGACGGCGACATCAGCAAGCTGTCATTCAAGGTTAAGCCTATGCGTTTTTCGCAGTCAAGCACAGAAAAAATATCCTTTTGCGTTTCAAGTGCAAGGTCACCGTAGCCGGGGCTAAAGCGAGGACGTAAACCTTTTTCGAGTTGAGCTTCAATATCATCACAAAATTTATCACACAGCGTTTCAATCCGCTCGGCACCGATTGCCTGAAGCATAAGAGCCTTAGACGGTGAAATTCTGCCGTATTTTGCAATAAGCCTGTCAATTCCCACTCCGACGGTTGCGGCAAACACAACAACGCTGTCGCAGCCCTTTAAATTTACGGCAAGCTTTTTCGACCTTGCTTTAAAAACGCCGAAATCGCAGGTATCTTCAATCGCCTTCAACGGTAAAAGCCTGTAGCAAGCTCTGTAGCTGAGGCTGCCTTTCGCCTCGTCAATACACAAGCTCATAAGCTTTTTCAGCTCATCATCAGCCTTGCCGCAGCCTGCATAACGGAGTATCTCCCTTTCGTTAAAAGGAAGGCTTTCGTAGCTTTTGATTAAAATTACAGAATTCATTTTCCTAAAATATCCGAAAGGTTGCTTTGAATTTTTGCGGCAACCTGCGGCTTGTTCATCGAATAAATGTGTACATTGGTTATACCGTTTGCATAAAGGTCAATAATCTGGTCGGTAGCGTAGGCAATTCCCGCTTGCAGCATAGCGTCGGGGTCAGCTCCGAACTTATCAACAAGGCTCTTAAATCTTTGCGGCATAAACGAACCGGATAGCTTAATGGCACGGTCAACCTGATTTGCATTGGTAATGGGCATAATTCCCGGAATAACCGGAACGGTTATTCCTGCCTCACGGGCTTTATAAAGAAAATTATAGAGTAAATTATTGTCGAAAAACATCTGCGTTGTCAAAAAATCACAGCCTGCATCAACCTTTTCTTTAAGGTGAGCGATATCCTCCTTTTGATTTCGGCTTTCGGGATGGATTTCGGGATAGCACGCACCGCCGATACAAAAATCGGCATCAGCAGCCTTTAGCTCTCTGACAAGCTCAATCGCATGGTTGTAGCTCCAGCCGCTTCTGTCACTATCCTTTAAGACCTCCGGGATATCGCCTCTCAAAGCCATAACATTTTTTATTCCTGACGCCTTGATTTCTTCAATCTTTTGGGCGACAGTTTCCTTGGTCGAGGAAACGCAGGTCAAATGTGCCAGGGTCGGCACACCGTAGGTTTCCTGCAAATTTTTTGCAATATCAAGTGTATATTTGCTTGTTCCGCCGCCCGCACCGTAGGTGACACTCATAAATGACGGCTTCAGCTTTACAATTTCCTCAGTTGCGGTCTTTACACTTTCAAAGGAGCTTTCCGTTTTGGGCGGAAAAACCTCAAAAGAAATTGAAAGCTTATCTGTTATTAAATCTGTTATCCTCATACTTTTTTCCTTTACTGCTTTTATAATATCAAAAATAATTATACTCCAAATATACGAACAAATCAAGTCACGCCGGCTGTGTATTTTCAACCGCAGCAAAGCCCTTTTGTAAATCGTCAATTATATCGTCGATATGCTCTGTTCCGATTGAAAGGCGGATTGTGTTCGGCTTTATACCCTGGTCGGCAAGCTCCTCCCGAGTGAGCTGGCTGTGGGTTGTTGTTGCAGGGTGAATAACAAGACTTTTCACATCGGCAACATTGGCAAGCAACGAAAAAATCTTCAAGCTGTCAATAAATCGGTGAGCCTCCTTAACTCCGCCCTTTATTTCAAAGGTAAAGATTGAACCGCCGCCGTTCGGGAAATATTTTTTATAAAGCTCATAGTCGGGGTGAGTCGGCAAGGATGGGTGATTAACCTTTTCAACCAAGGGATTTGCATTAAGAAAATCAATAACTCTTTTTGTGTTTTCCGCATGGCGTTCAAGTCTGAGCGAAAGAGTTTCAATTCCCTGTAAAAGCAAAAATGCCGCAAACGGAGAAATCGTTGCACCCGTATCACGCAGAAGAACGGCTCGAATATATGTCACAAAAGCTGCCGCCCCTGCCGCATTGACAAAGGAAACACCATGATAGCTCGGATTGGGTTCGGATATGCACGGATATTTACCGCTTTCAGACCAGTCAAACCTTCCGGAATCGACAATAACACCGCCGAGGGTTGTGCCGTGACCTCCGAGAAATTTGGTTGCAGAATGAACAACTATATCGGCACCGTGCTCAATCGGTCTGATTAAATACGGTGTGCCAAAGGTGTTGTCAACAACCAATGGGATTTTATGCTTGTGTGCAAGTGATGCAAGAGCATCAATATCAGGAATATCGCTGTTCGGATTGCCGAGCGTTTCAATGTAGATGGCTCTTGTGTTGTCACGAATAGCAGCCTCAACCTCCGCAAGATTGTGAATATCGACAAAGCTCGCCGTAATTCCAAAGCCCGGAAGTGTGTGTGCCAAAAGATTGTAGCTTCCGCCGTATATTGTCTTTTGTGCAACAAAGTGACCGCCGTTTTGACCGAGCGCTTCAAGAGTATAGGTTATCGCTGCCGCACCGGATGCAAGAGCAAGAGCTGCAACACCGCCCTCAAGTGCAGCTATACGCTTTTCCAAAACGTCCTGTGTCGAATTGGTAAGACGACCGTAAATATTGCCTGCATCGGCAAGGTCGAAGCGAGCCGCTGCGTGCTCACAGTTGTGAAAAACATATGAGGTTGTGGCATATATGGGAACTGCACGGGAATCTGTTGCCGGATCGGGACTTTCCTGACCGACATGAAGCTGTAAGGTTTCAAATTTGTAAGCTGACATAATAAATTTCCTTTCGTTGTGTAAAATATTTTTATATTGCACTACATCTACACATTCGTCCGAAACGGAAATTGGCTCTTAAAAGCCTTTCAAATAACTTGCTCATAAAAATACCCTCTTAAATAAAAATCGGAGAACCTCGATAAGGTCCTCCGACATATAACAATTTTATTTCCGAAAATTATTCGAAAACACTGCCGTTAACGGAAGATGCCCTATCAAAAAAGTGCGCACAAGTATACATATACATTCGACAGATGCAAATGTATATTTCACTCATTGTTGCGTTGAACTTTTTCATAAAGCCTTCCTCCTTTTTTACCAATCCATTGTAAGGTATGTTTTAAACATTGTGATAAATACGCTGAAAATATTTGTTTTTGAATCTGTTTTGTTATCGGCAACCTCAAAGGAATCAATAACCTCATCGGAATCCGTCCTGTAGGTAGTTCCGACTATTGCATCCTCCGTGAATGTGAGAGCCGTATATGTGGGAACTCTTGTGTCAAATGCGGTGGAAATAAACGATGCAAGCTCATCGGGAAGCGGATCATAGTTACTGCCGGAAGCCGAGGACGACTGCAAATATACCGTGCCCTCTCCGTCGGTCTGCTTGCCATGATACATTACCTCGGAACGAGAATAAAAATGGTCGTGTCCGCAAAGAACAAGGTCGATATCATAGCAATCATACAGTGAAGCAAAGGTCACTCTACGCCTGTTGTGCTCATTTTCCGCCAAGGATGCCGAATACGGGTCGTGGTGCATCGTAACGACTCTCCATTTGGCATCGGGGTAAGCCTTGACCGCCTTGCGTAAAAGTCTTTTCGCATCCGTCAATGAGGTATTGTTGGAATCCATTGTGATAAAAAGAACGTCACCGTAGTTATAGTAATATCCCGTACCTGCTTCACTTGCGGAAAGTGCAAAAACCTCATTGGGATTGTTAAAAATCTGGCTGTAAAGGTTCGACTTGCGGTCGTGATTGCCGATTGTGTTGGCAACAGGCAATGAACGCAGCTCCTCGGGAGAAAGATATGCCTTCATCTGAATGATGCTGTCCGCCGACTGGAATTGGTCACCGCTGTGAATTGCAAAGGCGGCATTCGGATAATTGGAAAGCATTTTTTTGACCGTATAATTCCAACCAAAGGTATCTCTGACAAGAACCTCTTTTTCGTTTTCGTCACCGGAGCGTCCGATTTGAGCATCGGAAACAAAAAGCACCGTAAAATCATCATCGGGCTGGACAGTAAATGAAGCTGGCTCACTCCACACACCGTTTTCGGTATAGGAATAGTAATATGT
Organism: uncultured Ruminococcus sp.; assembly: GCA_964472865.1. Classification (GTDB taxonomy): domain Bacteria; phylum Bacillota; class Clostridia; order Oscillospirales; family Acutalibacteraceae; genus CAG-488. Next base: position 553 of record CAYYLP010000014.1, on the reverse strand, counting down.
CTTGCCCTCCTCAAGTCCGCTGACCGTGACCTTATTGGTCTGATAGTCCGAAAATACATTGGCTGTTGAAACATCAACGCTTATTGCATCGCTCATATCGTCACCTTCGGAGAATTTGAATTCTGCCGCACTGTCGCCCTCATCCGAAAGCCACGCAAAGCGTATTTCGCCCATCGTAGCACCCGGAGTAAGCGAAATCACCGTTTCGTCAGCCTGAATAGACTCCCATCTCGGTGCAAACTCCGCAAGCTGAGAATCGTTAAAGGCGTAGCCCGACTCTGCAAACGCGTAAAAGCTCATTGCGGATATAAGCATTGCCACCGTTAAAGCAACTGCAATAGCTCTTTTCATAATAATTGCCTCCAATACCTAATCGTTGATAACAATTATATCACCTTTCACATTCAAATGCAATGCTCCGCGCTGACTTTTCAAGAGTATACCACATTCAACCTACCTTGTCAATAGGTAATTAGAAAAAAATAAAAACAGGTGGACAAAAAGTTAATTCCCAAAGTAAGTTCCACAGTGGAAATTGCGGTGGACTTTAGTC
>CAYYLP010000013.1:0-52380 GCA_964472865.1 uncultured Ruminococcus sp. | reverse complement strand
CCGCTCTTTTCAAGCTGTTCCTTTATAGATTCCGCACTGTCGTACAGTGTGTAGGTCGGCACACTCGTCTTTGCCTGTGCTACATTCACAAAAGCTTCGGCAAGTGCCTTAACACAGCTGTTCAATGTATTCTGATTTTCAAAAATCGGTGCGTTTTCCCATTTTTTATCGGTTGCCAAGGTGTAGTTGCTGAGGATTATATTAAGCGTTTCGGTTGCATACTTATTGAGGTTAATTTCCTTAACACTATGCCTGTTTTCGCTATCGCCCTTAACAAAGAACGCATCGACAAATCGAGTGTCAACCGTCTTTTCCACAAGCTTGGAAATTGCAATTTGGAGAAGTCTTTCCTTGACGGAAAGTGCGGTTGCGATTATAGTATTTTTCTTCTCAGCTTTGTCGTAATCGGACTTTGCCTTTTTAAATTCATCTCTTGCGGCTTTGTAGGCTTTGAGAGTCGTCTCCGTCCAACGGGAAACCATTTCAAACTTTTCGGTACCGTCTGCGTTATAGCCCAAAAGAACCTTGATGCTTTCAATGCCCTCGTCCTTTTCAACTATGTCTTCCTCAACCTTTTCCTCGTGCCATACGGCATAGAGCTTGGTATTTTCCGTAATCGGGTCGGTAGCTTGACCCACAATGTAATCAACCGTCTCTGTGTCGGCACTCTTTGACCAGCCGAGAAGCACATAACCGTCCTTTGTGTATTCGGGAGTTGTTACGCTCGGGAAGTCTCCCCATACGGCATAGAGCTTGAATACAGTGTTTTTAGCCGAGGTAAGATTGATAACCCTTGCACCGTTTCTGTATTTTACCGTTCCTGTTTCCGTTTCTGCCCAGCCGAGGAACGGAGCACTTGCAACAGTGTATGCAGTGCTTTCGATCTCAATTTCCGTCTCGCCGTCAAAATAAGTCACAAAGCGCTGACGCATAAATTTGTTATCGTTCAGAGCCTTTTCTTCGTCAAACCTGAAGGACTGATTTTCCATTGTTCCGCTTGTTTCGCCGTTACCTATGAACTCAACGGCATACGGGTTCGGGTCCCAATGAGCATAAAGTGTAACATCGTGTGGGAAAACAGTGTCATCAACCTTAACCTGCTCACCGCCGGTCGGCTCGGTGTACCAGCCCATAAATGTGTAGCCGGTTCTTACAGGCTCGGGCAGCCATGTGTAGGTACTGCCGTACTGGTTACGGGAAGCAAAGATATCGCTTTGAGTTTTTTTCGAGCTTCTTTCAATACGGAGCTTAAAGGTGAAATTATTAAATTCCGTATAGTTGCTCATTTTGCTATCGTGCTTCAAGGAAATCTTGAATGCGGCAATTTTGGCGGCTGTATCAGCCGGCATACTGTTTATCGGGCTTTCGGCATTACCGCTACAGCTTAGAACCGTTACAATGGTATTGCCTGCCGAGTCGAGAAGCTCAACCTCAAGCTTACCGCTGAGGGTTGACATTGTACCGCTCAAGACCTCAAGGCTGAACGTGTACGCCTCACCTGCCAGGAACCTAAAGCTGTCGTCCTCGCCGTATTCATTTATCGGGTAAGCCTCCATAACATAATTATCGGCAAGCTTACCGTCAACGCAAAGTGTGCCGTTACCAACTCTTTTGATAACCATTTCGTATTCGTTACCCATAGTGTCAGTGGAATGGTCGGTTTTGGATTTGTTGAGCTCAATGCCCGATGTAAAAACATTAGGAGCAATTCCGTCATGATTTTCGTTAAACAATGTGTAGTAGGTGTTGTACTGCCACTCTGCCGTGAAGGTAATATCCTTGAGGAATGTCCAATTTATTTCATCACCGAGCTGAAAATGCTCGTTGTTGTAATCGCACTTCCAACCGAGGAAGGTACATCCGTCACGGGTGGGAATTTGCGTTTCTCCCTCACCGACAATATACTTTGACTGATAAAGAGCGCTCGAAACCGTATTCTCCGCAGTGCCCTTGTAGGTACCGCCGTTGGGGTTATAGGTAACCTTATACTCGTTCGGCTTGTACCAGAAGGTCCACTCGATAGTCGGGGTGGAGGCATTTTTGATGTAATAGTATTTGTTATAGTCCTCATCCTGCGGAAGACCCTCGGTTTTTGTGGTTGAGCCATACTTTACGGAATAGCGTGAAGCGGTAAAGCCGGGGATGTTGTTGTAGTAGCCGTAGACCTTATCGCCATAGGTGTAGCCCATAGACTCGGTCGTTGTGCCGATGACAGCCTTGCCGACATTTCCGTTATAATCGGCAGACTCGCCGTCACGCAGATGAACAGCCGTTGTTGTGCCGCCCTTTGTGTGGAGCTTGCTGACATCCACCTGTGAATTAGTCTTTGACCTGCCGGGATTGCCGAGGTTGACCGCCATTTCGAGAATGGAATTCTGATAAAGGTCGTAGCCCTTATCCGCATCGTCCTCGTACCACGACTGCTGCTTTGCGGCGGACACCGCATCCTGATAATTCTTTCTTGCGATGGATTTATCGACTACGGTTACCTTGACAGCCGCAACCGTACGTGAGTTTGAAATTGTTGCACGATACGATAACCAACCAAGGTCTTCTTTCCTGACACCATAACGTGTTGCACCGGCAACGGCAATGACCTGCGTTGAAGTAATTACCTTATCCCATGTTTCATTTGCTACAAAACGTGGAGCACACAAGCCTACCGAGCAAGTGTTCTTACTTACAAGATTTTCATAAGTAACATCATAATGGTTTCCGATATAAGGACCGCTATGAGTTCCGTTTTGGTAAAAAGCCTTTGACTGATTACTGGTTTCCGTGTTACCCGTTGTGATTTCATTATCGTTGACACCTGTAATATAATAATTACCGGCACCGTTCTGCTTCATAGATGCACTGACATCGGAAAAATAATAAGCAAAGGTACGCTCTTTTACAGAAGCCGAGCCTTCATCTGAATGTGAAAGCATATGACCTATCCTAAAATTCGGTATATATAAGAGATTGTCAAACCTTGTTGAATCGAGAACAAGTGAGCCCAACGGAGAAACAGCCTGCGTGCTGTAATCGCTTTCATTATCATCATCATATTCTCCGTTTACAAAGGTAATCGTATTTATCGAGGTATCGTTTTTGGAGTAATGATAATTTCCCTCAGTATCCTGTGAAATACCGGGTCTTCCGGAGGGCGGATTGGTGATATTCAACATCGGATTGAAGTTTGCGGAGTTAACATAGCGGTTACCGTTGGCTTCGCTACCGGTAACGCCGGCAATCCACGTAATCTGCTGAATATCGGTAGAAACCTTTTTATCGGAGGATGATGTACCAAAACGGTGTCTTGTTCTTGACGCCGCACCTGCAAGTGAAGTATTCGGTGCATAGCAAATTGAGTAGGCGTATGTTTCGTAGGCTATACCGTCAACAACATATGATGCCGTCCATTTGAGAAAACGGTAAGCGTTGCTGCCGAGTGCGGCACTGAACGCACCCGCCGTACAGGAGGTATTAACGGGAAATTCGGTATAGCTCTTACCCGTTGAGCTTGCGGTTGCATCGGTAAAGGTTTCTCCGCCATATGTAATAGTGGAAAGTGCGGAGCTGTTGGTATTTGTCCAGCTTGTTGTATTGTCTGCCGCAGCAGCCTCAACGGTTATTTTTACGCTTGAGGGCTTGCAGTTTTTGCCGTTAAAATAAACCTTTGCGCCCTTTTCGGCATCTGCAAGTGTTTTGTTCTTTCCGTCGGAAGCGCCGTTTTCGTCAACGCCGTAGAAATATTGGAAGGATTTATTGTCTGCTGCATTGAGATAGATTGTTTCGGGAACATAGAAATAAACCTGTGGAAGAACGCCGGCATTTTCGCCTGCATTGAAGTTAGCCTCAACAATATCGGAGAGAGCCTTAACCGCAGAATTGAGCTTATTCAAAGCGTTGCTTACCGCCGTAGCATCGGCATAGGGTCTGCCGAGAACCGTGCCTGCCTCTTGCAAGGCTGTTTTGTAAGCCGAATATGCCGCTGTCCATGAGCTTTGAACGGATGCCGTCCAACCGTTTTTGGAGGCAGTGTCTTCCTGCCAGCCGTTTTCGATAGCCGCTCTGTAGGCTGTGCGCAGAGAGCCCTTGTTGACAATATGAACTCTTAAACCAAAGAGGATATTAAGTCTGACCTTTGCGGTATTAACGGAGTCAACACGCATCTTGTATCTTGCACGCATTGTATAGGTCTTTTCCTGCGGAGTGCCCGAAAGTCTGTCACTGTCGGTCATACCGTAGCCCTTACCGTCGCCGTTTTTGTAATTGACATAGTTCATAATGCTGATTGAGTTATCATCCGCACCGAAGCTTTCAAGCTCATGCTCCTTGCCGCAATGCCAATAGGAGTGACAGATAAAGCCGCCCTTGAGGTTGGGAATTTGGTTATAGTTGCTCACACGGCTTGTATCAACGTAGAGAGTACCCCAGTTGTAATCCGCACTACCGATTGTGTAGGAATCCTCACGTTTACGAATTCTTGACCTGTAGAAAACACCGCCGTTACCGGATTCAATAAACGGGGAACTGCTTGACATTTCGTTATAAACGGTATCCGCATCGGCAATACGACCCTCCTGGTCACCGTTATCGCCCTTGAATGCCGCCAAGGTGCTCCAATTCGGGATAAGAGGAGAAAGACCGAATGCACCCTTTGAGGAGGAAAGTGTGTACTGGTCGTAATAGTTGCTGACGCTTCTTTGCTTATCGTTGTTCAAAGAGGTGTTGTTGCCGACAAAATGAACACCGGTAATAAAGCTGAACGATGCAAGAATAGGCTCGTCACCGATCTGTGCATTATAGTCATAGATAGCCGCAGTACCCGTCAAAAGGTCGAGGTCGGGGTAGTACATATATGTATAGGCTGTTGCAGTATAGGTTCTGCCCTGGGCAACATAGGTACAGGTGACCTTAACCGCACCGTCACGCACGGTTGTTGTACCGCCGGTTACGGTTTGCTTGAGAAGCTGAGTTGATTCTTTTAAATTTTGAGTTGTGACATTGGAATTTTCCCAATCAATTTTGATTGAGCTACACGCAACCGAGCAGAAGAAATACACCATACCCGTGGTCTGGCTTGCACTCTGATTGAGCGTTCCGCTATCGTCACTGTCAATAAAATACTGGAAGCTGTATGTTCCGTCATTATTGATGACCGGGTTGAGATAAATAGCCTCCGGCACATAGAATTTCACCGACGGCTCTGCCGAGCTGCTCAGTTCATCGGTGTCAACAACTGCATTTGTTTCGGGCAAAATGATGCTCGGATCAAAGATGAAGAACGTCGTCAGAAGCATCACCATGCACAGAAATACGCTGAGCGCACCTTTCAAGATTTTTTGAAGCTTTTTCATTTAAATACCTCCCTTGCATTGAAGCAATGCAATATATAAAAATAAAAAATATATTAAAAAGCAATCCGAAAATTGCTTGAAAACGGAATGATTGGTGGAATTTTAACGATTTTGTGCGGTAGCTCTCAACAAAAATTTCTGCGATACCCTCGGCTCCCTCTGACGAGGGAGCTGTCGAGCGACAGCGAGACTGAGGGAGAGAGAACGTCTGCTGTAAGTTAATTTAGGTGGTAATATTTGTCGATTTTCTGTAGGGGCGGATATCATCCGCCCGTGAATCGCCGGCGTTTCCGCATCACCCACGGCGACGCACTCGCCCAATTTCACCTTGTTTATCACAAAACGGTTGAAATAATAATCTAATCAAAATTACATCACGAAAAACATAAGTTCAGCATCAAAATTCAATGCGTACTATCGGTAAACCGTGTCGGGCGGATAATATCCGCCCCTACGGACTATATCTTAATTTTCTGCGTAATCTACACCGCAAATCGCTGACGTTTCCGCATCGTGCCCTACGAATTTGTGATTCAAAATAAATGTGTATTAATGAAATATAATCATCGTACAAACTAACGTCTGTTTCGTAGGGGCGGATATCATCCGCCCGTGAATCATTGGCGGTTATGTGTCGTTTACGGCAACGCACTTTCATGGCTCCCTCTGACGAGGGAGCTGTCGAGCGACAGCAAGACTGAGGGAGAGAAAAAATCTTGTTGAAATTAAATTCAAAAGATGAAATAAATCACGACAATAAAATTCTAACCAACACCAATCGTCAACAATGTTGTTTGTTATTTTAGTTTTCGTTATATGATAAAATGGGTATTATTAGGTATGTTAATGTATTACAAAATGTAAATAATCTCTGCAAAAAGTTTTCATACATATAGTAGTCGAATTTTATTATTAAGATTATATAACAACATCTTGAAAATTTCAAGGAATATTCACAGTTTAAATTGTTAATTTTTCTGTTTTTTCGCATTGAAATATCGTCTGCTTTAGTGTAAAATAATAATAAAAAAGGCGGTGGTTTTGAATGACGGAAAATGAGCTGCTTTTTGCGGTGCTTGAGGACAAAATCGACGAGTGCGAAAACAACAATTACATATCCCACACAAGCTTTTTAGACAGCTTTGAACAGAGCCGTGCCATACAATTTCTTGCAAAACGCGGTGTACGTTATACCCTATATGATAAAATGGGTATTATTAGGTATGTTAATGTATTACAAAATGTAAATAATCTCTGCAAAAAGTTTTCATACATATAGTAGTCGAATTTTATTATTAAGATTATATAACAACATCTTGAAAATTTCAAGGAATATTCACAGTTTAAATTGTTAATTTTTCTGTTTTTTCGCATTGAAATATCGTCTGCTTTAGTGTAAAATAATAATAAAAAAGGCGGTGGTTTTGAATGACGGAAAATGAGCTGCTTTTTGCGGTGCTTGAGGACAAAATCGACGAGTGCGAAAACAACAATTACATATCCCACACAAGCTTTTTAGACAGCTTTGAACAGAGCCGTGCCATACAATTTCTTGCAAAACGCGGTGTACGTTATACCCTCTGCGGCGGCTTTGACGATGCGGAAAGAAGAATTATAATTTTTCTGCCGGATTACGCCGACGAGGACTATATTAAAACCGAGCAATGCTCCCCCATTCTGCCCCTGCGAATCGACAAGGATAATTTTTCAAAGCTCGGTCATCGTGATTATCTCGGCAGTATAATGGGGCTGGGTATACGGCGTGAGATGCTCGGTGACATCATCTGTGACGAAAAGGGCTGTACCGTTGCGGTGCTCGAAAGCGTTGCGAAATACCTTTGCGAAAATCTTATTTCGGCAGGCAGAGGTACGGTTAACGCCCACCTGCTTAACGATTTCTCCGAGGTAAAAATCACGGAAAAATATACCTTAAAAAGATGCTTTGTCAGCTCCATGCGTGCCGACTCGGTCGTTTCGAGCGGATTTTCGTTCTCACGCAGTGAGGCGGTCAGACGGATAAGCGCCGGTGAGGTTTTTATCAACGGCGTTCAAGCCCTGAAGCCCGATTTTAAAGTGCCTGTCGGTTCAAAGGTCGTTGTCAGGGGCAAGGGTAAAATTATCATCGACGAGGAGCTCGGAGAAACCAAAAAGGGCAGACAGTCCTTTATGATAAAGAAATATGAGTAATTCGTATGGTGCGGCGCCATTAAATTAATTCAAAGGAGTTTTGTTATGTTAAATTTTGCTCACAGAGGCTTTAGCGGCGAATATCCCGAAAACACCATGCTCGCTTTCAGAAAAGCGATTGATGCCGGTGCGGACGGAATTGAGCTTGACGTGCATTTTTCAAAGGACGGTGAGCTCGTTGTTATCCACGATGAGTACATTGACCGAACCTGCAACGGCAAGGGTCTTGTTTGCAATTATACACTTGCCGAGCTTAAAAATTTCGATGCTTCGGCAAGTTTTGCCGGCAAATTCGGCTTCAATGAAATTCCGACCCTCCGAGAATATTTTGAGCTTGTGAAGCCGGTTGACGGTCTGATTACAAATATTGAGCTTAAAACGGGAATTTTGGAATACCCCGGTATCGAAAAGGCTGTAAACGATATGATAATCGAATTTGACCTTGAGGACAGAATAATTATTTCGAGCTTTAACCATCTCAGCGTTAAGCGCTTTAAAGAAATCAACCCAAAAATCAAGTGCGGTTTTCTTGAATCAAGCTGTATAATCAACTTCGGCTCATACACAAAAGCCAACAACACCGAATGTGTTCATCCGTTTCACAGAACCCTCAATGAGGATTACATCAAGGAAATTAAAGCAAATTCAATCGAAATCAACACCTGGACGGTCAACACAGAGGAGGATATCAAAAGATTATATGCTCTCGGAGTTGATTCGATAATCGGAAATTTCCCCGATAGGGCGAAAAAAGTTATTGATTTCTTAAATAAGACTTGATTTTATACCGCACACAGTGTATTATTAAATAGCTGTCGATGCTCGGCGGCAAATAAACCTATCAGAAGGTGTTAAATATGTTTTCAGGTAAAAATGAGGAATACAGAGGCGTTTATGCTCTCCTCCTCACACCCTTTAACGAGGACAAGACGGTAGATTTTGATACATACGCAAAATATGTTGAGTGGCAGTCCTCAAGAGGACCTCATCATCTTTTCTCCGTTTGCGGAAGCTCCGAGATGAAGCACCTCACGCTTGAGGAAAGAATTAAAATCGCAGAAACCGCAGTTAAGCACGCACAAGGCGTTGAGGTTGTTGCAACCGCAAACCTTGAGCCGACTTGGAAGGAACAGATTGAAGAAGTCAAGAGAATGGAGCAGACCGGTGTTGACGGACTTGTTTTCGTAACAAAGGGCTACGCCGATAATGACAAGAGAGTTGTCGATTATCTTTCAGAGCTTGCAGAGTTCACCACTCTCCCGATCATTCTTTATGAGTTCCCCGGTCTTAAACCGCATTGTATGTCGGGTAAGGCGTACGGCGAGCTTGTTAAGACAGGCAAATTCCACGGTATCAAGGACACAACCTGCACAACACAGGGAATCCTCGACAAGCTTGAATATCAGGGCGAAACCGCCGTTCTCCAGGCAAACATCCCCCTGCTCTTTGATTCCTACAAGGCAGGTGCAAGAGGCGTTTGTGCAACTCCGACCTCCTGCGGTGCAAACCTTTTCCGCAAGATGTATGATGAGTTCTTTGTTGAAAAGGATATCGACAAAGCAAGACAGACCTTTAACGAGATTATTCTTCTTGACAACGCAATTGATTCCGGCTTTAATGCAAGTGCAAAGTATCTTGTTCAGCTCCAGGGTATTCCGTTCTCGACGGTTACAAGATCCGGTGCATCGCTTGATGAGCCGAGAAGAAGAAGCATTGAGGCGTTCTATGAGTACGCCAAGGAGCATGAGCTTCTTTAATTGAACAAAAAAGACGTGCAGTTCGCTTTGATCTGCACGTTATTTTTTAAGGAATTTTTTTCAAAAGCTTTTCTCTTTCTCTGTAATCGGGCAAGGTCTTTTCGACAAAAGCGTAAAATTCTCTGCTGTGGTTATGATGCACGGTATGCGCCAATTCATGCACAACAACATATTCTATCGCTTCCGGCGGATATTGCATAAGAATATACGAAAAATTTATGCTGTTTTTTCCGCTGCAAGAGCCGAATCTCTTTTGTGCCGAGGTAATTTTTACACCGCTGTAGCTGACACCCATACGCTCGGCGTAAAGCTCAGTCAAAACGGGCAAGATTGTTTTTGCCTTTTGCTTCAGTGTGGCAATTTCCTCCTCGGAAAGAGACTTACGGTTTGCCTGCCTTTCCTTTTGAGCTTGAATGTGCGATTCTATCCATCCTTTGTTCTTTTCGACAATACGTTTAATATCGTTGTCCGAAGCAAATTTCGGAGCTCGGACAACAACCTCCGCCTTCTCATTGACCTGCAATTCAGTAGTTTTTCGGTTTGAACGAATTATTTTGTACTTCATTTCACACCTCCGAGACTTATTTTATCAACAATGATTTCCGTTGTCAATCCTACAATTGCTTTTTGCTATGCTATATGTTATAATATCAAAAATTACGGAGGGAACATAATGCAAACAGAAAAATTATATTATATTGACAGTCACCTTGCCGAATTTTCCGCCAAGGTGCTTGAATGTAAAGAAAGCAACGGTAAATATGAAATTATACTCGACAAAACCGCATTTTTCCCCGAGGGCGGCGGTCAGTCGGGCGACACGGGATATATCGGAGATGTGAAAATTTTCGATACGCAAATATCAAACGAAAAAATTGTCCATTACGGCGACCGTCCGTTACCGCTTGATGCCGAGGTTGAGTGTAAGCTCAATTGGACACAACGCTTTTTGAGAATGCAAAACCACTCGGGTGAGCATATTGTTTCCGGAATAGTTTACAAGCTTTTCGGCTATGACAATGTCGGATTCCATATGGGCGAGGATATTACCGTTGATTTCAGCGGTGAGCTCAGCAAAGCCGAGCTTGAAAAGGTTGAAAGACTTGCAAATGAAGCGATTTACAAAAATGTTCGCTTTATAACATCTTTTCCAAGCGAAGATGAGCTGAAAGAAATTGATTACAGGAGCAAGCTTGAATTGACCGAGGATGTCCGACTTGTCACCGTGGAGGGCTACGACGTGTGTGCCTGCTGTGCTCCCCATGTCAGTGCAAGCGGAGAAATCGGAATAATTAAAATCCTTGACAGCAGCCGTCATCGAGGCGGAATGAGAGTACATCTGCTTTGCGGATTTCAAGCGGTTGAGGATTACCGCAAAAAAATTGATAATCTCACTTTTATTTCAAACGAGCTTTGTACAAAGCAAAACGAAGCTGCCGAGGCATTTAAAAAGTACCGGCAGGAGCACGGCGAGCTGAAAATAAAAAATGCAGCTCTGCAAAAGGAAATTGTTTCGCTCAAAGCCTCCGTGTTGGAAAACACAAGCGAAAATATTTTGATTTTTGAAGAAAGCACGGATATGAACAATCTTAGGCGTTTGGTTCTCGACGGTGCAAAGAAAACCGACAAGCTCTGCGCCGGCTTTTGCGGAAACGACACCGACGGCTACCGCTTTGCCGTTGCAGCCGAGAGCATTGACCTCAGAGAAATTTCAAAGCAAATTTCCGCCGAGCTGAACGGTAAGGGCGGCGGTTCAGCCGAGCTGATTCAAGGCAATATCAGCTCAACAAAAGCAAAAATAGAAGCCTTTTTCGGCAAAATATAACCTTGGAGGAGCAATATGAACATTTGCGTTTACGGAGCTTCAAGCTCCACAATAGATAAAAGCTACATTGAAGCCGGCGAAAAGCTCGGTGAAGAAATGGCGAAGCGTGATATAGGTCTTGTTTTCGGCGGCGGTGCGAACGGACTTATGGGTGCCGCCGCACGCGGATGCCACCGCTTTGGGGGCAGAATAATCGGAATTGCTCCCGAATTTTTCAACGTGGACGGAATCCTTTACGAGCACTGCACCGAATTTATTTACCCCGAAAATATGAGGGAACGAAAGAGGAAAATGGAGGAGCTTTCCGACGCATTTATAATCACGCCCGGCGGCATCGGCACATTTGACGAATTTTTTGAAATTCTCACTCTAAAGCAGCTCGGCAGACACGCAAAGCCGATTGCCATACTCAACACCGACGGCTATTATGACCATCTTATGAGCTTTCTTCAAAACGGAATAGACAATAATTTTATGACAGAGGAATGTAAAAAGCTTTTCTTTATTTCTGATTCGGAGATTGAAATACTCGATTATATCAGAGAATACAAGGGAACCGTTGAGCCAATTTCAAAGCTGAAAAATATATCTATGAAATAATCGACATCCATATATAAAACCGCAAGCTTGTTTTTCAAGCCTGCGGTTTTGTGCGTTTTAAGCAATATTATTCTGTATCTGTAGCATTATTCTTTGCATCATCGGCAAGAGGAAGCGTTTCCGGCTCATCCTCCGCAATATGCAGAGTGCCCTCCATAAGACTGTTGAAGCTATCGCCGTCAATCTTTTCAAACCTGATGAGATATTGAGCAAGCTCATGCAGCTTATCCATATGCTCGGTAAGAATTTTTTCGGTTCTGTCATAGCCGTTGTGAATAATCGTGCTGATTTCTTCATCAATTTCCTGGGCAAATGCCTCGGAGTAATCCTTGGCATGACCGTAATCTCTGCCGAGAAAAACCTCGCCGCTGCCCGACGTGTAGGAAACAGGACCGATTCTGTCGCTCATACCGTATTCGGTGACCATACTTTTGGCGAGCTTTGTGGCTCTTTCAATATCGTTTGAAGCACCGGTTGAAATATCACCGAGCACCAATTTTTCGGCAACACGACCGCCCAAAAGAACAACAATATCATCAAGCATACCGTTTTTGGTTTGATAGGATTTATCCTCAGTCGGCACCGACATTGTGTAGCCGCCTGCCGAGCCTCTCGGAATAATGGAAACCTGGCGAACAGGGTCCTGACCCTCAAGATAATAGGTCGAAATTGCATGACCTGCCTCGTGGTAAGCGGTCAGCTTCTTTTCCTTATCACTCATCTTATGGGATTTTTTCTCCGTGCCGACAATAACCTTAACGGTTGCCTCCTCAATCTCGGCCATGGTAATTGCCTTTTTGTTGCGTCTTGCCGCCAGCAACGCCGCTTCATTGAGAAGATTTTCAAGGTCTGCTCCGACAAAGCCAACAGTTGAATTTGCAATAACCTTGAGGTCAACATCGGGTGCTAACGGCTTGTTCGCCGAATGAACCTTGAGAATTTCCTCTCTGCCCTTGGTATCGGGATAGCCAACCCTTACCTGACGGTCAAAACGACCGGGTCTGAGCAGTGCCGGGTCAAGAATATCGGGTCTGTTGGTTGCGGCGATAACGATAACGCCTTGATTTTTCTCAAAGCCGTCCATTTCAACAAGGAGCTGATTAAGGGTTTGCTCTCTCTCATCATGTCCGCCGCCCATACCGGCACCTCTGTGACGTCCTACGGCATCAATTTCGTCAATAAAAATTACCGACGGCGATTCCTTCTTTGCCTGGTCAAAAAGATCCCTGACTCTTGAAGCACCGACACCGACATACATTTCGACAAAATCCGAGCCCGAAATCGAGAAGAACGGAACATCTGCCTCTCCTGCAACAGCTCTTGCAAGCAAGGTTTTACCTGTACCGGGAGGGCCGACAAGAAGCACACCCTTGGGGATTCTTGCACCGAGTGTACTGAACTTTTCGGGACATTTGAGAAAATCAACCATTTCGCTGAGTTCTTCCTTTTCCTCATCCGCACCGGCAACCTGCTTAAAGGTTGTTTTTTCCTTTTGGTCACGCTGCTTTTTGGCATTGATTTTGCCAAAGTTGAGCGTCCTGTTCATATCTCCGCCGGCAGCATTCATTCGCTTCATCATAACAACAAGCAAAATGATAAGCATTACGCCCAAAATAATTGTCGGCAAAAGATTGACAAGCCATGAGGTTGATGAGCCCGAAATATATTCGTATTTGACAAGTTCAGCCTCGCTCTTTGCGTTCTTGTTGTGTTCACGAACGGTATCGTTGATATCGTTGACAAAAACGCTGACATTCGGCACCTTATACTGAACCTTTACATCACTGTTACGCAGCTTGTATTTCAGCACACCGCTTGAAAGGTTGAGCGAAAACTCGCTGACCTTGTCATTGTCAAACGCACTGATAACCTCGTAATACATAGGGTCAACACGCTTATATTCCGACTGACGTGATGCAATAGCAATACCCACCACCATCATCAAGGGAATGAGAATATACGGAAGAATTATAAATATTTTGTTCTTTTTTGGCTTCTTTTTTTTGCTCGGTTCATTATTCAAGCATTTTCACTCCCATCTTTCTCATATATCTCCGGCTTGAGCACTCCGACATAGGGAAGGTTTCTGTATTTTTCCGCAAAATCGAGACCGTAGCCTACAACGAATTCATCGGGTACATAGGTTCCGAAATAATCCGCCTTGATTATATCCTTGAGTGCGGGGTCACGTCTTTCCGGCTTATCCATAAGTGTGCAAATCCTGATGCTTGCCGGATTACGTGTTTTAAGCAAATTGGTAATGTAATTCAAGGTTCTGCCGCTGTCGAGAATGTCCTCAACAAGCAAAAGATCCTTGCCCTCAAGATTGATATCAAGGTCTTTGATAATTCTCGTTCTACCGGTTGAGGTCGTTCCGTTTTCGTAGCTTGATACGCACATAAAGTCGATTTCGCACGGAACGGTGATTGCCCTCATTAAATCCGCCATAAAAACAACAGAGCCCTTGAGAATACTGACAAGCAAAAGATTTTTACCCTCATAATCCTTGCTTATCTGCTCGCCCAAGCGCTTAACAATGGCTTGTAGATCCTCTTTGCTGAAATATACCTCTTGAATATCGTTCTCAATCATTGTACTCTTCCTCTCTGATAATCAAAACTTTTCTTGTGTCCTCTGTTATTTTGCATCTGTCCGCACAGCCGATTCCCTGAACCCAGGCAACGCCCAAATCATCCGCAAGAACAAGTCGGCTGTTACGCTTATCCAAATGCTTTTCGTTAAATAATTTTTTTAAGGTTTTTGTGCATGAGCTGCCGGCAACGCGCATCTTATCGCCCGCTCGCCTATTTCTCAGCACAGCCTTACCTACAATACTCTCATAGTCTACCACCTTATTGTGAACAAAATGTTTCGGCGGTAAATTATTTTTATTAACAACCTCGCCGGTGACAATGCCGTGCGGCGTTGGGGCATAAGGAATTCGGAAATCGAACTCCCATTCCTCCTCAACCCGTTCGACGGGGTCTATTTTCAAGCTTCCGTTTTCGACAACCGCAACCGTATCTCCGATAATCTGCGTTTTGCCGCCGTCAAGAATCAAGTCAAGCTGTTCGATGTGCTTTTCCTCAGGTAAAAGTCCTTTTTCGCGGCTTATAATTTCAAAAAGCACACGGTATCTTATTGACCTGTGAGAATTTTTAAAGACCTCAACGGAATATCCGTTTTTCGTTTTCGCCTCGACAAGAAGCTTTTGGGCTTCGGTAGCAAGATAATCATTTTCGTCCTCCGCACACTTTATCAGACGCAAAAACGCCTCCTCAACCGACGGATTGAGCTTTTTGAGCTCGGGAATTATATTGAGCCTTACCCTGTTGCGTGAATATACATCGTCAAAGTTGGTTTCATCGGTAATAAATTCAATCGAATTTTCGGTGCAGAACCTTTCAATGTCTGCCCTCGTACAGTCGATTAACGGTCTGACGATATTATCTCTTATAGGCGGAATTGAGCAAAGCCCCTTGACCGAGGCTCCCCTCGTCATATTCAAAAGCAAGGTTTCGCAGCGATCGCTGAGAGTATGTGCTGTTGCAATAATGCCTTCGCCGGCAATCGAATTAAAAAATTCATACCTCACCCGTCTGCCGCATTCCTCAACTCCGAGCCGCCGCTGTCTTGCAAGCTCGGGAACATTTTCATACAATGTGTGAAGCTCGACGCCAAGCCTTTTGCAAGCCTCAACAACAAAAGCCTCATCACGGTCGGCGGTCGCACCTCGGATGCCGTGATTTATGTGACAGGCAATTACGTTGATTTTGTATTCTTCCTTTAGCTGCAAAAGAGCATTTAGCAATGCCATGGAATCTGCACCGCCCGAAACTCCGACGACAACCCTTTTTCCGTAAATCGGCATCGAATATCGCTCAATAGCATTTTTTACCTTACATATCATTTCTGATTTTCTCCGCTGAAATAAACAGTGTGTGATCCGCATCCCAAATCATTTCAACCGTATCGGTCGGACCGTGACGATTTTTGGCAACGATGATTTCCGCCTTATTTGCAAGCTGTTGTCCACCGTTTTCGTCATCGTTCTCCGCATCCTCATCATTGCTGTAATAATCGGGACGATAAAGCATCAAAACAATATCGGCATCCTGCTCAATTGAGCCCGATTCACGCAAATCGGCAAGCTGAGGTCTGTGCGAGCCTCCCCTGCCCTCCGTGCCTCTGGAAAGCTGGGCACAAACAATGACCGGAATTGCCAAATCCTTTGCCATAAGCTTCAGCTCTCTCGTAATTTCACTGACCGCCTGAACACGGTTTTCAACCCTGCCCGCCGGTCGGATAAGTCCGAGATAATCTATTATAACACATTCAACATCTCTAAGACGTCGAATTCTGGCTTTCATTTCGGGAACGGTGATTGAGCTTGTATCGTCAAAATAAAGCTCAACACTGCTCAAGGCATTGGTCGCAATACCGAGCCTTTGCCAATCCTCACCGTCAAGCTCACCCGTTCTCATTTTTGCCGAGTTAACTCTTGCCTCTGTTGAAAGAACTCTCATTGCAAGCTGCTCCTTAGTCATTTCGAGAGAGAACATAAGCGTTTTTCTCTTGCCGATAACCGAAACATTTCTGGCAAGATTCAGTGCAAAGCTCGTTTTACCCATTGCGGGACGAGCACCGATGAGGATAAGGTCGGATTTGTGCAAGCCTGTCAAAACCTTATCAAGGTCAGAATAACCCGTCGGATAGCCCTTATATAAATCTCTGTCCGGTGATGTGAGCTGCTGTAGAGTTGTGTAAACCTCACCAACAATAATATCACCGATTTTTGATGGAGCGTTTGTCTTTTTTCCCTGACGAATATTATATATCTTTTGCTCCGCCGACTCAAGCAGCTCATCGGCATTTTGATCCTGCGATGAAGCATCATCAATAATTTCCTTGGAGGCATTGATGAGTGAGCGAATATAAAATTTTTCCTTTACAATTTTGGCATAGGACTCAACATTTGCCGTTGACGGTACTCCTTGAGAAAGCTGGAAAAGATAGTTCTTTCCTGCCGCCGAATCATAGACCTTGTCCTTTACAAGGCTGTCAAGGACAATCAGGGGATCAATCTTGCCTCCCGATGCTTCAATGGTGGCTATTGCCGTATAAATAGCTCTATGCTGTGGGAGATAAAAATCGTCGGCACTCAAATAGACCTGAACCTGCGGCATACACGCCGGGTCCATCAAAATCGAGCCCAAAACCGCCTGCTCCGCCTCAAGACTGAAGACGGATTCGCTTGAGTAATTTATATCGTCCATATTCCTTCTCCGTTTGCTTGGAATTATTTATTCTTCCGAGACCTTGACGTTAAATTCCGCCGTTACGCCCTGATAAAGCTTAACGGTTGCCTTGTATGTACCAAAGGCCTTTATATCATCAACGGTGATTTTTCTTTTATCAACGTCAATACCGAAATCCTTTTTAAGTCTTTCCGCAATCTCC
The DNA here is from genome assembly GCA_964472865.1 of uncultured Ruminococcus sp. Lineage (GTDB taxonomy): Bacteria > Bacillota > Clostridia > Oscillospirales > Acutalibacteraceae > CAG-488. Next base: position 35,206 of record CAYYLP010000013.1, on the reverse strand, counting down.
TTTGCGGTTACAGAACCGAAAAGTCTTCCGCCCTTGCCTGCCTTGGCGGTCATACTTACGGTTTTTCCGTTTATTTTTGCGGCAGAGGCTTTTGCATCGTCCGTTTCAACCGCTATCTTGTGTTTCTTGGAATCCTCACGGTTTTTAAGCTCCGTCATCGCCTGTGAATTGGCTTCTGCGGCAAGATTTCTCGGAAAAAGGTAGTTGCGTGCATAGCCATCGGAGGCGTTAACAAGCTCACCCTTTTTGCCGAGTCCCTTTACATCCTGAGTAAGAATAACCTTCATAATTTATACCTCGCTTTTATTGCAATTATTTTCGTTATATTTGTCAAGGCTACGCATAACCTGCTCCGTAACCTTGGCAACAGTTGAATCCTTTATCTGAACAGCCGCCATTGTCTGGTGTCCGCCGCCGTTCATATATTCCATAATGACCTGAACATTTACCGCACCGAAGGAGCGGGCGGAAACACAAATCATATCGTCCAGCTTAAATATCACGAATGAGGCATCAACTCCGCTGACGTTGAGCAGCTCATCCGCCGCCTGTGCGCTTATAAGGCGAATATCCTTAATATCATCGTCCGCAACGGCAATTGCACAGTTTTTGTACTTCTTTGCGGAATCAATAATCCTGTTGCGCTCGTGATAGCTTTCTATATCGTTTGCGAAAAGACGCTTTACCCTGACGGAATCGGCACCGAGATTTTTCAATCTTGCCGCCGCCTCAAATGTACCTGCTCCCACTCGCAGGATAAAATTCTTTGTATCGAGCATTATTCCCGAAAGCAGTGCATCTGCGGCAAGGCTTCCGATTTCATCAACATCCGGAATATATTCGATAAGCTCCGAAACCATTTCCGAGGTTGAGGAAGCGCTTGGGTCGTGGAAGAAAATTACCGCATTGTCGATATAATCAACCGCCTTGCGGTGATGGTCTATAACCACCGTCATTTTTGACATTGAAAGCAGCTCCGGAAATTCAACAAAGCTTTTTATGTGAGTATCGACCGCAACAAGAAGATTTTTCTTGCTCTTGCCGAAATCAAGCTTTGCCTGCTCAAAGGGGATTACCGCTCCCGGCATATCCGCCTCTGCTCTTTCGAGCAACGGACGAGCCATTGATTTTTCCGCATCGGTTACAAAAAATGCGTTTTTGCCGAGCTTCCCTGCAATACAGGCAAGACCGATTGCCGAGCCGACCGCATCAAAATCCGGAAAACGATGACCCATAATGTATACGCTCTCACAGCCTTGAATAAGCTCCGCCAGTGCGGACGCAACAACTCTTGACTTAACCTTACTGCCCTTTTCGACACTTTTTGAAATGCCTCCGAAGAAGTCGTAGTTATCCTTTACCCTAACAACCGCCTGGTCTCCTCCTCGACCGAGTGCCATATCCAAGGAAAGCTTGGCATTTTTCTCACATTCGGCAATATCGGCTCCGCAGCCAACGCCGATTGAGAGTGTTACACCGACGTATTTACCGTCATAGGTATAATCTCTGATTTTGTCGAGAATATCGAATTTTCTAACTATCATATCGTCGATATCCTGCTTTTCGGCAACAATGTAAAAGCTGTTATCGCTGATTTTGCTGATAAGGCAAGGGTATTTCGCAAGCCACGTTTCAATGTGCTTTTCAACTCCGTTGCGTATTGCGGAGCAGTCACTTTCTCGTCGATCCTGCTGAATTTCAAACATATTGTCTATGGTCATTATCGCAAGAGCCGGACGTGAACGGAAATAGTCGTTTGCTATTTTTCTGTATTTAGTAACATCGACAAGGTACATTACAACAACATTTTCCGTACCAACCAAAGCTTTGTGAGAAAAAACATTGAAGCTCTTGCCGTCGCAATCAATTACAACGCCGTTGACAGAGGCATCGAGAATCGAATCAATGCCCACATCTTTGAAAACACCGTTAAGCTCACTGTAGCTTGAAGAAAGCGGACCGATAGCCTCCTCAAATTTATCGTTAAACCATTTGATTTTGCCGTCCTCGGAGCAAATGATTATCGGCAAGGGAAAATCATCCGAAATGCCCTTGACATATTGATCCAAATCGGAGGAAATATGGGTGATAAGCTTCTGCTTTCGTGCGCTCATAAGATCGTAGTACACAATAAGAAACGCCACTACCGCCACATCGGCAACAAGCTCAAGAATTGCAAGCCAAATCGGTCCCAAAATAAACGTCAGAACGGTAAAAAGCAATGCCACCGCCGCCGCAACGGATATTACGGGAAAATTTCTTATCAATGTTTTGATCTTATAAAGCATATTATACCTCCATAATAATCGAAAGAATCATGGGACTTCTTTTCGTTCTTTCATACATAAGATGAGCAACCTCATCTCTGACCCTGGATTTTATTGTGCTCCAATCAAAAATGTTATTATAGGTGCAGTTTTCGATGGCGTATCTTGCAATCTCCCTTGCATCCTCTATGAGCTCCTCGCTCTCTTTAACATATACAAAGCCTCTCGACATTATGTCGGGACCGGCAAGAATCTCGCCCGTAACACTGTCCATAGTCGCAACAACAATTATCAGACCATCCTCGGCAAGCTTTTTTCTGTCACGCAGAACAACATTACCGACATCGCCTACACCGGAGCCGTCAACAAACACATTGCCCGACGGAAGATTTTCGAGCTGTTTAATTCCGCTTTGAGAAATTTCAAGACAAAGTCCGTTGTCGGCTATAAAGACATTTTCCCTCGGAATACCCATATTAACGGCAAGCTGGGCGTGCTTGCGAATATGCTTCTGCTCACCGTGAACCGGAATAAAATACTTGGGCTTAACAATACCCATCATCAGCTTCAGCTCCTCCTGACAGGCGTGACCCGAAACGTGAACTCCGTATTGCTTTTCATAAATAACATCCGCACCGAGCTTCATAAGCTCATTGATAACATTGCCAACCGTCTTTTCGTTGCCCGGAATCGGACTTGCGGAAATGATGATACAATCGTTAGGTCCTATCGAAACCTTTTTATGACCCGAAAAAGCCATCCTTGAAAGAGCCGACATAGGCTCTCCCTGACTTCCCGTTGTGATGATAACCATTTTATCATCGGGATATTTGTTTATCATATCAATGCTGACAAGCTCGCCCTCCTTGACATTGAGGTAGCCGAGCCGAGAGCCGATTTCAACAACATTTTCAAGGCTTCTGCCGGAAAGAGCAACCTTTCTTCCGAGAGCCTCCGCCTGGTCGATAATCTGCTGAACACGGTGTACGTTTGAGGCAAAGGTGGCAATGATAATACGCCTCTTGCCCGCCTGCTCAAAAAGTGTTCGCAAGGATGCTCCGACAGCCCTCTCGCTTTCCGTATAGCCCTTTCTTTCGGCGTTGGTGGAATCCGAAAGCATACACAAAACACCCTCGCTGCCAAGCTCCGCAAAGCGATTAATATCAATCATACCTCCGTCAATCGGAGTGCTATCAATCTTGAAATCGCCCATCTGCACAATTACACCTGCCTCGCATTTAACGGCAAATGCCAAAGCATCGGGAATCGAATGATTAACGTGAATTGCTTCGATATCGAATTTTCCGAGCTTTATTGTGTCGCCCGGCTTTATGACATTGAGCTTTGCTCCGCTCAAAAGCTTATGCTCCTCAAGCTTACCCTCAACCAAGCCCATTGTGAGCCTTGTTCCGTAAACCGGAACATTAATCTTTTGCAAAAGGTATGCCAAGGAGCCGATGTGATCCTCGTGACCGTGAGTTATGACCACACCGCGGATTTTTTCCCTGTTTTCCTCAAGATAGGTGAAATCGGGAATAACAAGATCAACGCCGAGCATATCCGCCTCGGGGAAGGCAAGTCCGCAATCGACAATTACAATATCGTCCTCAAATTCGTAAACCGTAATATTCTTTCCGATTTCATTCAGTCCGCCGAGGAAGCCGATCTTAACGGATTTAACCGGCTTTTTTCTTCCTCTTTTTGCGTTCGAGCTGCTGCTTGATTTTTTGCGTGAGCCTTCGTTTGTTACTCTCTTTTTTCTTTCGGCAGTTGTTTTTTCACTGCTCTTTTTAGTCTTTTCGTTTTTGGTAGGCTTGCTTTTTTGTGATTTAGCCGCCGCTTTTGCAGGCTTAGAGCCTGATTTTACGGTTCGCTTAGTCTGCTTACCCTTAGCCGTAGACTTTTGATTCTTATCGTTTTTTTCACTGTTCGGCATTAAAAATACTAACTCCTATTCTCTAAATTTTTATGTAAAAGTATTAAAGCCAAAATATAGAATAAATACCCAACTTAACTAATTTATGATACTATTAAATCAAAAAAAAGTCAATGCGTTTTCAAAATTATCGGTCTTTTTATTATTATTGGGCATTAAAAAAATTATAATCAAGCCTGTAAAATATTGTATTACGGCATCAATTATGTTAAAATGTGTGTGAGGTGACAAAATGAAAAAGGTTGAAATATATACCGACGGAGCCTGCTCTGGAAATCCCGGTCCGGGTGGTTGGGGCGCAATATTGAAATTTAAGGGCGTTGAAAAGGAGCTTAGCGGCGGCGAAAAAAATACAACAAACAACCGTATGGAGCTCACCGGTGCTATTGAAGCACTCAAATGCCTCAAGGAGCCGTGTGAGGTGACCTTGACAACAGACTCAAAATATGTTGCCGACGGTCTTTCAAAGGGCTGGGCAAGGAGCTGGAAGAAAAACGGATGGCGTAAAAGCGACAAAAAGCCTGCACTCAACCCGGATCTCTGGGATGAGCTTTTACGGCTTTGTGATATTCACCGTGTCGAGGTAAAGTGGGTCAAGGGACACGCCTCCCACCCCGAAAACGAACGCTGTGATGCCCTCGCCGTCAGCGAATGGAAAAAGCTTGTTTAAAAAAGCATATAAACATCAAGGACGAAGCCCGAGCCTCGTCCTTTTTTGCATGAAAATCGAAAAGCAACGTAAGATAATGCTTTTATAGCGATGTGGCTCTTTGCCTTATGCCTATATCGCCGCTTCAAATGCTGCTCGAATTGTTCTGGCAGGAACAATTTCGGTAATCGACTTAATGCTTTGATTGAGATTTTTATAGTTATGATACGGCACAATACACCTGTTAAAGCCGAGCCTTGCAGCCTCCTTTATACGCTGCTCGCAGCTTCCAATCGAACGAATTTCACCGCCCAAGCCGATTTCCCCAAAGGCGATGACATCATCCCTTATCGGCGTATCTTTAAGGCTCGAAATAAGTGCAAGCGCAACCGAGAGGTCCGAGGCAGGCTCGTCCAATTTAAGTCCACCGACAACATTTATATAAACATCACAGTTGCTCAAAAAATATCCCGCTCTTTTTTCAAGCACGGCAGAAAGCATTGCAAGGCGATTATAATCAAAGCCGTTGGTCATTCTGCGTGGGTTGCCGTAGCCCGAGGTGCTCACCAAAGCCTGCACCTCTGCAAGTATCGGACGTGAGCCCTCCATAAGGCAAGCAACACAGGAACCCGATGTGTTTTTCGGTCGTCCCGAAATCATCATCTCGGAGGGATTTTCTACCTCGCTCAAACCGTTATCCTTCATTTCAAAAACGCCGATTTCGTTTGTAGAGCCATATCTGTTTTTCACCGCTCTGAGTATACGGTACGAAAGATGCCGTTCACCCTCAAAATAAAGCACCGCATCAACAATGTGCTCCAAAACCTTCGGTCCGGCAATATTGCCGTCCTTGTTAACGTGACCGACAACGATTGTCGGAATATTGAGGCTCTTTGAGGTCTGCATAAGGCAATTTGTACACTCTCTGACCTGTGCAACACTGCCCAGGGATGAGCTGAGCTCGGTAACATTCATAGTTTGGATTGAATCTATGATTACAAGGTCGGGTTTTGAGGCTCTCATATGCTCGCTGACGATTTGAACATCGGTTTCGCAAAGTATAAAAAGATTTTCGGTATCAACTCCGAGCCTGTCCGCTCTGAGCTTTATCTGATGTGCGGACTCCTCACCCGAAACATAGAGTATCCTCAACGATTGACCGAGATATTGACAAATCTGCAAAAGAAGCGTTGATTTTCCTATTCCCGGGTCACCGCTGAGAAGCACAAGCGAGCCCTTGACGATCCCGCCGCCGAGAACTCTGTCAAGCTCGCGGAGTCCGGTTTGATGCCTAACCTCACCGTCACAGCTTATCTCCCTTATCATTTTAGCGCTCGAAGAAAAGGACGATGCCGAGGCTTTCTTTGCCGCCGAATTTGAACCCTCGGGAGCTTTAAAAACCTCGTCCATAGTATTCCATTCTCCGCAGCCCGGGCAACAACCGTACCATTTGGCACTTTCGTGACCGCAGGCGGAGCAAACATATAAGGTTTTGGCTTTCGGTGCCATTTTATCACCCATTCATAAAGTATTTTAAAATTCCATCGGCAACAAGGATTGCCGTTTTCATTCTGTAAGCATCATCATTAAGCTTTTTGACCTCGTCGGGATTGGAAATAAAACCACATTCAACCAAAACAGCCGGAGATTTTGCGTGATAAAGCAAATAAATACCAGAGCCGGAGCGTTTTACAACCCTTTTATTATTGGGCTGAAGCTTTGAAACAACGGAATTCTGTATGCTTTGTGCAAGGCTTTTACTTTCGGCATTGTTGCCAGAATAAAAAACCTGCATCCCGTTTTGCTTTGAATCCTCAAATTTATTTTGATGTATGCTGACAAAAAGCGAATTCGGATTTTCCTCAATCAGAGCGAATCGGTTATGTATATCGGAAACCTTGCGCTCCCTCAACGTAGAAAGTCCATCGTCGCAGGTCATAACATCCCGAGTTCTGGTCATAATAACATTGATGCCGTAAAGCTTCAAAATTTTTTCAAGCTTGAGCGCAATGTCAAGGTTGATGTCCTTTTCAGCCGTACCGTCAATTCCAACCGCTCCGCCATCCTCGCCGCCGTGACCGGCATCAACAATAACGGTATTTTGATAAGCACGATTTGAAAGCGCATCACTTGCTCTGTCATTGGCAAAACGCGTTGCGTAAAGCATACCGCCAAAGGTTAAAACAAATATCGCAGCCAAGCCTATCAGAAAATACTGCCGCTTTTTTATCATAAAATCACCCCATACATAAAACTATGCCGACGGGGAAAAAACTATGAAGAAAGCTCGCAACACATTACTCGGTATTATGATCGGTACCGTAAATATTTTGATAGGCTCCTGCGGAGGAATCGTTGCCGTTGAAGGTCTTAAAAATAAAGGCTTGAAACAAAACGAAGCTCATGCAACGGCAATTGCCGTCATTTTACCTCTTTCGATTATCAGTGCGGTCGGATATATTCTAAAGGGAGAGGTTCGTCTGAGCGACAGCTATGTGTATCTGATACCGGGGCTTGTCGGCTCGGTAATCGGCTCAATTCTCCTGCCGAAAATTCCGCAAAAGGTCTTAAATAAAATTTTCTCCGCATTTATGATTTATGCGGGAATAAGGATGCTGATAAAATGATAACAGATATTATTGCCGCTGCCGTCTCCGGTATTCTCGGTGCTATGGGCTTTGGAGGCGGAGGCGTTTTGATTTTGTATCTTTCGCTGTATAAAAATCTTCCGCAGCAAGCGGCTCAGGGCATAAATTTGATATTTTTTATTCCGTCAGCCGTTCTTGCCGTAATTTTTCATATCAGGAACAAGCTTATTGATAAAAAAGCCGCCCTCTGCTATATCGGATTGGGTCTTATCGGCGTGGTAATAGGCTATTTATTGCTTGACCGACTTAACGAAAAATTTTTGAGAGGTATTTTTGCGGCAATGCTTATAATTGTCGGAGGAAAAAATCTGTTTTTTACAAAAAATAAATCTTAATCTTCCTTTTTTAGCGGAAAAAGTTTGTCAAAGCCGAGCTTTAACAAAGCTCCGATATAAAACCCCAGCACATTAAGGATAACATCATCAATATCGGGATCGCCCATTTTAAAATAATACTGTGAAAGCTCAATCGCGGAGCTCAACAATATCGGAAAAATCACAAGAAAAGCGGTAAAAAGCTTGCCGCTATTTTTTTTATACATCAAAAAGCCTATCGGAACAAAAATCGCAATATTTCCGAAGAAAAGCACAAGTCTTTCATAATCAAGCCCACCGGAGAGAAACGTCCATTTAAAAACCGAAAACGGAGTAAGGTGCGGTATCGGTCTTTGCACGTCGGGCGTTCTGCAAAGGAAAAAGCAGTAAATCAGCACCAAAATAAAGAACAAGACAAAGGCTACTGAAACAGTACGGTAAAATTTTTCATATTCTGCGGAAATAAACTTATCCTTTTTGAAATATGCCCTGAGTCTGCGGTAAGCCGTCATCACAATGACCGACAAAAGCACCGAACCGATGCTATCATAATAAAACATATATTTCCACGGTGTTGCAAAAATGAAAAATGTACCCTTTAGTGTCATTTGACCGACCAGTGCCGCCAAAGCCCAAAACGCAAGCGAAAAACAGACAGAATGTGCGATTATACTGTCTTTTATTTTTAAAAAGTCAAAGATGACGGCAGCAGCTAAAGAGCAGCCGACAGTTAACAAAATCTGTAGTCCGAATTTGCCGGTACGGAGCATTGCCGGATATGCACAAGCCGTCATAAGCACCGCACAAAGCATTTCGCTCAAAGCAAGGCAAAGCCATTCCTTTTTGTTATAAGCTTTCATTTCCGTTTCTCCTGAAATCAAGATAATCCTGTAAAATTATTACCGCTGCCACCGCATCAACAACATCCTTTCTCTTTTTGCCTCTGACATTGTTGGCGCTGAGATAATTGTGTGCCGAAACCGTGGTCAGCCTTTCGTCCCAAAGTGCGGTTTTGATACCTGTTTTTTCGTTTATTTTGTCGGCAAGGGCAGCACATTTTTGAGCCCTTTCCCCTGCCGATGAATCCATATTTTTGGGATATCCGACAACGATGAGCTCCGGCTTATGAAGCTCAACAAGGCTTGCGATCCGCTCGATAACCTTAGGCTCATAGCTTTGCTTGATAACCTCAACCGGGTGTGCAAGACTTTCAAGGCGATCGCAAATTGCTATCCCCGTCCTTGCATCACCGTAATCGACAGACATAACAACCATACGATCGCCTCCTGTTTTTATTTGAAATTATTTATCAATCATTGTCATCCGTTTTGATTGAAATCGGTAATGTAACCCCCTGCGTTGCCGAGGTTACGCTCTGGGTTGTATCGGTATCATCATCGTCATCATCGTCCGATGTGCTTTGATAGTAATGACCCGTACAATAATCGGGAAGATTATCCTTTTTGTACCATCCGTATGCCGTTGAATAACAGCTTGAGGATGCAAGCTTACCCGTTGAGGTACAGTACCTCATCTGAACCGCCGCATCAAGGTCCTCAAAATCCTTATAATCAAGATTTTTGTGAATGGCATCAAAAACGGTTTTGTAAACTGCACCGGCAGGATTGCCCCATGTGTAGATATGCTCCGGAATATCATAACCGTACCAAACAACACCGACATAGTAGGGCGTTCCGCCACAGAACCATTTATCGTTATTGTCATCCGTTGTACCTGTCTTTGCGAAGGTATCAAAGCGGCTGACCTTATAGCTTGAACCTGTACCGCCCGTTGTAACCGTCATAAGCATATGGCGCATAACCTCTGCCGTACCCGTGGAAATAATCTGCTCACCCTTGTTGTTTCTGTTATCAATGAGCACCTTACCGTTGGCATCCTCAATATAATAGAATGAATAGGGCTTGTAGTAATATCCTCCGTTGCCAAAGGCTGCATAAGCTGCCGCCATTTCAAGTGTGGTTGTACCGTAGGTCATTGAACCGACAGCAAGCGGTGCGGCACTCTTATCGGTGCTTTCAACCGTGGTGGAAATATGATACTTGTTAACAAGGAAATCGTATGAAGTGTCAACGCCGACAAAATTGATAACAAGTCTTGCGGCAATTGTGTTGAGCGATCTCGACAAAGCGTTTTGAACCGTGACATTGCCGCCGGAGCCGTAGCCGCCGCCGGAGTTTTGCGTTCTCCAGCCCTTGTACGAGACTGCTGAATCAAGAAGATACGATGACCAGGTAACCTCATTGAGCTCAATTGCCGGGCTATAGGATGCAAGCGGCTTAATCGAAGAACCGGGAGATCTCGGTGATGAGCTTGCACGGTTGAGGACACGGTTACCCTCCTTTACACCGGCCTGACCGACTATTGCAACAACTCTGCCCTTATAATCCATAATCGTGATTGCGGACTGTGCATTTTTTCTGTCCTCAAAGCCCTTACGGTTGACATAAATATCCTCCGTCGCCTTTTGAACATCAAGGTCAACTGCCGTGTAAATTCTCAAACCGCCGCCGTAAATTGCTTCACGAGCCTCGTTCTCTGAATATCCGCAGTCGGATTGAAGCCTGTCAATAACATCATCAATAACAAAGTCTATATAGAAGCTCTGAAACTCGGAGGAGGCCTTGGCGTTCTTTTCGTTTTCACGTCTTTCAAGCTCCGCCTGACTCGGAACATAATTATCGTCCGTTGTGTAAATCAAGTCATAAGCTACCGCTTCATCATATTCCTGCTTTGTTATCTTACCCTGCTTGAGCATTTCATCAAGGCAGTAAATCTGACGTGTTCTGTTGTTTTCGGGATTGTTTATCGGGTCATAAGAATACGGCCATTGTGTGATAGCGGCAATAACCGCACACTCCGAAACATTCAGCTCATCAACGGATTTGCCGAAATAAACCTCTGCCGCCGTCTCAACTCCGTAGCAGCCCTGTCCGAGATAAATCGTGTTCAGATAAGCCTCCAGAATATCGTCCTTGGTGAAATTCTTTTCGAGATTGAGTGCGGAAAGAATTTCATTGAACTTTCGGACATAGGTTACCTGATTGTTACCCGTAATATTCTTTACAAGCTGCTGTGTAATTGTTGAACCGCCCTGCTCATTTTGTTTAACGAAAACGCCGACGGTACGAATCCAGTCAACACCGTGGTGGTCGTTAAAGCGTTTGTCCTCAAGAGCAACGAAGGCATCCTTCATTTGCTTGGGAATCTTATCAAAATCGACCCAAATTCTGTTTTCTTCACCGTGCAGACGGAGCACCTCAATCTGCTTTCCGTCCGAATCGGTTGCATACAAAAATGATGTCTGGTTTTGATTGTTTCTTGCACTCGTGAGGTTGATTACGGGATCACCGTTTACCACCGAAACGGCATTAAAAAAGACATATCCCACAATAATCACAAGAGTAAAGCCGACGATAGCAAGCAGCGAGATAAAAAACGCACCTGCGTTCGAGAGCTTGTTACGTCTTTTTCTGCTCTTCGTCTTGGCTGCTGTTCCTTTTTGCGGCATATCATTACCTCCTTGTTTTTTTGAAGCGATGCTTTATTATTCTGATAAGCTTTTGATATATTTTTCAACTTCCTCCCGCTCCGAATACGGCACGGTTTTGTCCCCAAGCTTCATTGAGGTTTCGTCGCCCTTACCGGCGAGAAGAAGAATATCTCCCTTTTGCATAATTGAGAGTGCGTAATGTACGGCCTCTCTCCTGTCGGCAATTATCGTATAATTGCCTCCTACCTGACGGATATATCCGGCAATTTCCTCGGCAATCTTTATCGGGTTCTCCCTGCCGGGATTATATGAGGTCAATATTGAAAGGTCGGCATCCTGTCCTGCGGCAATACCCAGACCCTCACGCCGTGTTTCATTCTTTTCGCCTATTGAGCCGAAAAGAGCAATCAGGCGGTTGTGCGGATATTGCTTCAAGGTTGTCAAAATACTGTGCAAGCTTAATCCGTTATGCGCGTAATCAATAATAACCTGAAAATCTTCGCTGACACGAATAACCTCTGCCCTACCCGGAATACGGAAATTTTTTAGCCTTTCGGCGTAACTTTTTGCATTGATGCCAAGGGTTTTGCAAACACCGACGGCAGCAAGAATATTATATGCATTGAACTGACCCGGTAAAGCGGCATCAATATGATAGCTTTCGGAAAAATCCTTGCAGTCAAATGAAACACCGAGGAAATCCTTGTCGGAATACAGCTCAATGCTTTCGGCGGTTATATCTGCGTTTGAAAGTCCGAAGCTCACTGTATCCGCCTCTGTATTTTCAAGCATATCCTCATATGCCGGATCATCCTTATTGTATACAATGTGCTTGCACATACCGAAAAGAAGCTTTTTGCTGTTTTTGTAGTCCTCAAAGGTCGGGTGCTCAATTGTGCCGATATGGTCAGGAGAAAGATTGGTGAAAACACCTGTTTCAAATTCAATCGCATCGGTTCTGTGCATTTTCAAGCCGAGCGACGAAGCCTCAATAACACAATATTTACAGCCCACATTGAGCATATCTCTGAAAAGCCTTTGCAGCTCATAGCTTTCGGGGGTTGTGTTAACGGTTTTGAGCTTGACATCACCGTAGGCAACGCCGACCGTACCGATTATTCCGCACATTTCGCCTGCCGCCTCGATGAACATTTTAACAATATGCGCAACCGTGGTTTTTCCCTTTGTTCCGGTGATACCGATAATCTTCATTTCTCGGCTCGGATGCTCAAAAAGGTTTGCGGAAATAAGCGCAAGAGTACGGCGTGTATCTTCGGTAACAATTTGAATACAGTCATTCGGTAAATCCAGCCTTCTTTCAACAAAAAAACACCTACAGCCGCGCTCATACGCATCCGGAGCAAATTTATGTCCGTCAACGCTTGTTCCCGTCAGACAAACAAAGCACATACCGCTCTGTGCCAACCTTGAATTATATGTAATGTCACTGATTTCAATATCCTCAAAGCTGTCGCAGGAGTAATCAACTCCGCATAAAATTTTCGTTAAACGCATAATAACCTCCGAAAATTTTGCAACACCGATGCAAAAGCCTTAAATCTCTTTTCTCAAAAGGGCGTCTGCCGGAATTTCCTTATCACATTCAAAGCTGACCTTCATCATCGGATGCGGAGCTTTTTCGATTTTTTCTCCGTTTTCATCTCTCAAATCTCGGACAGTAACCTCATAGGGTTCAATTCCTCTTTGAAGCACCTCAAGAGCTTCGCCCTCGAAAAATCTGTTTCTTTGGCGGCAATATACCCTTCCGTTTTCGGAATAAAGAGCCTCCGCCATAACACTCCAGTCCCTCTTGTAGCCGCCGTCATAATAAATCTGCGCATCCTCTCTCGGATGTCCGTAATAAAAGCCGGTACAATATTCACGGCTGCTGATTTTATACATTTCATCAACAACCCATTTTTCGGGCTTATAATCATCGGTCGGATTTTTGAGATAACCGTCTATCGCACAGCGGTAGGCATTGGTTATAACCGATGTATAGTAAGCGGATTTTGCCCTGCCTTCAATCTTAAAGCTTGTAATTCCCGCTTTAACCATTTCGGGAATATGCTCAATCATACACATATCCTTGGAATTGAAGATATATGTTCCGTTCTCGTCCTCAGCAATCGGGAAATACTCGCCCTCACGGGTCTTTTCCATAAGACTGTACTGCCATCTGCACGGTTGGGCACATTCGCCTCTGTTGGAGTCTCTGTTGACAAGATAATTGGAAAGCAAGCACCTACCGGAAAACGAAACACACATGGCACCGTGAACAAAGCACTCGATTTCAAGCTCCTTGGGCGTTTTTGCTCTGAGCAAAGCAATATCCTCAAGTGAAAGCTCTCTTGCAGTAACAACTCTCTTGGCACCCATTTCATACCATTTGGTTGCAGAAGCATAGTTCGTAATGCCTGCCTGCGTGGAAATATGGATATCAACCTCGGGCGTATATTTTTGGGCAAGCGTCATAACTCCCAAATCGGAAATTATGAACGCATCAACGCCGGTTTGCGCCGACTGCATAAGAAAATCGGGAAGCCTGTCGATTTCATCATTTCTCGGGACGGTGTTGCAGGTTTGATATACCTTTACGCCCTTTTGGTGAGCAGCATCGACAGCCGCTTTAAGCTGTTCAAAGCTGAAATTCGCCGGAGCGGCTCGCATCGAAAACGCCGAACCGCCGACATATATTGCATCTGCTCCGAAATACAGGGCTCGATAAAATCTTTCCGTATCCCCTGCCGGTGAAAGAAGCTCGGGAATAACCGTATCAAAATTACTCATAAAAATCCTTAATCCGTGACACTGTTGGCCTTTATTATAAGAACAAGATTGTTCTTGTGCTCCTTAAATGTGGAGGCTGTGTATATCTTGCCCGAATTGTCGTGGGCAAAGAAGAAGTAATCTGTATCCGACGGATAGAGGGCAGCTCTTATGGCATCCATTCCGGGGTTACAAATCGGTCCCGGAGGCAAGCCCTTTATCGCATTGGTATCGTAGGCACTGTAGTATGCATTACCCTGTGCCTCACCGACAACCGGTGTAACATAGTTGCTGACATAGAGAGCCGTACTGTCGCAGCCGAGTGTCGGATAATCCGCCTGCTTATTTAAGCGATTGTGTATAATGGAGGAAATGACCTTCATCTGCTCCGTGTTCGCCGCCTCCTTTTGAATAATAGAGGCGATGGTGACTATCTGATCCTTTGTCAAGCCGAGCTGCTTGGCACGCTTATCATACTCATCCTCCCACTTTGAGGCAAAGTTATCGAGGAATTTGTTTATAACATAGGTCGGGTCGGCATCAACATAAAAATCATAGGTATCGGGGAAAAGATAGCCCTCCAGCTTGAGATATCTGCTCTTATTGTCTGTAATATTGTCAAGAAAATCATATTCAAAGCTTGCGGTTTTCATTGCGGTTAGCATTTTTGAATTGCTGCAAACCTCATATTTATCAATTTTCTCAAGTATCTGCGTTACGGTCCAGCCCTCGGGGAAGCTCAATGAAATTGAATCCGCAGAAACGGGAGCCGCCATAATATCCTTGAGCATACCCTCAACGCCCATTTTACTGTTCAAATAGTATTGACCGCTGAGATAGGTTTCATTATCAAAGCCTCGGAATTTGGTAAACATCTTGCAGAAAAACGGTCTCTTTATCAGGTCGTTATCGTGAAGAATGTCAATAATCTGCGTATAGCTCGACTCTGCCGGTATATCCACCGGCATATCAACATCGCTGCGGTTGATTGCAAGCATATCTCCGACGCAGGTTATTCCTATATAAGAAAGAAATGTTGTTACAATAAGGATAAACGCAAGAAAACCGACAGCCGCCTTACCGCCAACCATCTCAATTTTTTTCTTCAACTTTTCCGATTTATTTTTCTTTTTGGAAGGCTTGCTTGTCAGCACAGCATCCTCATTCTCCGGCGTTACCTCGATGGTAGCATAGCCCTTATGCTTGGGATAATTTGAAAAATAAATACCGCCGGACTGCGACTTGGGCTCATCCTTTTGAGGTGAATCTATGAGAGATTCATCAATATGAACAACAAACCTTTTCTTTTCGGCAACAGGGTCCCGGCTGTTTTTATCCGAGCTGTCTTGGGTTCCGGAAAATTCCTCGATAAGCTTGTCAATATCGTAATCGGAATATTCTCTGCCGTTTTCGTCTTTCATACCTTGCCCTCCTTTTTTAATAGGGACACTGAAGTGATTCCTTAATTCGCTTCGCCTTGTTCTTGTTGATTAGGCGGCTTGTAATTTCTTCGGAAAAATCAATAGCCGCACCCATACCCTTTGCAGTGATTATCTTGCCATCCGTGCAAACAAAAGCATCGGAAACCTCCGCTCCCTCAAGCTCGTTTTCAAAGCCGGGGAAGCAACAGGCTTTTTTGCCGTTCAAAATACCCATATGACCGAGAATTGACGGTGCAGCGCAAATTGCACAGATATAACGGTCGTTTTCGGTGCAGTATTCAATCGCCGCTTTAACCGTCTGAGACCTTTCGAGATTGAGCGTTCCCGGCATACCGCCCGGAAGAACAACCGCCTCAAGACTCTCATCAAGCTTGACCTCGGATTCATCAAGGTCACAAAAAACAGTAATATTATGAGCGCCCGTAATCAGCTTGCCGCCGATGCCGACGGTAAAAACCTCAAGCTCGGCTCTGCGCAGGTAATCAACCACCGTCAAAGCTTCAATTTCTTCAAAACCGCTTGCAAGAAAAACACAAATCATTTCGTTACCTCTCAATCAAGATACATACCGGCATAAAGTGTGCCGTGAGCCTCAGCAAAGGCTCTCGCTTCTTCCGTAAGCGAACAAAGCATACCACATTTAGTACAAACACACCCATTATCCTCACTATTATACACTATCGGCGTTTGAATGTAAATATTTTCTTCGCCTAAATTCTTAAATAAATGTAAATTAAGTGTTAAATTGTAGCCTTTTTCGGCTATAATCTCCTTAATTACACATTTTTCTCCGTTTCTGACGGCAAAAAACAAAAACCGGCCGTCCTCGATATAAGCCTCTCCGCCGCCGTTCAAGAATTCCCTCACGGCATATTCCGTGGTTTTGCGGTCAAAGCAAAAGCTGTCCGTTTCGCCGAGCAGAGTCATCCGCATTTCGGCTATCCGACTTACATCGTCCACCCTCTGAAAGCTTTGTCCTTCGTTTCCGCCCGAAACGGTATATATTGCTCTTCGCATTCTCGGCTCAAAGCCGAATTTTGAATAATACAAATAAAGAGCTTCCTCACAAGGAACAA
Source organism: uncultured Ruminococcus sp. (assembly GCA_964472865.1). GTDB lineage: Bacteria > Bacillota > Clostridia > Oscillospirales > Acutalibacteraceae > CAG-488. Next base: position 18,594 of record CAYYLP010000013.1, on the reverse strand, counting down.
GAAAAATGAAATCAAAGCCTTCCTTGGTGCAGTATTTTTTTGCATATTCAAGCAAGTCACTCATAAGACCCTTTTCTCTGAGGTGCATTGCGGTGCAGGCGGCGTAAAGATATTTACAACGATATTTTCCGATAAAGCCGTTGAGTAAAAAAAGCATTGAAGCAAGCCTGCCCTCGCAGATGTTCCCGAGACAAGCAATATCGGGACATTCATCGAGAAAAAATTCTATATAAGCTCTGCTGTCACCGAACGCCTCCTGCCACAGGGCAATAATATCCTCTTTACGTTCCTTTATATTTACAATTTCAAGCAATTTGCGTATTCCTTTCGCCTAAGCCGGAAGCAATCAAAGCTTCACCGCCGTAAATTTTTCAATCAATCGCGTTGGGTGATAGGAAAGCTTGGCACTCCGCAAGCCCTCCGAGCCGACATCGTCCTCACGGTTTATATATTTGTAATCCGTCAAAAGCTTTTTTGCAAAAAGGTTGTTTATCATCGGGTAAGCCCCCCTGATATCGGAATACGCTTTTTCAAAATGGGTGACAAAGGTATCGCTGTTCAGTCTTTCTCCAAAGGTAAAGGCTACAACCTCACCGTCCACACGCAAAACCCCACCGACACCGCCTATTTCGTCAAAGTGATTAAAATTGAGCCTTAAAACCTCACGCTCATGCTCAATCCCCTCCCTATCCTTATCAACATTGAGAGTATACCACTTTTCGTTCATTGCAATGCAAGCATCAACATTGTCTTTTCCGAGCTTTTCAAAGCTCCAGTTAAAATTCTTTTCAAAATACGATATATGATTTCTTTTGCCGTGATATTTCTTTCCGGAAAGCTCGGCAAGGTCACTTTGAAGATAAACATAATCAAATATATCTCTTTGAGCCGTAAAGCAATATTTTTCCGGATAAAGCCGTTCAAGTGCTTCGGTCTCAAACTTTTCAAGATAAGAAAATTTAGGAAAATCGTACTCCCTTACAATTGCATCGAGTGCCTTTTCAAAGCTTTTACCCTTTGGAAAATCAAAGGAATTATCCTTGCCGATTTTCATAACAAGGCAATCCTCAATTTGTGAAATTTCCGCCCCGTAAAATCTGCTCCAGCCTAAAATATTTCCGACGGAAAAATCGCAGCACTGCGGCTGAGCCTCCGTCAATTTTTCTTTCAACCATCCTATATCGTTAAAGTCCGGTTTGTGAAAAGAAAAGCTCATAAAACCTCCGTTGAAATTATGCCGAATATTTCCTCACCGATATCCTCAATGCTTCTCGGCATATCGCCGTCATTACAGTGTACAACATACCAGCCCATCTTCTCGGCAGCATCGAGTGCGGCCTCTCGGCATTTGTATAAATAATCGAGATTGCTCTCGTGAATATCCTTTTTTGTTTCGTCACCGCAATATCTTTCCGACATCATTTTTTGCGAAATTTCTATCGGCATATCAAGATAAATCACGGCATCGGGCTTTGGAACTCCGATAAGCCCATATTCAAAATCCTCCAGCCACTTAAAAAATTCCGCTCGCTCGGATTTTTCTATTTTAGTCGCCTGATGATAGGCGTTTGACGTGGTGTATCTGTCGGAGATAATTATTTCTCCGTTATCATAAAATTTCTTCCACTTCATTTTATAGTTTGCAAAACGGTCAACCGCATAAAACGCCGATGCGGCATAGGCATTGACATCCTCCGGATTTCTTCCGAAATCACCTTTGAGATACATTTTTACAAGAGAGCTTGAATCGCTGTCATAGTCCGGAAGCTTAATTTGATGCACGGCTTCACCGCCGAGCTTTCCTTTGAGAAACTCGATTTGTGTCGATTTTCCGCTACCGTCAAGACCCTCTATTACAATTAGTTTACCCTGCATTTTACTCACCTCCGATTTATTATAGCAAGTTTTTTATTTTTTTCAATTACAAATGGTTACAAAATAAAAAATGGGGCGAAAAATCGCCCCACAGTTTTAGAATATTCCCTGCTGCATCATAGCATCGGCAACCTTTAAGAAGCCTGCAATGTTTGCACCAGCAACAAGATCATAGCCAAGACCGTACTCCTCGGCAGCATTGACGGAATTGGAGTAGATATTCTTCATAATATCCTTGAGCTTGCCGTCAACCTCATCGGCAGACCAGCTATAGCGCATTGAATCCTGGCTCATTTCAAGAGCGGAAACAGCAACGCCGCCGGCATTAACAGCCTTTGACGGAGCAACAACAGCCTTGCTCTGAAGGAACGAAAGTGCATCGTTTGTGGTCGGCATATTTGAAACCTCGATGTAATACTTAACACTGTTGGCAACAATCTTTTCTGCCTGAGCCATATCAACCTCATTCTGAGTTGCACACGGCATAACGATATCAGCCTTAACGCCCCAGGGCTTTTCACCCTCATGATACTCTGCACCGAATTTGTCGGCATAGTCCTTAACCTTACCTGTGCCATGAGCTCTCATTTCAAGAAGGTACTCAATCTTTTCATCGGTTGAAATACCGTCCTTATCGTAAACATATCCGTCGGGACCGGAAATTGTAACAACCTTTGCACCGAGCTGTGCAGCCTTCTTTGCAACGCCCCAAGCAACATTGCCGAAGCCGGAAATGGCAATTGTCTTGCCGTTGATATCCTCATTGAAATGTGCAAGCACCTGCTGTGCGTAGTAAACCGCACCGTAGCCTGTTGCCTCCGGACGGATAAGAGAACCGCCGTAGCTCAAGCCCTTACCGGTGAGAACGCCGTTTTCAAAAACAGCCTTGAGATGTCTGTACTGACCGTAAAGGTAGCCGATTTCACGACCACCAACGCCGATATCACCTGCGGGAACGTCAACGTCGGGTCCGATATATTTGTAAAGGCAGCTCATAAATGCCTGACAGAAGCGCATAATTTCAGCATCGGATTTTCCGACGGGATTGAAGTCGGAGCCACCCTTTGCTCCGCCGATAGGAAGTCCCGTAAGGCTGTTTTTAAATATCTGTTCAAAACCGAGGAACTTAACGATACCGGAATATACGCTCGGATGGAAACGAAGTCCGCCCTTGTAGGGTCCGATAGAGCCGTTGAACTGGCAACGATAGCCCTTATTGACCTGAACCTTGCCATTGTCATCTACCCATGCAACACGGAAAGAAAACATACGCTCGGGCTCAACAAGTCTTTCCAAAAGACCTGCCTGCTCATACTCGGGATGCTTCTCGATGACGGGCTCAATCGACTTGAAAACCTCCTCAACGGTCTGAACAAACTCGGGCTCAAAGGCATTGTTCTTCTTAACAGAGTCAAGAACTCGGCTGACGTAATTATTCATATTAAACACTCCAATCACAACGAAAGAAAAATCCTTCGTTTAAAAAAATATACTCAAAATTATAATCGTCTGAAAATAATTTGTCAAGTTTTTTTCGTATAAATATGCTAATTTTTAAAAGTTTTTTTCGTGCATTTCGCTCAAAGTACGTTTATTTGTACTCTAAAATTTGCTTTACGCCCGATTATTGTGTATAATAAATGCAAGGTTATTCATCGGAGGTGTCATTATGGAAAAATCATATATCGCAATTGACCTAAAATCCTTCTATGCCTCTGTCGAATGTGTTGACCGAGGACTTGACCCACTGGATACAAACCTTGTTGTTGCCGACCCATCCAGAACCGAAAAAACGATCTGCCTTGCCGTCACCCCGTCGCTCAAGGCTCACGGTATTCCGGGCAGAGCAAGGCTTTTTGAGGTAAATCAAAAGGTGCGTGAGGTAAATGCTCTCCGCCGCTATGATGCCCCGGGCAAAAAGCTTACTCATGGGGAATATATTGACTCAAAGCTGAGAAAAGACCACTCCGCCGAGCTTTCGTTCATTGTCGCGCCGCCGAGAATGGCACACTATATGCAGGTTAGTACCCAAATCTACGAAATATACCTTAAATATATCGCCCCCGAGGATATTCATATTTACTCCGTTGACGAGGTCTTTATTGATGCAACAAAATACCTCAAAGCCTACAAAATGTCTGCTCGAGAGCTTGCGATGAAAATGATACTCGATGTGCTTGACTCAACCGGAATCACCGCAACCGCAGGCATCGGTACCAATCTTTACCTTTGCAAGATTGCGATGGATATTTACGCCAAGCATACCGAGCCTGACGAAAACGGCGTCAGAATAGCCGAGCTTGACGAAATGAGCTACAGAAAAATCCTTTGGGAGCACCGTCCGATAACGGATTTTTGGCGTATAGGCAAGGGCTATGCAAAAAAGCTTGAGGCATACGGGATGTACACCATGGGCGACGTTGCACGCTGCTCAGAGGGTAGCGAAGCCGATTATTATAACGAAGACCTCCTGTACCGTCTTTTCGGCATCAACGCCGAGCTGCTTATTGACCACGCCTGGGGCTGGGAGCCGACGGAAATAAGCGATATCAAGGCTTTTCGTCCCGAAAATAACAGCATCAGCTCCGGTCAGGTGCTTCAAGAGCCGTATGAATTTGATAAAGCAAGGCTTGTTCTCAAAGAAATGGCAGACTTGCTTTCACTTGACCTTGTCGAAAAGCGACTTGTGACCAACCAGCTTGTGTTAACCGTCGGCTACGATACAGACAGTCTTAAAGACAAATCATATTCAGGTGAAATAGAAACCGATCGCTACGGCAGAAAAATCCCGAAAACCGCCCATTCAAGCCAAAATTTGGGCAGATACACAGCTTCAACAAAGCTGATAATACAAAACGCCGCAGAGCTTTTCGACAAAATTGTTGACCGAAAGCTTCTTGTCAGAAGAATGAGCATTGCCGCCAACCATGTCATTACCGAGGCTCAGGCGAAAAAGGATAGCGAATACGTTCAGCTTGACCTGTTTTCTGACAGTAAAAAGGAAAACGAGCTGGAGGAAACTCTGCAAAAGGAAAAGAATATGCAGGACGCCATTATCAAGCTGAAAAAGAAATACGGCAAAAACGCAGTTATTAAGGGTATGAACCTTGAGGAGGGTGCAACTGCTCTCGACAGGAACAAGCAGATCGGAGGACATAAGGCATAATGGGAAATTACGACGATATAATCAACCGCCCCCACCACACCTCGCAAAAACGACCGAGAATGTCACGTATTGCACGAGCGGCTCAATTTGCCCCCTTTGCCGCACTGACGGGACTTGATGACGAGATGGATGAAACCGCACGTCTCACGGATAAAAAAATTGAGCTTGACGAAAACGAAATAGAAAAAATCAATCGCAAGCTTGTTTATATAAAGGACAATTTACCTATTGATGCGGTGATAACCTTTTTCGTTCCCGATGCTGCCAAAAACGGCGGTGCATATATAACGCAGGTCTATACGGTTAAAAAAATCGACACCATTTCCTCCGCCTTAATAACCGCAGACCGTCAAGCCATCCCCATTGGTGACATCCTTGCAATAGAAATTAAGGAATAATTTAGGAAAAGTAAAAAGCTACATTTTAACGGAGCGTATTTTCCTATTAAAATTACTTCACATTCCAAACAATTTTCGGAGCCAAGCCGTGAGGCTTAAAAACTCAAGTTCTAATCAGCTACACATAAGGTCGTGTTGAAGTATCAACATTCAGATTTTTCAAAATGAATTAAATATTTCTCACAAACCTCTGCTGCTGCAATTGACATTACCCTTTTGAATCGCTATAATTATTAAAAAAAACAAAGGGTGATAACTGTGAACGGATACAAATATCAATTACATTGTCACACCGTTACCTGTAGCGGCTGTGCAAGAACAACACCTGCCGAGTTGGTTCAGGCTCTTGTTGAGGGCGGCTACTCCGGCGTTGTCATGACAAACCACTTTTTCGGCGGAAACACCACGATTGACCGTGACCTTCCCTGGGATAAATTTGTTGATGCCTATGTTGAGGATTGGCAGGAGTGTAAGAAGCTTGCCGAGCCCTATGATTTGGATATTCTTTTCGGAATTGAGGAATGTATCGGCTGCGGCAAGGAGGTTCTTTGCTACGGATTAACCCCCGAAATGCTTTATGACCATCCGGAGCTCAGAGGTGCCGGACTTGAAACCTATTACAATGTGCTCTCCCCTCTCGGTGTGCTGCTTATTCAGCCGCACCCGTTCATCGAAAGAGATTATATCCCGGAGCCGGGTGTGCATCCGCTTGAATTTATCGACGGAATTGAGATTCACAATTCAGGCAAAAACGATAAATATAACGAAATGGCAGAAAGCTTTGCAGAGGAACACCCCGATTTGATCAGAACCTCCGGCGGCGATGCACATTCCCCGGATAATTGCTGCAAGGGCGGAATCATTTCCCCAGTTCGTATTGACAGCCCCGAAAAGCTTGTAGAGGTACTTAAAAGCGGAGATTATTCCATCATAAAACGCGAAAAGCATTGACATAAGATATATACACGTTGCCAAAAGGGGCTGTAAAAACGTAAGTTTTTACAGCCTTTTTGAGTAGATAGGAAAATATTCAGAACGTACAAGCCGAGTAAAAACAGGGCTTTTCTTTTTTGAATGCATACCCGAAGGCGTGCGTGGGCATATTGAGCGGCGAGGCTTGTTCACAGCGTATTTACCCTATGTAACCGTTATCGCCATACCTGCATATCATATAACGTAACCGTATATATCGACGGCTACAATGCGGACAAACCGCAAATATTGCAAACGGAGTGAAGTATATGGCAACGTTTACAAACTACGCCACACTTTCCTATACAGGAGGAATTAAAAACTCAAACACGGTAACAGGTGAGCTTTTGGAGACCCTTTCCGTTTCCAAAACCGCTGTCGGAACCGACTACAATGCCGACGGTGATATCACCTATGTTATATCGCTTGTAAACAGCTCGGCAACGCCCCTCACCGACGTTACCGTAACGGACAATCTCGGCGGCTATGCGTTTAATGAAACAACGCTTTATCCGCTTGAATACAACGCCGGCACAATCAGATATTATATCAACGGCGTTTTGCAAACAGCACCCACAGTTACAGCCGGTGCACCGATGGTAATCAGTGGTCTGACCGTTCCGGCGAACGGAAACGCAACGCTCATCTACGAGGCTAAGGTTACAGCCTTTGCACCCCTCGGTCTTGAAGCCTCGGTTACAAATACAGCTACGGTAACAGGCACGGGAATTGCCGCTCCCCTTACCGCAACCGAAACGGTCAACGCTGTCAACAAGGCTGATTTAAGCATAAGTAAGGCAATCAGCCCTGCCGCCGTTGCGGAAAACGGTCGCTTAACCTACACCTTTGTCATTCAGAATTTCGGTAGTGTTGAGGCAAATGCCGCCGACGATGTAGTTTTCACCGACACCTTTGATCCGATTCTCAGTGCGGTTGAAGCCACCTTTGACGGAACAGCCTGGGTTGAGGGCACAAATTACACCTATGACGCCACAACCGGCTTGTTCACCTCCGCAGAGGGTCAAATCACCGTTCCTGCGGCAACGTATACTCAAAATACGGACGGCACATGGACAGTTAACCCCGGCACGGCAACACTTGTTATCAGCGGAAACATCTAAAACAAAAGACAACCGCAGGTGTAAAAGCCTGCGGTTATAACATATTCCGATAAAAAACTGCTTTGATTCGCTTTCTGAATCATTGTAGTTTGTTGTATCGTTTAATCAAAAATATCCTGAAAAAGGTTGCGGAAAAGATTTTTAATAAATCTGAAAATTCTGACAATTATCAAATCACGGTCGTATTCCGTATCCGTTCCCTCGCCGCCGTAGCAGCCGATATTTATCGAGGTGATATCATTACCGAAGAAATCCTTTTCGGGTGCTCCCTCAATTTCCTTACCCGCTCCGATAAGCGGTGAATCCTTTGAAAGAGTAAAGCTGTTCATATCCGAGCAGTCCGTTCCGGAAAAGCCGGGATTGCATTTAACCGCCGAAATATCAACAAGCGGATTATTCTGACCATAGATGCAATTGTTGGAGAAATCGTTGTTATGCCTGAGGTCATCCACCTTGTACTCGAAGCGACTGCCCTCGTTCATTACAAAAATATTGTTTGCAACTGTTGCATTATAAAGATTTTTGAAGCCGTACTCCGAGCAGTTAACAAGAGTATTGTTGTAGAATTGCAGACCATACTCACCCTCTTTTCTGCAGGCAAGCTCGTTATCGCCTCTGTTATCATTGACCGAAAGGCAATAGCGAACAACATTGTTTTTGTGTCCGTCATACATCGGATTATTGACAACAAACCTGGTATTATCGTGCGAATAGATATACTGGTACATACAATTGTGACAATAGGAATCAAAATCGACAGCCATACCGTCACCGACCATTTTTTGACCTGCTATTTCGGTATGCTCAATTGTGCTGTTGATACTGCCCCAGAACCACATTGCGGCATTATAGAACATTATCTTGCCGTTTTCGTCAATGCCTCTGTCCTGGCAGCAATTTATCGAGCGGCAGTTTGTAACAAGAGCGCCGTCACAAATTCCTACAACGATAGCCTCAGCCATCATATCGTGGAAGAAAACATTTTCAACCAAAAGTCCCGTATTGAAAATCGGGTCAATTTCATCAATCTCGCACCAAGCATCCTGCCGGTCATTCCACGAGCCCCAAACGCTGATACCGTTGCCGCAATCGTACATTTCGCAGTTTGTAATCGTCAAATCATTGACTGCGTAACGTGAGCGAGCAACCAAGCCCTTAACCATAACACAGGCTCTTGCACCGGCGGCACCTGCACCGAGATTATCACGTCCGCGCATAGCTCCGTTTGGCATATTGTGCATATTGAGCCTATTGAGAGTAATGCCCTCACTTGTTCTGTTGAGTGCATCAATCCAAATTCCGCCGCCGTTGGGTGCGGTAATTTCCAAATCCTCAACCGTTACATAGCTACAATCAAAAAGTCGAAGAACCTCGGTCTTGTGAAGCGTATAAAGACAAGCCGGAGCATCACTCGCATCGCCGTATGAGGTAATAACAATCGGCATTTCCTCCGTGCCCTCGCAGGTTAGGGTCAGCTCACCGTAATACTCGCCGCCACGCTTAAAATAAATTCCGTCACCGGCCTCAAGCTGAACATTCTTCAAATTCTCCGTTGTTTTCCACGGAGAAAGCTTTGTTCCGAGTCCGCTGTCGCTGCCGCTTATACTGTCAATATAGTAGCCTTTTGCAAATTCTTCGGCACTTACCGGAAAAGAAAGCACTGCAATAAGCGCCACCATAAACAGACAAACAAGCTTTTTTAAAATACTTTTTTTCATAAGAATCCTCCTTTTATTTTACCGTTCCGAGTATGAAAGCTCCGTCCTCGGAATCGGTTGCACCTTTGTTTGAAAAACGAATGGGAGCACAGCCATCATACAAGCTGCCAAAGCGAATATGTATGCCGTCGCCCGATTTCACCGAAAGCTCGGCGGTAAAAATTATGCTTCTGCCCGGCATAAGCTCGGAAATACGCTGTTCGCATTTTATTTCATTACTGTCCGTTCCGATAAAAACGTCTGGGGCGGCATATATCGGTGCCACTCCCGTATTTTTAACAGTCACATAGACGGTTGATTTCTCTTTTCCTTGCTTTACCCAAGCTCGGCTTATGTAAAAATCATATCCGAGCTCAGCGGACGCCTCTTTCGCCTTTTCGATTTGAGCCTCGGTCAGGTCATAAAAGGCGCCGTGATTTATAAGCCATGAGCAATGTGTCGCTTTAACGCAACGCTCATACGACTGATATCTTTCCATCGTCTCGCCGGAAAGGAAGGGCTTTTGATTTTCAGGGCGAAATTCACCGCCTATTGCCTGAGCCTTCCAAATTCCTGTCTGTCCGTTTTTGAGCAAACGGTTATAGAAATAATGGCTCTTTGTGCCGAGAGTGCTATAGGTAAATGAATCATCGTGAAAGCCGATATTTCCGTCCTGCGTTCCGGCTGTACCCGGGTAACGGGTTAAAATTTTGGTTTTCTTAAAGCTATCGGTATACGCCTCGATTAGCTGCTCCTGCTGTTTTTCGGAGGCCATACATTCAGAGATTTCTTCGCTTACGTGCCATTCTCCCCAATGTCCGAGCAAGCCGGTTGTAATATATGCAATTCTTCCGTCGCCATCATATTCCTCAGCAAGCTTTTTTATAAACTCACAAAGAATATTTATCAGCCGTTGGTCGCTGTAATCCGGGCTGACACCGCCGCCGTTTTCCGAATAGGTGTATTTTTTGACACCCATATCCCATATGAAATCCGGCACACCGCTATCTTTTTCGGGGTAATCGAGATAAACCCTGAAAACCGCCTGATGTCCCCTCTTTGCAATATTGCAAAGATACGGCTCCATACCCTCTCTGATTTGATATGTGCCATCCTGCTTAACAAGCTCACCGAGCGGAACATAAAACCATTCCATACTGTACGGCACCGAGGAGCTCATACCCTCCTCACTGTAGTAGGGCACAAAGCCCTTCATCGGATTGCCGTGTGCCGTTTCATATTCAAGCTCAACAGCAGTAAAATTTGACGGGAACAAAAAAATCATACCCACCGTCAGAACAATCAAGCTCAATTTCAAAAGAATTTTTGAGAAAATTTTCATAAAACCACCAAAAAAATTATACTCCGTTTTTCAGCAAAAATCAATTAATGCCGCAGACAAATATCTGCGGCAAAATTTATGCAAATTTCACATTGTATTTCCTCAGCCAATAATCAAATTGCAGGAAATATGCAATTGTCTGAGGTGTCGTCATAAGCTGACCGTACCACGGCTGACTTTTGTTCTCCGTCAAAAGCTCCGCAAGCTTCTCTTTCTTTACAAAATCCAAAAGCGGAGAAGTTCCCTCGTCAATGATTTTTGAAAGCCGTGCGGATACCTCGTCAAGATAATTCGGATTATGTGTTTTCGGATACGGACTCTTTTTGCGCCAAAGCACCTCCTCCGGCAAATAACCCTTCATCGCCTTGCGAAGCAGCCCCTTTTCATAGCCGTTATAATCCTTCATACTCCACGGAACATTATAAAGATATTCCACTATCCTATGGTCGCAAAACGGAACACGCACCTCAAGAGATGAAAACATACTCATTCTGTCCTTGCGATCAAGCAGCGTTTGCATAAACCAATCCAAATTCAGCTTCATCATTCGTGCTGTATCGGCATCATCCTTATCCGTGTTAGGAATTATCGGCGCAGAGTCCGAGGTCAGCTTATACCTTGAATAAACATATTCATCAGCGTTGATTTTTTCGCTGAATTCGTCCTTCAAAAATGACATTCTGTAAGAGGTTGACTGTGCCCACGGGAAGCCCTCCGCCGAACGAATGGTTTTGTCACGGTACCACGGATAGCCTCCGAAAATTTCATCGGCACATTCGCCCGAAAGTGCAACCGTGCCGTGCTCCTTTATCGCCTTGCACAAAAGCAGCATTGAAGAATCAACATCAGCCATTCCGGGCAAATCACGGGCATCAACCGCCAAATAGAGTGCCTCCACAAGCTCGGCAGTGTCAATCATTATCCAGTGATGCACTCCGCCGAGATAGTTTTGCATTATCCGAATAAATTCCGGATCGGAATTGGGCTGAAATTTCGACTTTTTAAAATATTTTTCATTATCAACGTAATCAACCGAAAATGTGTGAAGCAGCTCTCCCCTTTTCTTAAACTCCCTGCTTGTTACGGAGGATATAAGACTTGAATCCAAGCCACCCGAAAGGAACGTACAAAGCGGAACATCGGAAACAAGCTGACGTTTTATCGAATCCGTAACCAAAAAACGAACCTTTTCAACGGTTTGCTCAAAGGTATCTGTGTGCTCCTTAGCTTCAACGCTCCAGTAGCGTTCTATTTTCAGACCGTCCTTGTCATAAATCGCATAATGAGCAGGACGAATTTCATTTATATCCTTAAACACACCGCAGCCCGGAGTTCTGCCCGGACCTATCAGCATTATTTCCGAAAGAGAGCGAATATCCATTCTCGGCTCAATTTCGGGATGCTCAAGCAATGCCTTAATCTCGGAGGCAAAAACAAATCCGCTTTTACACATTGAATAAAACAGCGGCTTTACGCCCATTCTGTCACGGGCGACAAACAGTCTTTTGCTCTTATGCTCCCAAACGCCAAAGGAAAAAATTCCGTTGAAGCTCTTGACACATTCCTCACGGTATTCGCAATAGGATTTAAGCACCACCTCCGTGTCGGAATGGCTGAAAAAATTGTACCCTTTACTTTCAAGATTATTTCGCAGCTCATCCGTGTTGTAAAGCTCTCCGTTGTAGCAAAGCGTAAACATCTCACCATTGACAGCGTAGGTCATTGGCTGCCTACCCTTTTCAATATCAACAACCGCCAAACGCCTGTGCATCAAAACCGCATCGTCGGAAAAATACTCACCGTGCTGATCCGGTCCTCTTGAATATAATTTTTCCTGCATATTGTAAAAGCTGTTTTCATAATCCTTTAAGCTTCGACGAAAAGAAACCTGTCCGCAAATTCCGCACACCGTAAATCACCTCATTTTCTTACCCTTATATTTTTCACGGGTGGCAATTCCACCTCGAATATGTCGCTGTGCCTTGTTAATATCAAGTATTTCCCTAACCTCCCTGCTTAATCCGGGATCAATTTCCTCCAGCTTTTGAGTAACGTCTGTATGTACCGTTGATTTGGATATTCCGAAAACCTTGGCCGCCGCCCTGACAGTCGATTTGTTTTTAACGATATATTCGCCCAGCTCAATCGAACGAATTCGAGCTATCTCATTCAAAAGAAAAACCTCCCGAATTTACATATCAATAAAGGATATGCTCGGGAGGCTGATTTTATGCTGTTGTTTTAATCTTGTCATCTTTTTTATTTGTACTCATCGTATCATTCTTTTTTTGAATTTGTTTATCCATTCAAACACATCATAATCCATGCTGCCGTAAGCAACCGAAAGCCCCAAAGCCACAACATCCGAATTTGAGCAAGTTCCACGCATTCATATTTTTGCCGATAACGGCAAGTTTATCCTTCAAAGCTCAAAAAATCTCGGCTAAAATAGGAGATTTCCACATTTTAACCGAGGTTTTGTTTTTATATTGTGTCGATATCAAAGGGAGTTGCCTGATAAACAAAATAGTTGAGCCAATTTGAAAACAGAAGATTGGCGTGAGATTTCCACGAAACTATCGGTTCCTTGGTCGAGTCGTCGTTCGGAAAATAGTTTTTGGGGATATCTATATCAAGACCCTTTTCTTTATCTCTGATGTATTCATTTTTCAGGGTATCTCTGTCATATTCGGAGTGACCCGTAACAAAAATCTGCCTACCCTTATTGGTGGAAACGGCATAAACCCCCGTTTCGGGTGAGGATGCAAGAATTTTCAAGCCCTTAACACCCTTTATATCCTCCGCGAGCACTGTTGTGTGGCGTGACTGCGGCACCATAAAGGTATCATCAAAGCCTCTGAAAAGTATTGAACGCTTATAATCCACCTTGTGAGGAAAAATTCCGAAAAATTTCTTTTCAAGCGGATACTTTTTTATTCCGTAATGGTAGTAAAGACCGGCCTGTGCCCCCCAGCAGATGTGGAAGGTGCTTGTAACGTGAGTTTTGCTCCACTCCATTATTTCGCAAAGCTCATCCCAGTATTCAACCTCCTCAAATTCAAGCTGTTCAACCGGAGCACCGGTAATTATCATTCCGTCATATTTATTATCCTTGATTTCGTCAAATGTTTTGTAAAATGCCAACAGATGCTCCTCAGAGGTATTCTTGGATTTGTGTGAGGTTGTATACATCAGCTCCAGCTCAACCTGAAGCGGCGTATTACCCAAAAGACGGGCAAATTGAGTTTCCGTTTCAATTTTTTTCGGCATCAGGTTGAGAAGCAGAATTTTTAATGGTCTGATATCCTGCTTAACAGCTCTTTTTTCAGTCATAACAAAAATATTTTCGTTATGAAGAACCTTAACGGCAGGCAATTCATTTGGAATTTTAATAGGCATGAGATATCACTCTTTTTTCTTAATCAAGCTCGACCTTATCAAGTGCCTGTGCAATATCCTCGATAAGATCCTGTGAATTTTCCAGTCCGCAGGAGAAGCGAACAAGATTTGCCGGAACGCCGGCCGCAGCAAGCTCGTCATCATTCATCTGACGGTGAGTTGCACTTGCCGGATGCAAGCAACAGGTTCTGGCATCCGCAACGTGAGTTTCTATTGCCGCAATCTTGAGATTTTTCATAAATTTTTCTGCTGCGGCTCGTCCACCCTTTATGCCGAAGCTGACAACACCGCAGGAACCGTTGGGCAAGTATTTCTTGGCAAGCTCGTTATATTTGTTACCCTCAAGCGACGGATAATTAACCCAATCGATTTTATCGTGAGAGTCAAGGAATTTTGCAACCGCAAGACCGTTTTCGCAGTGTCTTGCCATTCTGACATGGAGGCTTTCAAGTCCGAGATTGAGCAAAAATGCGTTCTGCGGCGACTGAATAGAGCCAAAATCCCTCATAAGCTGAGCCGTGGCCTTGGTGATAAATGCTCCGCCCTGACCGAAACGCTCGGCATAAACTATTCCGTGGTAGCTGTCGTCGGGAGTGCAAAGTCCGGGGAATTTTTCAGCGTGTGCCATCCAATCAAACTTACCCGAATCAACAATACAACCGCCGACACCTGCACCGTGACCGTCCATATATTTTGTTGTTGAATGTGTAACGATATCCGCACCCCACTCAAACGGACGGCAATTAATCGGAGTTGCAAAGGTATTGTCGATAATAAGCGGAACGCCGTGTGAATGAGCGGCATTTGCAAAGCGCTCAATATCAAGCACCGACAATGCCGGGTTTGCAATCGTTTCACCAAAAACCAGCTTCGTATTCGGCTTGAATGCAGCCTCAAGCTCCTCATCCGTGCAGTCGGGCTCAACAAAAGTAAAGTCGATACCCATTTTTCTCATTGTAACAGCAAAGAGGTTGTATGTGCCACCGTAAATCTGGGAAGAAGCAACAACGTGGTCGCCGCAGTTTGCAATATTAAAAACCGCATAGAAGGATGCTGCCTGACCCGATGAAGTAAGCATTGCGGCAGAACCGCCCTCAAGCTCACAAATCTTCTTTGCAACAAAATCATTGGTCGGATTTTGAAGTCTTGTGTAGAAATAGCCCTCGGCTTCAAGATCAAAGAGCTTGCCCATATCCTCACTTGTGTTATATTTAAAGGTGGTGCTTTGAACTATCGGTATCTGTCTCGGTTCACCGTTACCTGGCGTATATCCGCCCTGCACACACTTTGTTTCTATCCTTTTTTCATTCATTGGAATTACCTCCGCTCCGTAATATCTTTATAAATACGATACAGCTTTTTCGCCATTGAGTCTATTCCATAGTTTTCAATGGCGGATTGTCTGTTTCTTTCAAGCAATTCGTTATCGTCTTTTTTTATAACGGCCTGTTCAAGCTTTTCCGCAAGGGAATCGGCATCGCAGTTTTTGTACCACAAAAAATCAAAATTGGGCTGTGCATGAGAAAGCATACCGGGGCAATCGGATGCAACCACTATCTTTCCGCAGTAGGCCGCCTCAACAATCGCACTGCAAAAGCCCTCGCTGCGTGAGGCTTGAATATAAATATCCGCAAATTTATAATAGGATGCAATATCCTGCCTCGGAGGAAGAATTTTTACCCATTCGGGAAATTCTCCGAACTGTTGAGTTATCTGCTCGGTAATTTTCTCAACATTTGAAGCAACACTTACAGCAAGGTATGCGTTTGTTTTTTTTCTCAACTCGGCAACCGCTTCGCACGCAAGGTCGATACCCTTCAGCTTGTAGTCATAGCCTATCGCAAAGCAAAGCACCGCATCCTCGGGAATGTTCCAAGAGGCTCTTTCGATTTTTTCATATTCGTCAAGCCTGGGAAAATAAACCGCATTGTATAAAATCAAGGTTTGGCAAGAAGGAATATTTTTTTTTGCCTCGCTCGCAATGTGAGGACTGACGCACAAAATTGCACTCCAGCCGCGATAACAAAGCCTTGCCGTCATCCTTTTCACCTTATTGAATGTTCCGAAGCTGCTTCTGTAATGCTTCAGCTTCTTAACGCCGAGACCCATACACGCCAGCTTCACGCACAAATCCGTTTTCAAATCGGTAAAATGAGTATGAACAATATCAATGTCGTTCTTTTTGATAAATTCTCTGAAACCGATTATTTTCGACCTTGCGGAATTACCGTAAATCAAAACATCATTGACCTTTTCAAACTCGGCATACCAAGCATTTTTCCTTTCCAACATACGTGTCGGAAAAGAAAAATACATCTTATCGGTTTTGTCAAAGGTGCTGTTTTTAAGATAATCAAGAGGCTCTATAAAATTTCCTCTGTACCTTGCTGCATAGTCGCATATTTGCAGTACATTCATATCCGTATACCCTTATGCAATTATTTTTTTAAGAAAATCAAATCCTTTTGGAACACCTGTCAAGGGGCTCTCCTTGCCCTCATATTCAAGAGTTACCCAGCCGTCGTAGCCTGAATTTATTATAACCTTCATACATTCTTCAACGGGAACAACGCCGTCACCAAGCACAGAACCGCAAAGGTGATTGCCGTCCCTCGTATCAAAATATCCATCCGGCTTCTCCTCGCTTGCTGGAACAAAGTAGAAATCCTTAACATGAGCACAAACAATATGGTTCACGCCAACCTTGACAGCATCAAGCGATGCCTCGTCGGCACACATAAAGTTGCCGATATCAACAAGCCAACCGAAATTATCGTCATCTACCGCTTTCATCAAGGCCTCAACTCTGTCGCTCTGCTGACAATAAAAGCCGTGATTTTCCACCGATGTTTTAATGCCCTTGGTTTTAGCGTATTCCGTCACCGCCCTGCAGCCCTTTACAAGAATCGGAAGATATTTTTCAAATCCGGTTTTTGAAAAACGCTCACCCTCAGGACCGCCGGAAGCATCGTGACGCATCGTTTTAACCCCGAGGATTTCAGCGATGTCAACCTCCTGCTTTAATCTGTCAATTTCGGCATCAACATCTTTGTTTATAAAATCCGCACCGATTGCGTAATTGGAAATTTCTATTCCAAGCTTATCCGCATACACCTTGAGCGCCCTTGCGTGCTCCTTTTTGTCAGTGTCACCGGGCTTGATTTCGGCAAATTCAATGCCGTCAAAGCCCATCTGCTTTGCAAGGTCAATTCTTTCAAAATCGCTGTTTTTAAGCTGTGAATAGCTGTAGCTGCTTACCGAAACCTTCATAATTAAGCACCCATCTTTCCCTTGAGGAAATCAACAGCCTTTCTGATATCTCTTTCGGGGTCGTCGCCAACCTCACGCTCAATGGTAAGGAAGCCCTTGTAGCCGATATCCTCAAGTGCCTTGAGATATTCGTCCCAATTGACACTGCCCTCACCGAGCGGAACCTCGATAAAGCTGTTTGAAGTGACAATTTCGGACTTAACCATACCGTAAATGATATCGGGGTCAACATAGAAATTCTGTCTGCCGTCCTTGGCATGAGTATGGACAATATAATCCTTGAGATTATGAACAGCCTTAGCCGGATCATCGCCCGTTACCATAACGAGGTTTGCCGGGTCAAGGTTAACGCCAACGCCGGTTGAACCGAGTGAATCGAGGAAAACCTTGAGTGTTTCCGAGGTTTCGGGACCCGTTTCGATTGCAAAATGAGCACCGATTTCATCCGCATAGCGACTCAGCTCAAAGCAAGCCTCCTGCATAACCTTAAAACGCTCAGCGTTGGTATCTGTCGGAACAACGCCGATATGGGTTGTAACAACATCTGTTCCCAGCTCCTTGGCAAGGTCAAGAATTCTCTTTGATTTTTCAATTTTTGCTTCATTTTTCTCCTTGTAAGCAAATCCGCCTCCACCGAGGTCACCGCAAAGAGCGGAGATAACAAGACCGTTATCGGCAACAAGCTTTTTGAACTCGGCTCTTTTCTCACCAACAAGATTTTCGGGAGCCATTTCACCCCTTGTTGAATAAACCTGAATACCGTTTGCACCGACCTCAGCGGCCTTTTTAACGGCAGCTTTGATATCAACTCTGAAGCTGTCAATTATTACACCTATCGGAAAATTATACATAATAGCACTCTCCTTTTTGTTTGTTAACAAAGATTATACAATTTTATTATAAAGAAATCAATACCTCTTTTCATTATGTGTCGAAAAATTTATTTGTTTTGCATTATACCTCCACTTTTATTGGGGGTGTCACGGCAGAACGTCGTTAGGGCGGAGTTCACTAAAAGTCTGATGAAATTATCGTTTCTGTGTGGCTCCCTCTGACGAGGGAGCTGTCGAGCGACAGTGAGACTGAGGGAGAGACAAATCTTGTTGAAATTAAATTCAAACGATGAAACCAACGTCTATTCCGTAGGGGCGGATATCATCCGCCCGTGAATCGCCGGCGTTTTTTGCACCGCTCACGGCAACACGCTTTCATGGCTCCCTCTGACGAGGGAAGCAACAACCATCAACATAAATTTCTGTCTTGTCCTCGGCTCCCTCTGATGAGGGAGCTGTCGAGCATAGCGAGACTGAGGGAGAGACAAGGTTAGATGTGATTATATTTCGTTGCGGAAAAC
>CAYYLP010000012.1:0-56746 GCA_964472865.1 uncultured Ruminococcus sp. | reverse complement strand
GAGAGACAAGGTTAGATGTGATTATATTTCGTTGCTGAAAACACACTTTTCTCCGCCTAAAGGTCAACTGTGAGTAATTTCTTTACTTTTTCTCTCCCTCCGAGTTCGGCACAAGTGCCGAACCCACCTCCCTCGTCAGAGGGAGGCAACCATCAACGCCAATTTCTGCGTTATCCTTGGCTCCCTCTGATGAGGGAGCTGTCACGAAGTGACTGAGGGAGAGAAAAATCTTGTTGAAATTAAATTCAAACGATGAAACCAACGTCTATTCCGTAGGGGCGGATATCATCCGCCCACGAATCGCCGGTGTTTTTTGCTTCACCCACGGTAGCACGCTCGCCCAATTTACCCTTGCTTGAATCAAGGGGAGCAAAGAATTAGCTGCAACGAAAATTCAGCTCTTAATCTTCTTCAATGCGCCTTTTTCGAGACGGGAAACCTGAGCCTGTGAAATTCCGATCTCTTTTGCAACCTCGGTTTGAGTTTTGCCGAGCATAAATCGGAGGTTCAGAATGTTCTTTTCTCTGTCCGAAAGACTTTTTATGGAATCTCGCAACAGTATTTCGTCCATCCAGCTTTCGGCGGTATTTTTGTCACCTATTTGATCCATAACGTAAATTGCATCGCCGCCCTCATTGTATACAGGCTCATATAGTGAAACCGGTTCAACTATCGCTTCAAGAGCATTGACAACATCCTCCTTGCTCATATCAAGCTCCTTTGCGATTTCTTCGACTCTCGGCTCTCGGTTGAGCTTATTCGAGAGCATTTCACGCACTTGAATCGCTTTGTATGCGGTGTCACGCAACGAACGGCTGACACGAACGGATTTATTATCCCTCAAATAACGTCGAATTTCGCCTATTATCATAGGAACGGCATAGGTCGAAAACCTGACGGAAAGCTCGGTATTAAAATTATCAATTGCCTTTATCAGCCCCATACAGCCGACCTGAAAAAGATCATCAAGCGGCTCACCTCTGTTTGAAAAGCGCTGTATAACGCTCAAAACAAGCTTTAAATTTCCCCTTATCATCTCATCCCTGGCAGCCGCATCGCCGTCATGAGCCTTTTTTATCAGCTCTGTCTTTTTATCCTCACTCAGCACCGTAAGCTTGGACGTATTTATTCCGCAAATCTCAACTTTGTTTTTATATTGCAAGCGAAAAACCTCCTTACGGTAAAATTTTTGCCATAAGGAGGTTGCAATATTCATTATTTGTATTTAATCATATTATTTGTAAAGGAAAACAATTCCGAAAAGAAAAATCTCGGTGAAGTAAAAAATGCCGAAATTCCACTGCCGAGAAGCTGCGGATACATCCTGTTTCGCTTATAGGCAACCGACATAACAATTCGGTGACGGAATCTGACATATCTTCTTTCGGAGGGTGTAAGTCGGTCAAAATATTGCTTCTTAAACTCATAAAGCATATTTTCACCATCGATTTTGTTTTTGCCCTGTGAAATGCCGCCGTCGTTGTGCTTATAAACCTTGATATCGTCGGAATCAAGATATCTGATTTTGAGCCCGGCTTCGATGGCGTTGAGCATTAGGAAAAAATCCTGACCCATTTTTGCATCACGGAAGCCTCCGATTTCACGGAGCTTTTCTGTCTTAAACATAAAGGTCGGCATTCCGCTCAAATTCTTTGTAAGATGATATCTTAACAGAGCTTCGTTATCAAAGGATGTAATTCCCTTGTGGTCACGGTAATCGCAAACCTCACCGTTGGTTCCGTACATAATCATATTGCAAAATGAAAGGTCGGCATCGCTTTCGAGCATAAATTTGAGTTGCTTTTCAATTTTTTCGGGCATATACTCATCATCATCATCAAGAAATGTAATATATTCACCGTTTGCGGCAAAGATACCGACATTTCTCGAAAGAGAGCCGCCCATATTCTTTTCGTTTTTTATGTAGATAACCTTATCGGTATCAAGCTCATCAACATAGGTCTTGATCTCTGCCGAGCCCTCATAATCGGGATAGTTATCGTCAATGAGAAAAATTTCAACATTATCATAGGTCTGATCAAGCAACGATTGAACAGCTCTGCTGATATAATTCAGGCTTCTTTTATAGGTCGGCACAATAACCGAAACCAAACAATCCATCCATATCTTCCTTCGATTAATATACTAAACACATATATTATAAATAATTTACGAGATATTGTCAAGTAATTTTATTTTGGAAAAATTACATATTATTTTTTAACCAAGCAACGGATCTGTCAAGCCAATAAGAAGCATCGGCACAGTTTTTAAGCCAGTCCTCACCGCAAACAATTTCATTTGCAAGCGAGAAGCCGTGCTCTCCCCTGTCAAAGATGTGCATTTCAAAGCTGACACCGTGCTTTTTCAGCTCCAGGGCATAGCAAAGGGAGTTTTCTACCGGTACGGTGCTGTCATCCGAAGCCGCAAAAATAAAGGTCGGCGGTGTTTTGTCGCTCACATATTTTTCGACCGAGGGAATCGGCTTTGCCAAAATGGAACCGATTGATTCAAGTATACAGGGATAGCCGAGGATGCAGGCATTGGGCTTTTCCTCTGCCATTGAGGAAAGTGCAGCCGCAAGATGTCCGCCTGCCGAAAAACCGCAAACGGCAATTTTCTGTGGGTCAACACAAAATTCGACTGCGTTTTCACGGATGAATTTTAAGGCTGCCTCGGCATCGTTCAACGGTGCCGGAAACTCGGCTTTTTCACCGAGCGAATACCGCAAAACAAACGTATTAAAGCCCTTTGCAAGGTAGGCAAGAGCAATCGGCTCTGCCTCACGGTCGGAGCAAAACTTGTACGCACCGCCCGGAAGCACCAAAACCGCAGGCAGCCTTTCGTTACGCTTCATTTCATCCGAGGTTGCCGTTATGTAAGCGGTCAGTGTAACCTGCGGATCGGATGTAATATTATAGGTTTTAACAAGCATAATCAGCTCTCCTCAAATTCAGTTATATCGGCATATGAGCGGAAAACATAGCCGTTCTTTTCCAGCATTTGAATATCATCAAGCATCATTCCCAAGCCTTTTGCAACGCAAAGCTCCGGCTCTGATGCACATTTAACCTTGAAATTAAATTTTTCGCCGAAATATTCGTCTATTCCACGAATTCCGGCTCCGCCACCTGTGATTATCATTCCGTTACTCATAATATCGGCAACCAGCTCCGGTTGAATGTGTGCAAGGAGCTGCCTTATGCAATCGGTGATTTTTTCAAGCTGCTCACGAATACAAAGAAAAATATCGGTAGAGGTCAGCTCCGTAACCCTCGGCAGCTTCGTGATATAGTCCTTGCCAATTGCACGAACCGCAAGCTCCGCATCAAGAAGCTTGGCAGCGCCGATATTCTTTTTAACCCTTTCGGCAGTCGCTTTGCCGATAATCGTATTTTTCTCACGTCTCATAAGCCTGCAAATACGCTCATCAAACGTATTTCCGCCTATTTCTATCGAGGTCGAGGCAGAAACCATTCCTCGTGCAACAACGGCAATATCGGTTGTTCCGCCGCCGATATCCACAACAAGGATTCCGCCGGGATTTTTCATATCAATACCTGCGCCGAGAGCGGCGGCAAGCGGCGCTTCAACAATGCAGGCTCTTGCCGCACCGGAGGAAATCAATAAATCGACAACGCTTTTTTTATCAATTTCACTCGTCTTTGACGGAACGCAAGCAACGACGTTCGGTTTAAATATCCTGTTAAGACAAATTTTTTGGATAAAAAAGCACATCATTTGCTCAAGCGCATCATAATCGTAAATACAGCCGTTACTAATCGGCTGAACAACGGTCAGCGAATCGGGATTTTTTCCGAGCATTTTATAGGCTTCCGTACCGATTGCCCTAAGCTTGTCCTCAAAGGTATCATAGGCTATAACGGAGGGCTCATTGATTTTGATTCCCTTACCCTCAACATATGCAACAATCAAGGAGCTTCCGAGATCAAAACCGATTTTTGTTCCAAGCATATAAGTCCTCCTTACTTCTGAGCTTCTTTCTTCTTTATTTTACTATTTCTCAACGCCGCAGTCAAGCATATTACCCTGTTTGCGCCGTTTAAATATAACATTTTTCCACATTCGTTGAGCGTCGCACCGGAGGTTTTGATATCGTCGATTAAAAGCACGGTTTTGTTTGTAATATCAAAGCTTTTACTCACGTCAAAAGCGCCTATAAGATTTCCGGTTCGTTCAAGCCTTGAGCAATCATGCTGATTATCGGTATCATAGAGCTTGATAAGCATTTTATCGGCAAACGGAATTTCGCAAAGCTTTGCTACCTCACGAGCAAGAAGCCGACTTTGATTGAAGCCTCTTTTACGCTCCTTTTTGCGAAACATCGGAATATAGGTTACATAATCAATTTCAATATCACCGAAGCGCTCATCAACAGCTCCTGCCATCAGCTTGCCGAGCGGCTTTGAAAGATTACGGTCACCGCGGAATTTAAAGCGGTGTATACAGCTTTTTACGTCCGCCTCATAATACAACGGTGAAGCAATAAGCTCGTAATAATGCGAATGTCTTTTCTTGCAGCCGCAGTCATCCTTTGCCGCACCGCAGTATTTGCAAATTTCGCCCTTGATAAACGGAATGCTTTGAACGCAAGCGTCACAGTAATCCTCAAAGGGGTCAATAAGCTCATCACAAAATATACATCTGTTCGGAAAGAATACGGAAGCGAGAAATTTTATCATATCATCAATCCCGCTTTTCATCATCTTCCTCCGTTTCGGTCAAAAAATGTCTCAAGGCGGTGTATCGCTTTGTTTTACTGTTGTTTATCGTCATTTTGTAAACAGCATCCTCGGAGCCGACAAGAATCATAATTTTTTTTGCCCTTGTAACGGCAGTGTACAAAAGATTTCTGTAGCAAAGATTCGGAATAACATTGAAAACCGGCATAACAACTGCCTTAAACTCATTACCCTGACTTTTGTGAACCGTTATCGCATAGGCGTGTTCAATTTCGTTGGCATTTTCAAAGGAATAAACGGCAATTCTGCCTTCAAAATCGGCAGTAAACGTGGAGGACAGTGTGTCGATTTTTTGTATAACACCGATATCTCCGTTGAAAATTCCGCTGCCGTCCTCCTTTCCCTTTGTCCAAATAATATCATAATTATTTTTTATTTGCATTATTTTGTCGCCCTCACGCAATGTTCTTCCCGCGAGAGTAACCTCGTTTTTGCCCCTTGCGGCAGGATTGAGAGCATATTGAAGCATTTTGTTCAAATTAACGCTGCCACAATCTCCCTTGCGTGAGGGGCAAAGAACCTGAATATCGTTAACAGGGTCAAAATCATATGCCTTGGGAAGTCTTGCGGAGCAGAGCTCCGTAATCGTTGTCGCCACCGTCATCGCATCGGTTCGAGGCATAAAAAAGAAATCGTTATCCTTGGTGTGAAGATCGGGCATTTTTCCCTCTACAATACTGTGTGCATTGGTAACAATTCGGCTTTTTTGAGCCTGACGAAAAACCTTTTTAAGCTCGACAACGGGCAGCTTGTCCGAATCAATGAGGTCGTGCAGGACATTACCCGCACCGACTGCCGGAAGCTGATCCGAGTCACCCACCATAACCAATCTACAGCCAAGCGGAAGAGCATCCAACAAGCTTGAAAAAAGAGAAATATCAACCATTGAAAGCTCGTCAACAATCACCGCATCAGCCTTTAACGGGTTTTGCATATCGTGCTTGAAATGAGGCAGGTCATTTTTATCCCATTCAACCTCCAAAAGTCTGTGAATGGTTTTGGCATCCTTACCGGTTATTTCGCTCATCCTTTTTGCGGCACGTCCTGTCGGTGCCGCCAAGACAACCTCCAGACCGTCACGCTCAAAAAGCTTTAAAATGCCGTTGAGAGTGGTTGTTTTGCCCGTTCCGGGACCTCCGGTAAGAATGAGCAAGCCCTTGTCAATCGCCTTTATAATCGCCTCACGCTGCTTGTCATCGTAAACGATACATTCCTCACGCTCTATATTTTCAATATCCTGCATAAGTGTCGGCTTGCCTGCCGGAGGATATTTAAAAAACACCTTGATTCTGTCCGCAGCGGCACGCTCATCGATATGTATTTTATAAACCGCAACAAATTCACGTTCATCCATAACAAAGCTCACTACCGCCCTGTCCTTAACAAGCTCATCAATGGAAATTTCAACCGAATCCGTATCTACATTGAGTAAAGCCCTGCACGGCTCAATTATTTTTTCGCGAGGCAGGCAGGTATGACCGTTTCTTAAATTATACTTAATTACGTGCAAAACACCGGCCTTGTTTCTGAATTTTGATTCCGGCTTAACTTCCATTGCTTCCGCAATTTGCTCGGCTCGTTCAAAGCTGATTCCTATGCCCTCGGTGCAAAGAATGTACGGATTGATTTTTATTATATCTGCGGAATTTGAGCCGTAAAGTCGATAAGCCTTCAAACATTCCGAGGCCGTCATTCCGTATCTTTCAAGGGCTATCATAACCTGTCTGACGGAAAACTGCTCCTTAAAGGCCTTGCACATTTTTTCCGCACCCGAAAGAGATATTCCGTTAATGAGTGCAAGTGATTTCGGATGATTTTCAAGTATATCAAAGGAATCCTCGCCAAAGCGTTCGATAATTCTTTGCGCAATTTTAGGACCTATCCCCCTTACCGCGCCCGATGCCAAATATCGGTAAAGGTCGGCAGAGGTGGACGGAAGCTTCCTTTCACAAAGCTCCGCCTTAAACTGCTTGCCAAAGGTTTTGTGAACCGCCCAGGTTCCCTTGAGCCTAAGCTCCTCACCGACACAAACCTCCGGTAGAACGCCGACAGCCGTAATGTACTCATCCTCACAGGCAAGCTCAATAACCGTAAACCCGTTTTCGGGCTTACGGAAAACAATTTCTTCAACATTGCCGTGAATCTCCGTGAGGTTTTCGTTCATTCTTTTTCCTTCCAATTTATTTTTTTCTGTATAAAGCATTTAATTCGTTTTTGATATTATCAACAAGCGTCTTTTCGTCCTCATCAAGCTCACTGTCATCAATTTCAATATCATCAAATATTAAATTTCCGAACAGATTCTTTTTAAGATATGCTCCGTAAACCATCTTTTCGATGAAGCCGACATCGGAATTTTTGGGAATTTTTATAATGCAGCTTGCGTTTCCGCCCGTTTTGTAAAAGGAAAGCAAAATGTAATATGTAACACAAACAAAACCGATGAAGCCAAAGGCGGCTGCAATTCCGTAAAGTAATGCATTCAGCATAAAATCACCTCACTGATATTCTATTCAGTGAGGGGTAAAATGTTAAAGGAATCGCTGACAAGCAGGTCTGTAAGCCGAGTTCTGTCCTTTAAGGCAATTATCTATCCAGTCTGCAAATTGCTTTGCAGCTCGAGCCACCCGTTGAAATTTTCGACCGAGCAAGTCTATTCAGTCGGTGTTGCCCCAAATAGGGTTTACAGGAACGCTTCGTTTCCGAGCGATCGGTGAGCTCTTACCTCGCCTTTCCACCCTTACTACCTTTCGATAGCGGTATATTTCTGTTGCACTGTCCCTAAGGTTACCCTCGGCGGCCGTTAGCCGCTATTCTGCTCTGCGGGGCTCGGACTTTCCTCATACCGATAAGGTATGCAACTGCCCAACCTGCTGATGCCAACGATATGTATATTTTAGTTTAATTTATAAAAAAAGTCAATTAAATGAGCTCAATTATTTTAAAACTATTGATAAAAAAACAAAAATGCTGTAAAATATTTTACAAAGCACAAACGGAAGGTGAAAAGATGGGAGATATTTACTTCAAAAATTATAAAAAAAGCAATAAGCGCGATACAGATGAAATTCCGATAATTCGTCCGGAAAAAAATTACCGAGAAAATCGAAATGACGAGCTTTATAACGAAATCATTCGCCGTCAGGCACAAATTGATGACTATGAGGATGATTACGAGCCAACACGAGAAAAGAAGGTGCGCTCATCCGGACGAAAGCCTCCGAAGGTACAAAAAAGAAAAAAACGTGGCTGTGGCTGCGGAAGCTTCCTCTTGATTATGCTTCTTGTGGTAGCTTTGCTTCCGGTCGGCTGCTTCGGATACGTTTACTCGCTTTGTGCAAAAACAAATTATACCGATTGCGATACCTACAAAAGCTTTTATGATGCAAATCACTACAATATTTTGCTTATCGGCTGTGACAAATCCGACGGTGTATCACAACGGTCTGACTCAATGATTCTTGTTTCAATTGATAACTCGACAAAGAAAATTAAGCTTGTATCCTTTATGCGTGATATGTGGGTTTCGATTCCCGGCTACGAAAACGGTAGGCTCAACGCCGCATATTCCTACGGTGGCGCCCAACTGCTGATGGAAACAGTATACACCAATTTCGGGATAGATATTGACGGCTATGCGATGGTTGATTTTGAAATGTTCAAGCAGGTTATAGACGGACTTGGCGGTGTTACGGTCGATATCACCGAACGGGAAGCAAATTTCATCAACAGGACAAGCCATGCAAAGGTTCACGCCGGCGAGAATATTCTTGACGGCGACTATGCACTTATTTACTGCCGAATCAGATACCTCGATTCCGATTTTAACCGAACGCAAAGACAGCGCAAGGTTATGACCTCGATTTTGAAAAAATTCGCAACACAAAACCCGATAAAATCAATTTCGGTTATGAAATCCGTTTTACCGCTTGTTGAAACAAGTATTTCACCGTTTACGCTGACTCTCAAGGCATTCGGCTCATTAAAATATATACAATATGAAAGCGATCAGCTCAGATTGCCGATTGATAACGGATACAGAAATCAATACATAAACGGTCAGGATGTTCTTGTTCCCGATATGCAGCTCAACGCCGATGCCTTACAGGATTTTATATACGAGGACAATTAAATATAATGAACAAAGTCCGAGAGCAAGTGCTCTCGGACTTAATTGTTATGGCTGTAATGTAAAAAGCTCCGAAAAACTCGAAGCTTTTACAGTTGATATTATTGCCAGAAATTGAATCTGTTGCCGTTGCTTGGAGACTGCGGATCTTCTTCAACCTCCGGAGCGCTGCCTGTCGGTTCCTCCGCCTGAATGGGCTCGGACACTGTCGGCTCCTCAGCAATAGGCTCTGTCGCCTGATTTTCGGTAACCTCCGGCTCATAATAATATGACGAGCTCGGTGTGCTGTTCGGCTCAACATAGCTGTTGGTCGGTGTTGAGGTTGTTTTGTGGTTGCTTGTAAAATCAAGCGCACTGACACGATCCTCGGAAAGCTCAATGTTGGTTTTGCCGTAAAGAATGTTTTGCAGCTTCTGAGCGCAAAGCGGATAATCGACTGTCCACGCCCAGGTTGAGGAATTGATATAGCCGCCGAGACGATCAACATAATCGTCATTGGGCATAATATATTCCTTGATTTCAAAATTCATCCAGTTATAGGTATATGCCGTAGCAATAAGCGAAAGCACCTCGGACTGTGAATAACCTGTCCTCAAATAAGGTGAAACCTGCTTAAACGCATTGACAAGCTGACCTTTTGTGGCGGTTTTTGCGCTTGCGATCAACGCCTTGATAACCGAGCGCTGACGTCTTGTTCTGCTGAGGTCGCTGTCGCTGTCGCAATGACGAATACGGCTGTAAATCAAGGCCTGCTTGCCGTTGAGCTTCGCCGTTCCGTACGGGAAATTTGTTTGAGATGAGGTTCTGCGAATATAATCGGTTTCATAGGTTTGGATATCAACCGTAACTCCGCCAACCGCATCAATTACCTTCGGGAAGGTTTTGAAGTCAACAACAATATACTCATCAATCTGAATTTTATAATTGTTTTCAATCGTCTGTTTAAGTGTTGTGGGACCGCCGTGATATGCGGCATTCATTTTTTCGTAGGCATCATAGTAAGAGCCGTCGGACCTCGGCATTTTGATATACGTCCAACTATCTCGGAGAAACGAAACCATTGTGATTTTTTCATTCTTTTTGTCGATAGAGACAAGGATTTGAGAATCGCAAAGGTTATATTCGCTGTCAACGCCGCAAAGAAGAACATTGATAATATTCTTGTTATACATCTTTTCGCCGCCGTTATTTGCCCAATTATAGAGGAATGCGTTCAGCGAATCCGCATCAATATCGCCCATTACCTCAAATTGAGTGTCATCGTCGGAAAGATAATTTGAATCGGGATTAATTTCGCCATAGTCAATACCGTCATCATCATAGCCTTCACTCTTAGTCGAGTAATAAATCCATACCATAAAGCCGGCAACGCCCAAAAGCAGAGCAATAACAAGGCAAAGAGCAATGATTTTTGAGTTTCTTTTATTGTTTCGAGTGAAAAAATTCTCTTTTTTCTCTTTAATTTGTTTTTCTTCCTTGTTATTTTTTTTTGCTTTTTTCTGTTCGGAGGCTTCCGCAACATAATCCTCCTCGATAACACGCTGCGAATCGGTTGCGGAGGAGCGGTTCACAAGCTCCGGAACGGGAATAGGGTCGTTATTTTCATCCTCACAGGCATAATGGCTGTATTTTTTGTTAAAATCCTCAAGACTGCCCAGTGTATCTTTATTTTCTTTTTTATCCATTCAGATCACTCCATTTAAACGAAATCCGAAAGCAAGGCAAACATTCGGAAAAGGCAAAAAGCGGACAACAATTTTATATTGTCCGCTCTTTCATCTTATTATTCTTTGTTCTTGGGCTCGATTTTACCGTAGAGACTGCCTGCAAGATCAGAGCGAGGTGCTCTTGCGGAACCGGCACTCTCCTTTGACTGAGAACGGTTGTCTCCGCGTCTGTAATCACCCCTGCGTCCTCTGTTGTTAGACGGATTTGTAGCCTTAAAGCCGTCGGCAAGTGTTATAACTACCCTTCTGTCACTCTCCGAGCCGATAGAGTGAGAGGTAACTCCCTCAATTTCCTGAACTGTCGTGTGAATAATCCTTCTCTCATAAGGATTCATAGGATCAAGGCAGACATTTCTGCCGTATTTCTTAACTCGTGCCGAGTTCTTTTTCGCAAGCTCTCGGAGGGTTTCCTCACGCTTTTCTCTGTAATTACCGGCGTTGATGGAAACACGCTTATAGCCATCCTTACCCTTGTTTACAACAAGTCTTGTAAGGTACTGAATCGCATCGAGTGTTTCACCTCTGCGACCGATAACAAAGCCGAAATCATTACCGCAGTCAAGCTGAACATAAACACAATCGTCATCCTCGTCAGCCGAAGCCTTGACATCGTCAACACCCATACCGATAAGAACGCTCTTTATATATTCCTCGGCAATTTTTGAAGCCTCACCGACTGTTTTTACGGCTTCGACCTTGTCGGTCTCACTGACCTCGGGAACAGTTGGCTTTTTAGTCTCGGTCTTATTTTCGGGCTTTGCGGTTTTCTGGGGCTTACTCTGCTTCGGAGCGGTTTTCTTTACCTCATCGGGAACATCATAATATGCTCTTACCTCTGCAAGAGAGCCGCCGAAAAGACCTAAAGTTTTCTTTTTTGCAGTTTTAATAACCTCAATTTGAACATCTGCATCCCACGGGGCACCGAGCTCATTTTTTGCCGCTTCAATAGCAGCCTCGGTTGTTGTCCCCTTTCCAAATGCTTCTTTAATCAACGGTTTCACCACCTGATAATATTACACCTAAGTGTTGTTTTTGAATTAGCTGTTTTTGATTCGTTTTATGCTGTTCTCTCTTGAACGGCGTTCAACGGATTCCTTAATCATAAGCTTTGCAATATTCTTTTGCGGAGACATAAATCTCTTCATCAGCAAGGATTGAAGCATAGCCACAACATTGGAGGTTATCCAATATACACCTATACCGCACGGGAACATAAACGTAAACCATACGGACATCAGCGGCATCATAAGCATTGTACAGCCCATTCCCGGAGCGTTTGCCTGCGGATTGGTCTTCTTCTGCTGAAGCTGTGTAATATATGCCGAAATCAACGAGGTTACGCCCGAAAGAATCGGAATGAGCCAATATCTGTTGAACTCCTTAAACTGCGGCACAACGCCGAGCTCAAGACCGAGGAACGTAAATCTGTTTGTATCAACAAAGCTCTGAATCTTTTCAAGAGCCTCTGCTGAAATCGTTGAACCGTTTGCGGCAATATAATCCTTAACAACATCAAAATGCTGAATGATGTAAAGCGGGAAATATGTCGTATTATTTTCTTTGACGCTTGTATCGGTTATCAAGCCGCTTTTAATAATACTACCGAACATTTCAACAAGATTGTTTGAAGTGGCGGCATCAAGACCGATTGCATAGCGAAGCGGATTGTAAAGAACTCCGAAAAGTCCCGCAATGAACGGCAACTGAATCAAAAGGGGCAAACAGCCGGCACCCATAGGGTTGTAACCCTCACGAGCATAAAGATTCTGAGTTTCCTCTTGAATTTTCTGCTGATTACCGGCATATTTCTCCTGAATGCGTCTGAGCTTGGGAGCCAAACGCTGCTGCCTTGCCATACTTTTTTGCTGACTGAGCGTCAAGGGCATCATAATAAGACGGGCAAAAATCGTGTAGAGAATAATTGCAATTCCGTAGCTGCCGTTAAAGCCGTCAATAATGCCGTAAAAGAAAAGCATTATATAACCGAAAATCGGTGTGAGGTAGGTATATAGGAAATTATAAAAGCCTTTCATATTCTGTCTCCACTCAGTTTTTACGACCCTTTTGTTTTTTGGGAGGTACGGGGTCATAGCCTCCCTTGAAAAATTGGTTGCATTTTAGCAACCTTTTAAAAGCCAATAATGATCCCTTAAAGGCTCCGTGCACTTCAATCGCTTCGACAGCGTAGTGCGAGCAGGTCGGATAATACCTGCACATGGGCGGAAGATGAGGCGAAATACGCCTTTGGTAGAACTTGATGCATCCTATGAGAAGCTTTCTCACTTCTTGATCACGCCCGCTTTTGTCAGATGCTTCCTCATAATTGCCGAAACATCCGTGCTTTTAAGATGCTTGGTCCTTGACCGAGCGACAAAGACAATGTCGTATCCGCCCCTAATGAGCGGAAGATTGTCTCTGAACGCAGCTCTGATTACCCTTCTGGAACGGTTTCTTTCAACGGCATTTCCGATTTTTTTACTTGTTGTAATACCCATACGACAAACTCCCGCGCGGTTATTTTTTAAAACATAAGTAACCAACGCAGGATCAGAAAATGATTTTCCTCTGCCGTAAGCTCGTCGGAAATCGCTATTTTGCTTTAAAATGAAATATTTATTCTCAGGCAAAAATATCAAATCCGTTCAACGGTAGGTCGTACCGTTAATTAGTAAGTAAGCTGCTTTCTGCCCTTTGCACGACGACGGGCAAGAACCTTGCGTCCGTTTCTGTCAGACATTCTCTTACGGAAACCGTGCTCCATCTTTCTGTGACGCTTCTTGGGCTGGTAAGTTCTCTTCATAACCTTCTGACCTCCGTTTCAAAACTGAACTTTTGTAATTCTGAGTTTGCTTATACGACCGTATTCGCACTCACGTTGTGATATTATATAATAAAATTTAAATAATGTCAATCATTATTTTTTACAAATTTATTTTGTTTATATTTTTTCACCGTAAGATAACTGTTGAAAATTTGCTCTGTATGATGTATAATAACAATCCGAAGATATTTTCGTGTTAAAAACCTTTGATTTGCGGCTGTGACAAGGTCTATCCCGCCTTCGCACCCGAAAATTTCGACAAATAAAATAATTTGCAAAAATCCGTTGCAATTATTAATTTGATATGATATAATTTATTGATTTATTATACAGGAGATGTAAAAAATATGGATTCATTCGCAGAGCTCTGGGAAATGGTAAAGGAAGAATGTAAAAATCAGGTTTCGGAATCCATATATAATGTTTGGTTCAAGGATATGGAGCTTGTAAGCTTTGACGATAACCGTGTTGTCATTGCTCTTTCGGATTTCAAGCGTAAAATCGTGGAAAGCAGATTTATGAATAAGCTTTCCGAATCCTTTAAGAACGTCATCGGCTTTGATATTGACATTGTGCTTGTGGATATTGATAAATCCGTTGCGGTCAAGGATGAAGCCGAGGAATCGGAGCTGAAGTATAAAGAGTGTACCTTTGATTCGTTTATCGTCGGAACCTCAAACAAATTCGCTTATGCGGCGGCAAGCGCCGTTGCGAACGATCCCGGCGGAAAGTACAATCCCCTCTTTATCTACGGCAATTCCGGCTTGGGCAAAACGCATTTGCTCAATGCTATTGCACACTCGATCAGCGAAACCAATCCAGGCGCAAACATTATATATACACAGGGTGAAAGCTTCACAAATGAGCTTGTTAAGTATATCGGTCAAAAAAGCACCGAGGCATTTCACGAAAAATACCGCAATGCCGACGTTCTGCTGGTTGACGATGTTCAGTTCATCGCCGGCAGAGATTCGACACAGGAGGAGTTTTTCCACACCTTCAACGCTCTTTATCAGGCAGGAAATCAAATTGTTCTGACCTCTGATCAGCCTCCCAAGAAGATTGCCTTGCTTGAGGACAGACTTCGTAACCGCTTTGAATGGGGTCTTATTGCCGATATTTCGTCACCCGACCTTGAAACAAGAATGGCAATTATAAAAAGAAAAGCGGAGGGCTTGAACTTTGAGTTTCCCGACGACATCGTTTCTTATATTGCCGAAAGGCTCAAGAACAATATCCGTCAGCTTGAGGGCGCTGTTAAAAAAATGCAGGCCTATGTTACAATGCAAAATATGCCGATTAACATCATGACTGCTCAAAGCGTTATCAAGGATATTATTGTTGATAACAGCTCAGTCCCCACCGTTGACAAAATCGTTACCGAGGTTGCAAGAACCTACGGAGCCGATAAGGAGGATATTTACTCCAAAAAGCAAAATGCACAAACGACCGAAATGCGTCAGATGGCTATGTACATTGTCAGAGAAATGACAGAGCTTTCAACAAAGCTTATCGGACGTGAATTTAACCGCGACCATTCAACCGTCGTGTACAGTCTCGATAAATTTTCAAAACGCTATAACGAGGACAGTAAACTCAGAAGCGTTGTTGATAATATAATGAAAAATATTCGTGACGGACGGTAAAAACGGAGGAAATTATGGCTTTTAATATTTTCAAAAAATTCAGCCTGGGTCTTAAAAAAACCCGAGATAATATGTCCGGTGCAATAGATGCCGCTATCAGCGAAAACGAAGATATCACCGACCAGCTCTATGATGACCTTGAGGAAATCCTCATAATGGGTGACGTCGGTATGAACACCTCGGCAGAGATATGTGAAAAGCTCCGAGAATACGTCTCAAAGCATCACCTCAAAAAGTCCTCTCAGGTCAAGGGTGCGATAAAGGAAATCGTTTCCGAAATGCTTGAGGGCGGCGAGGATATGGGACTTATCACAATGCCGTCAATCATCCTTGTTATAGGCGTTAACGGAGTCGGAAAAACCACCACCATCGGTAAGATGGCGTCAATGTATAAGGCTCAGGGCAAAAAGGTTATCCTCGGTGCAGCCGATACCTTCCGTGCCGCAGCCATAGACCAGCTTGAGGAATGGGCAAACCGTGCCGGAGTTGAAATTGTCAAGCATCACGAGGGTGCCGACCCCGCCGCAGTTGTTTACGATACAATTCAGGCAGGTATTGCAAGAGATGCGGACATTATAATCTGCGATACCGCAGGACGTCTGCACAACAAGAAGAATCTTATGGCGGAGCTTGAAAAAATTTACAGAATTATCGACAAGGAGCTCCCCTACAATGACCGTGAAAGTCTGCTTGTTCTTGATGCAACAACAGGTCAGAACGCTGTTAATCAGGCAAGAGATTTCAAAAATGTATGTGAAATTACCGGTATTGTTCTCACAAAGCTTGACGGAACCGCAAAGGGCGGTGTTGTGCTTGCGATTAAGAATGACCTTAAAGTGCCGGTAAAATTCGTCGGCGTCGGTGAAAAGATTGATGATCTTCAGCCGTTCAACCCCAAGGCATTTGCCGACGGTCTTTTTGATGCCGAGGTCAAGCACGATGAGGATAATATTTTTATGACCGAGGAAAATGCAGCAGCTTCGGAGGAAAATAAAGAATGAAGCTTTTGATTGCAACACATAATAACAAAAAGAAGCTTGAGCTTCAGCGAATACTCTCCCCTCTCGGAATTGATGTTGTCACCGCCGAGGATATAGGCTGTGAGCTTCGCGATGTTGAGGAAACAGGAACTACCTTTGAGGAAAATGCCGAATTAAAGGCGGTTGCCGGTTGTGAGGACAGCGGACTTGCCTGCATTGCCGATGATTCGGGACTTTGCGTTGATTATTTGGGCGGTGAGCCGGGAATTTATTCCGCAAGGTATTCCGGCGGTCACGGCAACGACGAAAAAAATATTGATAAGCTTCTCGAAAAGCTGAGCGACGTGCCTGCCGAGCAAAGAACAGCAAGCTTTGTCTGCTGTGCCTGCTGTGCCTTTCCCGACGGAAAAATCATTACCGTTCGAGGTGAGTGTGAGGGTGAAATTCTTACCGAAAGGCACGGAAACGGCGGCTTCGGCTACGACCCGGTTTTCAAAAGCGGCGATAAGCTTTTCGGAGAAATTACCTCAGTGGAAAAGGACAAAATCAGCCATCGAGGAAGGGCTCTTGCTCTTATGGCAAAGGAGCTTAAAAACGTAATTACGGAGTAATGATATGGAAAAAAATGACAAGCAAAAGACGTGCGGAGCTAAGAGGTATGGCAAACAGACTTGACCCGCTTTTCCAAATCGGCAAAAGCGGAGTTACACCGGCTGTCATAGCTCAAACGCATGAGGTTTTCAACACTCATGAGCTCATAAAGCTCAAGGTGCTGCTCGAAAGCTCACCCGAGACACCGCGTGATACCGCTGAAAAAATTGCGGCCGGTACCGATTCGCAGGTTGTTCAGGTTGTCGGCGAAAGTATTATCCTTTATAAAGAAAATCCCGATATTGAAAACGGAGTCAAGAAAAAGAAAGCTCCCGAAAAGAAAAAATCAGGTACCGGCAAGGGTGCCAAGGATTTCAAAAAGGTTTATAACGCAAAAAAGAAGCGTGAAGAAGAACGCCGTGCCGCAGAAAGAGTTAGCTACGGCAGAAATCGCCGCAGAAATTATAACGGCGGATATTAATTATATATTTTAAGGAGGTCGTGGTATGGATAAGCAAGAAACAAAGATTGCCGCGCAAAACAAAAAAGCATACCACGATTACTTCGTGCTTGAGGAGTATGAGGCCGGAATTGAGCTTTTCGGAACGGAAATCAAATCCATTCGTCAGGGCAAGCTCAATCTAAAGGATTCGTGGTGCAATATTGTTGACGGTGAAATTTTCGTAAAAGGTATGCATATTAGCCCATATGACCACGGAAATATTTTTAACCGTGACCCGATGCGTGTCCGAAAGCTTCTTATGCACAAAAAAGAAATTAACCGCCTTTTCGGAACGGTTAAGCAGGACGGACTTTCCCTCATTCCCCTTTCCGTATATTTCAAAAAAGGAAGGGCAAAGGTCAAGGTGGGTCTTTGCAAGGGTAAAAAACTATATGATAAGCGTGACGTTGCCGCAAAGAAGGATGCCGCAAGAAGCATCGAACGTGCGATGAAGGAGCGCTTACAATAAATACGGGGATGAAAGGATTTCGACGGGGATTTTGAACCGTGATAAGCGAGCAGTGGTGCGGAACCACTTTAAAAGCCGTAGTTTATAAAAATAAACGACAACAATACTCAGTTAATGGCTGCTTAAACGCGGCCCATCCTTCCCGAAAGTACTGCGGTTCGGATAAGGGTGTCGATTAGCAGTGAACGTGAATGAATGAGTAGCCTTGTAATTCATCATGACCTAAAGGATACCGTAAAAAAGAGCCTGTTTATCGGCGCTTTTTGAGGGGAAGCTTAAAAGATAAACTACGCTCGTAGAAGGTTGCGGGGATTGATTTTCGGACGCGGTTTCGATTACCGCCATCTCCACCAAAAGCCGAGAAGCTTCAAAGGCTTTCTCGGCTGTTTTAATTTTTATTCGGGAGAAGGACTATGGATTTTAAAAAAAGAGTTATTGACGGTCACTATCATATTTATAATTGGTATAATGAGGAGAATCGTGATTTTTTCAGTGTAACCGAGGAATACATAAAAGAAGCCAATTTTCGCACCATTAACATTAACGCCCTGCCCTCAGTTGAGCAGGATGTATCGAACAACATTATTGCGGCACTTTTTAAGCTCAAGCATCCCGAAAGCTTTGCCCACGGCGGCTTGGTATACGATAGCTGTCCGGTTACAACTGTCCCTGAGGGTATGGATAGTGCCACTCAATACCGTGAGCTTATGGAAATCGGTTTTGATGGAATCAAAATGCTTGAAACAAAGCCGACTCTTGCAAAAGCACTCGGAATTATGCCGGATAACGAATTTTATGAGGGACTTTTTGAAAACGCAGAAAAAAACGGTACTCATATTGTTTGGCACGTTGCGGACACCTTTAAATATTGGGACCCCGAAAAAGCACCTCGCAGTGCCATTGAAAACGGTTGGTATTACGGCGACGGCACCTATCCTACCTATGAGGAGATATTTCGCAGCGTTTACAGGGTTCTTGAACGCCATCCGCAGCTAAAGGTCACCTTTGCTCATTTTTTCTTTCTTTCAAAGCATCCGCAGTATCTTGTAGAACTTTTTGAAAGATTTCCGAATGTCAATATTGATTTAACTCCCGGAACCGAGATGTACGAAAGCTTTGGAGAACGCAGAGCCTTTTATCGTGACTTTTTCACACGCTATGCCGACCGTATAGGCTACGGCACAGATTGCTGCGAGGACGGTATTCTTGAAAACAAAATGCGTCATTCGGGGATTATATACCGTTTTTTAACCACCGATGATGAGTTTGATGTTTGGGACTGCAAATTTAAGGGACTGAAGCTCGATAGTGCTGCTCAGGATAAAATTTTATGCGATAACTTTATTCGACGTGTTTCGGTCAAGCCGAAGCCGATAAACAAGCCGGCCTTGGTGAAATACTTTGAAAAATACCGCCGACTTATTGAAAATGAAAAAATAATACAAAACATCGAGGATGAGCTGAACAAGCTGCCTTAACCGTATTTTTGTCGAACAGCGCATAAATCGGCACTCTAAAGGTCGAACGATGTCGAAAATATGTAAAAACAACCGATTTAAGTGTCATAAAATCGGTTGTTTTAATGCAAATAAATGAATTACCAAAAAATGTGTAAAAAAGAGTTGACAAAAATGGTAAAAAGTGGTAAACTGTTGACAGTAAGAAATTACTGAATTCTTTATTTTATTTTAAGAAAGGAGCCGGAAATATGAAATCTTTAGGTATTATCCGTGCAATCGACAGTGTAGGCAGAGTTGTTCTTCCGATCGAAATGAGAAAAGAGCTTGATCTTGTTGGAGAGGACAGCCGTATTGAGATTTTTGCTCGCGGAAACGAGCTTGTACTCAAGAAGTATGTTCCTTCCTGCATTTTCTGCCACTCCGATGAGGATTTGGTAGAATTTAACGGTCAGAGAATTTGCAAGTCTTGTGCGGAAAAAATCAGCAAAATTTCCAAATAAGATCTCAGAAACGACAACTGACAACCATTGGGTGATTTATTGTGTTGGGGGCGGCCTTTGTGCCGCTCCCTTCCCTTTTATGTCAAGCTGAAAGGCTGCCGCTTTTTACGAGCGACAGCCTTATGCTTTGCTTTTTAGTTTTTGACAATAGAAACAGTATCAATAACCGTATTGTTCGCCGTCTCGCGAGTTGTAACGGTAAGCGTATCACCGTATACATCAATTATTGAATAGCTGGGGAGCTTGAGCTGTGACCAAACATCGCACTGCGGCTCAATTTCATCCGTGTCAACATTGTTATAATTACAGCCCGATGCCGAGTTAGCTGTAATATAAAGAGTTCCGTCGGGATTGGTGTAAACATCATCAATAGCAACGTCATCGGTCGCCTTATTGTTCTTGACAATATAGGAACGGCTGTAAAGGTGGTCGTGACCGCCAACACAAAGGTCGATATCGTACTCATCAAGAATCGGAGCGATGGTGTATCTGGAAAGATTGTTGAAGAAGTCGTCGGATGCATTTACATCATACGGGCTGTGATGCATTGCGACTACTCTCCATTTTGCATCGGGATATGCCTCACAAGCCGCCTTAACAATGGCTCTGTGAGTTGCCGGAAGCATAAAGTTGGAATCAAGCACAATAAAGAGAATATCGTTGTAAAGGAAGTAATATCCGTTACCCGCTGCATCTCTGAGAGGAACAGAGGTCTTTCTGTTCGGATTGTTGAAATGGCTGAAATAATTTGTCGTGTAAAACTCGTGATTGCCGATTGCAGCCGCAACAGGATAATTTCTGAGAAGCGGAGCTGACTCAAAAGCGGAATAATGCTTTTCCGAATAAGAATCCTGAACCTGGTCGCCGGTTGAAAGGATAAAGTTGATATTATCCTCGGTTTGGGTAGCAAGCTCAAGGGTGCGATTCCACTCATATGTATCGTGCTGAAGATTCTCCTCATCGGTTTCGCACTTGCGATAGCGTCCTACCTGTGCATCGGAAACAAACAAAACCTTTGTTGCATCGCTTGAAGCTGTTGTAAACGAATAAACGTCGCTCCAAGCCTTATCGGCATAGTATTTGTAGAAATAGGTTGTATCTCTTTCAAGGTCTGTAGCGGTTGCCTCATGGGTGAACTCAAAGAGGAAAATGTTGAAAAAGCTCTTAACGGTGAGCTTTTGAGCATCGCTCATATCCTCATTTTTGCCAACCATAATCTCCGCCTTAAAGCCGGTTATTGAGGACTGCCAGGAGAAATTCATCTCGGAGTTATCTGCACCGGGGGTCATAATAATTGAGCCCTTGGATGCGGCAATTTCCTCCCA
This sequence comes from uncultured Ruminococcus sp., assembly GCA_964472865.1. Classification (GTDB taxonomy): domain Bacteria; phylum Bacillota; class Clostridia; order Oscillospirales; family Acutalibacteraceae; genus CAG-488. The sequence continues at coordinate 35,833 of CAYYLP010000012.1, read as the reverse complement.
ATTGTTTTGAATCCACTCCTCCTGCGACTCGATTGCACCGCTTGAGAAAGTGAACAGGCTGATTGCAACCGCAAAGGTAAGTAAAATTGCGGTTAATTTTTTGATTTTTGACATAATAAGCACCTCCGTATGTAATTATACCACATTATTCAAAATAATCAACGAAAAAATTATTGACATTTTTTTGTGCAAACTATATAATGATATCAAAGCTGAAGAGGATGATTAAATGAAAGAGTTTTTAAATGAGGTTTACCGATATTTGATACCCACTCTTTGCTTTGTTATCATCGCATATTGCGTGAAGCATCTGTTTTCGAGCCGTGCGCCCAAGGTCACTCCGGCATTTTTTTATGACGACAACGCTCATAAGGAATATATGATAACAAGCTGGGAGACATCAATCGGACGAAGCAATGCCTGCGATATTGTTCTTAATTATACAACGGTTTCCCGTTTCCACGCCGTAATTTCAAAGCATAAAAAGGGCTGGGTCGTTACGGATACGCACTCCAGCTCGGGTACATGTGTAAACAATAAACGTATAAAGGAGCCAACGGTTATTGACGACGGTGACATCGTCTCCTTTGGCGGAATTATGCTTGAATTTCATATCAAATAACCCCTGCGTTTGAAAGGTTAAAACGCAGGATTTTTCTTGTGTAAAGGAATGTGATACAATGACAGAGTTGATTTTGAAGGCATTTATTAAGGATTACAAAAACACCTCGGAACCAAGGGTGAGAACGAAATACGGTATCTTGAGCGGCTGTGTCGGAATTGCCGTCAACATCATCCTCGGTGCAATGAAGCTTTTCGTAGGCTCATTGACGGGCAGTATCGCCATCACTGCCGATGCGGTCAATAATATCTCCGATGCCGGTTCAAGCGCCGTAACGGTTTTCGGCTTTAAAATGGCAGGAAAGCCTGCCGATAAGGATCACCCGTTCGGACACGGAAGAATAGAATACATAACCGCAATGATAGTTTCATTCGTTGTTCTTTTTATGGGAGTTGAGCTTGCAAAGCAATCCGTCGAAAAAATCAGAACACCCGAGACGGTGCAATTCAGCCTTGCCGGCGCAATTATAATTGCCGTCTCCATCCTCGGCAAGCTCTGGCTCGCTTTTTTTAATAAAGCCCTCGGCAAGAGAATTAATTCCCCTGCCATGACCGCCGTTGTTGCCGACAGTATGAGCGATATTGCCGCAACATCAATTACACTTATCGCTCTGGTTCTTTCACGTTTTTTCCCCAATCTTCACATAGACGGCTGGCTCGGAATAATTGTTGCCTGCTTCGTTTTGAAAGCCGGAATTGATATTTTCAAGGATACACTCAGCTCTCTGATAGGTCAGCCGCCGTCAAAGGAGCTCGTCGAGGAGCTGAAGCAACGCATACTTTCCTATGACGGTATTACGGGAATTCACGACCTTATTGTACACAATTACGGTCCCGACACATTTTTTGCCACCGTTCACGCCGAGCTTCCCTCTGATGTTGATGTAATGGTCGGACATGATATAATTGACAACATAGAGAACGATGTCAAAAGAGAAATGGGAATTGATTTGACAATACATTACGACCCTCTTGCCGTGAATGACGAAAGAGTAAACGAGCTCAAAAGCGTGGTAGTTGATATAATTTACTCCTGTAATCTAAAATATAAGGATGATTCGATAAGTATTCACGATTTCAGAGTTGTTGACGGTCCGATGCACACAAACCTTATTTTTGACGTTGTTCTTCCCTACCGGTTGAATAAATTTTCGGATGAAATCGTTGATGAAATCAGAAATAAAATTTCGGAATATAACAGTAGCTGCTTTGCGGTTATAAAGGTTGAGCATGAGTATATTTTATAACAACCTTTTGTATAAACTCACTAAATTATCTTCGATAAAGCAAAATATATTTTTCGACAAAAATCCGTCTTGCCCTTTAATTATTTTAACTTTTATAGTAAAATGTTTATATAACTCTGAAAGGTGGATATTGCAAATGAGAAGTAAAGCAAACTACAATACCATACCCGTCGGTCAGCTCGGCATTATAGCTCTTCCCGGCTGTGAGGAGCTCGCCAACAAAATCGACAATTACCTTATTCGATGGAGATTTGAACGTAACGTCGAGCACAAGGACACACTTGCCTTTGCCGGATACGAAAAATCAACCTATCTTATTGATGCAAGCTTCCCACGCTTCGGAACAGGCGAAGGAAAGGCTATGCTCAACCAATCCGTAAGAGGCTACGATATCTACATTCTCTGCGACGTTTTCAACTACGGCGTCACCTACAAAATGTACGGACAAACCGTACCAATGTCGCCGGACGACCATTACGCCAACCTCAAGCGTGCCATCAGTGCCATCGAGGGTAAGGCAAAGCGCGTTTCAATTATTATGCCGATGCTTTATGAAGGCAGACAGCATAAGCGTTCAAGCCGTGAGTCCCTTGACTGTGCTATGATGCTTCAGGAGCTCAGCAGTATGGGTGTTGAGAATTTCATCACGTTTGATGCTCACGACCCCAGAGTTATGAATGCAATTCCGCTTTGCGGCTTTGAAAGCATATCCCCCGCCTATCAGATGATAAAAGCAGCCGTCAGAAATGTTGATGAACTCAAAATTGATAAGGACAACATTATGATAATTTCCCCGGATGAGGGTGGCGTTTCTCGCTGTATTTACTATTCAACGGTTCTCGGTGTTGAGCTTGGTATGTTCTACAAGCGCCGTGATTTTTCAAGAATTGTTGACGGCAGAAACCCGATTATTGCTCATGAATTCCTCGGTGACAATGTTGAGGGCAAGGATGTTATAATCGTTGATGATATGATTTCCTCCGGCGAATCAATGATTGAGGTTGCCACAAGACTTAAAGAGCTCAAAGCACGCAGAATTTTTGTATTCTCCTCTTTCGGACTTTTCTGCAACGGACTCGATACCTTTGACAAGGCATTTGAGGAGGGCAAAATTGACAGAGTATTTACCACAAACCTTGTCTACGGTCCCAATGAGCTGACAAAAAGAGAATGGTATGTTCAGGTTGATATGTCCAAGTATCTTTCCTACATTATCGACACTCTCAATCACGACACTTCCATCAGCGACCTGCTTGATCCCGCAGACAAAATCAATAATCTGCTCAAGAAAAACGGACTTAAATAAAACACAAAGGGGCAATTCCAAAGCGGAGTTGCCCCTTAATATTATTTATATTATTTGTTTTTATATAAAATATATTTGCAAATCAAATGTGCCGCAGGGTACATTCTTTTTTTTATAAAGTAGGTCATCCACCAGTCAAGAGATTTCGATTTAAAGGCGTCAATGTCGTAATCCTCAAAGGATTTTCGCATCATTCTCGAATCGCCTATCCTCTTTAAAAGTGAATATTTTTCCTTTATCGGATTAAGATAAATATTTTGAAGCATAATCGGGAATGCATTTCTTATTGTAAAATCGGCAATATCCTCATAAAAAGCTTGGCTACCGTTGCCAAGTTCAGAGAAAAATTTGTTTTTCTGCTCCCATTGGTATTCCAAAATCAAATCATAATCGGCAATATACTTTTTCCGTTGCAGACTGTCATCCCTGATTCGATAAACATAGCACGGGCTGTCAATACAAAGGAAGCGATTCGCCGTCAGGAAGGCTTGTGTATTGAAGGGCGGATCCTCTATCATTCTGAGGTTTTCGTCGAATCGAAGCTTGTTTTTTATCAAAAATTCTCTTTTATAAAGGTTTCGCCAAGCAAATATGTTTGTTCTCTGTGTTGAACAACGGCAGAGAAGCTCTTGCATATCATTATGATTTAAAAGTGTATCGACCTTCAACGCAGATTTCACCTTATGCGTTTCTCCGCTTTTTTCGTCATAGGATATATAGGAATTTTGCAAAATATCAACATCAAGCTCGACCGCTCTTTCATAAGCATACACAACAGAATTGTCTGTAAGGTAATCGTCACTGTCCGCAAAGAATATGTAGTCGCCCCTTGCAATATCCAGTCCACTGTTTCTGGCACCGGAGGGACCTGTATTTTTTTGATGAATAACTTTGACTTTATCGGGAAATCTCTCCGCATATTCATCACAAAGCTGTGGGCAGCCGTCGGGTGATTCATCATCGACCAAAATAATTTCATAATCATCAAGACCCTGGGCAAGTATTGAATCAATGCATTGTCTGAGATATTTTTCGACATTATAAACCGGAATAACATAGCTAAGCTTCAATTCAGTCGCCTCCACAAATCATTTTACAATACTTTTCCGCTTTTTTCAATGAAATATTGAGCTTTTTTAGACAAAAAAACGGCGTCAAATTGTACAAAATTACTATTGTTTTTTTATTGCAAAGTGCTATAATGTGTGAATAGATTTGAATGAGGTGACAAGATGAAGGATATACTTCAGGCTATTCTCGATATGGATAAAAGTGCCCGCAAGCAGGTTGAAAAGGCGGAGGAATACCGTAAAGCCGAAATAGCCGCATTAAGTGAAAAAAAGGCTCTCATCACTGCCGAGGAAAACCAAAAGGCTCTTGATTTTGCTCAAAAGCGGAGTCAAAGGCAGCGCAGTGAGGGTGAGATTTACCTCAGAGGTGTAAGTGAAAGAAACAAAAAAATTTCAGAGGATATTGACAAGACCTTTGAGGAAAACGAAGAAAAATGGGTTGAAACAATTTTCAATAATGTTACCAAAAGCCGATAAGCTCTTACGGAGGTGAGAATATGTCGGTCTCTTATGCGGATAATGCCGTTCTTGCAAAGGCTCATGCCATGTACGGCAAACGCTTAACCAAAAGCAACTATGAGGATATGCTGAATTGCCGCTCACTCGGTGAGCTTGCCAATTATCTGAAAACAAGAACATATTACAGTGCAGATTTTGAATCGCTGCCTACAAGCCTTGGCGCTGCTCAAATAGAGGAGCTTTTGAAAATCAGTCTTTTGAAGAAATGCGAAAAGCTGTGCGAATATCAGCTTTCCGTCGGTGAGGGCTTTTACAAATATTATATCGTTCAAAATGATATTCGTCAGATTATGACCGTTATACGGCTTCTCATTGCAGGCAAGCCGGAAAACTATCTTTCCTCCCTCCCCCCTTTCTTCAACAGTCGAACGGAAATTGATCTCTATGCTTTGGCGAATGTAAGAAGCTACTCCGATTTGCTCGGTGTTCTTGAGCATACCGAATACGCAAAAATACTCGAAAGATATAAAGAGAGCTTTGCAATGGAGGGCGTTTATATCCTGATTGAAAACAGCTTAAATAAATATCTTTTTTCTTTTTTGATGGATTCCGTCAAAGCCTGTAAGGATCGACGGCGTAAAAAAGAAATTTACGAAATAGTCAGCTATCGGTTTGATATGTACTCGCTCACAAGAGCATACAGACTTTTGAGCCTCGGCTTTGCCGACAAATTTCTTCTCAATGATTTTATAATTAGGGAAAATACCAATTTCTCCGAAAAGGATTTGGCGGCACTTGTCTCGGCAAAAAGCTCCGCAGACGTTGTTCGTATAATACCGACAACCTACTATAAAAAGGATTTTGCAAAAATCGACTTCAGCTATATCGAAAAAGCGACCCAGGAGATGCTTGTAAACAAGATGACAAAGGGTCTGCGATATTATACCAATCCCACAGCGGTAATGCTCAGCTATCTGTTCCTTGCCGAGAATGAGATAAAAAATATTACGCATATTGTTGAAGCTGTCAAATATAAAATTCCGACAAGTAAAACAGATTCCGTTCTTATCGGAATATAAGGAGGCTGTATTTTGGCAATAGAAAAAATGAAGCTCATCAGAACCTACGGATTGATGGAGCATCTTGATGAGTTTATAAGATCCTGCTGCATAAGCGGTGATTTTCACCCGGAAAATGCAATGGAATATATTTCCGATTCACTCGGCTTTGTTCCGCTGAATGAAGAAAATCCGTACTCAACACCGATTCAAAAGATTGATGAAATCGCCTCGGTTGCCGGTGTTACACTCAAAAATACATTTAAGGGTGACGATATTGCAATAGATCCGTCGGAGCTTGACTATATCGACACAATCAAAAATTCAGTTTCCGAGGTTTTTGAAAAAAGAAAGCTTGTCTATGATAAGCTGCGTGAAATCGAAGCGTCCCGGGAGCAATTCGGTCATTTTATCGGCTTGGATGTTCCGATTGAGGAGGTTCTTTCCTGCCAATTCTTGAAGCTCAGGTTCGGTCATATTCCAAAGGAATGTTACCCCAAGCTAAAGGCATATGAGGACAGTAAGCTTTTCACCTTTATCGAATGTTCCTCCGACGAAAGCAGCTATTGGGGCTTTTACGCCGCACCGCAAAAGGAAATCGACGAGGTGGACAGAATATTCGCCTCACTGTACTTTGACAGAATACACATTCCTTTTTCAACCGGTACGCCGAGGCAAATTTTATCAAAGCTCGATAAGGAGCAGGAACGCCTCACCGATGAGCTACGTGAGCTTGACGACACTGTATCCGGCTTCTGGTCGAAAAACGCCGAAAGATGCGAAAAGCTCCATGCATATCTCGAAATCGCAAGCCTTGCGTTTGATTTGCGACGATATGCCGCAAAGGATTCCGATTCTGATTATTTTATTTATGTCGGCTGGGTTCCCGAATCAAGCTTCAAGCGATTTAAGAAAAACATCGAAAAGCTTGACGGCGTAACCTTTGAGGAGGCTAATGCCGAGGAGGAAAAGCACAGCAATCCACCCGTAAAGCTCCGAAACAAAAAGCCGTTCAGACCGTTTGAAATGTTTGTGGAGATGTACGGTCTGCCGACCTACGGCGGAGTTGATATCACGCCTTTTGTCGCCATCACTTACTCGCTGCTGTTCGGAATAATGTTTGCCGATCTCGGTCAAGGCTTACTGCTTGCGGCAGGCGGTTATCTTGTGTACAGGCTCAAGGGTATAAAGCTTGCGAAAATACTTGTTCCCTGCGGTATATGCTCTGCCTTTTTCGGGCTTGTGTTCGGTTCGGTATTCGGCTATGAGGAGCTGCTTGATCCGTTTTATCACGCCTTTGGTCTCAAGGGTAAACCGCTTTCCGTTATGGACTCGATAAACACCGTGCTGCTGCTTGCAATCGGAATCGGCGTTGCTCTTGTGCTCATTTCAATGGGACTCAATGTTTTCTGCTCTTTCAAAAGCAAGCACCCGGGCGATGCAATCTTCAGTCAGAACGGTATAGTCGGTATGCTACTTTACGCAACGCTTGTCTGTGCCGTCATCGGCTTTATGACCGGCAAAGCAATATTGCCGACAGCACTGACAGTTATTGTTGCGGTTGTTTGCCTGATTATACTTTATTTCAAGGAGATCCTTGTCGGTATGGTGAATAAGGAGGAGCATTATCTTCCCGAAAGCTGGTCGGATTTCCTTATGCAAAATATATTTGAGGTTATCGAATATATCCTCACCTATTTCAGCAACACCGTTTCTTTCCTGCGTGTCGGTGCGTTTGTCCTCGTCCATGCGGGAATGATGATGGTTTTCTCATCTCTCACAAGCGACCCGTATTCCGTCGGCGGAATAATCGCTATGATATTCGGCAACATCATCGTTATGGCTCTGGAGGGTCTGCTGACGGGAATTCAGGTGCTCAGGCTTGAATTTTATGAGATGTTCAGCCGATTCTATGCCGGAGACGGAAAGCCGTTTAACAGTGTCGGTCGCCGCAAAAGCAAGGGCATTTTCTTCAGTCTTAAAAATGTCTTTAAAGCAAAAAAATCAGAGGACAATACAAACGTAATCATAACAGTTGAAAAATAATTTCGGAGGTAATCATTATGTCTATTTTTTATGTTCTTATCGCAGTTCTTCCCATCGCCGCTCTTACGGCACTTTTCGCATATTCCTTTAAGCAAAAATCAAACGGTATTTCGGGCAAAAAGATTCTTACGAAAAATCTTGCCGCCTTCGCTTTGATCGCCGTTTCTATGTGCTGCCTGACCTTCTCCGTTTCCGCAGCCGGAAGCGATACAAAGGCAGCATCCGATACAGCGCAAGCCGAGCAAGCACAGACCGAGGAAGCCGCAGCTACCTCAGACAGCAGCAAAGGACTCGGACTTCTTGCAGCCGCTATCGTTACAAGCCTTTCCGGTATCGGCGGCGGTATTGCCGTTGCAGCAGGCGCTCCGGCAGCTATTGCAGCAACAAGTGAGGATTCAAAGGCCTTCGGTAAAGCTCTTATCTTTGTTGCCCTCGGTGAGTCAATCGCACTTTACGGCGTTGTTATCTCAATCCTTATCCTTAATAAAATTTAAGGTGAAATTATGAAGCTTTATTTGATATGCGATAATGAGGATACCGCTCTCGGCTTGCGTTTGGCAGGCATTGAGGGAACGGTCACCGACAATATTGCCGAGGTTGCCGACACGCTTAAAAAGCTGTCGCAGGATCCCGAAACGGGCGTTATCCTTATCAACGAAGGGCTTGTTTCCCTTTGCTCGGATATTATTTCCGAATTTCGCAAGGAGAATACTCTGCCGCTCATAACCGAGATACCCGACAGACATTCAAAGGGAACAAGCAATCCGATTGCGGATTATGTCAACGAGGCAATCGGAATTAAAATATAGCTCCAAAGGAGGAGTTTGATTGTACAGCCACGCAAAAAAAACCGAGCTCTTTCGCCAGGCGATAAATGCGGATGCAAGGGAGCGTTGTGAAAAAATACGAAACGACGTTGACAGCTATGTGGACGAGGAGCTGAAAAAAGCTCGCCGTCTTGCACGCTTGAACGTCCGTCCCGTGCGTAGCAGTGAGCTTGACCGTCTTAACGAGGAAATAAACACGGAGCTTTCCGAAACAGAAATCAAAGAAACCGAAAAGCTCACCGCAAAGCGAAATAAATCGGTTGAAAGAGTTTTCAAAAAAGCAACCGAAAAAATCGTCGCTTTTACTCAAAGTGACGAATACGCCGATTTTATTATAAACAGCGTAAAAAATATCAATGCAACAATCGGAGCCGAGGCGGTAATTATTCTCCGCCCTGCCGACAAAGCCCTTGAAAATAAAATCAAGGCTCTCGGCAACGATGTAAAATACGACGGCACAATTCTGCTCGGAGGCTGCAAGGGTGAAAATTCCGAGGTTGGCTTAACCGCCGACGATACTCTCGATACTCGCCTTGAGCTCGAAAAGAAGAATTTCTACGAATATTCAAAGCTATATTTATCTCTTTAAGTAACCGCAAACATCAACGGTTGCTCTGACAAAGGAGCAAATTAAATGCAAAACAATATATACTCGATCAACGGTCCCGTTGTCTGCATCAAAGGCAAAACCGATTTACAGATGACCGAAATGGTCTATGTCGGCAACAATCGCCTTATCGGTGAGGTAATTAGGATTGACAGCGATGAAACAGTTATCCAGGTTTATGAAGAAACCTCGGGCTTGAAACCGGGTGACCCGATTTTTTCAACGGGTGCTCCCCTTTGCATAACCCTCGGACCGGGAATACTCGGCAACATCTTTGACGGAATCGAAAATCCACTTGTTGATATTGCCGCCGATGCCGGTGCGTTTATTCCGAGAGGTTTGCATCCGTCCGCACTAAACGAAAGCACCGAATGGAATGTTACCGTAAAGGTAAAAAAAGGCGACAAGCTCAAGGGTGGCGATATCTATGCCACAACGCCCGAAAAGGCTCTTGTTCACAAAATAACTGTTCCTCCCGAGCTCTGCGGTGAGGTTGTTTCGGTCGTCTGCGACGGCAAATACAAGGTCAATGATACCATAATCACAATAAAGGACAAATACGGCAGACTTCACGATTTGACCCTTTGCCGCAAATGGCCAATAAGAACTCCGCGACCGATCGCCAAGCGTTTGCCGCTCAACAAGCCGCTCATAACTGGTCAACGTGTTATCGACACACTTTTTCCTCTTGCAAAGGGTGGTGCCGCAGCAATTCCCGGCGGCTTCGGTACAGGAAAAACAATGACACAGCACCAGCTTGCAAAATGGTGCGATGCGGATATAATTATCTATGTCGGCTGCGGTGAGCGTGGAAACGAAATGACGCAGGCGCTCAAGGAGTTCGGTGAAATCATTGACCCGAAATCAGGCAGACCGCTTACCGACAGAACGGTGCTTATCGCAAATACCTCAAATATGCCCGTTGCTGCCCGTGAAGCCTCGATTTACACAGGTATAACAATTGCTGAATACTACCGTGATATGGGCTACCACACGGCAATGATGGCTGATTCCACATCGCGTTGGGCAGAGGCTCTGCGTGAAATCAGCGGACGTCTTGAGGAAATGCCTGCCGATGAGGGCTTCCCGGCATATTTGCCGTCAAGACTTTCCGAATTTTACGAAAGAGCCGGATACGTTGAAACACTCAACGGCAACGAGGGCTCAATTTCCGTTATCGGTGCGGTTTCACCGCAGGGCTCGGATTTTTCTGAACCGGTTACACAAAACACCAAGCGCTTTACACGTTGCTTCTGGGCACTCGACAAATCGCTTGCCTATGCACGCCACTACCCTGCGATAAATTGGAACGACAGCTACAGTGAATATATTTCCGAGCTTGCACCCTGGTACAACAGCAGTATAGGATCGGATTTCACAGCCTGCAGAAACGAAATCGCATCACTGCTTGCAGAGGAAACAAGCCTTATGGAGATTGTCAAGCTCATCGGCTCGGACGTTCTTCCCGACGATCAAAAGCTTATGATAGAAATTGCAAGGGTTATCCGTGTCGGCTTTCTTCAGCAGAACGCCTTCCATAAGGACGACACCTTTGTTTCGCTTGAAAAACAGCTTAAAATGATGCAGGTAATTCTTTATCTTTATCACCGCTGCAATGAAATTGTCGCAATGAAGGTTCCTTTTTCAAGAATTGCGGAGCTGAAGCTGTTTGACAAGCTGATACAAATGAAATATGATATTCCCAACGATAGCTTGGAAATGTTTGACGAATATTATAAATACATTGATTCGGCGCTTGCCGACATTCACGAAAAGGAGGCGAGCAAATGATTATCGAACATATCGGTTTAAGTCAGATTAACGGCTCATTGATCGTGCTCGACAATATAAAGGATGCCTCCTATGACGAAATGGTTGAGCTAAAGCTTGAAAACGGCAGTTCAAGAACAGGACGAATCGTGCAAATTGAGGGCGAAAAGGTCGTTATTCAGGTTTTTGAGGGCACCAAGGGGCTTTCCCTTGTCAACACCAGAACAAGAATGACGGGACATCCGATTGAGCTTGCCCTCTCCCCCGAAATTGTCGGCAGAGTTTTTGACGGACTTGGCAGACCGATTGACGAGCTCGGTGAAATCTTCCCCACCGAAAAACGTGACGTAAACTCATCCCCCATCAATCCGGTTTCAAGAGTTTACCCCAAAAATTATATCAACACCGGAATTTCCTCTATTGATGCGCTTATGACCTTGATAAGGGGTCAAAAGCTCCCAATCTTTTCCGGCTCCGGTATGAAGCATAATGAGCTTGCGGTTCAAATTGTTCGACAGGCATCAATCTCCGATAATGAGGATTTCGCCATTGTCTTTGCCGCAATGGGAGTAAAAAACGACGTTGCAAGCTACTTCCGCACTTCCTTTGAAAAAGCAAATGTTATGCACAAGGTTGTTATGTTCCTCAATCTTTCCAACGACCCAATTGTTGAGAGAATTATTACACCCAGATGTGCTCTTACTGCCGCAGAATATCTTGCCTTCACGCTTCACAAAAATGTCCTTGTTATTCTGACGGATATGACCTCCTACGCCGAGGCAGTGCGTGAATTCAGCTCCTCAAAGGGTGAAATTCCCGCAAGAAAGGGCTTCCCCGGCTATCTTTATTCGGATTTTGCATCGCTTTACGAGCGTGCCGGAATAATTGAGGGCTCAAAGGGCTCACTGACGCAAATACCGATTTTGACCATGCCGAACGATGATATCACCCACCCCATTCCGGATTTAACGGGCTATATCACGGAGGGACAAATCGTTCTTGACCGTGAGCTTGATTCAAAGGGAATTTATCCGCCGATAGGAATTTTACCGTCGCTCTCACGTCTTATGAAGGACGGTATCGGTGAGGGCTATACCCGTGAGGATCACAGCATACTCGCAAATCAGCTTTTTTCCTCCTATGCGAAGGTTCAGGATGCCAAAAGTCTTGCCGGCGTTATCGGTGAGGATGAGCTTTCCGATTCGGATAAGCGCCTGCTACAGTTCGGCAAGGACTTTGAAGCAAAATTCCTGACCCAATCACAATACGAAAACCGTACAATCGAAAAAACACTCGATCTCGGTTGGGAGCTTCTCTCTGAGCTTCCGCGTGAGGAGCTTGACCGTGTTGACGACAAGACAATCGAAAAATACTATAAAAAATAATTTCGGAAAGGAGTGTTCCCAATGAGTTCAAAGGTTTTTCCGACAAAGAATAACCTGATCGCCACAAAAAAATCCCTTGAGCTTGCCAAGCTCGGCTACGACCTTATGGATCGAAAAAGGAACATCCTTATTCGTGAAATAATGACTATGACAAATCAGGCCGCAACGATTCAGGCGAAAATCAACACCGCTTATTCAAAGGCTTACTACGCTTTGGAGCAAGCGCAAATCTCCTTGGGAAACTGCTCCGCTCTTGCCGAATGTATCCCGATCGACAACACAATGAGTATGAGCCTTCGCAGTGTTATGGGCGTTGAATTGCCCGAAATACGTCTTGAGGAAAGAGCTCCGCACTTTTATTACGGCTTCAATTCCTCAAATTCGCTTTTTGACGAGGCTTATTTGAGCTTTGAGGAGGTTAAACGTCTTACGGTTCAGCTTGCCGAAATCGAGTGTAATGTTATCAGACTGGCGGATGCTATCAAAAAAACGCAAAAGCGTACAAATGCTCTCGATAATGTTATAATTCCAAAATTTACCTCCACGGTCAAGCTGATTTCCGATGCTCTTGACGAAAAGGAGCGTGAGGACTTCTCCAGGCTCAAGGTCATAAAAAGGCAAAAGGAAAATTAAAATGAAACCGCCGCCTCCGCAAAGCTGTGGGGTGCGCAAATCAGAAAGGATGAACAAATATGTCAAAAGCAATCAAGCTCGCAGCAATTATTTCAGCCCTGGCGATCGTTATCACGTCATTTTCGGCTTGTTCAATTACATTGGACGGTAACGATACCACAACCGAGCCGACTACGGTTTCGGATGCTTACGAAAACGAAACTACGGATGAAACCTCCGACACTACCGAGGCAACGCAGACACCGACCGCAGCCGAAAAGCAAGAAAAAATTGAGGATATATTTGCCGAAATAAAAAGCTTTAAGCTCGGAACTGTCGGCTCCTCACAGAGTGCCGCCGAGCTTGCCTTGAGAATCATCGCATTTTCCGCATCATCACTCGCCAAGGCAGATACACTGAAGGATGACGTTCAAGCCCTTGTTGCAACAATTGATGCCGACAAGCTTGACTATTACGGCGAAGCACTCTATCAGATAAATATTTATGCCGAAAAATTCTTTAACGGCGATGTTGCCGAGGTAGTTGACCTTTCGGGTATCAGAAATGACTTTGATTCGGAAAAAAGCTATTCAAAGACCGATTACGACAAAATTTACAAGCTTTTGAGCGATTATTGATTATCAAGAAATGACATTTAAAAAAGGCACAATCTGCGGATTTTTGTCCGTTGATTGTGCCTTTTTTATAATTATAATGTTGAAATATTCAATTCCCTATGAACTGTTTTTCTGATAATCAAGAAGTATGTAAGCTGCATCAAAATTGTGGCAGTCCACGATACCGGATACGAAATAAACAGATAGCTCAGAGCTCGGTTATGCGGGAAGAAGCAATATATCCAAAGTATCCTCATTCCGACCGTTCCGATAAGACATAAAATCATCGGCACGGTTGAGCGACCCATTCCTCGAAGCGCTCCCGGAAAAACATCCATAATTCCGCACAAAAAATACGGTGCAACGGTAATTCCGAGAATTTCGACCGAAGCCTTTATAACCTCGGCACTGTTTGTATATATACTCGAAAGCTGACCGCCGAAAGCATAGGCGAGAATACCGAGCGGAACGCAAAATATAAGCTCAAGGCAAAGTGCGGAAAGCATTACCCTATCCATTCGTTTGGTCTTATGAGCGCCGTAATTCTGACTTGTGAAGCTCATACACGCCTGGGTAATCGCATTTGCGGTCATATACAAAAAGCTCATAATATTGTTTGCCGCCGTATAGCCTGCCATCGCAATTGAGCCAAAGGAATTGACCGAGGACTGCAAAAGCACGTTGGAAAAGCTGATAAGCGTACTTTGTATACCTGCCGGAATACCTATTCGGAATATCTGCAAAAGATAATCCCAATTGATTTTCAGCTTTTTAAATCTTATTTGATACACAGCATCTGTTTTATAAAGACAGCCGAGCACCAATATACAGGAAATCATCTGCGAAATAACCGTCGCAATTGCAACGCCGGCAACATCCAAATGAACGACGACAACCAAAAAAAGATTGAGGCAGGCGTTTGTTACACCGGAAATTATAAGAAAAATCAACGGTCGCTTTGTGTCACCGATTGCACGCAGAATTGCAGCACCGTAATTGTAAAGCATAAAGAACGGCATACCGCAAAAATAAATTCGCATATAAAGCGTTGACATTTCAATAACATCATCGGGGGTATCCATCAGCCTCAATGCAGGCTTTGAAAAGAAAATTCCGACAAAAACCATTATTATTCCGCTGATTAGGGCCGTTGCTATCGCCGTGTGTACGGTTTCGGACATTTCCTTGTGTCTGCCGGAGGCATAAAAACGTGCGGCAAGGACATTCGCACCCAGCGATATGCCTATAAAAAGATTTGTCAGCATATTAATAAGCGACGACGTTGAACCGACTGCCGCAAGTGCTTCGCTTCCGCTAAAGCGACCTACAACGATTATATCCACAGCATTAAAAAGGAGCTGCAAAATACCGGAAAGCATCAACGGCAGAGCAAAGGAAATCATTCTGCTCATTATCGGACCGTTGACCATATCAATTTCAAACCTGTTTTTACTCATTACTAACCCCAAAATTACAGCGCCTTAGTCTTGTTATATGCCTCGATAACCGCATTCATCGCCGCAGAGCGAAAAGCCTTATCCTCCAAAGCCTTTACTCCGGCAATAGTTGTTCCGCCCGGGCTGCATACCTCATCCTTGAGCTTTCCCGGGTGCTTGCCGCTTTCAAGCACGGCCTTTGCCGAGCCGAGAACCGTTTCGGCGGCATAAAGCAGTGCCTTATCTCTCGGAAGTCCGCAGCTTACCGCACCGTCGGCAAGAGCCTCAATGAACATATATACATATGCGGGACCGCAGCCGGAAACGGCACAGCCTGCATCTATAAGCTTCTCATCAATCCAATCAACTCTGCCGGCACATTTCATTATATCGTTAAAATCGGCAATTTCATTTTCATCGACCTTGTATCCGCTTGCAAGAATCATACCCTCACCTACCGAAACAGGCATATTCGGCATAATTCTGATGATTTTATTCGCTCTTGAAAAATCCGAAATTTGAGCTACCGAAACGCCTGCCGCCATTGAAACCAAAATACAATCGCTTCTTTTGGCAAAATTCTCCTTAAATTGCGAAAGGACAGTCTCAATAACCTGCGGCTTCACGCCGATAAAAACATAATCACACTCATTCACTATGGTTTTTCCGTCGGAAATATTGACACCGAGCTCATCGCAAAGTTGCCTTGCTTTCTGCTCAAAGCTGTCAAAAACATAAATATTCTTTGAATATCCTGCATTTGCCGCAGCCTTTATAAGAGCACCGCCCATATTGCCGCAGCCAATAAAGCCTATTTTTTTCACGGAAATACCTCCTCTGTTTTATCTTATTTGTCCGTTACCCTTGACAATGTACTTGTAGGTTGTAAGCTCACAAAGACCCATAGGTCCTCTTGCATGGAGCTTTTGAGTTGAAATCCCCATCTCACAGCCCAAGCCGAACTGTCCGCCGTCCGTGAAGCGTGTGCTTGCATTGACATAAACCGCAGCAGAATCAACATCACGGCAGAAAATTTCCGCACTTGCAGCATTTTTTGTAATTATCGCATCACTGTGATGTGTTGAATGCTCCGCAATATGCTTAACCGCCGCCTCAACACCATCAACAACACCGACTGCAAGAATGTAATCAAGAAATTCCGTGTCAAAATCATTTTCGCTGGCTTCTTTGCCGTCAATGAGCTTTGCCGCTCTGCCGTCGAGGCGAAGCTCAACGGGATTTTCTGCTCTCGAAGTAACCAGTCTATCCTTGAGCATCGGCAAAAACTTATCCGCAATTTCAGCATTTACAAGCAATACCTCCTCTGCATTGCAAACGGAGGGACGGCTTGTTTTTGCATTTTCAATTATATTAAGTGCCATTTCAAGGTCGGCATCCTTATCAACATAAATATGGCAAATTCCGGTACCCGTCTGAATAACGGGAACAGTTGCATTGGCAACGCAAGCATTGATAAGTCCGGCTCCCCCTCTGGGAATAAGCAAATCAACATAGCCCTCCGCGGTCATAAGCTCCGTAGAGCTTTGGCGGCTTGTATCTTGAACCATATTTATAAAATCCTCGCAAAAGCCGAGGCTTTTCAAGCCCTCTCGGAGTGCATTGACAATCGCATTGGCGGAACGGAACGCCTCCTTGCCTCCCCTGAGCACACATACATTACCGCTTTTGAGTGAAAGTGCGGCAGCATCGGAGGAAACATTGGGTCTGCTTTCGTAAATAATCGCAACAACGCCCATCGAAACAGCCGTCTTTTCGACGACAAGACCGTTTTCGAGCTCAACTCTGTCAAGAACCCTGCCAACAGGGTCGGGAAGCTTCACAACATCTCTTATTCCGTCAGCCATATCCTTTATTCGTGCCTCATTAAGGCTCAGGCGGTCAATCATAACCTCACTGATCGTTCCTCTTGCCGCTTCAACATCCTTGCGATTTTCCTCGAGTATTTTATCGCAAGCCTTTTCAAGATAGTCCGCCATTGCAAGAAGTGCATTGTTTTTGTCCTGCGTACCGAGCTTGGAGAGCTCATTCTTAGCGGCCTTGGCTCTTTTAAGTATATCAATAGTCGTCATAGCATTAACCTCTTTTTATGAATCTTGTTCCGACTGCCTTACCCTCAACAATATCGTAAAGCACGTCAGGATCATTGCCGTTTGCAATCACCATATCGCAACCGTTTTCGGTACAAATCTGTGCCGCCTTGAGCTTTGTTCTCATTCCGCCGGTTCCGAGAGCTGAGCCTGCTTTACCACCGAGGGCAATAATATCGTCACTTATCTCCGAAACAACCGTAATAAGCTTTGCATCGGGATTTTTGTGAGGGTCGGCGGTGAAAAGTCCGTCAATATCGGAAAGCAAAATCAAAAGCTCCGCGTTGATATTTATCGCAACAATTGCCGAAAGCGTGTCATTATCACCAACCTTGATTTCGTCGGTTGCAACGGTATCGTTTTCGTTGATTATGGGCAGTGCCTTAAATTCAAGCAGCTTATCCATCGTCTTTTTGAAATTTGAATGGCGCTCGTCATCCTCAAAATCCGAGCCGGTCAAAAGAAGCTGTGCGACAGTGTGGTTATATTCGGAAAAAAGCTTATCGTAGGTGTACATAAGCTCACACTGACCGACTGCGGCAGCCGCCTGCTTTGCGGCAACATCCCTCGGTCTTTCGTTAAGCTGTAATTTTCCGACACCCATTCCGATAGCGCCTGAGGATACAAGTATAATATCATGCCCCGCATTTTTGAGGTCACTCATAACCTTGCAGAGCTCCTCAACACGCTTAATATTAAGCAAGCCGCTCTTGTGTGCAAGGGTCGAGGTGCCAACCTTAATAACAATTCTCACATTAATGCCCCCATAGTTTTTCATAAACAAAATAATTTTATCACACCGAATGGGATTATGCAATAGAAAAAACAAATACAGACAATAAAAGGTTCAAAAAAATGTCTGTATTTGTCCGTAAATATTTGTCCATAAATTTGAATTTATGGTTGACAACCGCTGTTTTCTTTGGTATAATCCTTTATGTTGAAAGACACGGGGGCGTAGCTCAGCTGGGAGAGCGCTTGAATGGCATTCAAGAGGTCAACGGTTCGATCCCGTCCGTCTCCACCATACCCTGAAACGGCTATACATCGTCGTTTCAGGGCTTTTTTATGCGTAAATAGATGATATTTATTATTCTCTTTTGCAATAATAAACATCAAATTTTAGCCTAAAAATTGTAAAATGTCAGTCATTGTGTCAGTCAAACAAATTCCCCGTAACCTCAGGCTTTTAACATCTGTGGTTACGGGGAGTTCATATCACTCTAATTATTTAACTGTGTTTCGTCATTATTAGAAAACGAAAGCTGCATAAAATTCATATCAGCAATAACATCATCTATTTTTTTTACAAGCTCTTTCATTGCAATTGTTGGGTACTCGCCCTGGGATACTTTGTCATAATCGGGCTTTTCGTTAAATTCAACAACCACTTCTCCGCCCGCAACAATAAATTCTGAAATCTGTTTCTTTTCTGTAGCTTTAAAAGTTATTTCAAAGAGAACACGATTTATATTTTTATCGCCGGGAACTTTCATAATTGCATTAACATCTGCTTCTATTTCCACAGGTTCCTTTGGCAATAAAACAAAATCAATATTAATGTTTTTTAATCTTGATTCAATTATTTTGTATTCCAACACTATAACTCAACCCCTTTGTCTTTGTTTGTACTTCAATATAATCGTTATTATTTGTGTTGCCTAAAAACGCTTTTTGTGCTATCTCAACAGGAGCACAAACATATACTGTTTCTCTAACAATTTCTTTACGTCTTAAAATTTCGTTTTCTATTGCCACACTTACAAACTGATTCAAGCTTTGTTTCCTTTTTCTTGCCTCTAAATCGGCATTTTTGTGTAATTCGGGTGTAATCCTCACATTGAAGCTGCCTTTAAAGCTTTTGTTCGGTTCTCTGTTGTGTTCGGCACAAAAGCGCAGATAATCATCTACTGCCGTTTCGAAAGAACATTGAATATCCGTAACTAAATCAGCCTCATAGGTAACCAAATCATTGATATACAGCACCTTGCCATACACTACACCGTCTTCGATAGAAACCTTTGTATCACCATAGTAACCCTTATATTCTAATAAATTACTCATAACTTGCCTCCATTTTTTAGTTTTCCGAGCACTTCCTTGATTATGTATGATTTTACAATATTGCCGGGATGAGGCTTATGGAGAAAAATTACATCATCATCAGCCTTATTGATGAATTTAACCCTTGAGCCATTTCCGCTTTCATCTAATTCGTATCCAAAATGATTAAGCAAAACCTTTAACTCGTCAAATGTAAAATCCTTAGGTTTACTCAAAAAGCGAGCAATTAGCTTTTCTGTTTGACTCATTGAAAACTCATCACCGTCCTTGCAACTATTTATTAGTCGCAAGTATGATATCATATTTGCGTCAAAAAATCAATAGTATCAAAAAAGTTTACAAAAAAATAATGCAAGATAAACTCCTTTTCTAATTTATATTCTATGTGTTCATAAAACTGAATATTGGTAAAAAATAATTATCGTAGAAAATAACTTTAGCCCCACAGTTGCCGATATATCTACAACTGTGGGGTTCGTATTGCTTGTTTTTAAATTTTACAGCTTCTTCTCCAGCATCACATACGCTGCTCTTATGGTTTGGGAACCGGCAAGACCATCCTGTGTGAGCTTTGCCGCCTTTTGGAGCTGCTTTGTCGCTGCGGTTGTGCCGGAACCGAAGATGCTGTTATCGTCAACGCCTTGGGTGATTATGCCTGCCTTTTTGAGGGCAATAAGGAGCTGCTTGTAGGCATAAACGCCCTCGTTTTTGTCGCCCTCTTTAAAATATCCTCTTGTCATATTGTTACCTCGTATATCCTGTGATTTTATTGTTTCGGTTTTTGTGGTTGTTTTCGTCGGCATTTTCACACCGAGATAGCTTGCCACACCGTCGGCTATGGCATAGCCGAAAGTCTTACGCTTTGCCTCGGTGTTGATAATTTCAACATCCTGGCTGTCGATGAACGCACACTCCACCAGCACTGCGGGTGCATCTGTCAGGCGTATCATTCCGAAATAATCATCACCGCTCGAATTGAGCTTGGTTTTGATGCCTCTTGTGTTTTGCCCGATTTTTACGGTTGCATCGACTATTGCCTGTGCAAGACGTTTTCCGTTAGGTGAAACGTGAGAGTAATAAACCTCCGAGCCGTTGCCTCCGCCTGCATTGATGTGGATATCCATACAAACATCCGCCTTAAACGCATTTGAAGCCGCTACCTTTGAATTGATTGAAGAATCGACGTCCGTTGTGCGGCTGATTTTCGTTTCAATTCCGTACTGCTTCAAGCGTTCATTGCAATACCTGCCAATTGAAAGTGTCAAATCCTTTTCCTTAAAGCCGTTGCCGACCGCTCCGGGGTCAGAGCCGCCGTGTCCGATTCCGACATAAACCTTTTTAGCCATTGTCATCAGCTCCATTCAATACATTGTCGGCTTTCTGTGCCTTTTCGGTGAAGCTGTTATTCTTCCACCATGCCCAAACCGAACCTATAACCGTCATTGCGTATGTAACGTACTCTTGCCACTGCTCAATGTCAATCGCTTCGGTCTTTTTGCCGAGAATAACGCAAAGCTGGCTGATGAGTGCAAGCAAAAGTACAATAGTCCTTGCCCATGTCTGCGTCGATACACCCTTTAAATTGATTTTCTTCATCACAATTCCTCCTTTGAATTCGGTAACTCCATTACCTTGGTGTGCAATTGTGTCATTGTGCCGTTACCGCCGAGCCCGTGATATGCTAAGTACGCTTTATCGTAGGCATCCTTGGCATAAATCGGCACATATTGACGTTCGATATATTTTTCTCCGCTGCGGATAAGCTCCGCCCTCAGAAGCGAGAGCATACCGTCACGCATACTTTCACTTTCTTTGCGTTGCTTTCTGAGTCTTGCAAGAAGTGCTGCTGAGAGCACTCCGAGCAGAAACTCAACAACATAATTAATAACCAGTTCCTTCATCACATCATCCCCAAAAGCCTTGCAATCTCAATGACCGCCGCCCAAAGCGGCAAAACGAGATTAAAGGCTATTCCGTTGCCTATTGTGTAGATAATTGCACTGATAATTGACATATATATTCCTCCTTAAAATTCGACGAAAAATTCTTCCGTCACAGTGTCGGGCGAACCGTCCTTGACCGCCACATATCGCTTACCACCGTAGCTGTAATATCCGTTAGGTATCAGCTTCATTCCCGGAATCCATTCAAACGGATTATCTGCTGTGCCTATCGGGTTATCTTGTTCGACATATTCACGCTTGACAACAACCTCTCCGACCGTATAGCAAAGCCAATCATAGCCTATCTTGTCGGATTGCTCGACGGCACAGGTCATTCCTCCGAGCCTTTCAAGCTGTTCAGCCTGCATAACCTTGTTGCGGTACGCCTCCGCTTCCTTACGTTTCATTTACACTACCCCCTGTTATTATAGCCAGTGCTTCCTTGGCGGTCAGCTCGTCGTCCTTATCCTGCTTTTGCAGAGAATACTCATCAAAAGTATTGATAACATTTATATTTATGAGTGCAAAGCCGCTGATTACATAGCCGCCATTTAAAAGCTTATAGCCCTCATCCGGAACAAGCTTAACTGCGATGTAATTTTTGTCGCGGTCGTAAACATCATAACAGGTGCAATGCTCCTTGCCGTAAGCTGTGCTTATTATCTCTGTCATGCAAGTGTACCCCCTCTCGCAAGAAGTGCCTCCGCCTGCGTGATTGCACCATCATCCTCTGCCGTGCAGGTAATGTAGCTGTCGGCGTTAAGCTTGCAATACCATTCACTTGTCATTAACGCCTTGATGTTCGAGCTGAGCGATATTCTGACGTCGGCGGAATCGGCAATAGCGTTGACGATATTAAGACAGCTCTGCTCGGTCAAGTATTGAGTATCAGAGAGTCTAACAGCTACCTTCAAGCTTTTGGGAGGAAAGGTAACGGTTGTTATGGCAGTATCGCCCTGGAACGTATTGTTGATTGCAGCGGTTAATTTACCAAAGTGTATTTCTCGCAAATTATAGCAATTCCTAAATGCGAAGTCTCCAAAGGATATTCCGGTTATGCTATCAAAGGTGAGCGACTTCAATTTTCGACATTCGGAGCACGCACTGTCTCCGATCGTGCTCACATTACGCCCAGTACGCATATCGGTGACGGTACTGCCGCTTAATGCCTGACTACCTATTGTTACACAACGATCACCGACATCAAGATTACCGATGTTGCTGCCATTTAGTCCGCTGTTAGATATTGATGAGCAGCTCAGCTTCACATCACCGAGCCGTGCATTACACAGGTTGCCAACCGCACCACTGACCGAACTGATATCCACGTTCGCAAGATTGGGCTTTTGCGTGCAATCGACGTTCGTATTCGGCACATTGATTACGTTCGGGATTATCAGGTCACGCAGGCACACGCAACGCATGGCGCCGGTAGGCGAATCGAAATATACGGAAAATCAATCTTTTCCGCTTCACCATATTCGTCAATATCGTACATATCAAGTCTTGGGTCTGCATCAACAAATGCATAGCCGGGATAAAGTCTTTCAAATTCCTCGGCATTGTAAATGTCATTTCTCAGCTCATTGAGCTTTCGGCGGCTGATGCGACCGTCTCTCTGTTGTTGCTTCGGCTGTTTAAGATTTTTTGAGCAACAATAACTTCGATAGCTTAATCTTGGGTCTTTGGTTATGTAGTAAGACAGTCCGGCAAGACCTGTCTTTGTGAATATGAGATGTGATGTGTGGATAGAGCCTCCTCTAATCATCCCATCACCTCCTATTCACTTTGGGGTTTGGTTTCTTTTTGTTTGGCGATAAAATTAAGTTGTATCTTTTTAAGATACTTCATCCGCAAAAAAAATTTCCTCGACCTCATCAGCTTTCAAGCTGTATTTACGCTTTATAGCGCAAATTTCTGGCTGATTAAAACTTGCCTTACCATTGATTTTAGCGGACAACGAGCCTCTTGACATGCCCAATGCCCTTGCAAGGCTACTTTGCGTATCACCATTTAGGTACATAATGCTGATCAATTTATCCTTATTCACACTGTCACCTCACTTGTATCTTTTTAAGATACTCTTATTTTATCACACATTTTTTATTTGTCAACACCTTTTGTATCTTTTTTTTTACTTTTATTAAAAAAATATTGACAAGCTGTTAAAAATACGATACAATTCAATATAGCAAGGCGGTGAAAAAATGACCGTAGGAGATTACATTAAAGAATTAAGGTTATCAAGAGGCTACTCTCAAGAGCAATTAGGTAAATTATTGGGAGTTCAGCGAGCCGCAGTTCAGAAATGGGAGTGCGGTGCCGTTCAAAACTTAAAAAGAGAAACAATAAAAAAACTCTCTGATATTTTCGGTGTACCGGCTTCTTCATTTGTTGATAGTGAACACAACGAAAGTGGCGTTCAAATCCCCGTCCTCGGCTATGTTCGAGCCGGAATACCCATGACGGCGGTTGAAAACATAATTGATTATGAAGAAATCAGTCAAGAACAAGCTCGATCAGGAGAATTTTTCGGCTTGATTATAAAGGGTGACAGTATGGAGCCCCGTATGACCAATGGCGATGTTGTTATTGTCCGCAAACAGGAAACTGTTGACAACGGAGATATTGCAGTCGTTCTTGTCAATGGTGACGATGCAACAGTTAAAAAATTCTACCGAACCGATGCAGGTATTAAGCTGGTCTCAACCAATCCGATATACGACCCCTTTTTCTACACCCCCGATGAGGTCAACAGCCTCCCGGTATCAATCGTAGGCAGGGTTGTAGAGTTAAGAGCAAAGTTTTAAAGCGTATATAATGGCGTTTGCCTTATAAATTTTATATTGAGGAAGTGTGCAAAATGGGATATATCCCTCTTGTTTGTCCGCAGTGTGGTGCAAAAATTGATCTTGACGACTCAAGAGAATTCGGTTTTTGCTCCTATTGCGGCACCAAAATCATCCGTGACAAAGTCGTAGTCGAGCATCGAGGCAGTGTAGGCGTTGACCATTCTGACGAAATCACCAATCTCTTGCGTAGGGCAAATGAAAGCTTGAGTATGGGCGATGCCGAGCGAGCTGAAAATTATTATAACCGTGTTTTGGATATGGACTATGATAACGAAATCGCAAGAAAGAAGTTAGACAACATATACAAAACAGTTATAAAGGAGCCTAATTTATCTATTTCAGTTATATCCGGTAAAATGTATAATAAAAATGCTCGTGTAAGTGTGTCTATCGACGGCGTGGAACGTGGAGTTATTGCAAATGGAACGAGCGATTCCTTCTTGCTTTCAGCAGGTTCACACAAGGTACGCCTTAAACTTGTCGGCGTTCCGCTTTATAAAATGGAGTTCGTTGTTGATATTGCAGACCGTTTTAGCAAGTTCAGCTACCTTGCCACATGTAAGTTTGGCAATACGATAGAAATTTCTTGATTGAAATTTGAGGAGGAAAAAATATGGTATGTCCTAAATGTCAAAGAGTTGTTCCCGATGGAGCTGATACTTGTCCAAATTGCAATGCAAGTATGAAACCCGAAAAGAAAAAGAAGAAAAGAATGGGTTGTTCGATTGCCGCAGTTATTGTAATAACTTTATTTGCTATCATATTAGTTATTGCTATATCAAGCGGTGATAGCTCATCAGATTCCTCCCCTAACACTACCGATAGCCATCAAGCCGGTGTTGTTCAGCAGGATGACGATAACGCAAAACTTGTATATGAAGATGAATATATCAAAGCAAGCTTCATAAAGGTTTATGACGATGAATTGGTTGAACTTACCACCAACGGAGTATCATATATGCAGTTACTTGTCGAAAATAAATGCGATAAGAGCTTCACGGTCGGCTTTGCCAACGCTGCCCTCAATGGTATGTCTACCACGTTTGGAAGTGCCCTTCCTGTAACTATACTCCCCGGTAATTCTTCAAAGCAGCCGTTTATCCTATTTACAACAAATACCGGCATAAACTCAGCAGAGGAAATAAATAAAATTCAATTCCAGTTTTATCTTATGGATGAAAATGGACACGCACTCGATCAAACAGATACGATCACAATCAACGTAAAGTGATTGTTGTATAAGCTGCAAGCGGCATCCCAATCCAACACGGCTCTGCCGCTTCACCACTGAACAATGTGCGGTACACAAAAACAAAAAACGCCGCCCGGTGCTGGAACACCGAACGGCAACACCCACACTCTCAAACGACCAAGAGGAAAGGCGCAGCTACATTATACCGCCTTTCTTGGAATTTTGCAACTATTTTTTTGAAAGGGCGGTATAAATATGCCGAGAAAATCAAATAACACCCGTGCGGACGGCAGAATTGCTGTTCAAGTCTATCTCGGTACGGTTGACGGTAGAAAAAAATACAAAACCGTATACGGTAAAACGCAAAAAGAAGCAGACCAAAAAGCTGATGAGGTCAGACGATCTTTGCAAAAAGGACTTGACGTGTCGAAAGCTCTCACCTTTTCTGACGTTGCGAAAAAATGGCTCGATATAAAAATTAAAACCGTCTCACATGCTCAGACCGTTCAATATCAATCCTGCATTAAGCACCTTAATCAATATATAGGTTACAAGGATTTTCGCAAGCTCGTTCCGAGCGACCTTCAACAGATAATAGACAGTCTTGCAGCATTTAACCCGAACACGCAGCAGCCGAGCAGCCACAGGACGCTTGTCGCCGTAAAGTCTACCGCACTGCAAATCGCAAATTATGCAATCTCAGCCCGTTTAACGGATTTTAATTTTGCGCAGTCCGTTTTCACTCCCAAAAGATACAAGCACATCATTCAGGCGGGCGTTAAGCGACAGCGAACGAAAAACAATTATGATGGTTGAGCATAGATGCAAGTTGCCTGCTATGATAATGATGTTCGCAGGTCTAAGACGTGGCGAGCTGCTTGCATTAACTTGGGATGATATCGACTTTGTTGACAAGACAATCAGAATATCAAAAAGTGCTGAAATTCTTTCCAATCAAGTAAGAATCAAAGACGGTGCCAAAACTCAAAGCTCTGTTAGAATTGTCAACATCCCCTCTACCCTTTCCGAATATCTTTCCGAGTGTAAAACAAAGGCTACATCCGAAATTGTGTGTCCGGCTTCCGATGGTTCTTATATGTCCCTCACCGCTTGGCGTAGAATGTGGGAATCATACATACACACGCTCAGAGATTTCAATCCGAATATGCCTGACTTCACCGGGCATTGGTTGCGTCATACCTATGCAACCCTGCTCTATCAATCGGGAGTTGATGTTCTGACAGCAAAAGAGCTTCTCGGTCATTCTAAGATACAAACAACCTTAGATATATATACACACCTTGATACTCAATTCAAGGTTAGAAACATAAATAAGTTGGATGAATTTTTGACATGCAAATAATAATGTCAGTCAGCGTGTCAGTCAAAAAATCCGTAACCCACGCAATATCAACGATTGTCGGGCTTTGGGAATGTGAATGGCATTCAAGAGGTCAACGGTTCGATCCCGTCCGTCTCCACCAAACGCCTTGAACATCGCTTCAAGGCGTTTTTCTTTTTCTGTTTTAAAGGAGTGATTAAAATCAACATTATCGGTATAGATATCGGCGGAACAAAGTGTGCTGTTGTTTTGGGCAACGATTCCGGCGAAATAATCAAAAAAGAGAAGTTCCCTACCGAGGACTGTGAAGCCACAATTGCAAAAATCATTGAGCTTGCGGAAAAGATGGGCAAATGTGATGCAATCGGCATATCCTGCGGCGGTCCGCTCGATTCCAAAAAAGGAATTATCAAATCACCGCCCAACCTTCCCGGCTGGGACAATATTGAAATTGTCGATATTCTCAAAAAGAGATTCGACGTTCCTGTTTTCCTCAAAAACGATGCCGATGCCTGCGGTCTTGCAGAGTGGAAATTCGGAGCCGGCAGAGGTACTCAAAATATGATTTTTCTAACCTTCGGAACCGGTCTGGGTGCAGGGCTGATTCTCAACGGTAAGCTTTACAGCGGCGCTTGCGATATGGCAGGCGAGGTCGGTCATATAAGACTTTCGGATTTCGGTCCGGTGGGTTACGGAAAAGCAGGCTCGTTTGAAGGCTTTTGCTCCGGCGGCGGAATTGCCCAGCTCGGTCATACCGTTGCAAAGGAAAACAGCCAAATGGGGCATCCCGTCGGCTTTTCCGACGAAATAACCGCAAAAACAATTGCCGATGCTGCCAACAACGGCGACGAAAGTGCTATTGAGGTATACCGTCAGTGTGCTTCTATGCTCGGCAGAGGTCTTTCTGTGCTGATTGACATTCTCAATCCCGAAAGAATTATTCTCGGCAGTATATTCCAACGCAGTGAAAATCTTTTAAGAGAAGAAATGCAAAAGGTTATCGAAAAGGAAACACTTGCCGCTTCACGCAATGCCTGTGAAATTGTTGCCGCCGAATTGGGCGAAGCACTCGGTGATGTTGCCGCTCTTTGCGTTGCCGTCTGCGGTATGAAAGGAGAATTTTAATGGAAAAGCTGTTTGAGCGTTACCCCGCACTTAAAGCCTGCGAGGAAAATATAAAAAAAGCCCTGGAGCTTATGGTACAAACGTATGAGCAGGGCGGCAAAATTCTTATCTGCGGAAACGGCGGCAGTGCTGCGGACAGTGAGCATATTGTCGGTGAACTGATGAAAGGCTTTCTTTTGAAAAGACCTGTCGAGGATGAGCGTATTCCTGAGGAACTGCGCTGCCGTTTACAAGGCTCTTTGCCGGCGATTTCCTTGCCGAGCCAAATATCGGTGCTTTCCGCTTTTATCAACGACGAGGATCCCGAAATGCTTTATGCCCAGCTTGTGTACGGCTATGCCCGTGAAAATGACCTTGTCATTGGAATTTCCACATCGGGAAATTCCGCAAATATTGTCAATGCGCTTCGAGTAGCAAAGGCTCTCGGCTCCAAGACTCTTGCCCTGACCGGCGAAAAGCCGAGTAAATTATCCGAGCTTTGCGATGTTACAATAAATGCTCCGAGCAGTGAAACCTTTAAAATACAGGAATATCACCTGCCAATTTATCATTATCTGTGTGCGGCAGTTGAAAACAATTTTTTTACAAAATAAAAAGGAGATTAATCTATGGTAGACGCAATTATAGACAAGAATTTATACCTCTACAAGCAACGAGCAAGACTTGCTTCACAGACGATTGACGGTTGGAAATACAAGCTTCTCGATTACTCTGACAGAGAAACCTATACCACACTTAAAGACCGGGACGAATATACCGACAGCTCCACCTTCAGCGACCGTCAAACCTGCATAATGGAAACATCCTTCACGCCCGCAAAGCCTCTTGAGGGTCAGGAGGTCTACCTTGATTTGAGAATTCCCCGTGAATGTGAAGCCTTTGTTTCGATAAACGGTGTGCGTTATGCCGGAATTGACAATAACGAGCATCGTTCCCGTGTTTATCTTGAGGAATCTATGTATGGCAAGGAGCTTGAAATCAAGCTCGAAATATATGCTTGCAGCTTCCAAAATCCGGAAAGGATTTTAGCTCCGCTTTGCAGCTCGGAGTATGTTATCGAGGACAAACTCTGTGCCGATTTTTCCTATTGTATGTATTTTGTCAGAGAGCTTATCAAAAACATCAAAAACGAATACACCAAAAGCAAGGTTACAGCTCTTTTTGAAAACACAATCCGCAAAAGCGACCTTTCCCTTGACCATACCGAATACCGTGAAAATGTTGCGGAAATATACAATTCTCTGCTCAGCGAGCTGCAAGCAATGAAAATCGAAAATGATGAGGGAACTATCGACTGCGTTGCCTCCACTCATATAGATGTTGCGTGGCTTTGGCGTTTCAAGGACACAATTCGCAAGTCGGGACGCTCCGCACTTAATCAGCTCCGACTTATGGATAGATTTGATGAATTTGAATTCTCACTTTCCCAGCCCTCGGTTTACAACTATGTCAAAGAGGTTTATCCCGATGTTTTTGAGCAAATAAAAGCCCGTGTCAAGGACGGAAAGTGGCGTCTTATCGGACCGATGTGGGTTGAATCCGACCTTAACATTTCCGGTGCGGAGTCACTTGTCAGAGAGTTCCTTTACGGTCACAAATTCTTCAAGGAGGAATTCGGAAAAACAAGTGACGTGTGCTGGATCCCCGATTCCTTCGGCTTCCCGGCTTCACTTCCGCAAATTTTTAAAAAATGTGGTATGAACAGCTTTTTCACAACCAAGGTTCGCTGGCAAACAGCCAACGACTTCCCCTACAATGTTTTTATGTGGGAGGGAATTGACGGTTCAAGCCTTTACGCAACCGTTCCCATCGCCAAGGATTGCTATAACAATGTTATCGACTGCGAAAATATTAGATTTATGTCCGACAGACTTCAACAAAAAGAGCTGTGGGATCACGCTTTGATGTCATACGGTCACGGTGACGGCGGCGGCGGAGTGACGGAAAGAATGCTTAAAAATTACAGGCTTTTGAAGAAAGTACCCGGAATGCCCGATGTCAAGCTGACAAGAGCCGAGGATTATTTTACCGAGCTGAGCGAAAAGCGAAGCAGTCTGCCTGTATGGAAGGGTGAGCTTTGCGTTGAAACTCATCAGGGTACATACACAACAATAGCCGATGTAAAGCGAAACAACCGCTATGCCGAATTCGCTTTCCGCCGACTTGATCTTCTTTCGGTGCTTGCCGAGCTTAACGGTAAGGATGCCGGCTACGATGAAACCGTAAAGCACTGGAAAGACCTTCTTCTCTGCCAGTTCCACGATGTTCTCCCGGGCAGCTCTATAGATACCGTTTATGACGATGCCGAAAAAATTTACAAGGAGCTTTTCTCCTTTGCCGACAAAAAAGAAAAACAGCTTATCGCCGCTTCTCTCCAAAAGACCGCAAGCGATAAAATCACTGTCTACAACCCCAATTCCTTTGTTGGCGACGCTTATGTCAAGATTGATAGCAAATATGCCGGCAAAGCGTTCACGGACGGAGAAAACACCTCCAATGTCATCACCGATGCTAACGGAAATTGCCTCATCCTTGTAAAAAATCTTGCGGGCTTTGAGTCAAGAACCTACTCCCTGACCTCCCCCGTTCAAAGCGTGAAAAGCATTTCTGCGGTTGAGGCTGACGGAAAAATCAAAATTAATACACCCGATTTCAGCTTTGCCGTTTGCGTTGACGGAACGCTCACCGATTTCTATGACAAGCGTGCTGACAGATTTGTGGGCAACGGTCTTAATAATTTTGTAACCTACAAGGACGGTCCCGAAAATGAGGATGCTTGGAACATCGACAAGGAATATAAAATGCGACCGGTTGAAATGAATTGGGAAAACAGTGCAAAGCTCATTGAAGCAAATGATGAGCGAGCTGTTGTCAGAGTTATCAAAAAGCATAACAGTACCGTTTTAACGCAGGATATAATCGCATATGCAAGCATTGCGAGAGTTGATTTTGTTTCGCACATTGATTGGCAGGAAAAATATAAAATTCTCCAGACATCGTTCCCCGTTGAGGTTTCGGCAACCCAGGCAAGCTACGAAATCGCTTACGGACTTGTAAAAAGGAACACACACGCAAACACACCGGCGGAAAAATGGAAGCACGAATATGCAGCACACAGATTTACCGACCTTTCCGATGATGTTTACGGCGTTTCGCTGCTCAACGATT
The DNA here is from genome assembly GCA_964472865.1 of uncultured Ruminococcus sp. Taxonomy (GTDB): domain Bacteria; phylum Bacillota; class Clostridia; order Oscillospirales; family Acutalibacteraceae; genus CAG-488. The sequence continues at coordinate 4,978 of CAYYLP010000012.1, read as the reverse complement.
GCAAATACGGTCACAATGTTATCGACAACGACATCATAATGACCCTTTTCCGCAACACCGACAATCCCTCACGCTTCCGTGACACGGGAGAGCATCGCTTTGCATATTCACTTCTCCCCCACGTCGGCGGCTTGTCTGCCGGAAGGGTTGCACAGCAGGGCTACCTTTTCAATTCACAGTTTATTGTGTTTGAGGGCGAAAGCGATAATGCGCCTATAATTTCCCTTTCCAACGAGGGTATGCTTGTTGACTGCATTAAACCTGCGGAGGATGGTAACGGCTTCATTGTGCGTATGTATGAGCCATACGGAATCCCCGGAAAAACCGTTATATCGGCAAATTCCGATTGCAAAATCACCGAGGTCACTCCGCTTGAAGAATTCATCGACGAATGCAACGGTGAAATTGCATACAAGCCGTTTGAAATCAGATCCTTCAGAATTGCAAAATAATCTAAAAGGTATATATCAAAAAAGCTCCGAGCAAACCACTCGGAGCTTTCCGCTTTAATAAAGCTTATCAAGAATTTCGATTACATGAGCAATACAGCCATTATTGTTTGAGCGTGTTATGCGGTCAGCAACAGCCAACGCCTCTTTCATACCGTTTTCGGGTACAAAGCCTATTGCCGCCGCCTTGAGCATATCAACATCATTGTAGCCGTCCCCTGCCGCATAAATATTTTCGGGGCTACAGCCGAGCATTTCCCCAAGCCTCATAAGACCCTTTCCTTTGTCCACACCGTTTGCAAGCACCTCAATGTAGCTTTCCGTCGTTTTGAGAAAGCTTACCTCACTGTGCTTTTCGAGCAAGGCTTGAACCTGTTGAGAATATTTGTCGGCATAAATCATAACCTTTGTCCACGGTCTCTTGGCATCGTTCGGTCGAGCGACATTAACATAATCGAATTTCATCCATTCAAAGTGCTTCAAGGTCACCTCACCGGCATTAACGGCGCTGATTTGCTCTGCGTTGTAAAATTCAACTGCGACCTCGGGGAATTTTTCCAGAATATCGTCAAAAACGGCAACGCCCTCATCACCTATCGAATTTTCACAGACAACCCTTTCGTTTTTGCAATCATAAAGCATTGCGCCGTTTCCCATAATCACGGGAGCATTGATATAAGCCTCATTATAAAGGTGAAAGCCTTGATGAATCCTGCCGGTGCAAACTGTAAAGTTTCCTCCCTCGGAAATAAAATATTTAATTGCGTTAATCACCTTTTCATCAATCACGCCGTCACTGCGAGTAAGAGTTCCGTCAAAATCACTTGCAAGCAGCACATTTTTGAATTTCATATCAACGCCTCCGTTCAAAAATAATTATAGCCCAATCGTCCTAAAAATCAAAAAAATTGCCGCAACATAAGCTGCGGCAAAAAACATCAGTCTGATGTATAGGGCATAAGAGCGATGTGACGAGCACGCTTGATAGCTGTTGTAAGCTCTCTCTGGTGCTTTGCACAAGTACCTGTTACACGACGGGGAAGGATCTTCGCTCTGTCGGAAGTGTACTTATTGAGTCTGTTAACGTCCTTATAATCAATGCTCTCAACTTTTTCAACACAGAAGGAGCAAACCTTCTTACGGCCTTTTCTTCCGGGACGGCCGCTGTTCTTATCATAAGCCATTACAAAATACCTCCTTATAAAATTAGGCTGACGCTGCCTTAGAACGGCAAATCGTCATCGCCGGCAATCTCCTCAAAGTCACCGTCGTTTCCGGTGGAGAATGAGGGTGCGGCAGGCTGTACGGGAGCGGAATAGCTCTGGTTGTAGCTGTTGTTGCCGCCTGATGCGCCTGTCTCTGCTTTTGAGCCGCAGAAGCTGGCTTGGTCAACAATAACCTCAAACGCCGTACGCTTATTGCCGTTTTTATCCTCATAGTTACGGGTCTGAATCGAACCTGTAACAGCGATCATTTGACCCTTCTGAAAATATCTTGTGATAAATTCAGCAGTGCTTCTCCATGCAACGCAATTGATGAAATCAGTCTGACGCTGTTCACCCTGACGAGCATAGGAGCGTTCAACCGCAATTGTAAAGGTTGTTACGGCAAGTCCTGTTGTGGTATTGCGCAACTCGGGAGTTGCAACAAGTCTACCCATTAAAACTACATTGTTAATCATAGTGCTGCTTCCCCCTTATTTTTTGATTATAAGTGAACGAAGCACGCCGTCCGTGATGTTAAGAACACGGTCAAGCTCTGCCGGGAATTCCGGCTCGGATGCAAAGTTGTAAAGAGCATAGTAGCCGTCAGTCTCGTAGTTGATAGCATAAGCAAGTCTGCGCTTGCCCCACTCATCTACGCTTTCAACAGTACCGTGCTTCTCCATAAGACCCTTGAATTTCTCAACCAAAGCCTTAGCTGCATCCTCGCTCTCCTTAACGGAGAAAACGATCATTGCCTCATAGTTCTCTACTGCCATTTAAAGCACCTCCTTCTGGTCATTCTGGCCGCCTTTGTAGCGGCAAGGATAGCTGTATTAAAGATTTTACAGCTTTAATATTCTATCAGCATTTCCCGATAAAGTCAAGTGTTTTTTTATTTTATTTATTGAGCCAGCCACGAAAAATTACCTTTGGAATATTGATTATTATAATCTTTTGTGATAAAATTGTAAAAACGGTAAATTTTACAGTTTAAAGTGATTTAAACAAAACAGGAGGAAAAAAATGATGAAGATTTTTAAACGAGGTCTTGCGATTTTGCTGACGGTGCTTATGCTCCTGAGCGTTGTGCCGGTGAGCGCATTTGCGGTGGGAGAGGATTCCGCTGTCGGTGTTGAGGGGAACGAGCTCAATATGCAATCCTCAAACACTCTCGGAGACATCATCATTGAGGAAATGGAAAATCAAGAGGAACAGGCTGAGGCGAATTTCGGTGTGATCGGCGTTTCGGTCAGCGGCAAAGCAGCCAAGGTTGAATTTGTCAACAGTGCCGAATGCAGGCTTGCTGTTGCGCTTTACAATGACGATACGGGCGTGATGGAGGATTATGTTATCAAATCCGTTGCCGCCAATGCCGAGGAAGCAACGGTGAACTTCAATCTGACCGCCATGCCCGAATTTTACCTTTTGCGTGCGTTTTTGATTGGCGAAAACGCCGAGGCTCTTTGCGAGGCGTATACATATATCGAAAAAACACACAATTACATCGAGGCACAGTCCAAAACCGTTGATGATTTTGCCGGTGAGGTTATCATCAATTTTGACGAATCAAAGGATAACAACTTTGCCGTTGCACCCGAAAACAGCGTTGAGGTCAACCCCTCGAACGGTCACAACGTGCTTTCCTCCTTTGATGATGAAGCCGGTACATATACATTTACAAATATTGACGAAAAAATATCATCATTGAGTGTCGGTCAGGTGCTTTGCTACGGCGACGATGCACAAAATATCCTTGTTTTAAAGGTTACGGCAGTCAAAATCAACGGCACAACGGCAGTCATCACGGCGGACACGGATGCAACAATGTCCGATTTGTTCAGCTTTGTTAAAATCGACACGCAATCCAAGCCGGAGGGCGGCGATATGACGGTCGATATGACAAACTCCGAAGACGGTGTTACCTATGAGGGTATGGAGAAATATAGTGTAGGCGAAATTACAACGAGTGCGATTGATGTCGGATATTCCGATGCTCTTTGTCCTACTTGGAAAATTGATAAAAAATTCGGTTCGGATACCGGTTTAAGCGAAGCGACGGTTACGTTCAAGGCTGAAATAAAGATGGCAATGACCTATTCGTTAGAGGTGTACTATGATGCGGATTGGGAATGGAAATGGGATTTTTGGAAATCCTATGAGGACTTTTTTTACTTTGAAACCTCTGTAGAATCCACAACAAAGCTGACAGGATCAATAACCGGAAAGCTTGAAAAGGATATTCCAATCGCCGAGCTTACCTTTTGGACTCCTGTTGGTATAACTGTCGGTGTTGGGTTTAAGCTTTGCTTTGCGGCTTCTGCAAGCATTTCATTTGATGCTGTCAAGCTTTCACATAAGCTTGGGATCAGATATGAAACAGGCGAAGGCTTTACAGACCAATCCTCTAAGCCCAAAATTGAATTTGTTCCGTCGTTCAAAGGCGAGTTTGAGCTTAATATTGGTATAAAGCTTTATCCTGTGATAGGATTCATTAGACTGTTTGACATTTCCTGCGGACCGGAATATGGATTTAAAGCAACAGGTACACTTTTTGATGTGAATATTGCCGATGAAATAACCGGTGAAAAGAAAACCGAAAAGCACGACTGTAAGCTTTGTGTTGATGGCGAAATCAGCTATTATTGGCAGGTAGATATAACAGCGAGTATTTTTGGAAAAAAATTTAAAAATTTTAAGCTTGTCGCTAAACAAACGGTGAAATTCTGCGATTTTTATTGGTCACTTACCTACGGTGAAATTAAGCTGTTTTCAAAATGCCCCCACAAGTCATATCTTGTCAGCTTTGAGGTTAAGGACAAGAACGGTGAACTGATAGAGAATGCCACGATTGAAATTAACGGTAAAACAAAGAAGACGGACAAAAACGGAGTTGCCGAAATGTATCTTAATGACGGCAGATACAATGTAAAGGTCAGCGGCTCGGGCAAAAGCACCTCAAGTGCGGATTTTCTTGTCAGCGGCAACCCGAGGACGGTGAAAATAAAGCTTACCGGCAGCACAAAGGCGGATGTAAGTGCAGGTGATTACACAGGCGGCACACCCTCCGACGGCACAGGCTCGAATGACAGTGTGTTCACGGGCACGGAGGCAACGGGAACGGTAATCAGCTTCGGTTCATATCCGCAGAGCAAGGTGACGGACGAGGCAACCTTAACGCAGCTCGAAGCGGTTACGAAAAGCTGGATAAGCTACGGTTATTACAGCGGTTCGTACGATGGCATTACGGGCAACAAGTACGATGGCGAAAGGGCGCCGTCGGACTATATGAAATATTGCGATATCACGCTCGACGGCAACAAATAC
>CAYYLP010000011.1:0-61036 GCA_964472865.1 uncultured Ruminococcus sp. | reverse complement strand
GCTGCTGAAGGCGGTGAAGTGTTCGGACGCTGTGCGTCATGCTCCACCAAAACGAACGCATACAAGCTCTGTATAACGTGGTACAAGAGTGTATTTGCGATCAACATTGAGATACCGCAGAGGTTATAAGCCACTGCGGTATTTTTTCTTTATAGATCTGCCATCCGTCTCGGCTGATTTTATCGGGATTGGGAGCATGGGTTCAGGTTGAAAATTCGTTTTGCTTTACATAGTCAAGAAAGGTCTGCAAGCAATTTGATACCCATTTATTCTTATGGTAAATCAACTGCTTCCAGATATCCGTTTCAAAATCACAAACATCAAGATACACAAGCTTGCCCTGCTCTACTTTTTTTCCGGTCGCAAAGCAAGGCAAAAATGAAATGCAATCCGCAATGCTGCGTGCCGACGATGCATATGCAGGCAGTGAGACCTTCTACCGTATGAGGGACAAGCTGGAGGAAATTACGGGATTTTCCAATCTTCTTCCGGCTCACCAGGGCAGAGCTTGTGAAAACATTCTTGCAACACGCTTTGTCAAGCCCGATAGCTGTGTAATTATGAATTACCATTTCACAACTGCAAAGGCTCACATCACACGTCTCGGCGGCAGAGTTGATGAGCTTGTCAAGGCAGAGGGTCTTATCCCGAAAAGCGAGCTTCCGTTTAAGGGAAACATCGACCTTGATGCTGTTGAGGCTTGTACGTCTTGCAATGCCCGGACGTGTGTTCACGCTCTCACAGGTTGAATATGTTATCGACAGAGTTAAGTGGGTCTATGATCACCGTGAGCTTATCGGCGGCTTGAAATTTGTTCATGAGCCGAAAACTCTCCGCTTCTTTACCGGTAAGCTTGAGCCGACATCAAATTGGCCCAAAAGCTTGTAGAAGCTTACAAAGCGGATTTCGGTGAGGATCAGTAAGCTGCGAATAGCTCAAATCCGGCAAAAGCCGGCACGGCTTAGACAACGGAATACAACGAAACAGCCCCTCGGGATTTCTCCCGAGGGGCTTGATTTTATGAAGTTAGATTAGAACTCGAAGGAAGCGAATGTAGCATTGCTTCTGTCGAAGATCGTCCAAGACTTCTTGAGACCAACCTTACCGATTGCACTCTTCTCACCAACGGAAATCTCAAGGATTCCATAGATGTCAGCGTGACCGGTGATGTCGATGTCGCCCTCTGTGTCAGCACCTGCAACAACCTCCTTGAGGTAGTCAACAGGAATTATGCCTGCGGAATGAGTATAAACCTCATTACCCTCAGCATCATAGAAAGCAACCGTAGCGTCAACGTATGCACCTACGCCGCCCTCGATACCGAGGTCAACAAGAGCATAGCCATAGAGACCGAGAGAAGCACCGAGACCAAGACGAAGCTCGAACTGGCCATAGATCTTAGCATCTCTGTCAACTACATTGGACTCGTTAACTGTACGAACCTGGTTGTTGATGATCTCAACACCGTGCATCTCTTCGGATACAACTGAAATTGTCATTCTGCCGTTTACGCTGACATTGAGAAGAACGTCAAGAGTAACGGTGAGAGGAGTTGAACCGAGGGGAAGAGTGATGGTGAAGAGCTTGATTGATGTGGAATCGAGCTCGCTGAGAACATACTTGTTGAGAAGCTTTGCCCAGAAGCTGTCGCCCGAAAGCTTGTCGCCTACAGTAGCAACCTCTTCGCCGAAGGTCTTAGCATAAGAACCGGAGATTTCGGTTGTGTCTGTAAGGTCATAGTTGAGGTTCATGTAAAGCTCGTTGAAGTTGAGCTTCTTGATGTCAACATCAGCCTTTGCATCAACAGAAAGGTTTTCGAGATCATAAGTCTTCTTGAATGCAACGCCGTTCTGGCTCTTGGAGATAGAGAAGTTGATTCCTGTATCTGTAGCCTTAGCAGCAACCTTGAAGCCCTTTACGGAGAAGCTGATCTTAGCATACTTCTTAACAAGCTTCATGATGTCTTCCTTAGAAAGGCTGCTTGCATCAAGATAACCGTCAGAGATAACGTCGCCGTTACCGTCAACGATCATGGATGTAGCAAAGTTAACGTCTGTTGAACCCTCATAGTCGATGCTTTCAACAACGTCTTCAATAGCTACCTCAGAATTTGTGAGAACCTTCTCGCCGTCAACAACGTCGATAGCCTCTACCTGGTAAGCAGCACCGGTAAGGTTAGCGTCTGACTGCTCTACAACGTAGATGTCGCCGACCTGAAGATCGGAATCAGCGGAAACAACGATGTTGTCGCCGTCTACGGTGTAATCAGAAAGGGTCTTAACGCCTTCTGCAAGAACGAGGTCTTCAGTTTCCTCGTCAACTGTTGCGCTAAGTGCAACTGCCTTTTCGATAGCAGCAGTAACATCCTTAGCGTCCATTGCTGCGAAGCTGAGCATATTGCGAGCGTCGAGAGTGATGATACCTGCATCGACAGCTGCTGCAACCTTAGCTACGTTAGCGATGGATGTTGCGTTCTCAATAGCAGTTGATACTTCGTCAAGAGGAAGATCTGCTGCAGTTGCGAGAACTGTTGCAACAAATTCCGGCTTTACAGATGCGAATACATCGATGGTCTCATAATCAACGAGAACGTCATATTTTGCAGCTGTAGCAACAGCAGCATAATACTCGTTGTCAGACTCAACACCAAGGACAGCGTCGCCCTCGGTAACAGCCTGGTAACCAAATGCTTCGTCTACCTGTGCCAGGAATGCACCTGTTTCAACCGTCTCCGTACCCGGCCATACAAATCCGGGGAGGATGCTTGACATAACAAGCATGATGATTGAAACTACGATTGATATGATTTTGTTCATATACAATCCCTCCTAATAATATTTTTTGAGGAAGTTCCAAGCCGTTCTGCGGCCGGAAAATGGTATAACGTTAGTACCACTTTAGAGTTAAGCTACTCGAAAGCAGCAACCGCAGTCCAGACTCTCTCCTCACTATGAATTATAGTCTTTTTATTGGCATTTTGCAAGTATTTTTTTCATAATTTTGGGATTTTTTATTAAAATTTGAAACTAACGCTAAATATTGTGTTAAAAATTTGAGTAAAGCACAATTCATATGCCGTTTTTTATTAAAAATATATGTTTTGCGATAAAATTGCCACAATTTTTTATTCAAGAATTAAAACATCCTCCTTACTCAAAATCATTTCGTACAGCTTGCGAAGAAAATATGCTCCCGTTAAACGTCAATGTCACACCAAAAACGGCTTATTCACAAAAAGAAAAATTCTCCTTGACACAATTTTAGATTTATGTTATCTTATATACGATAGTAATAAAGGCTGTGACAAAGACAGTAGCCGTGCCGAGAAGCCTTAGCGAGCCGGGGAGGGTGTGAGCCCGGTGCGATGCACGTTGCGGTGAAAATCACTTTTGAGCTGCGGACTGAACAGAGTAGGTCTTGACGGTTTTCCTCCGTTAAAGGGAACACATATGAAGTATGTTGAATAGGTGGTTGCGAGCTTTCCTCGTCCTGTTTTACACGGGACGGGGTTTTTATTTTCCCAAAAATTTTCATAAAGGAGCTATATATAATGTATAAGAAGGTTTCAGCCAATCTGAACTTCGTCGAGCGTGAAAAGGCGGTCGAGCAGTTCTGGAAAGAAAACAAAATCTTTGAAAAAACCTGCGAAAAGCAGGGACCGTCATACGTTTTCTACGACGGTCCGCCTACAGCAAACGGCAAGCCGCACATCGGTCACGTTTTGACCCGTGTTATTAAGGATATGATTCCCCGTTACCGTACGATGAAGGGCTATCAGGTTCCGCGTAAGGCGGGCTGGGATACTCACGGTCTGCCCGTTGAGCTTGAGGTTGAAAAGCTCCTCGGCTTGGACGGCAAGGAGCAGATTGAGGAATACGGTCTTGAGCCGTTTATCGAAAAATGTAAGGAAAGCGTTTGGAAATACAAGGGTATGTGGGAGGATTTCTCCTTTACCGTCGGTTTCTGGGCGGATATGGATGACCCGTATGTAACCTATCACAATCCGTATATCGAATCCGAGTGGTGGGCACTCAAGCAGATTTACGAAAAGGGACTCATTTACAAGGGCTTCAAGATTGTTCCCTACTGCCCCCGTTGCGGTACACCGCTCTCCTCTCATGAGGTTGCTCAGGGCTACAAAACCGTCAAGGAGCGTTCCGCGATTGCACGCTTCAAGGTTAAGGGTGAGGATGCATATTTCCTCGCATGGACAACCACTCCGTGGACCCTGCCCTCCAACGTCGCACTCTGCGTAAACCCGACAGAGGAATATGCAAAGGTAAAGTGCGTTGACGGCAATGTTTATTATATGGCAGTTGCCCTTTTGGACAAGGTGCTTTCGCCTCTTGCCGAGGATGATACACCTGCCTATGAAATTCTCGAAAAATATGTCGGAACCGACCTTGAATATAAGGAATATGAGCCTCTGTTTGAATGTGCGGGCAAAAAAGCAGAGCAGCAAAAGAAAAAAGCTCATTTTGTAACCGTTGACAGCTATGTTACTATGTCCGACGGTACCGGTATTGTTCACATTGCACCGGCTTTCGGCGAGGACGACTCAAAGGTTGGTAGAAAATATGATTTGCCGTTCGTGCAGTTCGTTGACGGCAAGGGCAATATGACGGAGGAAACCCCGTTCGCAGGTCTTTTTGTCAAGGATGCCGACGTTCCCGTGCTTCAGAACCTTGAAGAAAGAGGACTTCTTTTCAGTGCTCCCAAATTTGAGCACGACTATCCGTTCTGCTGGCGTTGCGACACTCCGCTCATCTACTATGCAAGAGAATCCTGGTTCATCAAAATGACCGACGTTAGAGATGACCTTATCAGAAACAACAATACCATCAACTGGATTCCCGAAAGCATCGGCAAGGGTCGCTTCGGTGACTGGCTCGAAAACGTTCAGGACTGGGGTATCAGCCGTAACCGTTATTGGGGTACGCCGCTCAATATTTGGGAATGTGAGTGCGGACACCGTCATTCCATCGGCAGTATTGAGGAGCTCAAGAGTATGTCCTCAAACTGCCCCGACGATATCGAGCTTCACCGTCCGTACATTGATGCGGTAACAATCAAGTGCCCCGAATGCGGCAAGGAAATGCACCGTGTTCCCGAGGTTATCGACTGTTGGTTCGATTCCGGTTCAATGCCCTTTGCACAGCACCACTATCCGTTTGAAAACAAGGAGCTCTTTGAAAGTCAGTTCCCGGCAGACTTCATCTCCGAGGCGGTTGACCAGACAAGAGGCTGGTTCTATTCACTCCTTGCAATTTCAACCTTAATATTCAATAAGGCTCCGTTTAAAAATGTTATCGTTCTCGGTCACGTCCAGGATGAAAACGGACAGAAGATGAGTAAATCCAAGGGCAACGCAGTTGACCCGTTCGATGCACTCAAGACCTACGGTGCGGATGCAATCCGCTGGTATTTCTACACCAACTCCGCTCCGTGGCTCCCCAACCGTTTCCACGGCAAGGCAGTTATTGAGGGTCAGCGTAAATTTATGGGCACACTTTGGAACACATATGCGTTCTATGTTCTTTACGCCGAAATTGACAAGTTTGACCCGACTAAATATGAGCTTGATTACAACAGCCTTTCCGTTATGGATAAATGGTTGCTTTCAAAGCTCAATTCAATGGTCAAGGGTGTTGACGAAAACCTTGAAAATTACAGAATTCCCGAAGCCTGTAAGGTCTTGCAGGAATTTGTCGATGATATGAGTAACTGGTATGTCCGTCGTTGCCGTGAGCGCTACTGGAAGCAGGGACTTGAGCAGGATAAGATTAACGCTTACCTCACTCTCTATACAGCCCTTGTCACGGTTGCAAAGACAGCCGCTCCGATGATTCCGTTTATGGCGGAGGATATTTATCAAAACCTTGTTTGCTCGGTTGACAAGAACGCCGAGGAGAGCGTACATCTTTGCTCCTTCCCCGAGGTTTGCGAAAGCTTCATTGACCTTGAGCTTGAAAAGAATATGGACGAGGTTCTCAATGTTGTCGGCTTGGGACGTGCGGCAAGAAACGGCTCCAACATCAAAAACCGTCAGCCGCTTGCAAAAATGTTTGTCAGTGCCGAGGCAAAGCTTGACGGCTATTTCAAGGAAATAATCGAGGATGAGCTCAACATCAAGGAGGTTGTCTTTGTTGATGCCGCCGACGAGCTTTCCGATTACAACTTTAAGCCGCAGCTCAAAACTCTCGGACCCAAGTACGGCAAAAATCTCGGTGAAATTCGCACCGCATTGACCGGTCTCAACGGCTCCGCCGCAAAGAAGGAGCTTGACGAAAACGGTCACATCACTCTTTCAATCAGCATTGGCGACATTGAGCTCACCGCCGAGGATTTGCTTATTGAAGCTGTTCAGAAAACGGGACTTTTCTCGGTTTCCGATTTCGGCGTAACGGTTGCAATCGACACGGAGCTCACCCCCGAGCTTATTGAGGAGGGCTTCGTTCGTGAGATAATCAGTAAGATTCAAACCATGCGTAAGGATGCCGATTTCAACGTAACGGATCACATTATCATCAGCGTTGAGGGTAACGACAAGCTTGCGGATATCATCAGCCGAAATCAGACGGATGTATTCACCGCTGTTGTTGCGGATGAGCTTGTTGTCGGCGCCGCCGACGGACACACTGCCGAGTGGAATATCAACGGCGAAAAGGCAACTTTCGGAGTTAAGGTCAACAAATAAAATCCTTATAGTGCCTGCTCCGTTACCAAAGCAACAGGTCGCTTCATCTTGTAAAAATCAAAACCGTGTTTCTCGATTGGGAGAGACACGGTTTTTGTTATAGCTGTACGATGGAGGCATCGTGACAAAGGTTTATTTACAATAGCCCTCAATGTAGCTGTCAACTGCATCGGAGATTATATTGACAGCAACGCTGCGTTCGCTGACCTCATTGACAGCGGTTTCTTTATTCTCCAGCGTTTTGTAAACCGAGAAAAAGTGTCGCATTTCGTCAAAAATATGCTTTGGCAGTTGCTCTATGTTTGTATAAATATTGTAGTTCGGGTCATTGAACGGAATGGCAATTATTTTCTCATCATTTCTGCCGTTATCAATCATCGAAATCACGCCGATCGGATAAGCTCTGCAAAGCGTAAGCGGCTCCAACGGCTCGGAGCAGAGCAGTAAAACGTCAAGCGGGTCGCCGTCGTCACCGAGAGTTCTCGGTATGAAGCCGTAGTTTGCCGGGTAATGGGTGGAGGTATAAAGAATACGGTCGAGAATCAACATTCCCGTTTCCTTATCAAGCTCATATTTCTTTTTGCTACCCTTGGAAATTTCGACAACGCAGACAAAATCCTCGGGTGAAATCCTTTTGGGTGATATGTCATGCCAAATATTCATATGCTTTTTCCTTTCATTAAAAACTAAATTTATTGCAGCCTGCACAGAGCTTGTGCGCTTTACCGCCGAGCTCAAGCACGGCATCAATATTTTCGCACAGGTCAACACTTATATCTATTTTGCCCTCATTACGCTGCCACAATACGGAAATTTCGCCGTGTGAGGTCGTTATTTTTCCGCTTGCGTGGTCGAGCAGGCTTGAAAAAACAGGTGCAATGCGAATTTCATCGTAGCAAACGGAGCCTTCCGTCTGCCTGATTCCGAGAATATATTCAAACAAAAATTCTGTGCTTGCACCGAACATCGGATGCGAATGCGAAGCCTCGCCGTTCCAATTTTCCCAAAGCGTTGTTGCGCCGTTTCGCCTCATATAATCAAAGGAAACCTCGTTTTTGTTTGCAAGCAGCGCAACCGCAAGCTCGCCGTTGCCGCTTTCAAAAAGCACCTTGAGAAGAATATCAGTGCCGAAAATTCCGGTGTCGAATTCCGTCCTTTTGCTGTATTTTTCGACAATCGCCTTGAGTGTTCTTTCGTCACCGAGACCGCAATCATATGCAAGGAAATCGGCACCCTGCAAATCATTGATAAAGCTGCCTGTTTCGCAGTCAAAATATTTATCCGTAACCGCAGCGGAATATTTCTCAATCAGCTCAAAATATTTTTTCGTCGGCTCGCAAAGAGCCTCGGCGCAATAAACCATCCGCTTCAACTGGGTGATAAACAGCGTTGTGTTGACAAATTCCTCGGGAATTTCTATCTTGGAGGGGGTACACCAATCACCGAGGCACCAACCGTCCTCCTCCTCACGGGCAATAAGTCCGTTTTCGGTGCGGCTCACCATATATTCGACAAATTTCTTCATATTAGGAAAAGCTCTCGCAAGCTCCGTCTTGTCACCATAGTGACGGTAGAAGAAATACGGAACATTGATAATCGCACCGCCCCAGCCGGCAGGTCCGCCTCCTCCGCCGGCAAAGGGTGCGGTATGCTGAACGTGTCCGGTGTAAATATCCTGACAGTCGCAGATATCCGCAATCCATTTTCTGTAAAAGCTCTGTGCATCAAGCTGAGTAAAAACCGCGTTGCAGGTGAGCTGTCCGTCGCCCGTGTAGCCCAACCGCTCACGGTGCGGACAATCCGACGGAATTCCGCCGTGCATATTGCAAAGCTGGGTATTGACAAAGGCATTTCGATACCAATTAAGGGTTTTGTCACTGCATTCAAATTCCGATGTGACCGCAACATCTGCATGAATAACACGAACCTCAACGGGTCGAGCATTGTTTGTTACCGAAAAATATCTGAAGCCGAACCAACAAAATTGAGGATGATAAAGCTTCTCGTTGTCGGTGACAAAATTCACTATCTGCTTCTGCTCTCCCCAACCGACAGAGCGGTGGTCAAGCGTTAAATCGTCGCAAAGCTCCTCGGTACACTCAACTCTGACCGTCTCGCCCGCCTTATTGCAGCTTATGACTGGGTAGCCGGAAATATTTTTTTCAATTTTATAGACCGAATAATCACCGAAATTCTTAACAAGCTCGGGCTTTAGAGTCTCAACGGCTCGGTCAGTGGGGCAGGACTGGATATAATACTCCGTCTTCGGTGCGGCAATTTCGCAGGGAACCTCCCAGCCCTCGTCGCTGCCGTCAACGGTTGCCCATTTTCTGTCAAATCCGGTAAAATCAAGCGTTTCACCGTAAAAAAGGTTACTCGATTTGAAAAATCCGGATGAAACCCTTACCGTCTGCTTTTTTGAGAGAAATTCCTCTCCGTCGGCAACAAGCCTGTAGCAGAGCTTGATATCGCCGTAATTCACCTTACCCTCGTCCAAACGTGCCGTCTGGTGATAAAATCCGCCACCGAGCATAACACCGAGGACATTTTTGCCCTTTTTCAGATATTTTGCAACGTCGTATTTCATAACATAGGTTCTGAAAAGTCGAACATCGTTGAGCGGATAGCCGAGGGACATATTCGGTCTGTCGTGATAATCGGAGTATGCAGGTACAAATTCATCCCTACCGACCCTTACACCGTTTATGTAAAGAATAAAATATCCGAGACCGCAAATCGTGATTTCCGCATTTTTTACATCCTCTTTGATTTCTATTTCCGAGCGAAAAAGTGCAGCATCAAGCTCTCTGCTCGGGCTCAGCCACCTCGCCCCGAAAAACAACTGCTTATGATTCATATACCCGTCTCCTATTCAAAAGGCTGCCACCTTAAACGTGGCAGCCCTGCGATTTTTATTTTACCGTTGCAGAATATCGGCTGGCAAAGGCCATATACTGCTTCTTTGCATTCGAGCCGTTAAACGCCTGATCGCTGCTCTTTGTCCAACCGACAACGGCAATTGAGCCGTCGGTGAGAACCGCAGTGTCCATAATGCCGTCGTCAAGCTCACCGTTGAGACGAACCGTCTGAGTGGTTTTACCCTCGGCATTTAGATAGAGGATAAAGCCGTCGGTGCCGCCGCCTGCCTTGTAGCCTTGGAAATCAAGGTCATCGGAATCTGTTTGACCGACCACAGCATAGCCGCCCTCAACCTCTGCAATGCCCAAAACTCGGTCATTTCCCGAGCCTCCGATAATTCTTGACCAGCAAACCTGACCCTTGGCGTTGTAGCGGAGAACATAGCCGTCATAGCCGCCGTAGCTCTTATCGTAAATGCCATCGGCCTTTTTATAAATATTGTAGGAGCCACCGACAACACAGCCGCCGTCCTCGGTTGCGAAAACGGTGCTGTATTCGCTGTCGCCCGAGCCTTGGAGGTATTCAGCCCACTCCAAATCACCGTTCTTTTTAAGCTTGAGCAAAACCGTGTTTGAGGACTGAAGCGTATTGTATTTAATTGCGGAAAAATCTCCGTCTGAGGAATAGGTTACGCAGGTTGCATAGATGTCACCGTCGGAATTGACGGCAAGAGCGGAAATATTGTTTGACTTTTCGCCTTCGAGAATGCGTCGCCATTTAATATTGCAATTTTTATCGAATTTGAATATAAATGCCTTTGTGCCGCCCTCTCTTGTTCCGTTAAAGAAGCCTGTTTCGGAAATCGCCTTACCTCCGGCAACAAAGCCTCCATCGGGCGTTGCGGCAAGCGAATCAATATAGGATGAGGTGCTGTCGGCAGGGAAAACGTACTTCCACATAAGTGTACCGTCTGCTTTAAGTCTGATAACAAACGCTGAAAGAAGCTCCGCCGTTTTGACTATTTCGCCGTGCTCCGCCGAGGTTTGTCCCGCGGCAATGACTGTGCCGTCCTTGAGCTCGATAATATCATCAACCGATACCTGCTTGTCACCGCCGAGAACGTACTTCCATTGAGCCTTGCCGTCTGCGGAATATTTGACAACAGCGGTGTGAAGTTCGTCCCAATCTGCGGAAACTCCGCTGTAATCGCCATCCGTTGAGCCGGAAACTCCGGCAACAAGATAGCCTCCGTCCTTGCAAGCGGCAACATCTCTAAATGTATCAAGTCCGGTTCCGCCAAAGTATTTTGTGTATTCGCACTCCGCCGATTCAACCCTTTTGTTTGAGGGATTTTCTTCACCGACTGTTGTTGAGGTTGATTTTTCCGTCGGAGAAACCTTGGTTGAAGGAACCTCATTTGAGGTATAGTCGGGTGTTTCGTTGGTCTGCTCCAAGGTGAGTTTTCCGTTTTTGTCGTACTTGCCCGTGTAATAAATCATATTTCCGAAGGTGTCGGTTTTATTCTTGGTGTAGAGAATATTACCCTTGGTATCCTTCTTGCCCGTGGTATAGATTATGTTTCCGTCGGCATCCTTTTGACCCGTGGAGTAAATCATATGACCTGCCTTGTCCTTAATTCCCTTTGAATCAACGGTCTTTCCGTTCAAATCCGTTGAACCCGTGATGGAGGTGACATCCTCGGCTCCGGTTTTGAGCTTATCATCAACAAGACCTATGCTGTCGGGTGTTTCCGAGGTAAGCTTGCTGTTCTTTTCACCCGGAGTTTTTGCATCTCCGCAGGCGGTAAGCATACAAACCGCCATTGTCAAAACGAGCAATGCCGATAAAATTTTATTTTTGTTCATTTGAGTTTCCTCCTTTTCGGCAATAAATACTTTGCAATAAATTAATGATACCATATATAAATGAATTTTTCAATTACCAAAGCAATTTATTTTCTGCCGAAAAGCCTTTATTTTAAAGCGCACTTGTAGTATAATGTATGCATTCAGACGATACGGACGGTGAGAGTATGACAAAAAAACAAAGAGCATTGCTTGCGGTTGAGGCACTCAAAAAGGAATACCCCGAGGCAATATGCTCCTTGAATTATGAGGACGAATTTCAGCTATTGGTTGCGACTCGACTTTCGGCTCAATGCACGGATGCACGGGTAAACCTTGTCACGCCCGTCCTTTTTGAAAAATATCCGACGGTTGAGACCCTTGCCTCCGCAGACGTTACCGAGGTTGAGGAGCTTATCCGCTCCTGCGGCTTTTTCCGCACCAAGGCAAAGGATATAGTCGGTATGGCACAAAAAATACTTGCCGAATTTGGCGGCAGAGTACCCGACACTATCGAAAAGCTGACCTCCCTCCCCGGTGTTGGCAGAAAGACCGCAAACCTTATCTGCGGCGATGTTTACGGCAAGCCTGCAATTGTTGCCGATACTCACCTTATAAGAATCACCAACCTGCTGGGACTGGTTGACACCAAGGATCCGTTCAAGGTTGAAATGAACCTGCGAGAGCTGCTTCCTCCCGAGGAAAGCAACGATTTCTGTCACCGCTGCGTTCTGCACGGCAGAGCGGTTTGCATTGCCAGACGTCCCGATTGTAAAAATTGCTGTATGGCGGAATTCTGCAAATCGTCACTCAATTAAATAAATCGGCTGATAAGCAGTGCAGCAGCCGCCCCTGCAACTGCGGACAGTGCAAGCCTCGCCAACAAAATAAGCCTGTTTCTTCTGAGCTTTGTCGGCGGCGGAGCACCGGTTTCGCCTGCGATTTTTCCGGCACGCTCACGCAGCGTTCCCTCGCTCACCTGAGAAAATTCGGGCTTGACAAAAAAGATTACTCTTTCAAAATATTCGCAGGTCGGCTTTGTAACCTCAACGACCTGATGATTAACTCCCTTAATCAAAATTATCCCCACTTTCGCTTGTTTGTTCTTGACTTTAGTTTTGTCATCGGCATATTTTTTATGCAAGACAAATTGCATATAATTCGACTTTTTTTGACCGATTGCAACTTTCCCCACGTTTTCTGTGGAAGTGTGGAAAACTCGGAAAATTTCGCAAAAGGTGTGGAAAACTCGGTGGAAAGTGTTGATAACTCAAGTAAAAATCGTTGATTTTACGCAGTTTTCCACATTTTTGCCCGTGGAAAACTCCATTTTCGTTAAATCTTTAACAATCAGCAGCCGAATTTGTCAAGTATTTTTTTGTTATAAAAACGGGAAAATTTCAACGAATTTTCAAAAAATCTTTGTGCAAAAAATAGTAAAAAAAGGCTTGACAGCTTTTTTGTAACAAAAGGTTACAAATTGAATATTATTCCGCATAAAACTTTTCTTGCTCACAAAACATCATCAAAATCGGAGCTTTACCTATGATTATTACTTCCGAAAAAAATAAAATATTTATCAAGAATGTCCAAGCCCTCAGCATTGCGTTGAGCTTTGACTGCGGACAGGCGTTTCGCTGGGTCTGCCGTGATGACGGAGCGTGGCACGGCGTTGTCAACGGCAAGGCTGTTGACATTGTGCAAAACGGCACGGATATCACCGTCACCGGCGACAATGACATTGAATTTTGGAAAAAATACCTCGACCTCGACAGAGATTACGCCAAGCTTTGCGAACGTCTTAAAGCGAACGACTATCTCAACAAAGCGATAACCGAATACGGTGGAATTCGTATACTTCGTCAGGATACTTGGGAGGCTCTTTGCTCCTTCATCATTTCGCAAAACAACAATATCCCACGAATTAAAGGCATTATCGAAAGACTTTGTTCATCATTCGGAAACGACCTCGGCAACGGAGATTTCGCTTTTCCGTCTGCCGAAAGGCTTGCAGAGCTGAATGTGGAGGATTTGTCCCCTCTCAGGGCAGGCTTCCGTGCAAAATACATTGTTGACGCCGCACAAAGGGTTGCAGACGGTGAGGTTGATTTAAAAATGCTTTCTCACGCAGATATGGATTTGTGCCGTACCGAGCTTATGAAAATCAAGGGAGTGGGCGCAAAGGTTGCCGAATGTACCCTGCTTTACGGCTGCGGACGGATTGAGGCCTTTCCCGTTGATGTCTGGGTCAGGCGCATTATGGCGGAGCTTTATCCCGACGGCTTGCCCGAGTGCTGCTGCGGAATTGAGGGTATCGCCCAGCAGTTCCTTTTTCACTGGAGAAGAAATTTATAATATATACGGAGGCAGTATGAAAAACTTATTGAAGTATCTACACAACTATATTAAGGAAAGCATTCTTGCGCCGCTTTTCAAAATGCTTGAGGCGAGCTTTGAGCTTTTTGTTCCGCTTGTTGTTGCGGCAATCATTGACGAGGGAATAAAAAATGCCGACAAATCGTTTATAATCGGCAGGGCAATGATTTTGGTCGCCCTTGCCATAGTCGGCTTTATCAGTGCTTTGACAGCTCAATATTTTGCGGCAAAGGCGGCAGTCGGCTTCGGCAAGGAGCTGAGAAGCGCCCTTTACCGTCATATCAACACACTTTCCTATTCGGAAATCGACAAAATCGGAACCTCAACGCTCATAACACGTCTGACCGCCGACGTCAATCAAATGCAAACGGCGGTCAATCTTTTCCTCAGACTTTTCCTGCGTTCGCCGTTCATCGTTATCGGTGCGGTTGTTATGGCTTTCACGGTTGATGCAAAGACCGCTCTGGTTTTTGCCGTTTCAATCCCTCTGCTTGCGGCAGTTGTTTTCGGAATTATGTTCGGCTCCGTGCCGATTTACAAAAAGGTGCAGAACCGCTTGGACTCCGTAATGAGAATAACCAGAGAAAACCTTTCCGGTGTCAGAGTTATCCGTGCCTTTAATCACGAAGAAAAAGAAATTGAGGATTTCAACAAATGCTCCGAGGAGCTCAAGGATATGCAGCTCTACGGCGGTAAGATTTCCGCATATCTTAATCCGATAACATATATAATCGTCAACCTTTCAATCGTGCTGATAATTTATGTGGGCGGTATCCGAGTTGACACAGGCAGACTCAGCCAGGGCGAGGTTATTTCACTGATAAACTATATGTCGCAGGTTTTGGTAGAGCTGATAAAGCTCTCCAACTTGATAATCAACCTCACCAAATCCATCGCCTGCGGCAACAGAATTAACGATGTTTTTGAAATTAAATCAAGCATTAACGACGGCAAGGGTGCTGACCCCTGCGGCAGTGCGGCGGTTGAATTTGAAAACGTGAGTGCAATATATTCCGGTTCAAAGGAAAAATCACTCGATTCTCTGACCCTCAGCGTACCGGAAGGTGCAACGGTCGGCATTATCGGTGCAACCGGCTCCGGTAAAACCACCCTGGTAAATCTCATTCCCCGCTTTTACGATGTCGGTGAGGGCACGGTAAGGGTCAACGGAATTGATGTCCGAAATTATGCAACCGAGGAGCTCCGCAGGCTCGTCGGCGTTGTTCCGCAAAAGGCGGCGTTGGTCAGCGGAAGTGTCCGTGACAATATGAAATGGGGCAAGCCCGATGCAACAGACGACGAAATCAAGGCGGCTCTCAAAACGGCACAGGCTCTTGATTTTGTCAACGAAAAGGACGGACTTGATACCGAAATTTTACAGGGCGGAAAAAATCTTTCAGGCGGTCAAATTCAACGTCTGACAATCGCAAGAGCACTTGTCCGCAAGCCGCAAATTCTCATTTTGGACGACAGCTCATCGGCCTTGGACTTTGCTACCGATGCGGTACTGCGCCGTGCGATAAAATCGGACACGGAGAATATGACTACATTCATTGTTTCACAGCGTTTTTCAACAATCAAAAATGCGGATATCATAGTTGTGCTTGATGACGGCAGAGTTTGCGGAATAGGCAAGCACGATGAGCTTTTTGAAGGCTGCGAGGAATACAGAGATATTTGTCTTTCTCAGCTTTCAAGCAAGGAGGCGGTCTGATGAAAAAAAATAAGGGAACCTTCGGCAGACTGCTGAAGCTCATTGAAAAATACAAATTGCTTGTGCTTATGTCGCTTATTTTGGCGGTCGTCGTTGTCGCAACTCAGCTTTATGCACCCATCCTTTTCGGTGATGCGGTTGACCTTGCAATCGGCAAGGGACTTGTTGATATAAATGGCATAGTCACAATCCTCATCAAAACAGGCATTGTCATCGGCATAACTGCGCTTGCACAATGGCTGATGAGCATTATAAACAACCGTATTACCTACCGTGTTGTCAAGGATTTGAGGGTTCAGGCGTTTAATCACCTCCAAAACCTCAATATTTCATATATTGACTCACACGACCACGGCGATATCGTCAGCAGAATTATCACCGATATTGACCAGCTTTCCGACGGTTTGCTGATGGGCTTCACCCAGTTTTTTACCGGCGTTATAACAATACTCGGCACGCTGATATTTATGTTTTCCGTCAACGTGAAAATTGCACTGATAGTTGTTGTTCTCACGCCGCTTTCGCTTTTTGTTGCTTCTTTTATTGCCAAAAGAACCTATTCGATGTTCCAAAAGCAATCGGAAACAAGGGGAGAAATTACAACCCACATTAACGAAATGGTCGGCAATCAGAAAATCGTCAAGGCCTTTTGCCGTGAGGAGGCCTCGGAGGAAAAATTTGACGAAATAAACGAAAAACTTACGGGCTACAGCCTCAAGGCCTCGTTCTTTTCCTCAATGGTAAACCCTTCGACCAGACTTATCAACGCAATCGTTTATGCCGGTGTTTGTGCCTTTGGCGCAATGTCCGTTATTTCCAAGGGGCTTTCCGTCGGTCAGCTCAGTTGTTTTTTGAGCTACGCCACACAATATACAAAGCCCTTTAACGAAATTTCCGGAGTTGTAACAGAGCTTCAAAACGCCCTTGCCTCTGCCGCAAGAGTTTTTGAGCTGATTGACGAAAAGGAACAGCTCCCCGATTGCTACAATGCCAAGGAGCTTGAAAAAGCCGACGGCAGCGTTGAATTTGAAAACGTCAGCTTTTCTTATGACAAGAGTAAGGAGCTTATCAAAAATCTCAGCGTGAAAGCAAAATCGGGTCAGCGAATTGCAATTGTCGGTCCTACGGGCTGCGGCAAAAGCACACTGATAAACCTTTTGATGCGTTTTTATGACCCCGACAGCGGCGTTATCAAGGTGGACGGCGAAAACTCAACGGATTACACTAGAAAATCCCTGCGTAAGAATTTCGGTATGGTGCTTCAGGAAACGTGGCTCAAAAGCGGTACGGTTAAGGAAAACATCGCTTATTCCAATCCCGATGCGACCGATGAAGAAATTATTGCGGCGGCAAAGCTCAGTCACGCTCACAGCTTTATAAAGCGTTTGCCAAACGGCTACGACACCGTGCTCGGTGAAAACGGAGGCTCACTTTCACAGGGACAAAAGCAGCTTCTCTGCATAACAAGAGTTCTGCTCAATCTTCCTCCGATGCTCATTCTTGACGAGGCAACCTCATCAATCGACAGTCATACGGAAATCCGAATTCAAAAAACCTTTGCAAAGATGATGAAGGGCAGAACCTGCTTTGTTGTTGCACACCGACTTTCGACAATCAGAGAATCCGACCTCATCCTTGTTATGAACAAGGGCAAGATTATCGAACAGGGAACTCACGAGCAGCTCCTTGAAAGCAAGGGCTTCTATTACGATTTGTATAACAGCCAGTTTGCGGTAACGGAATAAGAATACCAATATAAATGTGATATAACACATAAATACAAGGTAGCCGAGCCTCCTCCTGCGAAAAGCGGGCGGAGGCTTTATTTACGGCAGAAAATTGACATTGATGTTTTTTCGGTCTTTATTTACTCCGTCACTGACGTGACATCTGCATAAAAATAAAAATTTTTTTTAAAAGGCATTGACAAACGGAGAAGAAGCACATATAATATTAACATATGAACAGATATTCATATGTTAATTTGAAAAAGCAGGTGACAATATGGAAAATTTGAACTGTGAAAAATGTCCTCACGCTTGCTGTGGCCGCAAGGTTGCAAAGACCGACGTGAGCGACGATACACTCTATGACCTTGCCGAGGTTTTCAAGGTGTTTGGCGACAGCACAAGACTCCGTATAATCTCCGCCTTGATGGATGGCGAAATGTGCGTTTACCACCTTTCCGAAAAGCTCGATATGGGGCAAAGTGCGATTTCACATCAGCTCCGAATCCTCAAAAGCGCAGGTCTTGTTCGTCCTCGCAAAGAGGGCAAGGAGAGCTACTATTCCCTTGACGATGAGCACGTTGAGGAAATTTTCGGCGCCGGCTTGGCGCACGTTTTGCACAAGGGAGGTATGCTGAATGTCTGAGCATATTCATAAGCATTGCCATTCGCACGGCTGTGCTTGCTGTGATAACTGCGGTCACGACCACGAGGAGGAGGAAAGCAAGCTTTCCAAAATTCTTCTCGGTGCTTCGGCAGTGCTGGTCATTATCGGATTTTTTATAAAAAGTGTCACCGTTGCCTCAACCGTAATCGGAATTGTTGCGGTGGTTTTGGCGGCGTATCCTTTGGTTTTCAATGCGTATAATGACCTGAGACAGAAAAGCTTCGGTGAAATTGAGCTGATGCTGATTTCCGTAGTTGCCGCCTGTTTTATCGGTGAATACCGTGATGCCGCCCTGGTTGCAATTCTTTACCGAATCGGTGAGATGCTTGAGGACAGGGCGGTTGAAAACAGTCGTCGTTCGATTGATGCGGTTTCAAAAATTCAACAGGATTTTGCCAACCTCGTTTGTGAGGACGGCACAACGCAAAAGGTTCACGCCGAGGATGTTCCGATAGGCTCGAAAATAATTGTGCTCCCCTATGAGCATTTCCCGATTGACGGAATTGTTGAGTCCGGTATTTCAACTGCCGATGCCTCCGCAATTACGGGCGAAAGTCTGCCCGTCACTCTCGGCAGAGGCAGCGAGGTCAAAAGCGGTATGATTAACGGCAAGGACAGCGTTACCGTCATCACAACGGAGCTTTTCGACAACTCAACCGCCTCAAGAATTGTCAAAATGGTTGAGGACGCGGCGGAGCGGAAGGGCAATGTGCAAAAATTTATTACACGCTTTGCAAAATATTACACTCCGGTTGTGGTTATAATCGCCCTTGCGTTGGGCATTATCGGCTCTGTTGCAACCAAAAATCCGACGGAATGGATACGCAGGGCTCTCATTTTTCTTGTTGCCTCCTGCCCATGTGCAATTGTGATTTCAATTCCTCTCGGCTTTTACACGGGAATCGGAACAGCAGCCAAAAACGGTATTATCGTCAAGGGCTCTGTTTTTATCGAGGCTTTTTCAAGGGCAAAAACCGTTGTTTTTGATAAAACCGGAACTCTCACAACAGGCAGCTTTGAGGTCAGCAGAATTACACCGATGAGCGATTTCTCCGAAAAGGAAATCTTAACTCTTGCGGCTGCGGCGGAGTATTATTCCTCACATCCGATTGCCAAGAGCATTGTCAAGGCTGCTCCGAAAATCGACGAACGCTATTTGAGTGAATTCCGTGAGGTGGCAGGCGGCGGCACAAGTGTTTTGTTCAACGGCAAGCGAATCCTTTGCGGAGGCAGACGACTGCTCGAAACAGAGGGCATTGAAGCTCCCGACTACACCGACGGCGATATTTGCGTTGTGCTCGGAGACAAAATAATCGGCACAATTACGCTCAGAAGCTCACTGCGAAAAGGCGTTGAGGAAATGCTTGAGCAGCTTCGTGACCAGGGCATTGAAAATGTCATTATGCTCACGGGCGATAACGAGGCGGCCTCCGACGAGGTTGCGAATGCGGTTAATATTGATGAATATTACTGTAACCTTTTGCCCGAGGAAAAGCTGGAGCGGCTTGAGGAAATCAAGAATGAATTCGGCAAGGTAATTTACGTCGGAGACGGCATAAACGATGCACCCGTGCTTGCCTCGGCAGATGTCGGCGTTGCAATGGGTCTCGGCACGCAGGCGGCGAGCGAGGCGGCAGACGTCATACTGACGAACGACAGGCTTGATAAGCTTGCCGGAGCTCACCGACTTTTCAAGCGCACAATAAATATTGTTCATTTCAATATTATTTTCGCATTGGCGGTTAAGCTGATTGTCCTCATCCTCGGTGCGGCAGGCTTTGCGCCGGTTTGGCTGGCGGTTTTTGCAGACACGGGAGTTTGCCTGATTTGCGTGCTGATATCGGCACTGATAGGCAAGACAAAAGGCTCATTCTTTGATACAATACATTTGAATTAAATCTCAACACTGTCGGAGCCGATAAACGCATTGGCTCCGGCGGTGCTTTTTGTGGCAAAGATTTTAGTCAAAGCTTTAACAAACTCTTGAAATACCGTGCGGATTATTATATAATAAAAGAGAACAAGCATTTGCGGAAATAATAAGCTCTGCGGTCTTGGCTGCGTGAGCTTATGAGGATAAAAGGAGGATATCCCTATGAATGAAAACTTCAGCTACAAAATGAAGCTGACGGACGAGGAAAAGAACATTCTTCACGGCTCAAAGGGCGAGGTTATGGCAAAGGTTATGAAAACCCTTGTGCTTTACGGCGACGCCTTCGGTGCGGAGAAATTCGTTCCGGTTAACGGCAAGGGTCACCTTGTCACCAGCTTCGGTATTTCGGTTCTCAAGCCCGTGTTCTCCATTATGGATGAGCTTATCAAGGGCGGCTTAAAGGTTGACGAGGGCTTCACCGTTGACCCCAGACCGATTGACTATGAGAATGTTAAGTGTAATCCGCTCCAGAAGCTTATCTTCAACAAGATTCTCTACGGTATGCAGGATTCCTACGAGGTTCAGCTCAACAAGCTCGGTCTCAAGAGCAGCAAATCCTTCACCTGCGCCTGCTATTTCGACGAGGTGGGCAACACTCCCAAAAAGGGCGACATCCTTTCCTGGGCAGAGAGCTCTGCGGTTGTTTACGCGAACTCGGTTCTCGGCGCAAGATGTAACCGTAACTCCGGTATCATCGAGCTTTTCGGTTCAATTCTCGGCAAGGTTCCCGAATTTGACCTTCTCACCGACGAGGGCAGAAAGGCAAAATGGATTATTGAGGTTAAGACCGATAAAATTCCCGAGGCTCAGGTTCTCGGCTCGGCTATCGGTATGAAGGTTATGGAGGACGTTCCCTACGTCAAGGGTCTTGACAAGTGGATAGGCACAGAGCTTACGGACGATGCAAAGGCTTACCTCAAGGATTTCGGTGCTGCAACGGCCTCAAACGGTGCGGTAGGACTTTATCACATTGAAAACCTCACTCCCGAAGCTGTTGAGCAGGGCGAAAGCCTCATTGCAGAGGGTGCAAAGACATACGTTATCGACGATGCCGAGCTTGAAAGAGTTTACAAAAACTATCCCGTTATGTGGAAGGATAAGAATGCGGCTCCCAAGCTTTGCTTCATCGGCTGTCCTCACCTTTCCTATGCACAGCTCGGAGAGTGGACAGAGCGCTTTGAAAAGGAGCTCAAGAAGCAGGGCAAGACAAAGGTTGGTCTGAGAACGGTTATGACAACTGCCCCCGAGGTTCTTGAAAAATTCAAAAAAGAAAACAGAGCGGCTTACGACAAGCTTGTTGGCTTTGGAATTCATCTTTCCTACATTTGTCCGCTTATGTATATGAACAATCCGCTTTGCGGCGGTGAAACAAACAATGTTATCACCTGCTCAAACAAGCTGCGTACATACACAACCGCACGTTATTTTACAACCGACGATATCACAACTATCGCCGTTAAGGGAGGTTTCTGATTATGAGCAAAACTTTTAAAGGACGTCCTGTTGTCGCAGGTACAATCAACAAGGGTGAGGCCGTTGTTTCGCATAACGGTGTCAACACTCTGGCAACCTTCCAGAAAACCGCTCTTATGCACGATATTCCGCTCATCGGCAAGGATGAGGTTATCGGCTCCGACCAGAACAACCCCGACGTTTTCGGTAAAAATCTGACCGGCAAGGTGCTTTGCCTGCCTCAGACCATCGGCTCAACAACGGGCGGTATGGTTCTCTACACCGTTTGCGCCCTCGATATGGCACCGTCGGCAATGCTTTTCTCGCTGCCCATTGATTCGCTTGCCGCAGCAGGTGTTATCCTCTCCGACGTTTGGACGGACAACACAATTGTCACCGTCGATTCTCTCGGTGACGAGTTCCTTAACGCTGTTAAGGATGGCGACAAGATTACCGTCAAAGAGGACGGAACAGTTATTGTTGAATAATTAAAATCGGGGATTGGAGAAATCCAATCCCCTAATTATGTTTCACTTCGGAGGCTGCCATGGCAAATATCAAAATTAAAAATCTCACCGAGGATTTGCTGCTTGCCGTGCTTGACGGTGAGGAATATCGCATTGCCGAGGATGAAAGCATAACTGTTCCCTCCGTCGAAAAGGGCAAGCACAGTCTCACACTAAAGCGTGCAAGATTTTTGAGCGAAAGCAGCTCGGAGCAGCCCAAAATTGCCTCTGAGGAAAAAAGTCAGTACATTCAGCTTTACGCAAAAGTTGAAATTGAGGTGGAAGCATCACGCTCCGTTTTGGTGATAAAAAGGGAGCTGATATCCGTAAATCGAGTTGGTGTTGATGCATTTTTTTCGGGCTTTTCGGCGGAAATTTCGGGCGGCGAAATTATTGCCGAACAGCACACCTTTGCGAACGGTAAAATTAAAAAGAACTTCACCAAAAGGCAGCTCAGGGATGCGTTTTTTCCCATCGGAATGGGCATAATCATCTTCACCGCACTCGGTCTGTATGCTCTGGCGGCAAACCTTGCGGACGAACCGATAACCCTCGGCAGCAGAAGCTTTACATATCCGTGGACCTTCGGCTTGCTTGCAATTGACCTCGGCTTTGTAGGTTATTTTGCGGCGATGCTCGTCGGCATCTTTTCGACAAGAAAAAAATTCAAATAGCTTTTTCGGTTAAAATCGTAAAACGCCGACCGAATAAAAGCTTATATTTTGAAAGCCGTTAAAGAATTTCCTACAGCTATTTATTTGCAGGAAGTCCTTTTGCGGCTTTCGTTTTTCGGCAACTCAAAAAAATTTCAAATTTAGGTATACTTTGACAAAATAATATGTTATAATTAAAAATCAAATAAAAAAGAGGAGAATTAAGATGAAAAAGAGAAATATGTCAAAGAGGGCGATAGCGATTCTGCTGCTTGTCTGCGTTTTTCTGTCCTCCCTCGCCATTCAGTCACTTGCCGTTTCAACCGTCAAGCTTACCGGTGTAACATATCCTACCGAGCATTTGCAGGGCTCGCCATTTGTTGCAAAGGGTATTATTTCATCGGATTACAACATCTTGAAGGTGGTCATCGGCGTTTACAACAAGGATGGCTCAAAGGGGTTTGAATATACCGGTTTGCCCGGCGAAAAAACCTATGATATAAGCAAGGTTGATTATCTCCTTAGCTTTTCCAAGCTCTCGGTCGGCAGCTATACTTACAAAATTGTTGCCTCCGACGAAAAAAGCGAGAATGTCGTTTTGCTCAACAAGAGCTTCAATGTTGTTGCCGAGAGTGACCAATCGACACTTTCAATCAAAAACGCAAACTACCCCACGTCTCTCAACGTCGGTCAGGGCTTTTCCGTAAAAGGTACGATTTCTTCAAGCTACAACATCACAAAGGTTGTTTTTACCGCTCTGCGCTCGGACGGCACAAAGGGCTTTGAATACACGGTTCAGCCCAATGCAAAGAGCTATGACATTGCAAACGCCGACTACAGCTTGACCTTTTCCAAGCTTTCCGCAGGCAGCTACATCTACAAAATCACTGCAAGCGACACAAAAAAAGCAAATGTAGTTTTGCTCGAAAAGCCGTTCACCGTCGGCTCATCCTCTGCTGAAGAAAGCACTCTCAAAATCACAAACGCAAACTACCCCACGGTTCTCAACGTCGGTCAGGGCTTTTCCGTAAAGGGTACGATTTCTTCAAGTTACAACATCACAAAGGTTGTTTTTACCGCTCTGCGCTCGGACGGCACAAAGGGCTTTGAATACACGGTTCAGCCCAATGCAAAGAGCTATGACATTGCAAACGCCGACTACAGCTTGACCTTTTCCAAGCTTTCCGCAGGCAGCTACATCTACAAAATCACTGCAAGCGACACAAAAAAAGCAAATGTAGTTTTGCTCGAAAAGCCGTTCACCGTCGGCTCATCCTCTGCTGAAGAAAGCACTCTCAAAATCACAAACGCAAACTACCCCACGGTTCTCAACGTCGGTCAGGGCTTTTCCGTAAATGGTACGATTTCTTCAAGCAATAATATTACAAAAATCGTGTTTACCGCTCTGCGTTCGGACGGCACAAAGGGCTTTGAATACACCGCACAGCCCGGCACAAAGAGCTATGACATTGCAAACATCGACTACCTTTTGACCTTCTCCAAGCTTTCGGCAGGCAGCTATACCTATAAAATTGTCGCAAGCGATACAAAGCAGTCAAACGTCACTCTGCTTTCAAAGGACTTCACCGTTAAAGCACCCGTCAATGCAAATGCGGAGCTTACCAAGGTCAACTGGAATGTTGCGGACATTTCCTATTGGAACGATATCGCCTCGTGGTCACAAATCGCTTCAAGCCTTGATGCGGTTATTCTGCGAGTCGGCTTTGCCTATGTTTCCAGTAAAAAAATGGAGCAGGACCTCACCTTTGTCAGCCATTATAATGAGGCAAAAAAGAGAAATCTCCCTGTCGGCTGTTATTATTACAGTGCGGCAACAACGGTAAATGAGGCACTTGCCGAGGCTGATTTTGTCCTTAACATTTTGAAGAAAAACAATTGTCGATTTGAAATGCCCGTTTACTACGATATGGAAACGGTACCGCAGACAAATCTCACTCAAGCGCAGTGTACCGAGGTTGCAAGAGCCTTCTGCGACAAGCTTGCAAGTGAGGGCTATTACGTCGGAATTTACTGCAACAAATATTTTGCCCGCGACGAGCTTTACGCATCAAAGCTTTCCGATTACCAATTTTGGATTGCCGAATATAATTCAAGCTGCACCTATAACGGAGTCTACGGTATGTGGCAGTACACGGAAACAGGTCGTGTTTCCGGTATCAACGGAAATTGCGACAAAAATTACTGCTATTACGATTACCCCTCATACATAAAGAGAAACGGTCTCAACGGCTTTACCGCCGTCTCAGACCCTCAATTTAAGCTGATAACCGGAGCAAACCTCACCGTTGATGAAAGTAAAAAACTCATTTATCTCAAGAATGAGGGTGAGCTTTCACAGGATAGCTTCCTTTCAAAATATGTCCAAAGCAGGGATGTTTCGATTCAATTCAGCGGTCTTGTTAACGGAAAAATAGCAACCGCCTGCACCGTTACGGCAAAGAGCAGCTCAAAGAGCTTCGGTCCGTACACAATTTGCGTTATGGGCGATGTCAATTCGGATTCCAAAATCAATTCCTCGGATGCGCTCGCAATTCTTCAGCATTCCGTCGGCTTACAGAGCTTGAAAAATCATTGCCTTACCGCCGCCGATATGAATTCGGATAAAGCCGTTGATTCGGCGGATGCTCTCGCCGTTTTGACATATTCCGTTTCGGGCAAATAAAAGGAGCTGTTTCATTTGAAAATCGGAATTTTTACCGACACACATTATTGCAAGCTGACATTGCTTGAGCAGGGAAGAAATCCCTCACGCGCATACGATGCGGTAAAAACCGCATTTGACGAATTTAAGAGACATAGCGTGGAAACGGCGGTCTGCTTGGGCGATTTGGTGCACTTTCACGACGGCTTTGACGAAAGCATACGCCATCTTGAAAGAATTTCCGATCTCATCAATTCCTACGGTATTCCAATTTATCACTGTATGGGCAACCACGACAATGAAATTGTCAGCGGAGAGGATTTTGCGAAAATTTCGGGCTTTAACGTAGCTCCGTGTTTTTGCGAAAATGACGATTGCAGGCTGATTTTTCTTGATGCCTCCCACACTCCCGACGGCAAGCCGTTTGAACGTGAGCACGTTGACTGGACCTTGAGCTATGTTCCCGAAAACGAGCTTGCGTGGCTCAAGGGTGAGCTTGACACAGAGAAAAAATGCTTCGTTTTTATTCACCAATGCCTCGATCCGTCGGTTGACGGTCAGCATATCGTTTCCAATGCGGAGGAGGTCAACGCCTTGCTTGCGGAAAAGGGCGTTCGTCACGTTTTTCAGGGTCATTACCACCACGGTGCCGAAAGCACGGTCAACGGCATACCCTACACCACGGTGCGAGCGATGTGCATAGGAGAGGAAACAAATTATCTTATTATTGAACTTTAATTCTAAAGCTTTTGGCAGGGGATTTTTATGAGCTTGAGTGAGCTGATTGAGTATATTTTGGAAATGGTGGGAACCGTTTCCTTTGCGATATCCGGCTCGATGGTCGCAATCAAAAAAAGAGTTGATATTTTCGGCGTTGTCGTTCTCGGAGTTATGACCGCACTCGGCGGCGGAATAGTACGAGATATCCTGATAGGTCATCTGCCTCCGACAATGTTTTCCGATTACCGCTATGTTCTGGTTGCGGTTGTAACCTCGGCTGTCGTTTTTATCATCGCATACATTTTCCGTGACCTTTATCAGCGCAGTGAAAAATCCGTTGATACGGTGAACAATATTTTTGATGCGCTCGGTCTCGGTGTTTTTACGGTTATGGGTGCAAAGGTTGCTATCAGCTCGGGCTTCACGGTAAACGGAATTTTGGTGGTTTGCCTTGCGGTTGTCACCGGTGTCGGCGGAGGACTTATTCGTGACGTTATGCTGATGGAAATTCCGTTTGTCCTCAAAAAAAGAATTTATGCGGTCGCCTCCATACTCGGAGGAACCGCATATCATCTGATGTATATTCACTCAATAGACACCGAAATCGCAACAGCCGTTTCCGTGCTGATAGTTTTCGGCGTAAGAATTCTCGCAACGGTATTCAAGCTTGACCTGCCAAAGGTAAAGCTAAAATAACAATTAAATATGGCATAAAATTACCGCACCTCAACCGAGGTGCGGTTTTTGTTATTCAATTGTTATCTTCACATTGATCGCTTTGCCGCCCTTTGCAAACGGGCTGTAGGGTTTGACGTGAACATAATATGTTCCGCTTTCAAGCTCACCGAGATCAACACTCATCCCGTCGCTGACAGCTCTGACATAACCGTTTCCGACCAAACCGTTTTAAGCCTTGAGGATTTGACCGTAATTTTATAATTTTCGGCATCCCAATAGCCCTTTGCATCGGGGAACTGCAAAATAACTTTTCCATCCTCGTTTCTCGTAAGCGTTGCCTGTGCATTTTCGGGGAACTGCGGTGCGGTATCGAGCGATTTCATATTGTTCCAGGTGTAGCGATGGGCTTTTCTGTTCGCAACGTCGGTAAGATAATATTCGCAATCCTCAAAGAAGCTGTGGTTTGCAATATCATAAAGCTGAAGCCTTGTGTTGCCCCGGGCATCAACCTCAACAATCCAACAGGTTCCGGTTTCGCCGGGAGCCTCCTCCTCACCGTAATAGTCGGAATCATCATTGACAGACCTTGTTGAAGCCGTGCCTATCTCCGTATAGCTTCCCTGCCAAATCGAACGTGGGTCGGAGGCGGCATAATGCGAATGACCGGAGAAATTTATAATCTGCGGATATTTTTTGAGAACACTGCCGATTTCGGTATCGCTCCAATACACGCTTCCGTAAACCGTGAGTGTCGGGTGCGGATGCTGATAAACAAATACCGGCTTTGTCGGGTCCTCCGCCGTTGCCGCATCAAGCTGTGCCTCCAGCCATTCCAGCTTACCCTCAAAGGTCCTGCCGTTATCGTCATAGGAAAAGCCTATGAAATGAAAGCCGTTTATCACAACGTGAGTGTCAACCTCCTCGTTGATATACTGCTTGTATTTTTCGTAGCCTACGCTTGCATCCGTCTTGCGGTAAGCAATAAATTCGTGGTTGCCCATACAGGTGAGAAGCTGTGTTTCGTCCTTTTTGTTTTCCTCAACAAGTCGATTAAAAATCTCATACTCCATGTCGTAACCGTGGTTTACAATATCGCCTGCAATTATAATTGCATCAATTTTATCATAATCGCAGCTTTCGGCATACCTATAGGAATCCTTAAACATATCGACAAATCTGACCTTTTCATCTCTTTCGTCGTCATCATCAATATGACAATCACTGCAAGCAATAAAACGCAAAACCGGCTCAAAATCCTCCGGCGTTTCCGGCAGCTCACGGTTTATTCCGCCGCCAAATGAGGTAAAGGTGTAAACAACAGTAAAAGCAAGCGTTGCAAGAATACCGAAAATGTGACGTATAAAATTCATAATTATGTCTCCTTATCGGAATCAAAAAGCTTTGCGTAGCCCCTTGCCCAGGTGCAGACCGATTTGCGGTCATATTTTACCGGCATTGTCCTGACATATGCCGCAACCGTCGCTATGCGTGTATTCATCGCAAGCACCTTTTTGGAAAGCTCACGGTCGGGCAAAATTCCCTTGAACTTCGCCTTTAATGAAGCGGCGTTGAGAATGTTTTCAACAAAGCTCGTTATACTTGTCGTGTCCGCACCGATTGTTACGTCGTCGGAATTGAGTATATCCTTTTCAAAAAAGGTGTCAATATCGGAGCAGGTGTATCTGTTCATCATCTGCTTGATAATTGCTATCGGAGCTAATCCTCTGCCGAGCTGACTGTAAAAATCACGCTGATATTTCCAAAGCGTATCGGCACAGTAAAGCCCATCCTTATCCTCCATCACGGCATCGGCAAGAAGTCTTGCCGCTTTAAGACTATTCGCTATGCCGGAACCGACAATCGGCACCGTCATAAAAGCACTGTCTCCTATTGCGGCATAACCGTCCGCAACAAGCACAGCAAGCGGCTGACGAACGGGAATTTCCGCAAAATCGCCGCCTCTGAAAAGCTTCTCACCGATATCGGGGTTAACCTCACGGAGCCTTTCAAGTGTTTTTTCAACCTCGTCGCTTTTCAGTGGCTTAAATTCGCCTATCAAAACGTCGGTATATTCCTCATCATCGGCAACCCAACAAATTTGCGGCTTACCGTCAAAGTAAAGATAAACTCTGTATTTATCCTCGGCGGTGAAATCCGTTTTTAAAAAGCCGGCACGCCAAACATAAAAGGTATCACCCTCGGCAGGCTCGCCTTGAATGCCCGAGGCGGATGGCAAGCCCTTGCGAACAGGCGAATTTATGCCTGCCGCATCAATAACCAAATCGGCAAAAACGGCTTCGTCCTCCGTTTTTATTCCGGCAACTCTGCCGCCGAGCATAAGCGGAGCTTTGACCTCGGTGCCGTAAACAAATTTCACTCCGCACCTTTCGGCGTGGGCTATTATATGGTCATAAAGCTCCTTGCGTTCCATTTGAATTTCAAGCTGCTCGGCAGGAACGTGCTGCTTGAGCCTTCGGGTTCGTGAGGGGTTGAAAAGGGTCATATCGTTTTTCAGGCGGTATTTATCCCTTGCGGGCATAGCTATTCCGCAGGCGAAAAGACCCTTTTTGTCAAAAACATCTCTTTGGTCAAGACCCATTTTGTCACGGCTGTTTTTTTCATAAACCGTAACATCATAGCCGTTCTGTGCAAGTATAGCCGCGGCGGCAATTCCTCCGTGACCGCCACCGGCAACGATAATCTTCCTTTCCATAAAAATCTCCTTTAAAAAAATTATTCGCAGTCCTCAATCAAGCCGTAATACCTTGCATACCAGTATGCGTGGGTATAGTTTGTACAGGTTGTGTGTTTAAGTCCCTTGTCGTCACCTGTTCCGGGGAACATTGTGTAGGCAGGCGGATTATCGGATTTTTCAAACATCTTTTTGGCAATATCCTCCGCACCGCTGTCGGGTACAAAGCGGTTGCAATCGCTGCTGACAATTCTTCTTTCGTGAGCCGAGATAGGCTTAAAAAGCTGCGGCGTCATACCCAATTCAACGGGCGACATATCCCATTCCAAATCGGGACGGTAGCTGTTATAGAGAGTCCACATAATATGATCCATCGGGTAATCCATAAGCTCATCAACCGCATCCTCGGCGTTGTAGCGTTCACCGGTTGTTGCACCGTAAACAAAATTGAAGAAAGCGTTTCTTTCAAC
Source organism: uncultured Ruminococcus sp. (assembly GCA_964472865.1). Lineage (GTDB taxonomy): Bacteria > Bacillota > Clostridia > Oscillospirales > Acutalibacteraceae > CAG-488. Next base: position 31,386 of record CAYYLP010000011.1, on the reverse strand, counting down.
CTTTTCGTCCTCCCAGTGATGGGTAAGTCCCATTGCAAAAATTGCACGCAGCTCGGGATTTTCCGTATATTTCATAAGCAAGGAGCTCATGAGAAAATCGTGGTTGTCGTCAATATGTAAAAGGTGTCCGTCGGGGATTTTATATTGCATAAGATTCATTGCAAAATGCTTGCTTCCGGCAAGCTGCATAAAGAGCTTTTCGTATTTCTCATCGCCGGTAACGTGGTAGCCAATCTTTAAAAATGTGAGCATTTGCAAGGAATTTGTGCCCTTTTCGTAAATCCACTTGTGGTCATTGTTGAGCAGGTCGGGGTCCCAATTTGCCCAGGTAGTCGGCAGTCCGTCCGTGTCGATAAGGTGATAATTATTGTCAATTATATGATTGAGGAGCTTGCCGATAACCTCGGCAATAAGCTTCTTTTCCTCATCATCCGCAACAAGGTCATAATAATTTGCGTAGCAATAGAAATGACCCACCATCTCATCCGAGGAGGTTTCACCGAGCCACTCGCAGTCGTTGCCGTCGGCATCCTTTGTGATGTGCCATTCGTGACGGACACCGGTGCCGTAATCCCTTGCATCGGAATATCTGATGGCTCTGGCAGTGAAGCCCTCAATGCCTGTGATTTCGGTCAGCTTTATCATTGCAAGCAGTGAGCGTTTAGCAAGTTCACGAACCTCCGAATCCTTTGTGCAAGCATACTCAAAGCAGAGAGCCGCCGTATAAAGACCCGTCCAAAGCCCTTCATTGTCCGAAGCGGCGATATATCCCTCATCGGCGGAAACAACGCCCTCACGCTCAAGAGTTCTGTCCAAAACATAGCCGTGTCGAACATTGTATTTTTCCGTCATTTTGCGAAGCTCAACCGCTTTTTCACGCAGTGACATCATCCTTGTTTCAATCAGGCTTATGCCGTTGACGGTGGAAACGCAAATTGCACCGTCGGGAGAGATTGCAACACCGGTGGCATACGGGTCGGGAATCCAACGCTTGTAGCCGTAATAAGAAATTCTGCCGTTATGCTGATGAATTAGTCCGGTTGTTGTTGAAAAATATTTATCTCCGTTTTCGGCAACGGCAATGCCCGTTATATGTGCCTGCGGCAGACCGGCAATTTTAGAATTGTCAAGCCAATAGCTGTTGTCATCATAAACGCAAACGCCCTTATCCGTGCCTACCCAAATGTTGCCGACAGGGTCCATATAAAGGCAGGTAATTGTGTTGCTGAGAATTCCGGTAACACCCTCCATAAGCTCTGACCAATGCCAACGCTTGCCTGCAAGGGCGTGAAGTCCTCCGCCGGAGGTGCCGACGTATACCTTGTTGTTTTTGTAAACGGCAAGGCAGGTTGCTCTGCCCGGAATTCCGATTTCAATTTCATATCCGCCGTTATCATTCGGTTTATAAAGAACAAGCTCGGTCAAAATCCACTTTTTACCGTCAAGGTCAACCTTGATATCAATGAGCTTGGAGCTGAACTCGGTTTCGGCAAGCTTTTTCTTGCCGTCAAATTCAAGCAGGGTGTTTCCCACGCCGACAAACATACGATTTTCGCCGTCAAAATAAATCATCGAAACCTTCGGCTCCTTCATACCGAGGGCAACGGGGGTAAATTTTTCACCGTCAAAGCGAGCCAAGCCCTTATCCGTTCCGACAAAAAGAACTCCGTTTTTATCAAAGCACATTGCCGTGATATTGTTCGATTTCAAGCCGTTTTCCGTTGTAAAAACCCGACGTGTGAGCTGCGGAAATTTTTCGATTTTTATTACTGTTCTGTATTGCTTCATTTTGTTACTCCTTACTTTTATTATTTGGAGGTCATATATAATCCTCAATGTTGAAATCGTCATCGGGATTATAGGTGAGGTCATTTTCGCCCTCAATTTCGGGAACCTGGGCAATTACCTCAATTTTTCGTCCCTGCGACCAGAGCGACGGCGTTATTCTCACCGTGTAGCCACAGCCGCCGGGGGTCAACCATTCGTGCATCGGCGCTTGCGGCAGACCGAAAAGTGTCAGCAGAGCCATTATAACGCCGCCGTGAGTAACAATTGCGGTTTTCGTAAAGCCTGTTTCTATAACTCCGTCAACAATTTTTATAAAAGCGTTTGCAATTCTGTTTGCAAATTCGCTGTTGCTTTCACCAAACGGAGGGTCAACACCCTCCTTGCCTGCAAGCCAATCGGGAAAAACCGGATGATTTTGAAGCTCCTCCGCAGTTTTGCCCTCAAATTCTCCGAAGTTGTATTCGATAAGACCGTCTATTTCAATCGGCTCACAATTGGGATAAATGAGCCTCGCCGTCTGAACACAGCGTGAAAGGGGGCTTGTAAAAACCGCATCCGCCTGAGGATAATTATAATCCTCCTTCATCTGCTTGATTTGCTTAACGCCGTCCTCGCTGAGCGGCTCGTCGATATGACCGAGATACTGCCCGCTGACGTTCCCCTCCGTCATACCGTTACGAATGAGTTGAATATAATATGATTTCATTTTGTTATCCTTTTAATAAATCCTTGTATAATTTGATATAGGTGTTTGCCGAGCGACCCCAACTGAAATCACAATTGAGAGCTCTGACAACAAGCTCGTTCCAATCTCCGTTATAATAAAGCGTCAGACCGCGGCGAATTGCATCGAGCATATCATGTGCGTTGTAGCTTTTAAAGGTAAAGCCGTTGCCGATACCGTCACCGCAATCGGTTATGGAATCTCTGAGACCGCCTGTTTCACGGACAATGGGAACCGTGCCGTAACGCAAAGCAACCATCTGCGAAAGTCCGCAGGGCTCACTCTTGGACGGCATAAGAAACATATCCGCACCGGCATAAATCTTTCTTGCAAGCTCCGGAACAAAGCCTATGCGAAGTCCCACCTTTTCGGGATATTTTTCCGCAATCGAACGGAAGAAGCTCTCGTATTCATAGTCACCCGAGCCAAGGACAACCAACTGCATTTCCGAGGTTGCAAGAAGCTCGTCAAGAATAGCCTTAACCAAATCAAGACCCTTGTGAGAAACAAGTCGCGTAACCATTCCGATAATCGGAACATCATTTCTCACGGGAAGATTCATAATCTGCTGAAGCTCCGTCTTATTATCTTTTTTGCCGGAGGGGTTGTCGGCAGAATAATTTTTGCAAATCATTTTATCCGTTTCGGGGTCATAGCCCACGGTGTCAATTCCGTTAAGAATTCCGCTGAGCTTATAGCGACGCTCATTGAGGATAGAATCCAGACCGTGAGAATACCACGGGTCAAGAATTTCATCGGCATAGGAGCTGCTTACGGTTGTTACCCTGTCGGCACATTCGATTGCACCCTTCATAAAGTTGACACAGCCATCGTATTCAATCAGTGAAGTCTTTTCGGCAGGAATACCGAGAACATCACCTATGAGCTCCTTACCGTAAATGCCTTGATACTGAATGTTATGAATCGTGAATATTGTTTTGATATTTTCATAGCCGGGAGAATTTGCATACATTGCCGAATAGTAAACCGGTGTAAGTGCCGTTTGCCAATCGTTGCAATGAATTATATCCGGCTTGAAATCAATGTGCGGAATTATTTCGAGAATTGCACGCGAAAAGAAAGCAAAACGCTCCGCATCATCATAATGACCGTAGATTGTGTCACGCTTGAAATAATACTGATTGTCGAGCAAATAATAGATTACACCGTTGTGCTTTGCTTCAAAAATTCCGCAATACTGGCGGCGCCAGGCAACGGGAACCGAAATATGAGTTATAAATTTCATCGTGTCTTTAAGCTCCTGCTTTATCGTATCATACAGGGGCATAACAACACGGCAGCCGATAAGTCTTTTTCTCAACGCCTGAGGCAGTGAGCCGGCAACATCACCCAAGCCGCCACTCGCCATAAACGGCAAAGCCTCGGAGGCAGCATACAATACCTTCATTTAACTCATCCTTCCTTAAATAACAATTTCCTTTCCGATATATACCGGGAATTTTTTGTCGCCCGAAAGATTTTTGCCGGGCTTTATGATTACATTTTTATCTGCGATAACGCAGTTGAGATTTACATTGTCACTGATATAGGCGTTTTGCATAAGCACACAATTTTTGATAACCGCACCCTTGCCAACGTGAACACCACGGAAAAGCACGCTGTTTTCAACGGTTCCCTCAATCACGCAGCCGTCCGCAATAAGCGAATTTGAAACGTGAGAGCTCAAGCCGTAGATGGCGGGAACATCATCCTTGACCTTTGTGAAAACAGGCTTTTCCTTTGAAAGCAGAGCTTGACGGTTATCCTTTTTGAGCAAATCCATATTTGCCTCAAAGTAGCCTTGCAACCCGTCAATAACCTTTACATATCCGTCAAATTCATAGCCGTAAATTTTGAGTGAGCCCACCTGACGCTGCAAAATATCCTCCGTAAAGGAGCGCAAGCCCAAGCCGATTGCCTCACCTATAAGCCTTTCCAAAAGAGATTTTCTCATAAAGATTACATTGAGCGAATAATTTGCCTTTTCGCCGTTTTGACGGCTGACGGAGGTTATTCTTCCATCCTCGGCAAGCTCGAATTTTGCAAGCTCCTTTATTTGAGGTGCAGCCTGCGTTTTGTATGCAATTGTGATATCCGCACCCTTTTGCTCATGATAGGCAAGAAGCTGTGAGAAATCAACATTGTATATGGTATTGCAATCGGTCATCAGGATGTATTCTTCCTCGGAATTACGCAGGAAATTCATCGCACCCGAAAGAGCCTCTATCTTGCCGGTATAAACGCCGCTTGTGCCGATATTAAACGGAGGCAACAGGAAAAGTCCGCCGTTCTTCCTTGAAAGATCCCATGCTCTGCCGTGACCGACGTGATCCATAAGCGACTGATAATTGCTTTTTGTGATTATGCCGACCTTGCCGATTCCGCTGTTTACCATAGCGGAAAGCTGAAAATCTATCAAACGGTAGCGGCAGCCGTAGGGAACGGAGCCCATTGAACGTACGGCAGTTACCTCGTTGAGATAATTGTCGTATGTATTTGAAAAAATAAGTCCGAGTACATTGTTAGCTCTCATCTCTTACGCCTCCTTCACATCTTCACCGATCATTGTTTTCGGCTGAACCTCGGCACCCTTGCCGATTTTTACACCCATTCCGACAACGGCAACGCCCCAATCATCAATATTTTCCATTTCCTCGGGACGTCTGCCGACGGTTGCATTTTCCTCAACCGTTACATTCTCGGCAACAATGGCATACTGTACAACAGCACCCTTTTTTATAACGCTGCCGGGCATAATTATCGAATCCTTGACAATCGCACCCTCCTCAACGGTTACATTTGCAAAGAGCACGGAGAAATCCACCTCGCCCTCAATCTCACAGCCCTCGGCTATCATTGAGTTTTGCACCTTTGCCGTGTCCGCAACGTAGTGAGGTCCTGTCACGGGGTCCTTTGCGTAAATTCGCCAGCTTGTGTCGGTCAAATCAAGGTCAACCTGCGGATTGAGCAAATCCAAATTTGCCTCCCAAAGACTGTCAATTGTTCCGACATCCTTCCAATAGCCGTCAAACGGATAGGCAAAAAGCCTTTCGTGAGCGACGTGCATTGCGGGAATTAAATCCTTACCGAAATCGTTGCTTGATTTTTCATTGGCTTCATCATCAACAAGATACTGCCTGAGCTTTTTCCACGAAAAAACGTAAACACCCATTGATGCCTTGTTGGAGCGTGGATTTTTCGGCTTTTCTTCAAATTCGGAGATTGAGCCGTCATCATTGACAAGCATCAGTCCGAAGCGAGAAGCCTCCTCCCACGGAACCTCCAGCATTGCAATTGTGCAATCCGCATTCTTTTCCTTGTGGAAAGCTATCATTTTGGAATAATCCATTTTGTAGATATGGTCACCGGAAAGGATAAGCACATATTCCGGGTCATATCTGTCTATGAAATTGATATTTTGATAAATAGCGTTGGCAGTGCCCTTGTACCATTCGGTTCCCGATATCTGCTGATAGGGTGAAAGAATGTGAACTCCGCCGTCCGCACGGTCAAGATCCCACGCCTGTCCGTTGCCGATATAATCGTTAAGCTCCAACGGCTGGTATTGAGTGAGGACACCGACAGTATATATGCCGGAATTTACGCAGTTTGACAAAGGGAAATCAATGATTCTGTACTTTCCGCCGTAGGGTACGGCAGGCTTTGCAATGTTCTTTGTGAGTATTCCAAGGCGGCTTCCCTGACCGCCTGCAAGAAGCATTGCTATACATTCGTGCTTTCGGGACATAACTTATTCCTCCTTATTTGTTGCTTTTTTGGCTTTGGTATTTCTTTTGACGGGTGGCGTGAGATAGATAACACTCAAGCCTGCAAGGTCAAGAGCTATACTGTTTTCAAAGCCGTGCATTGGTATTTTTTCGCTTTTAACTTTTATTGCTGTGCCTCTGCCCTTACCTCCGAATTCCTCGGAATCGGTATTGAGCAGAACCTTATAGGTGCCCGAACGCGGTACTCCTATACGGTAGCCGTTCCGCTCAACATTTGTAAAATTGCAGACGGCAATGATCTCTTTTTTGTCCCTGTCAATTCTTCTGAAAGAAATAACAGAATTGTCAACGTCGTCATTGCTTATCCAGTTGAAGCCCGACCAATCAAAATCGACCTGCCAAAGCGGACTGTGCTTTTTGTAAAGCAAATTCAGGTTGCGAACATAGGTCTGCATTTTTCGGTGCATTTCGTAATCGAGCAAGAGCCAATCAAGTCCCTGTTCGTAATTCCATTCGATAAACTGGGCAAATTCCTGACCCATAAACAGGAGCTTTTTACCCGGATGAGCCATCATATAGGCATAAAACGCTCTCAAGCCGGCAAATTTTTCCTCATATTCGCCGGGCATTTTGCCAATCATCGAGCATTTCCCGTGAACCACCTCATCATGCGAAATCGGCAGAACAAAATTTTCGGAAAAGGCATAGAAAAATGAAAATGTCAGGCAATTGTGATTGAACTTTCTGAAAAGTCCGTCCATTGAAAAATATTTCAGGCAGTCGTTCATCCAACCCATATTCCATTTGAAATTGAAGCCCAAACCTCCGTCGCAGACCGGCTTTGAAACAAGCGGCCAGGAGGTGCTTTCCTCCGCAATCATCATCACGTCGGGGTGCTCACGAAAAATCGAGGTGTTGAGATTTTGCAAAAATTCGACAGCCTCAAGATTTTCCCTGCCGCCGTTTTTGTTGGCTATCCATTGTCCGTCATCTCTGCCGTAATCGAGGTAGAGCATTGAAGCAACGGCATCCACACGCAAACCGTCAATGTGATATTTTTCAATCCAAAACATTGCCGAGGAGCTCAAAAAGCTTCTGACCTCGGTTTTACCGTAATCAAAAACCCTCGTGCCCCATTGCAAGTGCTCACCCTTGCGAATATCGGCATATTCATAGCAGCACTCGCCGTCAAATTCGTAAAGACCGTGTGCATCCTTCGGAAAATGGGCAGGAACCCAGTCAAGAATAACGCCGATACCTTCACGGTGACACTTATCGACAAAATACATAAAATCGGCAGGCTCGCCGTAGCGTGAGGTAGGTGCAAAGTAGCCCGTCACCTGATAGCCCCATGAGCCGTCAAACGGATGCTCACAAACAGGAAGCAGCTCTATATGAGTATAACCCATTTCTTTTACATATTTTGTCAATTCGTCTGCTAATTGACGGTAAGTTAAAAAATTTCCGTCTGTATGCTGTTTCCAAGAGCCTGCGTGAACCTCGTAAATATTTATCGGACTGTCATAAACACTTGTCGTTTTTCTTTTTTCGAGCCATTTTTCGTCCTTCCACGCATAGCCCTCAATATCGTAAAATTTTGATGCGGTTTCGGGTCGTGTTTCGCTGTGAAAGGCATATGGATCGGCTTTGTAGCGCAGTTCACCGGTTTTGGTTTTGATACAATATTTATAGCTGTCAAATTTTTTTATATTCGGTACCGTACATTCCCAAACCGAGCCGTCATCAAGCAGCTTCATCGGATTTTTTTCCGGCTCCCAGCCGTTAAAATCACCGACCACACTGACCTCCCGAGCATTTGGAGCCCATACTCTGAAAACAACTCCATTTTCATCCTCGGTTTTGTGTGAGCCGAGAAATTCGTATGCCTTTGCATTTTTGCCGCTGTGAAAAAGATAAAGCGGAACATCGTTCTTTTTTTGTCTTTTCATTCTTTCGCCTCACCTGAGCTTTCTTTGTTATATTTATATTTAATATATCTATTACTATACAGTATATATTTTATCAAAAATAAATTTGGATTTCAAGACGTTATTGACTATTATATTCAAATCGGATGTAAAAATTTGTCGCTTTATTTGTGTAATTTGTTACAAAAAATAAGCTGTTATCCATTTTTAATGTCTAAAATTTAGGCATCATATTCATTTTGTCGGGTTGAAAGTCGATTTTCGAGGTATTATAATCAGCTTAACATATTATTGACAGCAAATAACGGTAATACCGCTGTTTTTTGCTCTGTGTAAAAAACTTTTATAATAATCCATAATTTTTTTGAAAATCTCTTGATTAACAATTAAAAATATATTATAATAATAAAGATATTGCAGGAGATTATATCTGAAGCATTATTTCAGTCATGTGGTGTGTTGGTCCTGTGCGACGGGGTGCCGCGAACCATGTCAGGCGGGGAACCGAGCAGCATTAAGCGGTTAACACCGTGCGACACAGTACGGCCTGCACACCATATGATTGAGATAATGCTTCTTATTTTGATTTTGGGAGGAATATGTTTTGTACAGAGTTCTTTACAGAAAATGGAGACCTCAAGCCTTCAGCGACGTTGTCGGTCAAAAGCACATTACCTCCACCCTTGCCAATGAGATAAGCTCGGGCAAGATTTCCCACGCCTATCTTTTTACAGGCTCAAGAGGTACGGGTAAAACCACCTGTGCCAAAATTTTTGCCAAGGCGGTAAACTGTCCTAACGCTCACAACGGCGACCCCTGCAACGAATGTGCCGTTTGTAAGGGAATCGACGACGGCTCAATTCTTGATGTTATTGAAATTGACGCCGCCAGCAATAACGGAGTTGACAATATTCGTGATTTGCGTGAGGAGGCAAGCTTCACTCCCGTTCACACAAAGTATCGAGTTTATATCATTGACGAGGTTCATATGCTCTCAATCGGTGCCTTCAATGCCTTGCTCAAAACTCTTGAGGAACCGCCGGAGCACGTCAAATTTGTGCTTGCCACAACCGAGGTACACAAGTTGCCCTCAACGATTCTTTCAAGGTGTCAGCGCTTTGACTTTCATCGAATCACACCGGAGGATATTTCATCACGTCTTAATTATGTTGCCGAGCAGGAAAAGCTGGAGCTCAGTGAGGAAGCATCACTGCTCATAGCAAGAATTGCCGACGGTGCAATGCGTGATGCTCTGTCTGTTCTTGACCGCTGTGCCGGAATAAGTGAAAAAATTGATGCCCAAACCGTCAGTGCGGCGGCAGGTCTTGCAGGCAAGGATTATATATTCAGCCTTGTTGACAATATCAATGCCTGCAATCCCTCCGAGGTTCTTAACCTTATAGACAAGCTTCATAACGAATCCTGCGATATGGAGCGACTTTGCTCGGAGCTGATAAGGCATTACCGAAATATGATGATAATCAAGACCGTTAAAAATCCGCAAAGCTTGATAATTTGTACAGACCACGATTTTGAGCTTTACAAAAAACAAACGGATGAAACAAATCTTTATAAAATTCTCAATTGTATCTCTGTTTTGGAAGAAGCGGAGGGGATTCTCAAAAACAGCATAAGCAAGCGAACCGAAATGGAGCTTGCCGCAGTAAAAATGAGTGTTCCCTTGATTTCAGGCGACAATTCCGCCTTGATAAGCAGAATTGAAAACCTTGAAAAAATTGTTCAAAACGGTAATATCACAATAAACAAAACAGAAATAAAGAAATCCACCCCTGCTTTTGAGGAACAAACGGAAAATGAGACTATTCCTCAGCCGGAGGAAAAAGCTCCCGAAGAAAAGCCGACACAAAATTCTGTAAGCTCCGACGAGGACGTTATTTTTAATCAGTGGAGTGAGGTTCTTGCTCTGCTTGATACAACGGACAAGCCTTTACTCGGCATCCTCGGCAGCTCCTCGGCTTATATCAGGGGAGATTTCATTCTGATAAAATGCGACAATCCTGTTTTTTCTCAATTTATTCGTCAGGCAAATCATTCCTCGGCTATCAAAAAAGCTGTTTTTGACGTCACAGGAAAAAAATACAGGCTCGGAATTTACAAAACGAGCGACAATAATTCTGCACAAAAAGACCCATTGGCCGACCTTATAAATAAAATTAACAGGTGATAGAATGGCTCCCGAAATCAGTATTATTATTCCTGCATACAATGAAGAAAAAAATATTGCACGTTGCCTTAATTCTGTCCTTGCTCAAAGCTTTACAAATTTTGAAGCTCTTTGCATTGATGACGGCAGCACGGACAGCACCGCCGAAATTATAAAAAGCTTTGCCGAAAAGGATGAGCGAATAATTCTACTGAAAAATCCAAACAAAGGTGTTTCCTCGGCAAGAAATTTCGGAATTGAAAATGCAAAGGGAAATTATATCGGCTTTGTTGATTCCGACGATTTTATTCAGCCGCAGATGTACGAATTTCTTTACCGTGCGGTAACTGAAAATAATTGCGATTTTTCCGTTTGCAAATACAAAAAGACAAGTGAGATAAAAGGAAAAATTTTTGATTACAAAACAGAAAATTTTTATCCCGAAAATTTCATTAAAAATTTTGATAAAACCGAACTTGTTTTTTCATCAGCCTGCACCAAGCTTATTTCAAAAAAATTTTTAAACGACATTCGATTTAAAAATTTTAAAATAGGTGAGGACACAATTTTTAATTCAGAGCTTTATTCAAAAAGCTCCTCGTCAATTTTAATCAGTGCCGAGCTTTATACTTATTATGTCAACACTCAAAGTGTCAGCTTTACCGAGCTTTGGAGCGAAAAATGGTTTGACCTTATTCAAACAAGATTTATTTCTTTTGATATTTTAAAAAATAAAAACGAAGCTCTTTCTTCATTTTATCTTGAGCGTGGAATGAAGCTGCTGCTATCTTATAAATTCAATTTAAAGGGCTCACCTAACGAAAATAAATTCAATGCTCAACTAAAAACTTACTTTAAAAAATATTTCAAGCCTTTTATGATTTGCAAAAGCATTTCATTAAAAAATAAATTAATAATTCCCGTTTTCTTTTTGATGCCTCCACTATATACGGCGTTCAGAAAGCTTACGGACAAAACTCTTTAATAACGAAAGGAAATTTACTATGAAAGCAAGAATTCCCGGAGCTCAGAATCAGGGCAATATGATGAAAAAAATCCAGCAGATGCAGGAGGATATGACAAAAATTCAGGAAGAGGTTGAAGCAACCGAATTTACATCCTCCGTCGGCGGCGGAGCTGTTGAGGTTACTGTCAACGGCTCACACGAAATTCTTTCTATCAAAATGCAGCCCGATGTTGTTGACCCCGAAGATATCGAAATGCTTGAGGATCTTCTTATCTCCGCTCTCAACGAAAGCATAAAGAAAGCCAACGATGCAATGGATCAGGGTATGGAAAAAGCAAAGGGCGGTCTTTCCATTCCGGGACTTTTCTGATGGGACGTAACGTAATTCCGCTGACAAATCTCATTGAACAGTTTGAGCGTATGCCCGGAATCGGACACAAAAGCGCTCAAAAGCTTGCTTTTTACGTTTTGGAAATGTCAGATGATGAAGCAAAACGCTTTGCCGAATGTATTCTCCTTGCAAAGGAAAAAATTCACCATTGTCAAATTTGCTGTGATTTAACCGACAGTGACATTTGCTCGGTTTGCAGCGATGATAGGCGTGACAATTCCGTTATTTGCGTTGTTGAATCCTCAAAGGACGTTATCGCAATTGAGCGTACAAAGGAATATAACGGACTTTATCATGTCCTGCACGGCTCAATTTCACCGATGAACGGTATAGGTCCGGATGAAATCACCGTAAAGGAGCTTATTGCAAGGCTCGGTGACGAAAACCTCAAGGAGGTTATTATGGCGACAAATCCAACTGTTGAGGGTGAAGCGACCGCAATGTATATTTCGAGAATTATAAAGCCTATGGGCATCAAAGTTTCGCGTCTTGCATACGGAGTTCCCGTTGGAGCGGACCTTGAATATGCTGATGAAATCACCCTTACAAGAGCTCTTGAGGGCAGACAAATTCTCTAAAGTTTTCCACAGTTTTTTCCACACATTTTCCCAAACCTTCCACATTTCAACAGCCCCTTTGATTTTGTAAAATTTTCCACAAAATATTCAACAGCTTTTCCACACAGAAAATTTACTTCAATCAACGCTGTTTCAACAAATTCTTGTGTTTTCCACACTGTAAACAGCCCCTACTACTACTACTATAATATTTATATAATATATTTATCATTTTCTCGAATTTTCTGATTAGGAGGAATTTTAATGAAATTCGTATGTGAAACCGCAACGCTTTCATTAGCTTGCCAAAATGTTCAAAGAGCGGTATCTTCAAAATCATCAATCCCCGGCGCAGAGGGTATTCTTATCAAAACCGGAGTCAACGGTCTTTCTCTTACGGGATACGATCTTGAAATAGGTATCAATACGAATATCTATGCAAAAATTGAGGAAGAAGGAGCAATTATAATCAATGCAAAAATTCTTTGCGAAATTCTCCGCAAAATTCCTAATCAAACCGTCACCTTTGAAGCTGACGAAAGAAATCTTGCCGTTATCAGAAGCGGAGACATCAAATATGAAATTATGGGTATCTCTCCGGAGGAATATCCCGAGCTGCCCTCTGTTAATGACGGATTCTCAATCAATATCAACAGAGAGATGCTTGAGGATATGGTTAAACAGACCATATATGCCGTTGCTATTACCGATACAAAGGTTGTTTACACCGGTATCAGATTTGAAATAACCGAAAATGAGCTCAAGCTCATAGCTGTTGACGGCTTTAGAATGGCAATCAGAAAAGAAGCTATTGACTACAACGGAGAAGATGTATCATTTATGGTTCCGGCAAAGACGATGAACGAAATTATCAAGCTTTCCGTCAGCGAAAATGAGGAGCAGGATGACGATATTCACATCAACGTCGGCAACAGACACATAATCTTTGAAGTAAACGGCTACAGCACCATTTCAAGGCTCCTTGAAGGCGACTTTTTGAATTATAAGTCTACTATCCCTACCACGGCTCAAACGACCGTAGAAGTGGACACAAAAAGCCTTATAGAGAGCATTGAAAGAACCTCTCTTATCATAACAGACAGAACAAAGAGCCTTATCAACTGCGTATTTGATACCGACTTTATCAGAATTTCAAGCATTACGGCACTCGGAACTGCCAACGACAAGGTATGTGCGGATATTGAAGGCAGCAGAGTTGAAATTGGCTTTAACAACAGATATATGCTCGATGCACTTAAAGCAAGCAACACCGACAGAGTAAAAATTATTCTCAACGGTCCGGTTTCTCCCGTCCTTATTTTACCTACGGAGGGCGACAGCTTCACTTTCCTTGTGCTTCCCGTGAGGTTAAAGAAAAATGCTTAACAAAAGAAAGATAAAATTAAAAATAAAAGAAAAAGAAGTAATTCAAAAGCATATTTCAACCGATTTTATTCGTCTTGATGCTTTGTTAAAGCTTTGTGATGCCGTTCAATCCGGCGGACACGCAAAAATTGTAATCCGGGACGGAGAAATCAAGGTCAACGGTGAGGTTTGCGAGCAAAGAGCAAAAAAACTTCATATTGGTGACAGGGTTGAATTTGAAGGAAAAATTTATGAGATAATTTAAGAAAGGGACAGCCTTTGTCTTGATGCTATGAATATTCAGAATGCCGTAATAAAAAATTTCAGAAATATTGAGCATATTGAGCTGGAGCCGTGCAACGGAATAAATGTTATTTACGGAGAAAACGGTCACGGAAAAACAAATATCATAGAAGGCTTTTGGCTTTTTACAGGCTGCAACAGCTTCAGAACAAGGAAAAATAATGAGCTGATAAAAAGAGACTGTAAATTTTCGGAGCTTGAAACCGAATTTTTTTCAAACGACAGAGAACAGCAGGCGAGGCTTGTTATAGATGAAAAAAAGGAAGCATATTTAAACGGCATAAAGCAGGTATCACCGAGAAAGCTTTTGGGTGAATTTCCTGCGGTGGTCTTTTCTCCGTCCGTTCTTTCCGTTATTAAGGAGGGTCCCTCGGAAAAAAGAAAATTTATAGATATTGCAATAAGTCTTATTAAGCCGAATTATGCTCCCTTGCTATCAAAATATAACAAAACCGTTATACAAAGAAATTCATTGTTAAAGCAGATAGGAGCCGAAAAAAAAGGCGAGGATCTGCTCTTTGTTTTTGACGAGGAGCTTGCAAGAATCGGCGGAAAAATTATTAATTACAGGCTTGAATATCTAAAGCAGCTTGAGGAAATTTCCCCGGAAATTTATTTTCAAATTTCAAACGGCAGAGAAAAAATGAAAATTAATTATATAAATTCCATTCGTGAGAACGCAAGCAGCAGCGTTGAATGGTCGGAGCTTTTGTATAAAAATCTTGCCCAAAATCACGAAAGAGATATCCAAAGGCAGCAGACCTCATTCGGTCCTCATAAGGATGATTTGGAAATTTTCCTCGGTGATTTGAATGTCAGAAGCTACGGCTCACAGGGTCAACAGCGTTCTTGTGCATTGTCCTTAAAAATATGCGAGGCAATGATAATGAGAGAAAAAATCGGTGAGCAGCCGCTTGCGTTGATGGATGATGTTATGAGTGAGCTTGATGAAAAAAGACAAAAATTTTTAATGAAATTTTTTGAGGGCTGGCAAGTTTTTGTTACCTGCTGTGACCCATCACATAAGGAAAAAATAAATTCTGAAAAGGTCTTTGAAATTGCGGACGGAAGACTGAAAGGGTGATTCTATGTTTCTTCATCTCGGTCAGGATACGGTAATTACAGAAGAAGATATTGTCGGAATTTTTGATCTTGATACAACAACGGTTTCAAAGCCGACAAGAGATTATTTAAAAACGATGCAAAAGAGCGGAAACGTAATCAATGTCAGCTATGATTTACCGAAATCCTTTGTCATTACTGCAAAGAAAAATAAAAAAGAAAAAAAAATGTATATTTCGCCCATATCCACGGCAACACTTTTAAAAAGGTTGGAAAATGTAAATTATTTAAAAGATATAAAACTGTAAAAGAGGTCTTGCTTAATGAAAACCTGTGTAATTGACTGCGGTGGGGGTCTCAGAGGAATTTACGGGGCAGGAGCTTTTGATTATTTTATTGATAACAAAATCAGCTTTGATATGTGTATCGGTATTTCTGCCGGAAGTGCAAATATTGCATCGTTTATTGCGGGTCAAAGAGGCAGAAATTATAAATTTTATTACGAATATCCTTTCAGAAAAGAATATATGAGCGTTGAGAATTTATTCAAGAAAAAATCTTATTTGGATCTTGATTATATTTATGAAATTCTCAGCAATGATGACGGAGAAAATCCACTCGATTATAAAAAATTTTCAGAAAATAAATGCGAAAAAATTATAATTGCAACCGATGCAAAAAGCGGAGAGCCGAGATATTTTTCCGCAGACGATATGGAGGAAAATCACTATTGGATGCTTAAAGCATCCTCTTGTATTCCCATTGTTTGTACGCCGGTTATTTGTGACGGTAACGAATATTATGATGGGGGAATAAGTGACCCGATTCCGATTGATTTTGCCTTGAAAAAAGGCTGTGAAAAAATTGTTTTGATTTGGACAAGACCGATAGATCAAATGAACAGCTACAAGAATGATGAGCTTCTTGCAAAGCTTTTAAAGAAAAAAAATCCGAGTCTTTCGGAAAATTTAATTAAAAGAAAAGATAAAATTTATTCTTCCGTTTCTTTTGCAAAGGAGCTTCAAAAAGAGGGGAAATTATTAATAATCAGCCCCGAAAGCATAGGAAATATGAGCACCTTAACAAAGGATAAGCAAGCACTTGATAAACTCTATAAAACCGGCTATGCCGATGCAAAAAAAATAAAAAATTTTATTTAAAAATTAAAGAAACAACACTAACTTGTTGTTAAAAAAAGCTGCCGCAAAAGCGACAGCTTAAATTTTTTTATTAACTTATGCCTTATCGGCACAGCCGAGAACGGTATTGATCTTGTGCTCAACCATTCCCTCAATTGCATCACGGGCAGGCTTGAGATACTGACGAGGATCAAAATCGCTCGGATGCTCAACAAAATGCTTTCTGACTGCGGCTGTCATTGCAAGGCGAAGGTCAGAGTCAATGTTAATCTTACAAACAGCCATTGTTGCAGCCTGACGAAGCATATCCTCGGGAATACCGATAGCATCGGGCATACTTCCGCCGTACTTGTTGATTTCCTCAACAAACTCGGGAATAACAGAGGAAGCACCGTGAAGAACAATCGGGAAGCCGGGAAGTCTCTTTGAAACCTCCTCAAGAATATCAAAACGAAGCTGGGGCTTCTGACCGGGCTTGAACTTATAAGCACCGTGGCTTGTTCCGATAGCGATTGCAAGTGAGTCAACGCCTGTACGCTTAACGAAATCCTCAACCTGGTCGGGATTTGTGTAGGAAGCATCCTCTGCACTTACGTTTACCTCATCCTCAACGCCGGCAAGCTGTCCGAGCTCACCCTCAACAACAACGCCGTGAGCGTGTGCATACTCAACGACCTTCTTTGTAACTGCGATATTTTCCTCATAGGGAAGTGAAGAACCGTCGATCATAACAGAGGTAAAGCCGCCGTCAATGCAAGCCTTGCAGGTCTCAAAGTCGGGACCGTGATCAAGATGAAGCGCAATCGGAAGTCCGGACTCCTCAACAGCAGCCTCAACGAGCTTTACGAGGTAACGGTGATTTGCATAAGCACGAGCACCCTTGGAAACCTGGAGGATAAGAGGAGCATTGAGCTTCTTTCCGGCAGCTACGATACCCTGAATAATTTCCATGTTGTTTACGTTGAAGGCGCCGACAGCATAGCCGCCCTTATAAGCGTCCTCAAACATCTTTTTTGTTGTTACAAGTGGCATAAAAAACTCTCCTTTAAATTTTTTCAGATTAATTATAGCATTAATAATTTTTTTGTCAATGTGAAAACGATGTTTATTTAATTATATCGGTACCCATATAAGGTCTGAGAACCTCCGGAATCGTTACAGAGCCATCCTCATTCTGGTAATTTTCAAGAATTGCCGCAGTTGTTCTGCCGATTGCAACGCCCGAGCCGTTAAGAGTGTGGACAAGCTGTGCCTTGCTCTTTGAATCCTTTTTAAATCTGATTGCCGCACGTCGAGCCTGAAAATCCTCAAAATTCGAGCAAGAGGAAATTTCAACATATCTGTTATACGACGGCATCCAAACCTCAATATCATAGGTCTTTGCCGAAGAAAATCCTATATCACCGGTTGAAAGACAAACAACTCTGTAGGGCAAGCCGAGAAGCTGAAGAACTCTTTCGGCATCGTTGGTAAGCTTTTCAAGCTCATCATATGAGGTTTCGGGGTCAACAAACTTAACAAGCTCAACCTTGTTGAACTGATGCTGACGAATAAGACCTCTTGTGTCACGACCTGCCGAGCCTGCCTCTGCACGGAAGCAAGCGGAATATGCACAATATTTGATGGGAAGCTGACTACCATCAAGAATTTCATCACGATGCATATTCGTAACGGGAACCTCCGCAGTGGGAATAAGGAAAAGGTCGTCCGTCGTTTTGAATGCATCCTCCTCAAATTTCGGGAGCTGACCCGTGCCTGTCATAGAAGCTCTGTTTACAAGGAACGGCGGCAAAACCTCTGTATAGCCGTGCTCTGTGTGAGTGTTGAGAAAGAAATTTATAATGGCTCTCTCAAGTCTTGCACCTTTTCCCTTGTAGAAATGAAAGCGTGTTCCGGTTACCTTTGCTGCGGTTTCGGGGTCAAGAATACCGAGCTCGGCACCTATATCCCAGTGAGCCTTTGATTCAAAATCAAATTTTCTCGGCTCTCCCCAGCGACGAATTTCAACATTTTCGCTGTCATCCTTGCCGACGGGAACGCTTGAATTAGGAACATTCGGAAATTCATAAATGAGTGTTTTCTGCTTTGCGTCAAGCTCTGCGATTTTTGCGTCGTCAGCTTTTATTTTTGCCTTAATTTCATTCATTCTTGCCATAATCTCGGAGATATCTCCGCCCTCTTTTTTGATTTGAGGGATTTTTTTGCTTGCTGCATTTTGTTCTTGCTTGAGCGCATCGTTTGCCTGCATGAGCTCACGTCGCTGAGCATCAATAGCAAGAACCTCATCGACAGTTGCATCCATATCCTTGTTTCTGGTTTTCATCGCTGCCTTGACCAGATCCGGATTTTCACGAATAAGCTTAATATCTAACATTTTTACCACTCCTGTGTAGATTATTTACCGTAATTTTCGAGCTTCATTGCAAGGCTTTCAAGGTCATCCTTATCGAAAAATTCAATTTCAAGAACTCCTGCATTTTTCTTGGATTCCTTGATTTTGACCTTTCTGCCGAGATTTTCAACAAGTGCAAGCTCAACCTCACTGAAAAATTTATCTCTTTTTTGCTGTTTTGGAATTTTAGGTTGTTTTTTGGAATTTTTAACGATTGCTTCAATTTCACGAACGGAAAGATCCTCTTTGACTATCAGCTTTGCGGTTTGAATCATCATATCCTCACTGTCAAAGCCGAGCAAGGCTCTTGCGTGACCGGGAGAAATGAGATTATTTTTTACCATTTCGCAAACCTCATTGGGCAATTTAAGCAAGCGTAACGCGTTTGCAACTGCGGGACGTGACTTTCCGACCTTTTCGGCGGCCTGCTCCTGCGTGATATTGAGCTCGTCCATCATATGCTTATATCCGAGAGCTTCTTCAAGCGGATTGAGATCCTCTCGCTGAAGATTTTCA
This sequence comes from uncultured Ruminococcus sp., assembly GCA_964472865.1. GTDB lineage: Bacteria > Bacillota > Clostridia > Oscillospirales > Acutalibacteraceae > CAG-488. Next base: position 12,362 of record CAYYLP010000011.1, on the reverse strand, counting down.
ATCATCGCAATTTCAATGACTTCCTCATCCGTCAGCTCCTTGATGATAACGGGAACCTCGCTCAAGCCGGCAATTCTTGCCGCACGCCAACGCCTTTCACCTGCAACAAGCTGATAACCTCCGTTTGCAAGAGGACGAACAACAAGAGGCTGCAAAACACCGTGCTGTTCAATGCTTTCTGCCAATTCGGAAAGAGCTTTTTCGTCAAAATCCTTACGTGGTTGGTTGTGATTCGGCTCGATTTCCATTATTCGCAGCTTGTTTGCCGACGAGCTGATTTCCTCAACGGAATTGTCGGCAAAAAGCGAATCAAGTCCTCTGCCGAGACCGCTTTTCTTTAACGCCATCAGATGACCTCCTTACCGTTTAATTTAAGAAATTCATCGGCAAGGGCGTCATATGCCGCCGCACCCTTTGAATTTTTATCGTAGTAATGTATCGGCAAGCCGTAGCTCGGTGCCTCAGAAAGCTTTACATTTCTGGGAATTACGGTGCTGTATACTTTTTTAGGGAAAAATCTTTTAAGCTCACCGACCACCTGATGCGTCAGATTCAGTCTGCCGTCATACATTGTTAAAAGAACGCCCTCCATATCAATCAAAGGATTATAGAGCCTTTTAACCTGTCTGATTGTGGACATAAGCTGCGAAAGACCCTCAAGAGCATAGTATTCGCACTGAATTGGCACAAGAACCGTGTTCGCCGCACACAGAGCGTTTAAGGTGATAAGACCGAGGGACGGAGGACAATCGAGAAAAATAAAATCGAAATCCGATTTTACTGGAGCAATTGCGTTTTTAATTTTGCTCTCACGCCGCTGCATATCAACAAGCTCCAGCTCCGCACCGGCCAAATTCATATTTGAAGGCAAAAGCCAAAGATTATCAAAATCGGTTTTTTGAATTGCGTTTTCTGCGGGCATGGCATTGATTATAACATCATATGAGGAAGTCTTAAGAGCTCTTTTGTTAACGCCGAGACCGCTCGTTGCATTACCCTGTGGGTCAATATCTATCAGCAAAACCCTTTGCCCCTTAACCGCAACGGAGGCGGCAAGGTTTACGGTTGATGTTGTTTTGCCGACACCACCCTTTTGGTTGACAACAGCAATTATTTTTGCCATATATTCACTTCCTTATACTGTTCAACATAAGACTGTAAAATTATATCACATATGACTGTAAAATAAAAGTGTTTATTGAAAAAAATATTAAATGTTTCACGTGAAACAAGAAAATGACCACCGAAAAGCCTCGATGGTCACAGCAATCAGTATTTATTGATTTTTACGGTATATTCTATGTATTTTTCGGTTTCTTTTTTTTCGGCAACGGCGTTTATTCCGCTTTTCCTCATTGTACTGACGGCATGGTTTAATGTGTTTACAAAAATTCTCAAATCCTTAAAAACCATTATTTTTTTGCCGCCTCTGTCCTTATCGGCAGTTTTATTAAGCATATCCGTTATAAGCTGCTCGGTTGCGTTCACCGTCAGACCTTGTTCAACAATTATATCAAGAGCTTCCTCAATTGCAGTGGATGAGGGTAATCTCAACAGCTCACGGGCATGACGCTCTGTAAGACCGCAAAGCACAACATTGCGGCGGACATCCTCGGATAAACGCAAAAGCTTCAGCTTATTTATCAGCTCCGTCTGAGAGATTCCGAGCCTTTCGGCAATCTCACTCTGCGAAAAGTCAAAGGCTTTAATGAGACGCTCAATAGCTGTCGCTTCCTCAAAAAAATGAAGGTCAATCCGTTGAATGTTTTCAATCACCGTTGAAATAGCGGATCTTTCGTCATCAATCTCCACTATAATTGAAGGTATCGAGGAAAAACCTGCCATTTTGCAGGCACGGAGACGGCGTTCACCGGAAATGAGCTCATATTTGGTTTCGTCACGTTTTCTGACGGTTATCGGCTGAAGCAAGCCATTGTAATGTATGCTTTCGGCAAGCCCCTCAAGGTCATCCCAATCAAAATTCTTTCTGGGATGATACGGATTTGGCAGAATAGACCGAGCCGGCAGCATCACAACATCATTTTTCTTTTTCAGTTTTGTTTGGTTTATAAGCATAAAAAAACCTCCTTATGCGTACCACAAAAATACTGTAACACGACAAAAGGAGATTGTCCAATGTTTTTCATTGACTTAAATTTCGCAAATACCTTTTATTTTTCCGTTATGTGAGAGGTTTTTTTGATATTTGTGCCGAAGCACGTGGATATTTTGGCGGAGTTTGCGATATTTTTTCGGTGATAATAATGTGCCGTTCTCCGCAATTTTTAATATCAAAGCTTTTGATTTCTTTAATTTTACCACCGAGCAGCTTTATGGCTGACCTTGCATTTTCAAGCTCCTCATTCGTTTTTGAGGATTTCATCGGTGCAAAAATGCCACCGATTTTTACAAAGGGCATACAATATTCGCTCAAGGTGTTAAGATTTGCAACCGCTCTTGCCGTTACAAGGTCATATTTTTCTCTGAATTTGCCGTCTTTTCCGGCAAGCTCAGCCCTCATATGCACAATATCGGCGTTTAAGCCTATCTCGTTAAGAACATTTTCGATAAAAACAAGTCTTTTGTTTGTTCCGTCAAGGAGTGTAATTTTTAAATCAGGTCGGGCAATGAGCAAAACAACTCCGGGAAAGCCTGCACCTGTACCGACGTCGATTACCCTTGCACCCTTTTGAGGTTCAACGCAGGTCAGAAGCGACAGTGAATCAATAAAATGCTTGTAAACTATTTCATCCGGCTCGGTAATGGCGGTTAAATTCAGTGTTTTGTTGGTTTCAACCAGCAGCTCGGCGTATTTATCAAAGCGATCAAGAGCAGCTTTATCAAGCTCTATGCCTATTTCGGCGGATTTTTGTTTCAAAAGTGCTTTATTTATCATTTCTACGCTCCTTTTCAAGATAAATGAGCAGAACGGATATATCGGAGGGACTCACACCGGAAATTCTTGATGCTTGACCGATGCTGTGCGGTCTGATTTTTGTAAGCTTTTCCCTTGCTTCAAGTCTTAAACCGAGAATGGAGTTATAATCTATGTCGTCGGGGAGCCTTTGAACCTCCAAGCGATGCATTTCGTCAACCTGTGCCTGTTGACGCTTGATATAGCCCTCATATTTGACATCAATCTCAACCTGCTCAAAAATATCGTATGGCAAAAGCGGTCTTTCCTTATCCAACGGTGTAAGACAGTCGTAATCAATCTGCGGTCTTTTGAGCAAATCAAGCATACGAACACCTGTTGTTGCCGGCGATGTTTCACGTGAAACAAGTATGTTATTCAGTTCCTCACTCGGCGCAAAGACAATACTTTTGATTCTTTCCTTTTCAAAGTCGATAAGCTCCAGCTTTTTGAGGAAAAGATTGTACCTTTCGTCGCTTATAAGCCCGATTTCGTAACCGATTGGTGTCAAACGCCTGTCTGCATTGTCCTGACGGAGCAGGAGGCGATACTCGGAGCGTGAGGTCATCATCCTGTATGGGTCGGAGCAGCCCTTTGTGACAAGGTCATCAATCAAGGTGCCGATATAAGAGCCGGATCTTTCAAGAATGAGCGGCGGTAGATCTTTAACCTTCCTTGCAGCATTTATCCCGGCAACAAGACCCTGTGCGGCAGCTTCCTCGTAGCCCGAGGAGCCGTTAAATTGCCCTGCACCGAAAAGTCCGTCAAAATCAAGAAATTCAAGGCTGGATTTCAATGCAAGGGGGTCAACGCAGTCATATTCAATGGCATATGCAGTTCTCATAAGCTCCGCATTTTCAAGACCCGGAATGGTTCGTATAAACCTGAGCTGAACATCCTCGGGCAGTGAGGAAGAAAGTCCCTGTAAATACATTTCCTCCGTATGCTCTCCGCAGGGTTCAATAAAAATCTGATGCCGCTCTTTTTCTGCAAAGCGAACGATTTTATCCTCAATGCTTGGGCAATAGCGTGGACCCTTTCCGTCAATTTTGCCGCTGTACAGCGGTGAACGGTGCAAATTTGCAAGAATAACGTCCTTGGTTTCGAGATTTGTATAGGTAACATAGCACGGGAGCTTGTTTTTAATGTCGTATTTATTGTCAAAAGAAAAAGAAACAATTCTTTCGTCGCCGTTTTGAACCTCAAGCTCATCAAAATTTACGGTTTTTCTGTTCACTCGGGAGGGAGTTCCCGTTTTAAACCGTCTTGTGGGAATACCGAGATTTTTTAAGGCGACACCGAGCCTTTTGGCAGGAAACATACCGTCGGGACCGCTTTCATAAGAAACATCACCGACATAAACCTTGCCGCCGAGGAAGGTTCCTGTTGCAATTATAACGCAATCGGCAGTGTAAACGGCTTCAAGATGTGTTTTGAGCTCCCATTTTCCGCTTTCAAGCCTTTTAATATCAACAATTTCGCCCTGTCTGAGGTCGAGTCTCTCCTGCAATTCAAGGGCGTGCTTCATATAATCGGAATAAAGGCGGCGGTCAATTTGGGCACGCAGACTGTGTACGGCGGGACCCTTGCCGAGATTAAGAATACGGCTTTGGAGGGTGTTTGCATCGGCAGCCTTGCCCATTTCACCGCCGAGGGCATCAATTTCACGGACAAGATGACCCTTTGATGTGCCGCCGATTGACGGGTTGCACGCCATATTTCCGACCCAATCAAGATTAATTGTAAAAACGCAGGTTTCACAGCCCAAACGTGCAGAAGCAAGACCCGCTTCAATTCCGGCGTGTCCTGCTCCGATAACTATTACCTGATAATCCTTTGCAAAATATTCCATAAGCTTTCTCTTTTCGTTTATTTTCCGACGCAAAAACGGCTGAAAACCTCATTTACCACCGTTTCGCTTGCTTTTTTACCGGTGAGCTCCTGTAAAGCGGATATCGCATCATCAATGCAAACACCGATTGCATCATAAGTGAGACCCATATCGAGTGCTTTCTCGGCTTCTTCAAGTGCTTTTTCCGCTGTGATACAACATTTTCGCTGTCTTTCGTTTGCAAGCATTGCGGAGGTGGTGTCAAAATTATTCAAGCCTACCATCTCGGTAACTCTTTCGCAAAGCTCTGTAAAGCCGTCACCGTGTTTTGCCGAAATAAATATAGGTTCACCGAGCTCCTCTTTTATCAAATCAATATCCAAAACCGAGTTTAAATCGGATTTATTGATAATCGGAATAACATTTCTTTTGCGACAAATTTCGATAAGCTCTCTGTCCTCCTCGGAAATCGGCTCTGAGGAATCAAAAACCGCAAAAATGATTGCAGCACGTTCAAGCCTTTTTCTGCTTCGCTCCACTCCGAGCTTTTCAACAAGGTCGCCTGTGTCCCTCATTCCGGCAGTATCGGAAATTCGGAGAATACAGCCGTTGAGGTTTACGGTTTCTTCAACAACGTCCCTCGTTGTGCCGGCAATTTCGGTAACAATGGAGCGGTCATAGCCCGTCAGCAGGTTCATAAGAGTGGATTTTCCGACGTTTGGCTTGCCGACTATTGCCGCGTCTATGCCCGTTGTTATTGCCATACCGCAGTCGAAGGTGGAAATGAGCTTATTAATTTCTGATTTAGCACTATAAATTGTATTTTTCAGCTCATTTTCGCCAAGCTCCTCAATTTCGTCATCGGGGTAATCGACCCAAGCGGCAAGATGGGCGGCGACGCCGAGAAGCTCGAAATTTATATCCTCGATTTTTTTGCTCAATGAGCCCTCAAGCAAATTGTAGGCGGCGTTTGTACCCTGCTCGCTTTGGGCGGAAATCAAGGTCATAACTCCCTCCGCCTTTGAAAGGTCGAGCTTTCCGTTGAGAAATGCTCTTTTGGTAAATTCACCCGGCTCGGCAGGTCTTGCACCGCTTTCAAGAACAATACGCAGCACCCTTTGAGTGAGAAAAACACCGCCGTGGCAGTTAATTTCCACCGTATTCTCACCGGTATAGCTGTGTGGTGCACGGTAAACGACACAAATGACCTCGTCAATTGGAGCGTCACCGTCAAAAAGCTTGCCGAAATGAGCTCTGTAGCCCTTTGATTCGGAGAGCCTTGCACCTGAGCTTGATTTAAAAATTTTATCAACAAGCTCTGCGGAATTTTTACCGGAAATTCTTACAATTCCGACGCCGCCGGTACCCATCGGAGTGGATATGGCGGCGATTGTTGGCATATCAGACATTTTATTTTAACCTCATAATTTCAAATTAACATTAAAGCCCTCAAGCCGCCTTGCAATTCTGTTAAAGGCATCCTTTGCCCGAGATTTTTCGAGTGTGCTCATACCGACAACCGAGCAATAGGAAATCTTTTTATCCTCGGGAACAACGCCGATGAGCTGTATATTGGTTGCATCAATGACCTCATCAATGTTCAAATAGCGACCTTGAACGGTGAGAGCCTTGTTAAAGCGATTTATAATAAGCCTGATATCACGAACACCGAGCAGACCGAGCTTTTCAGCGGCGTATGAACCCACACGGACGCAGACCTCGTCGGCTGTTGAAACGATAAAGCCCTCATCGGCACACGCTGCGGCAAGCAAAAATCCGCCGCTTACACCTGCCGGAGCATCCATAAGAATATAATCGAAGGAGCTGTCATAGCAATCGAGCATCTTTTTGACGGAAAAATCGGTAAATTCCTCATCAAGAAACGCCGGTGCGGTTAAAAGGGAGGGTCCGACGGTCGTTCTTATAGCCTGCATAGGTTCACAAACGCCCTTGACAACATCACCCCAGTTGAAAATTCCCGTATCGTCACAGGCAAGTATAAGGTCAAGGCAGCCCATACCGATATCAAAATCAATAACAAGCACTTTTTGCCCCATATTGCAAAGCTCAATTGCAATGCCTGCGGTTAAGGAAGATTTTCCGACGCCGCCCTTGCCCGATGCAAGGATAATTTTTCTTGCCATTTATCTCACTTCCTGACATTTTTATCTCAAAAGATCATTGTATGTGCCGCTTGTTGTGTTATAATCCTCGGCGTTATTTTCAGCCGAGCTGCTGTTTTTGTAATAATAATTGTATATTGAGCTGAGAATCGGAGCAAGACTACCACCGGAGTATCCGCCCTCGACCGCTACCGCAACGGCGATTTCCGGGTCATCATAGGGGGCAAAGCTGATGATAAAAGCGTTCCTATAGATGCCCTTTTTGCCGTTAATTGTTTTTTCAAGGGTTGATGTACCGGTTTTGCAGGCAACCTTAACAACCGAGTCATTAAAGCTTCCGGCAAGGGTTACCGTTGCAACGCGGCGCATACCCTCCTTAACAATATTGATATTTTCCTCTTTTATTCCCGTTTCGCAAGCGACCTCGGGCTCCTTTTCCGTAATAACGGTGGAATTATCGGAGGAAAGAACGGATTTTATGATGTGAGCGCTGTATCTTGTGCCGCCGTTTGCAACCGTGGCAACATAATTGCAAAGCTGAATCGGAGTAAAAAGGTTTCCTGCCTGTCCAATGGCGGATTGAAGCGAAAAGCCCGTCTGCCATTTTTGACCGATTGAGGTTCTGTAGCTCGGTGAATCGAGAACACCTGTGTTTTCGTAGAGCTCAATACCTGTCGGCTGACCGAGACCGAGCATTTCACGGTACATATTCATTTTTTCAATTCCGAGCTCCTCACCGCCGAAGTGGTAGAAATAGCTGTTGCAGGAATCCTGTAGGGCAGTTTTTACGTCGATGGTTCTGTTGCTGTGACCGATGTTGCAAACAAGACCGTATTTATAGTTACCGACACATTGAATTGTGGAATATTCCGTTGCCGCACCCTCCTCAAGTATGCCGAGAGCGGTTGAAACCTTGGCGGTTGAACCGGGGGCGTAGGTGCTTAAAAGCGCACGGTTGAAAAGCGGAGAGTTAGCATCTTTAACAAGCTTTTCGTAATCCTCATAGTAGCTGTTCAAGTCATATGAGGGATAGGTTGCAAGAGCAAGCACCTCGCCTGTTTTACAGTTCATAACAACCGCAGCGCCGCCGCTCTTATTGGCACTTGTAAGAGATTGGATTTTTTCGGCAAGTGCATCCTGTGCAACCTTTTGTAATCCGGCATCAAGAGTCAGATAAACATTATTTCCGTTTTCCAAGCCCTCAATGACGGTGGTTTGAGTGCCGTCAAGGGCAGTTGTGACAATTCTTTTGCCGTTTTTGCCCTTTAGCTCACTTTCGTAAAGCTGTTCAATTCCCGATTTACCGAGGATATCTGCCATACCGTAGCCGTCTTTTTTGAGCTCGGCATATTCCTCGGCACTGATAACGCCTGTTATGCCGATAACGTGAGGTGCAAGCGTTCCGTCGGCATATTCACGGTAGCTGACAACCCGAACGTCAACGCCCTTGTATTCCCGACTGTTTTCCTTAATAACCGACGCGACTTGATCGCTGACATCGGTTGCAAAGGTGTAAGGATTTGCGGAATTGAAGGTATTGATTTTCATTTGATAGCAGACCGAGGCAATTTTTCGTGCATCGGACCTTGAATAGCCTTCGAGCTTATATCTTTCAATCAGCTCGTTCATACAATCGTCCGCTGTTGCGTATTTGTTGAGACGCAGGATATCGCGGGATTTCATTGTTTCAATATCCTTTTCCCTGTCCTCCTCAAATTGATAATTGCCGTTTTCATCAAGGATTATCGGCATATCATCGTTCCACTCAACATTATTTTTTTCAAAAAGCTCAATGAGTGCTTTTATGATTTTGTTTCGTTCCTCCTGCTCGGAAAAATCGGGAAATTCGGCGGCATTGAAAACAACATCGTTTCCCTGACGGTTACCGACTATGACGTTGCCGTTACGGTCAAAAATTTGACCTCTTGTTGCTTTGATTTCCGAGGTTTCGACGGAGGCGGTATTTGTTGCGGTATTTTTGTTGCCGTCAATAAGCTGATTTTTGACAAGAGTAAAAACAAAAACAGAAATAAGGCTCGAAAAAATTACAATCATTGCAATAAATCTGCCTTTTTTTTCTTCCTCGCCAAATCTCACTGTTCTCACTCCTTAGCTTTAAAAATTTTTTCTTTTTATTTATACTTCTTTTGAATTGCCCTTGTTATGAAATAAAAGAACGGTGTGAGCAATGCTGTGTATACGGCAGAGCAAAAATAATATTTCATAAAAAATGCAAAGGAAATATTTGCCCCGTTGATAATGTAATACAAAAGGCAGTAAAGCGAATTGTGTATCAATGAAAAGAACGAGGTAAATATGAGCGCCGTAACAAGGTTGTTACGCATGAGGTAGGTTATGAGCATACCGGTCACAAAGCCTATCAGCGTAAATAAAATCGAATAGTAGCAAACGGTGTCCGGGCTGATGCTGTCGAGCATCATTCCGCTCGCAAGCCCGAAAAACAGACCCGAAAATTCACGCTCAAACATTGCAATGCAAACCGTTGCCGGAATCAAAAGACAAGCGTGAATACCGAACGGTGCGGGGAAAAAGCCCTTCGTTGTCTGAAGCAAAAATGTGACAACGAGGATGACCGCAAACCATATTCTTTTTTTGATATTTTCTTTTTTGCCGAGCTCTTCAATGTAATTCATATCAGTCACCTGTGATGGTTATAACGCCCTTGCCTTCAAAATCGGTGATGACAAAAACCTCGGAAAGCTCCTCTATATCGACTGCGGATTTAATCGTTGCGTAGGATGAGCTTTTGTCGTTTTCATCCTCAACTCGAACCACCGTGCCGACAATTAAATCCTTTGGATAAATTCCGCCGTTGCCGGTTGTGCAAATAATGCCGCTCGGTGAAACGGAGGAACCGCTTTTAAGACCGGGAAGCTTGCAATAAATCCTGTCCTTTGCCGAACCGATACCCGTAACATAGCCGATTTCGCCCGTGTAGGTTTCATAAACGCTGACATTGACCTTTGGGTTGGAAATTGTTTGAACCGTGCTTGAGGAAGGACCGACACTTGTGACAACGCCGACAAGATTTTTGCCGTAAATAATCGGGTCGTTGACCTCTATTCCCGCTGACGAGCCCTTGTTGATTGTGAAGGAGGCATAAGGATTTTCAAAATCCTTTGAAATTATTTTTGTATTGACAAATTTAAAATCGGGATTTTCCTCCTTAACGCCGAGAAAATCCTCATAGGTCGCGAGCTTTTTTTTGAGATTATTGTAGTCGATAACCTTGTTTTGATATTCTTCAAGCTGCTCCTTGAGCTCCTTATTTTCCTGTGCAAGCACGGCAGAGGATTTGAAGCTGTCGTTAAAATTGGAAAATTTCAGGCTGAGATAAGAGGAAAAACGCTGGAGAGGGTAAAGCACCGTGCTTGTTGCCGAGGAAAGCGGCGTTGAATTATTGTGGGTATATGCGGCAATGACCGCACCCAAGCCAAGGGCAACTATAACGCAGATAAGCGCCTTAAACGCTCGGTTTTGAATTATTTTTTTCAAGCATCTTCACCTCTCGGTTTAATTTTACTGTTATCAGTGACGTCTTTCAAGGCAAATTCCGGTGCCCTCAACAACGCAGTCAAGCGGATTATCCGCAACCGTAACGGGGATTTTGACCTCCTGCTCGATGAGCTTGTCAAGTCCTCGAAGCAGAGCACCGCCGCCTGTGAGCGTTATGCCGCTGTCGATTATATCCGCCGCAAGCTCGGGAGGAGTGTTTTCAAGCGTGACCTTGATTGCATCGATAATTTTGTATACGCTTTCCTTGAGCGCTTCACGGATTTCGGCCGCCGTAATTTCAACATCCTTTGGAAGTCCGTCAATAAGGTTGCGACCCTTGACGTTGATTGCACCCTCGCCCTCATATTCAAAGGCGGAGCCTATTTGTATTTTGATATCCTCAGCGGTTCTTTCACCGATGAGAAGATTGTATTTTTTTCTGACATAGTTGATAATAGCCTCGTCATAGCTGTCGCCGGCACCCTTGACGGAGCGTGAGGTGACAATATCGCTCAAGGCAACAACGGCAACCTCCGCCGTTCCGCCGCCGATATCGACTATCATTGAGCCCTCCGGCTTTTCAACGTCAACGCCCGCACCGATAGCCGCCGCCATCGGCTCCTCAATAAGGCTGACATATCTTGCACCTGCGGATTTTGCGGCATCGTTTACGGCACGTCTTTCAACCTCGGTGACGCCCGAGGGAACGCAAATCATAACCCTTGTTTTGCTCAGGGGCGAAGCTGTGATAGCCTTACGAATAAATTTTCTCAGCATTTCCGCCGTTGCATCAAAATCGGCAATAACACCGTTGCGAAGCGGTCTCAAAGCGGCAATCGAGCCCGGAGTTCTGCCAATCATATCCTTGGCGTCCGAACCGACGGCAACAACCTTGACCGGTGTGAAACGCTGGTCAACCGCAACAACCGAGGGCTCACGAATGATAATGCCCTTGCCCTTTACAAAAACAAGAGTGTTCGAGGTGCCGAGATCAATTCCTATGTCTTGTGAAAATAGCATAATTATTACTCCTTACGGTCAAGGCAACGGAATTTCCGTTTGCCTCGGATATTTATTCAGCTTCAGATGTGTTTTCGTCTGCCTTGGTGAATTTCTGGGTTGTGGCGGCGTTGCTGTCCGTGGGCAGCTCCTTAACCGTTGCGTATGAGTCGATAAGCTCAACAAGCGAAGCGTTATCGTAGCAGTCGCCGCAAATGTGTACGGTAATTTCTATCATCGGCTCACCGCCGTCAATGACGAAATAATAGACGGTAGTGCTCGTCGAGCTGATTTTGTAGGAAATGACCTTGGCGTTTTTGCCCATCAGAGTGACCTCATATTCCTCAATATCGGTAATTTCATCGCTGTCCAGGGAGGAAAGCATTACAACATTTGCAAGGTAATTGTTGTAGACCTCTTGAAGTGTGAGATTTTGAGAATAAGTAAAATCCATTTGACAGGAGCTGTTACTGCTGCTGTCGGTGCATTTGCCCTTATGACGAAGCCTGACAAAGGAGGTTCCCTCCGAAACAGACCAGCCGGACGGCACATTTATGCTGACAACGGCGTTTTCGATTTTTTTGTTGTGCTTATCGGTGATTTTTTCGGGAAAATCATAGGGCTCGGTGACCTTGTTACCCTCGGAATCGGTGTTTTCAACCAGAAGATTGCCCCATTTATCCTGCTTCCAATTGCCGTTTTCATCGGTTGCGACAACGTGACTGTAGCCGTATTTGTCAACAAGAATGTTGCTGTTGCCGCAGGCGGTCAGCGTTATGGACATCAAAAGCAAAATGCAAGAAATAATCACAAGAGATTTTTTCAAATAAATCGCCTACTTTACAATTTTATTCAATATAAAAGTATATCATTTCATACCGTAAAAGTCAATCATAAACACGGCATATTTACAAACGATTTACGATTAGTTAATTCCCAAAGTAAGTTCCACAGTGGAAATTGCGGTGGACTTTAGTCT
>CAYYLP010000010.1:0-62628 GCA_964472865.1 uncultured Ruminococcus sp. | reverse complement strand
CCAGACTAAAGTCCACCGCAATTTCCACTGTGGAACTTACTTTGGGAATTAACTATTTTTTTGAAATAAGTGCTTTTTTTGCAAAATATCCTTGACAATATACATTTCTTGTGATAAAATATGTTGCGAATTATAAAGATTACCCCTGCAATCTGCGGAGGGAGGGAATACAATGAGTCAGGTAAAAGTTAAAGAAGGCGAGTCTTTGGACAACGCACTCAGAAGATTTAAGAGACAGACTTCAAGAGACGGTGTTATCCAGGAGGTTCGTAAAAGAGAACATTATGAGAAGCCCTCTGTAAAGCGTAAGAAGAAGTCCGAGGCTGCTCGTAAGAGAAAGTTCAAATAAGAACGCAATTAAAAGCTGTCCGTTAAGGTGGGCAGCTTTTTTGTTAAACTTTTTGAGCCCGCAAAAGGAGATATTCAAAAATGCCGGAAGAATTGCAATGCAAGATATATCCAGTAAGCTCACTTACGGATTTGAAATTTGTGATTGTTTGCTCTTTATTCAGGGGCAAATTCCTTTTAAGCAGGCATAAGCAAAGAACAACCTGGGAAACGCAGGGCGGACATATTGAGCCCGGCGAAAATCCTCTTGAAGCGGCAAAAAGAGAGCTCCATGAGGAAAGCGGCGTCCAAAATGCAACCTTACATTATGTTTGCGATTACCTGGGCTATAACTCAACAGGCAGTGCCAACGGTGCAGTTTTCTTTGCCGATATTCACGAATTGGGTTCTCTCCCGGATAGCGAAATGGCTGAGACAAAGCTGTTTAATAAATTGCCAAAGGAGCTTACATATAAAATTGTTACACCAAAGGTTTTTGAAAAAACAATTTTGTACACCCAAAATAACAGAATTATTTGAAGTCGCCATCAGGCGGCTTTTTTTGCAGGCTGCACCGTACTCCATAAAAGCAGAAATGGAAAAGAAGCCGGCGTTAACCGACTTCTTTTCCAATAATTGAGGGGTTTATTGAGGAGGGGTATGTACTCGTGAGAGTTGCGGCTCTCTCGCTGAGTACGCATATATAATAGCGTTGAATTATTAACCGTGTATGAACTTTTTGTTAGTTTTCGGTATATTCTTTATGAATAAAACCGCTACTGCGGTGCAATTGCTCAAATTTGTCAAACACGAATAATTTGCACAAATAAATTAAAGAAAAATCCAATAAAAGGTTGAAATGTTCGGAATGATGTTGTAAAATCTAATAAAACATACGTATACGGAGGTTTTAAACTTGAAATTAGCAGTACAGCTTTACACACTCAGACACGATTATTCAAACGGCGAGGAATTTCTCAAGGTACTTGAAAAGGTTAAGAAAATCGGCTTTGACGGCGTTGAATTCGCAGGCTATGCCGGACTTGAGCCGGAGGTTATCAAGGCAAAGCTTGATGAGCTCGGACTTGAGGCGGTCGGATGTCATATGGGTCTTGAGGACTATGATGACGATAAAATCGAGACTTCTATTGAGCTCGGCAAAAAGCTCGGTATGAAATATATGGGTATCGGCGGTGCTCCTCATTCAACCAAGGAGGAGGTTGCAAGGCTTGTTGACGTTTTCTCAAAGGCAAACAAGCGTGGCGAAGCCGAGGGTATCAAATTCTATTATCACAACCACACCGAGGAATTTGAAAACGAAATCGACGGCAAGCTCATTATGGATATGATTGCCGAGGGTGCATACCTTGAGGTTGATACATATTGGAGCTTCTGCGGCGGTGCGGAAAACTACAAGTACATCACCGAAAACAGAGATGATATCATACTTCTTCACGTCAAGGACGGCAACGACAGACACCCCTGTGCTCTCGGTGAGGGCGAAAACGATTTGCTCAGTGTTTTCAAGGCGGCAAATGATACCGGCATTGAGTGGCTTATCCTTGAAAACGACGAGCCGAAGCCGAACGGCATTGATGACATAACAAGAAGTATGGCTTACTTTAAAGCAAATCTTTAATTTTCAGAAAGGGCTGAATATATTATGAAATTAGGCGTTTTTACCTGTCTTTTGCAAAATCTTCCTCTTGATGAGGCTTTGAAATATTTCAAGTCACTGGGCATTGAGATGATCGAGCTGGGCTGCGGCGGCTTCCCCGGAAATGCGCATTGCGACCCCGAAGCACTTCTCAAGGATGAGCAGAAGTTCAATGAGTTTGTTGCAACGGTCAAAAAATATGATATGGAAATCAGTGCTTTGAGCTGTCACGGCAATCCCGTTCACCCAAATAAGGAAAAGGCTGCGGCATTTGACAAAACAATCCGCGATACAATTCTTCTGGCGGAAAAGCTCGGTATTCATCAAATCAATACATTTTCAGGCTGCCCCGGCGATTGCGCCGAATCACAGCACCCGAACTGGGTCGTTTGCCCGTGGCCGGAGGATTTCAGCGAGGTGCTTGAATGGCAGTGGAACGAGGTGCTCATTCCGTACTGGAAAGACCTTGTCGCTTTTGCAAAGACACACGGCGTAAACAAAATCGCCCTTGAGCTTCATCCCGGCTTCTGCGTTTATAACACAGAAAGCTTACTCAGGCTCCGTGAGGCAGTCGGTCCCGAAATCGGTGCAAACTTTGATCCGAGTCACCTTATTTGGCAAGGTATGGATCCCGTTGCCTGTATTCGTAAGCTCGGTGATGCGATTTTCCACTTCCACGCAAAGGATACAAAAATCGACAAGTACAACACAACGGTAAACGGCGTGCTTGATACAAAGCCCTACTCCGATGAAATAAACCGTTCGTGGATTTTCCGCAGTGTCGGCTACGGCAATGACGAGCTTTATTGGAAAGACATTATTTCAAATCTCCGTCTTGTCGGCTACGATTATGCAATCAGCATTGAGCATGAGGATAGCCTTATGAGCCAGAATGAGGGACTTACAAAGGCGGTTAATACCCTTAAAAACGCATTGATAACAGAGTCCACAACCGAGATGTGGTGGGCATAAGGATAAGGAGATATAGCAATGGTTAACGGAAAAATCGGCGGTGCAGTCATCGGCTGCGGCGGAATGGGCAGTTGGCATGCCGAAAAAATGTCAAAATATATGAACGACAGAATGGAGCTTGTCGGAATCTATGATATCAATCCCGAACAGGCAAAAAAAGCCGAGGAAAAAGGCTGGCACGCATTTGCTACACGCGAGGAGCTTCTTGCCGACGACAGAATAGACTTTGTTGTGGTTGCAACTCCGAACGATTTTCACCATGATATAGTTATCGCCGCTCTTGAGGCCGGTAAAAATGTTATGAGCGAAAAGCCCGTCACAATGACGAGCGAGCTGCTTGAAGATATGATAAAGGCGAGCGAAAAAGCAGGCAAGTTCTTTACCGTTCACCAGAACAGACGTTACGATGCTGATTATTTGACAATAAAGCGTCTTTATGACGAGAACACGCTCGGTAAAATTTTCAGAATTGAGTCCCGTGTCAGCGGTTCAAGAGGAATTCCGGGTGATTGGCGTCAGAGAAAGGCACAGGGCGGCGGAATGATTCTTGACTGGGGTATTCACATTCTTGACCAGGCGCTTATGATGTTTGACGACAAGGAATTGGCATCGGTTTACTGCCAGGTAACTCATATCACAAACGATGAGGTTGACGACGGATTTATTGCAAGCCTCACATATAAGGACGATTCCGTTTATTCGATTTCCGTCGGCACAAACAATTTCATTGATTATCCGCGTTGGCACGTTCAGGGCATCAACGGCTCCGCAACCTGTGAATGGGATCTCAGCGGCAAGGTAGTTATGGTTTCCGATTGGGAAAACAAGGATGCCGTGCCGATAAGAACCGGCGTCGGTCTTACCAAAACCATGGCGCCGAGAACCGATGATTCCATCAAGACCTTCCCACTCCCCTATGTTGAGGACAAGGGCTTCATCGGTGAGCATACGCTCTATAACAACATCTGCGACGTTATTGAGGGCAAAACAGAGCCTATTGTTACGCTTGACCAGCAGAGAAGACTCATCAAGGTTGTTGAAGCTATGTTTGAGTCAGCAGAAAAAAATGAAGTTGTAAAATTCTGATTTTAAATTCGGATCGCTGCGATTAACGCGGCGATCTGTTTTGTTTTTCTCTGCGAATTCTTATTCTTGAAATGTATGTATAAATAATGTCAAGAAATTCCGAGGGCGACGGCGGTATTTCAAGCTTGTAGCCTGCCATAATTTCAAGCTCGGCTCTGTTATTGGTCCACGCTCTGAGCATAACCGTGCGTATATTCTTTTCAACTGCACTCGGAGTAGAATTAATTCTTTGAGCAACCTCACCGTAAATTCTTTTTGTGACCGAGCTCAGTCTGTCCTCATCCTCCAGTGCAAGCGTTACGGCAAGCACCGTTGCCTTATAGCCCTTATAGGTCGAGCCGATTCCCAATTTTCTCAATATCATTTGGACTTCCATTAAACATCCTCCTTTTTAGAGAATTATACTTCCGTGAGTGCAGAATTACCGTTTGTCTGCCTTTTTGAAGAAAATCCGATAAAAGATGTCAAATTTTTCCATTTTACGACATCAGCACTCTTTATTATTTGATAAGCTTTGTGTTTTTTGCAGAAGCTTATTTTTCTATATTCTCATCATTCGACAAAATTCGACAAATTATAATATTGTATATAATATCATAAAAAGGAGAACAGTATCAATCAATCGTCAAATCGTATATTAAAAGCTCCCCACAAAACACATAAGGCTTTGTGGGGAGCTTTGCTTTTCGGCGTTACATCATCGAATCCATAAAGGATTCTGCCGACTTAATGGCTTTCTTTGCCATTTTCTTGTAATTAGCTTTCTTGCTGTTCATCATCGAGCTGCCGAGTATTGTCATTGCACCGCCGACCAACATTCCGACGCCGATTCCCTTTGCGACCGAAGAACTGCTTTTCATAATATATACCTCCGTTTCAGTTACCGTCGATTGCCGTTTTTACGGCTTTTTGAGCTTTGTTATTATTTTATCCTCAATACATTTGATTATTACGTTTTAATGTGCTATAATTTTTCGGTAACAAAAGTATTTTCTGTAAAATTCGGAGTTGATTTTTTTGGAAATAAAAAAACAAAAGCGTGCCGCACTCATCAATGACATTTCCTGCCTCGGCAGATGCTCACTCACGGCGGCAATGCCGATAATCTCCGCCTGCGGAATTGAAAGCGTTCCGCTTCCGACGGGTATTTTTTCCGCACACACGGAGTTTGACGGATATGTAAAATCCGATTTGACTGATAAAATCGAAAGCATTGCAGAGCATTGGAAAACGCTCGGAATCAGATTCGACTGCATATACAGCGGTTATCTGGCAAGCAGTGAGCAGTCCGAAATTCTGAAAAAATTTCTGCTTGATTTTAAAAAGAGCGACACTCTGTATGTCGTTGACCCTGTTATGGGTGATAACGGAGTATTTTATAAGGGAATCGACGATTCGTTTGTCAGCGAAATGCGTTTTTTGTGTTCGCTTGCCGATGTGATAGTTCCCAATGTGACAGAAGCTTGTATGCTTGCGGGGATTGAGCCGAGCAACGAGCCCTACGGCACGGATTTTGTCAAGGAGCTTTTGATTTCTATGCGAAACCTCACTGCGGCAAGAATTGTTGTCACCGGCGTTGAGCTTGGTGACGGACAAATCGGCTGTGCGGTTTACGACAGTCTTTCGGGCAGGGCAAATATGTTCTTCACCCCGAAATCCGAGGGTCGTTTCCCCGGTACAGGCGATGTTTTTGCCTCTGCGCTGACTGCGGCAATTATGAACGGTGTTGATTTTACCGATGCGGTGCAGATTGCCATGGGCTTTACCTGCAAATGCGTTGAAAAAACTGCGGAAATTGACTGCGAAAGAAAATTCGGACTTTGCTTTGAACCGCAAATCAAAGACTTAATTGAGGAAATAAACCGCGAAAGGAAATAATTATGGCAACACTGAATATAGTTCTTGTTGAACCCGAAATTCCGCAAAACACCGGCAATATTGCACGCACCTGTGCCGCAACGGGCACAAGACTGCATATAATTGAACCGATGGGCTTCAAGATTGATGACAAAAAATTAAAAAGAGCAGGGCTTGATTATTGGCACCTGCTCGATATAACATATTATAAAAATTTAGACGATTTCTTTGAAAAAAATCCGAGCGGACAATACCGTTTTTTCACCACAAAGGCACAGCACCGCTATGTTGATGTTGAATACAGCGACAATGTTTATCTCTTTTTCGGCAAGGAAACAAAGGGTCTGCCCGAAGAATTGCTTTATGAGCATCCCGACGAATGTGTGCGAATACCGATGATCAACGATTCCTCCGCAAGGAGCTTGAATCTGTCCAATTCAGTTGCCATTGCGGTTTATGAGGTGCTCAGACAGTGGGACTATCCGGAGCTTCTCTGTTCGGGCAAGCTGACAAAATATGATTGGTAATTGCAATTTAAAACAGCCTCACTTTAGCTGTATGAGTGAGGCTGTTGTTTTATTTTGTTGTGCTGCCGAGTCCGCCGTTGCGAATACCCGTTGCATCGTCATCGACCGTTATGCCATATTCGACAAAGATGCCCTGTGCAAAGCCGGTACCTTTTTTGACCTCAACGGTTTTATCCTCATTGCTGTCATTGGTTATTTTGATGAAAATATGCCCCTCGTTATCGGAATAAAAATAATCACTGTCGATTATTCCGACGGTATTGTTGAGCTGAAGCCTGAATTTGAAGCCCAGACCGCTTCTCGGATAAATTTTAAGCACCCAGCCCTCGTCGATTTCGCAGCGTATTCCCGTCGGAATTTTGATTGTCTGCGACGGTGCGAGCGTAAAATCAAACGGTGCAAAAACATCATAGCCTGCCGAGCCCGAGGTCGCACGGACGGGGAGCTTGATATCATTATACATCTTTTCGATTTCAGCAGTGTTAAAAGCATCCTTGCAGCTTTCCGCAAACTGTTCGTAGCTCACCTTGTGAAATTTTGCAATTCTTTTCATACAATTCTCCTTGTTAAATCAATTTTTCTGCATTGCTTTTTCCGCTTTTGAGGTTAAATTCAAGCGTTTTATTCTTTCCGTTTTCGGTGAAACGGATTTTCATATTATCCTTTTCATCAAACACCACAGAGGTTACAACGGCATCGCTTTCGGCAAAAAGCTTTTCCAAAATTTCAAATTTTCCGTCACTGTAATCACCTGCGTTATCGGAAATAAACAGCACGTCTCCGCAAATATTGTTTATCTTGCCGAGCAGAAGCTTTTGTTCACGGCTGAATGCGAGGTTTTTGTTTCTCAGAAAAAATACATCGGGGTCATTACAAAATGCTCGACCGTTAAGGTGACGACGAAAAACGGTATTTGAAATAGCATTTTGCGCCGACGGAATTTCAAGATTTATGCCCATTCTGTTATAATATTTCGGTGAATATTTCAAATCGACATCACAGCTTATCCGGCAGGCATCAACAACGCCGAAGGTCGCTCCGAGCGGAACTCCGCAGCCGAGTATCAGTTTTTCTTCACCGACACATTCACGCAAAAAATCCATTGCTTCACACATAATACAGCCTCTTGATTTGCCGTTTCTGGGCTGCATCGCCTCGGAATAAAGGAAGTCCAGCTTGACCATATCAAAGCCCCAGTTGTTGAGTATAACGTCAAAGAAGCTGCGAATATAGGCTCTTGCGCCGTCATTGTAAATATCAAGCGTGTACGCTCCGCCCCAGCTTACCGAGCCGAGCAGAGGCTTGCCCGTCTTGTTATCCTTTATGAGCCATTCGGGGTGAGCCTTTACAACCTCTGAATTTTTTTGCACGGAAAAGGGCGCAATCCAAATCCCCGCAAGGTAGCCTTTTAGGTGTATCGCATCGGCAATGGGCTTCATCCCTCTCGGAAACTTTTTGTAATCGGGAATTGTCCAATCCCCTACACGGCTTTCATAGCCATCGTCAATTTGAAAAACCGAAACGCTGTCCTTTGCTCGGTCAAGACCGTCCAAATCACGCAAAATAATCTCCTCATTGATTTTTTGGAAATAATTGTACCATGAGGTGTAGCCGGAAAGGTGCTTAACTCTCGGCTTTCTTAAATTCATCGCATCAAAATACAGGTCAAAAGCAGAGTTGTATTCGCCCTTGAAGCTGACAACGTCAAGCAGTATTATCTCGCCGTCAATTTCGGCGCCCTCAACATCCTTCCTGATTGTGAAATCGTTATAATGGTAATTCACCTCAAAAACGGTGTAACCGAATTTTTCGTTCAGTGAGCCGAAAAGCTCGATTTCGTTTCCGTTGCGAAAATAGGTGTATGTGTACGAATGGAAAATACCCTTTTTACCGTATTGTGCAAAGCTGTAGTCGCCCGAAATTTCCGCCATTTCCTTGGTAACGGAGCTGATACCGGTCAGCTTTGCAACGCCGTTGAGCGTATCCTTTGCCCCAAATTCACGTGAGGTTGTCCACGATTGGTAGCCGTTAGCAAAAAACAGCTCACCCTCGGCAAATTTTTTTATTGCCGAAATCCTGAATTCAAGGAGCTTCATTTTAATCTGCGGAATAAGCTTGCATTGCAGCCTGTTTTCCTCAAAAGCAAGCTCCAGCTTGTAGCTCTCACATTCCGTTTTACTGTTTTCGTAAACACGTCCGTCGTGTTCGTATTTAATAAAGGGCACAAATTTATACATAACATAACCTCCGAAAACGTGCAAAATCTTATTTTAATAATACCACATAAATCATAATCATACAAGTAAAACACAGCCATTGCAATTATTTTCGTCGATAAGTCGGCTTTAATCGTCATAAACAGGTTGAATTTTTCCGAGAATTACATTATAATATATGCAGTTTTAAAAAAAGGATGTTGTTATATGAAATTAGGTATCGTCGGTTTGCCGAATGTTGGCAAAAGCACACTCTTTAACGCCATTACAAATGCCGGTGCTCAGTCGGCAAACTATCCGTTTTGCACAATAGAGCCGAACGTCGGCGTTGTTGCCGTTCCCGACAGCAGAATTGATGCCCTTGTGGAAATGTACAAGCCTGCCAAGGTTACCCCTGCGGTTATTGAATTTGTTGATATTGCAGGACTTGTTAAGGGTGCTTCAAAGGGTGAGGGACTCGGCAATAAATTCCTTTCGCATATTCGTGAAACCGATGCAATCATTCACGTTGTACGCTGCTTTGAAAATGATGATATTATCCATGTTGACGGCAGTGTGGACCCTGCTCGTGATATTGAAACCATAAACTTTGAGCTTATTCTTTCCGATATGGAGATGGTTGACCGTCGTTTGGACAGAACAACCAAGGCTATGAAGGGCGACAAGAGCCTTGCAAAAGAGGTTGAATTTCTCAAAAGACTCAAGACTCATCTCGAAAACGGCAAATGCGCCAGAAGCTTGGAATGTGACGAGGATGAGCTTGCGGTTCTCAACGATATTGCCCTGCTGACCTCAAAGCCGGTCATCTATGCCTGCAATATGAGCGAGGACGATTTTGCCGAAAATATTGAAAGCAATGAAAGATACAAGGCAGTTTGCGAAATAGCTGCGGAGGAAGGCTCGCAGACACTCCCGATTTGTGCCGAAATGGAGGCGGAAATTGCAGGTCTTGACAAGGAGGAAAAGGAAATGTTCCTTGCCGATCTCGGAATTGAACGTGGCGGACTTGACCTTCTTATTCAGCGCAGCTATGACCTTTTGGGACTCATTTCGTACCTCACCGCAGGACAGCCGGAGGTTCGTGCATGGACCATCCGCAAGGGAACAAAAGCACCGCAAGCGGCGGGCAAGATTCACTCCGATTTTGAGAAAGGCTTCATCAGAGCCGAGGTTATCAGCTTTGAAAATCTTATGGAATGCGGTTCACTTGCTGCCGCAAGAGAAAAGGGTCTTATTCGCTCCGAGGGCAAGGAATATGTTATGAAGGATGGCGACGTTGTTCACTTCCTGTTTAATGTTTAAAACCACAATGCTTGTGAGGTAACCGATGAAATATATAGTTCTTTCCTTTGACGATGGCCGCAAGGATTTTTATACCAATGCCCTGCCGATTTTAAAAAAATATCGCTTATGTGCCACCCTCAATATTATTTCCGATTTTGTCGGTCTTACCGACCCAAGCCTTTTCCCCTCCGGTAACGGAGAGTGTGTGAGCTGGGAGGAAATAAAGCTATGCGAGGCTTGCGGCATAGAAATCGCCGGTCATTCCGCAAATCACACAAACTCAATTCCGGAAATTCTTCGCGGCAACGATGAAATCAGCAAAAATTTGGGAGCGGAACAGCCGCATGGGTTTGCAAGCCCACGCTCTCAAATCGGCAAGGATAATTTTGATGCTTACCGTGAGCTACTGCTTTCCGAAAGGATTAAGTATATCCGCAGCGGAAATCGGCTCAAGCGGGACGGATATTTGAATCTGCTCCTGTATTTTTGTTATAAATATACAAAATCCGCAGCCGCATTTTCCTTATACAATCGCAACAATATTATTCCGCTGACCGAGCACAGCGGCGAGAATTTTTTGTTTCCGAGCGTGACCTGCAACCTTGACAATACCGCCGACCAAATGGTGAAATTTATCCAAAAAATGCCCGATAATACCGCCTCGATTTTGATGCTTCACAGCATACTCACGCCGAATGACCCGGGCTTCCAAAAGGATAAGTGGTTCAACACGGCAGAGGATTTTGAAAGGCTTTGCAGCTTCCTTTCCGCCGAGGAAAACATCAGCGTTATTACCAATACACAGCTTTACGATATGCTCAGGAAATCAAAAGCTCCGCAAAAAGCAGAAAAAGCTCCGCAGCTTGTCGGCTCAAATTAAGCTTCTTCCGGTCATACAATAAAAAGTTTTAAAATTCAAAGTTTTTTGCTAAAAAGTGTTGACAAAACCGTTTTATTGTGGTATATTAATGAAGTCGTTGAGACGCTGGTGTAGCTCAGTTGGTAGAGCAGCTGATTTGTAATCAGCAGGTCGGGGGTTCGAGTCCGTCCACCAGCTCCACTTTAATTTAATAAGGGCGAGTTCCCGAGCGGCCAAAGGGAACAGACTGTAAATCTGTCGTCAGTGACTTCGGTGGTTCGAATCCACCCTCTCCCACCAAAACCCATTCTCAAAAAAGAGAATGGGTTTTTACTTTTCATCTGCTGCTTTTTGCTGTTCGCTCAAAAGCAATTTTTTATAAAGGCTTTTAAAAAATGGATAAGTTAAATTTTCATCTCAACCGTGTTGTCCGATTTTGAGGATAGCACGATATTTTTGAAATGCTTCTGTCACCGCAGGCAACGGTTATCTCGTATTCGCCGTAAAAGCCTCGAAAATCAGCCGTTCCGTCCTTGTCCGTAACCGTTTCAAGCTCGGTGTGCTTTTTTCTGCGTAAGCTCTTTAATCCTGCTGTATGCCGGCTTAGGCGACATATCAAAGCAAAGCAAGCCCCCGTGATAGTAATTTTCACCGAGCTTCAGCACTTTTCTTTCAAGCATTTTGTTCGCCTCCCAATTAGCTTTTTATATTATAAAGTACAAATACTACGGTTTAATCCCTCAAAGAATATTTCCGGTTGAAATTATGAAATAAATCGGATATAATAGGCAGAAAAGGGAGGATGACTTTTATGGACACAACGGAAATAATTGCTCAAATCATCGGCATTTTCGCAATGCTGTTTAATGTATTTTCTTATCAAGGCAAAAAGCAAAGCACGGTAATAGCAATGCAGCTGTTCGGAGGTGCACTTTTCTCGGTCAATTTTTTGCTGCTCGGCTCTCCGGTCGGAGGTATTTTAAACATCATTGCCGCCGTACGAGCCTTGGTTTTTCTTTTTAAAGAAAAGCTGAAAGCGGACCAATTGCCATGGCTGCTTGCGTTTATCGCCTCATACATAGCTGTATATGTTTTGAATTTTACGCTTTTCGGCAAGGAGCCCACAGTCAAAAACTTGATAATCGAGCTTTTCCCTGTCATCGGGATGGTTGCAATCAACATCGGATTTATGCGTAAAAACGCCTCTGACGTCCGAAAATGCGGACTTATCAGCTCACCCGCCTGGTTGGTCTACAACATCGCCGTGGGCTCGTGGGGCGCTATAATCTGCGAAATCGTGACCCTCGCTTCAATATTCGTCGGCATTATCCGCCGAGACCGCAGCACCGAAAAATAATTATGATTAAACTAACAACCGCCCTCATTGAGGACGGTTGCTTTTGTTATGTTATTTTGCAATAAGGCTTACCGTGTCGGTATAGTTCCAGCCTGCGCTGAATTTTGCCGCTACAACGTAATTAACGCCCGAACGGAGCTTTGGAGAAACAAACCATGTTTCTGTGCCGTCACCGTTGGCAACAACGCTCTTAACATCACTGTTGGTCTTGGAATATGTTCTTGTCAAGCCCTCCGGAGTGATAAACTGAACCTTTAATGCGGAGCCGTTTATCGCAATCTTATAAAATCCGCTTGCTTCGTCAAAGCTTGCCGCTGTAACAATTCCGGTTTTCAAGGTCTTTGCATTAAATGTGAGAGAAGCCTTTTGTCCGCCCTCAAACCACTTATCGTTGACCTTTTCCCTTATGCTGTAGTTATAAACGCCCTTGGAATATTTCTTTTCCAAAGTCCAGATTTTCTGATTTCCGCTGACAACACGCTTGCTGATTGTTATTGTGCTGCCATTGGCGGTAACGAATTGCAGCTTTGTGACCGAAAGATCTGTGACAACCGTAATCCTTGCCGAGCTGCCGACATAACCAACACCGTTTGTTACGCTGATTATATGGCTTGTGTATGTGGGTGCTTCACCTATAACGGAAACCGCACCGTCAACGACATCACAGGCCACATTATCCATATTGATATCAAAGATATCCTCCGGGTCATAGGTCAGTGTGATATCAGCCTTGTAGTTTACGGGAGCCTTGTCCGAAACCTTAAAGGTGAGAGTGGCAACCGTGCCGTTAGCCGTAACCTCCGACAGAGGACTCATCATACTGATGGTCTGAGGATTTTTATACGGAGTGGGAGTTGTTGCGTAAGCGAAATCGTTGCAAAGCACAACATTCTCCAGAGTGAGCATACTATCATAGCGAACATCAAATTTCAGAGAGGCTATACCGACATTGTTGCTCAAGTCGATTTTAACATCGACACTCTTGCCTGCCTTAGCCGAAACGGTTGCAACGGTTAAGGTCATATTCTTTTCAACAGCACCGGCAAAAACCGAGCTGATACTCAAGCAAAGAATTGCAGCCAAAACCACCGCAAGCAGTTTTTTGAAGCATTTACTCATCAAAATTACTTCCTTTCATATGTTAAATTATTTTGCGCGGTACTTAACGTACTTAACAACATTAGAAACATTGCCCTGACCTGTCGGGTCTGAGGAGGTTGTTTCCTTGTTCACATCACGGTAATAGTAGTAGGTGTATACAGGGTCTTGGTATCTCCATTCATCCCTGTATACATCACGAGTAAACGTCTTATCAACAGAGCGATTACCTTCGTAATCAGCTTTTACCCATCTGTTCTTGCCGCCACTACCATCAACACGTATCGATTGACCTTGTGAACCGTTGTTATATACAGGAAGTTCGTAAGTAAACCATTTTTCTTCAAGCCAAAACGAGCTACTGTATTGATATGTGTAAACATATCCTTTTCCATTAGTCCAGCGATAATAATGGTACTCTGTATGGTCATAAGCCGAACGATGTTCAACATTCCTTTCTCCATTGCTCGGATTTGAAGTGCTCCAACCACTCCACGAGCCCCAAGAGGTACGCCTTGTGTCATACTTCGTCCAACCGGAAAGCGATGATGCTCCGTTTGAGGTATACTCTCTGAGCGTATAAGTCCACTTTGTTTCAACAATCTGAGCACCTGACGGTACAGAAGAAGCCTTAGTCCAGCCCGAAACAGAATTCTGCGTCCATTGAGCGTAAACAGTAACATTGCTTGAACCGGAGAACACTGTAGATGTTGTAATCTTTGTTCCGCCGGATTTTGCTGTATACCAGCCGTTGAAGGTATAGTAATCTCTTGTCGGCGTGGGCAAGGTACCGATTGCATCGCCATATGACAATGTTTTGCTTGAGGTTGAAACGCCACCGCCGTTTGCATTAAATGTTACGGTAAATTTTTTCGGTGTCCAATGTGCGTAAAGAGTAATATCCTTTGTGGAATTAAATACCGTTGTTGAGGTTATCTTGTCTCCACCTGATGCTGCGGTATACCATCCTGCAAAATCATAGTTATTCCTCGTCGGAGTCGGGAGATCACCGTAGCTTGATCCGTAAACCACAGTTTTTGTTGTTGTGCTCACTGTTCCACCATTCGCATTGAATGTAACGTTAAACAATCCTTTGAGATAATTATCAAAATCATTCGTTGTGATTCCTACAATTTTACCTGTAACCTTGAGTAGACTTTTGCCCGAAACAATGTCATTTTCCGATGTGCAAATAAGCATATTGCCGTTTACGGTAAGCGAGGATGTATAGCTCGGATCACTTTGACTGAAAGATATTTTCTTGCAAAGCATTGAATTTTTCGTGGTGCTCGATGTTAATTTCGATTCACCCCACAAAGCCAAAGCCGTTTCGCTTGCAGTAAGTGCCAAACATATGCCGGGAGATGTTGCATAAACCTCATTAATCTCAACATTCGGTGAAGAAATTATTAGTGGCATCTGATTTGACGAGGTAATCGTTGCTCGATTTATTATAGTTTTTTTAGAAGCATTGGATACGATTTTCAAATTACTGTAGCTCTTTCCGAAGCCATTAAAAATAAACGTCTGTGCGGTATTAGGAACAGTCAGCTCTGTATTGTTCATGTCGGTACATTTATCTGTAATTCTGAGATAAATTTCCTTAGCACCTGACTTAACAGAAGCAACAGCAACAGACTTATTGGCTGCCGAAACCGTAAGAACAGTATTGTTGCTTACAATATTTGTGCCGAGTTGACTTATATTTGAGCCTATGTTCATTTCGCCGAGACTTGTACATCCTGAAAATGCATTGTCTCCTATTTTCGTAATTCCGGTTGCGTTAATTGAGCTAAGCGACGAACATCCGGAAAATGCATTAGCCGGTATTTCGGTAATATAATCTGAAAGCTCAATTCCCGTAATTTTTTTGCCCGCAAATGCATTTGATGCAATTCCGGTAACCTTAACAACATTGTTATAGCTATCTTCCTTATTGGTAATAACTGCATACTCCGGTACAACAACATATTCATCTGTTCCGGTATATCTTGTAACTATGCCGTCCTTGGAAATTTCAAGTCCTTCACTTGCACAAGTTTTATTGTCTACATAGTCAACAATATCCATCGGGATTGAGAATTTTATTGTCGAGCTCTGGTTGTCATCATATGAACCGGTTTGATATGAATAGTCCTCGTAATTCTGGTATTCATCATCCATAATGCTATATGTTGTTGTGAAATATGACTTTGTTGCAATATCATATCCCACAATCGCAAAAACATAGGCCTTTCCAACCAATATCCAACGATGATATCCTGACATTGTGTTTTCGGTTGTAAAGGTTTCTTCAACCTCCTCACTTGTAATTGTCGAATAAGTAACGGCTGAAGAATACTCATTTGTTTTCTCGGCAGATGTCTGTGTAGCCTGTGTGTTGCTTTCAGAATCTGTGTTTATATAACTCTTTCCTATATTATATTTTTCGCTAAGCGTTTCAGAAATAGCTTTTGAAGCAGTTACACTTTGACCACTTGTCTCACTTCCACCGTAACCGGATTCCGAGTTCCAGCTTGCTGTGGAGCTCATACCGGTTGACGAATAACTTGAACTATTATACTGAGCAGAGTCGGTATTGTCCGTTTGCACGCGATTAGATGATATTGCAGAAGTATCACGCGAGGCTGAAAGACCAACGCCCACCTCTGTTTTATTCTCCAACGATACTTCGCCGGATACTTTAACAATTTTTATTGGTACACTTGCTCCGACCTTTGCACCAACAGTGGTTGTGTTCTTAACATCAAGATTTGCAGCCACACTTGTATCTGTCTGATTGGAATCAAAATCATCTGTCTTTGTGTTTCTGGTAGATGAAAGCATCATAGAATCAGTTTCGGTATTAACAGTTGTTGATGTGTTTGAACCGCTTGATCCTTTGCTTGTATACCAGTTATTGTTTTTATCTTTATAATAAGTGTTAATATCTTCTTCGCTTACTTGATTTTCCTTTGCCCATTCCTCGTTAACGCTTGTATGATTTGACCATTCCTTTGCAAGTGTCCAAGAGAATGAATTGGTTGTTGCATTTTTAACTGTGTCCGTATAGGTATTCATTAAGCCTTCGTCAACCGTTTTGCTATGCTTTTCGGTAACTGTTTTCGTGATACCATTAGCATT
Source organism: uncultured Ruminococcus sp. (assembly GCA_964472865.1). GTDB lineage: Bacteria > Bacillota > Clostridia > Oscillospirales > Acutalibacteraceae > CAG-488. The sequence continues at coordinate 46,265 of CAYYLP010000010.1, read as the reverse complement.
AATTTTACCGAAATCCTCAATAACCTTTACAGGAACATTTCTAATTTCACCAATTCTGTATATGAAAAGAATTGTATCGCTCTCTTCATCCTCATATACATACGGTCTATCTATTTTATTATATGTCCATGCCTGGTTTCTTTCACTTACCCAGTTAGCTGTATAGGTTTTAGCTCCGATTGTACCTTCCGGTATGCTCGTTATAACCTCTCCGTCATTGTCTGACCAACCTGCGAAAATGTATCCGTCCAGCTTCGGTGTTGGGAGTGGATGCCTTTGGTCAACCGTATATGTTTCCGATTCAATCGGAATGAGGTTTGACTCAAACGCAACCTTATATTCAATCTTTTCCCATCTTGCAAAAAGTTCAATATTGCCCTTTGAACCTGCCGGGATTGACTTTACTATTTCGGCATTATCGCCCGACGGCAAATCATACCAACCGAGGAATCTATAACCCGGAACAGAAACATTAGCCAGCTTTGTAATTCCCTCGTCCGTTGCATAGGTAAGAGGATTGCTGTTTTCAATTTCCTGCTGAGCCAAATACTCGTCACCGTTGCTTATCTCGTATTGTATTGCATATTCCTCTCTCACAAGCGGCTCGATGTATTTTCTTTCTACAAGAACCTCACTACATTCAGAGCAATGTGAGCCTTCAGTCCAGCCGTTGCTTGTGTAGGTAGGGGCAACATAAGCATCGGTAACAACCGTATGTCCCTTTGCGGCAATAACCGTTTCGGCGAGTGTAACTTGCATTGTAGCATTTTCGTTGCTATAATATTTTCCGCACTTGTCACAATGCCAATAGGCAATATTACCATCCACGGTACAGGTTGCTTCCTTTCTTGCGGTTGCCACAAGATTATGATTGCAAAGCTGATGCGGCGGATAAATTGTCACTTCCCAACCCGAAACAAATCTGAAAAGTGTAACCGCATCCTTAACATTAATCTTGTTATCACCGTTAACGTCAAGGGCATCATAATACGCCTCTACGCTTTCGCCGGCAATGTAACGGAACAAAAGCATTGCATCCTTCTGGTTAACCTTTCCGTCAAGGTTGATGTCTCCTGCCAAACCGGTAGAAACCGTAACCTTACCGTCAACCATTTTAACGTCTACATTATTGAAATCCCCGTCAAAAACATCCTCGGGGTCATAAGTAAGCGTTACATTCGCCTCATACTTATCCGGTGCATCCTCCGAAATTGCAAAAGTGAGCGTCGCCACCGTTCCGTTTGCCGTCGATTCCTCCAACGGACTCATCATACTGATGGTCTGCGGATTCTTGTACGGCGTGGGTGAAGTGGCATAGTCGAAGCCACTGCCCAATTCGACGTTCTTCAACGTGAGCATACTATCATAGCCAACGTCGAACTTCAATGATGATATTCCGGAGTTGTTTTTGAGATTAATCTTTACATTAACCTCATCTCCGGGTTTTCCTGTGACGGACTCGACCTGCACGGTCATTTTTGTCAATTCCTCGGCAAAAACATAAGTCCATTGCGTACTTACGCAAAAAAGCACAGCAAAAAATAACGCTAACATTTGCACTGTTCTTTTTCGCATCTCAGCACTTCCTTTCCATATTATTAAGGTAAAATGAAAAATTTCCATTTCCCGAATTAATATTATCACAACGCACTGCAATTTGCAAGTAAAAATTACTTGCAAATTTACTTGTATATTTTGTGCAGAATATGCAATAAAATTTATATGAGGTGATAAATATGTTTGAAATAAAAAAAACACAAAGCTCAAACAAGACCATCCGAATGCCTGACACCTTGATTGAGCGTCTGCAAGCCCTTGCCGACAAAAATGATATTTCCTTTAACGGGCTTGTTGTGCAGTGCTGTGAATATGCTCTAAACGATATGGCTGAACCCGAACAAGCTTCTTCACATAAGTAAAGCAGACACGTCAAGCTCCCTGCGATGATGTGTCTGCTTTTTAGGTGGTATTCCAATCCAAAATTCAAAACCAAAGCACCCGACTCTTGCTTGATTAACGTCAGGCAGGGGTCGGGTGCAAAGCTTTCGATATTTAATTATTTATGCTTTATCTTCTTTGTTTTTTCTTCGGGGAGAGTGATAAAATATGCAAGCTCCCACAGGGCAATTCCGATGAAGATAATAAACACAAGATTCACGGCATTTCCGAGTTCAAAGGCATCAACCGAAATTGATTTTTTCAAAAAAGCCGAACCGAGAGTGCCGAGCAAATCTTCATTATCCCCGATGAGTGCCTCTGCAAGAATTTCACCGATATCCAGCGAGCCGTTCAGGTAGGGTGCTGCAAATTTGGCAAAGCATCTCATTGCGGCAAAGCAGCATACGGCGCCGCCGGCACCGAGGCACGAAATTGTTTTGTACGCCTTGGTAAAAAGTGCACAGCCCATTATCACGATTGCAATTATGAGCGCAACAACAAAAAGTACGCCTGCGGCAATAACCCAGCCCTTGCCGTTGAGCAATTCGGGCGGTATTTTGGAAAGGTCAAAGCTCATTCCGGCAAAGGAAATTCCGCCATCACCGATTTTCTGAATAATCTCCTTGAGCGAATAAGTCAATTCGAGCGACGAATTCACCATATCCTCGGCAAGCTTGGATAATATCGTGTAAAGCGATGAGCTTTCCGAAATTGAAAACACTCCACGGACAATATTCAGAAAAAGGGTTACCGGGAAAACAGAAAACGCCAAAAGAAAAATAACGATTTTATTAACTGCCTTCATCCTCAGCTCTCCTTTACTTGCCCCAAGAGGAATTAAGGGCAACGGTTCTGTTAAATACAAGCTTTTCCGCCGTGCTGTCCTTATCAACGCAGAAATAGCCGTTTCTCATAAATTGGAAGGTGTCTCCGACCTCGGCATTTTCAAATCCGCCCTCAAGCAAGCAATTTTCAATTACCTCAAGCGAATTGGGATTGAGGTCATCAAAGTAATCGCCGCCCTTGCCCGGTTCCTCGGCACTGAAAAGTCTGTCATAAAGGCGAACCTCACAGGTCTTACAGTCGTTTGCATTGACCCAATGAATTGTGCCCTTGACCTTTCTGCCGTCGGGAGAATTTCCTCCCCTGCTTTCGGGGTCATAGGTACAGTGCAGGCAGGTTACATTGCCGTCCTCGTCGGTGTCGTAGCTGTTGCACTTGACAAAATATGCACTCTTGAAGCGAACCTCATTGCCAGGGAAAAGTCGGAAATATTTCTTAACCGGCTCCGCCATAAAGTCCTCCCGCTCAACATAAAGCTCACGGGAGAATGTGACCTTTCTTGTGCCAAACTCGGGATGCTCGGGATGAAGCTCAACCTCGAACTCCTCACTCTGTCCCTCGGGATAATTGTCAATAACAACCTTGAGCGGATGTAAAACAGCCATCGCACGGGGAGCCTTTGCGTTGAGGTCATCTCTTACGCAAGCCTCAAGCAGACCGTAATCAACAACACTGTCCGCTTTGGAAACGCCGACACGATCGATAAAATCTCTGACCGCCGCTGCCGAATAGCCTCGCCTTCTCATTCCGCAGAGGGTAATCATTCTCGGGTCATCCCAACCGGAAACAATACCTTTTTCGACCATTTCAAGCAGCTTTCTTTTGCTCGTCACACAGTAATTTATATTCAGACGTGCAAACTCAATCTGTCTGGGAGGCTCATTAAAGCCAATCTGCTCAACAACCCAATTGTAAAGCGGACGATGATTTTCAAATTCAAGTGAGCAGAGGGAAAAGGTTACGCCCTCCTTGGCATCCGAAAGCGGATGAGCAAAATCGTACATCGGATAAACGCACCATTTGTCGCCGGTCTGATGATGAGAAACGTGGGAAATCCTGTAAATTACAGGGTCACGCATATTGAGGTTCGGGGAAGACATATCAATCTTCGCCCTGAGAACCTTTTCACCGTTGGCAAATTCGCCATCCGTCATACGCTTGAAAAGGTCGAGATTTTCCTCAACGCTTCTGTTGCGATAAGGGCTTTCCTTGCCGGGCTCGGTGAGGGTTCCTCTGTACTCTCTGATTTCGTCGGCACTCAAATCATCAACATATGCTTTTCCGTCCCTGATGAGCTTGAGAGCACATTCATAAACAAAATCGAAATAATCCGAGGCGAAAAATATGTTTTCCCAATGAAAACCGAGCCACTTGATATCCTCCTTAATGGCGTCGATATATTCAATGTCCTCTCTGGACGGGTTTGTATCGTCAAAGCGGAGATTGCAAATGCCGTTGTATTTTTCTGCCGTGCTGAAATCTATGCAAAGGGCCTTTGCGTGACCGATATGCAAATATCCGTTCGGCTCGGGAGGAAATCTTGTCTGGACACGGGTTTTGACCTTGCTTGCAAGATCCTCGTCGATAAAATCGTGAATAAAGTTTGATGCAATTTTTTCTTCCATAGTATCCTCCGATTATTTATATGCATTGATAGCGGCTTCAAGTCTTGCCTTGACCTTTTCGCTGCCGAGCAGAGCAATTATCGAATGTAAATCGGGCGTGTTGCGGCGTGAGGTTACAGCAATTCGGATAACCGTTGAAACGTCACCGACGTGACCCTTGAACTGTTCGGGGTTCTTTTTATATTCCTTAACATTCGGCGTGTAGCCGAGAGGCTCACACATATCCTTTATCTTGGCAAACCAGGTATCCTTATCGTCTGCGGCATCAAAAATTTCGATATACTTTTCAAGTACGGCAGCCGCATCCTCGTTTGAAATATTCTCCGGAAGTGTAAAATCGGGAGTGTAAAGCTCATCATAAAAATAGGAAACATAGTCCTTTATCTCGTCCCATTTTGCAATATCCTTACGGGGCTTCGCCGTTCCCCTGTCGATTGAGAAAATACCCTTTGCAAATTGTGCATCACTGTTGAGCAGTGCATAAAGCTCGCCGTCGTTTTCTTTCGCCCACGCCGTGGATTTTTCATAAACCTCCTCGGCAGTCATCAGCGAAATAACATTTTTGCTGACATCATTGAGCTTGTTAAGGTCAAACAGAGCTCCGCTTGCGCTCATCTTTTTAAGGTTAAACGGGAATTCGCTTTGAGGTGCGTTTTTGTTCGCCTTTCGCCAATCCTCAAAATTGGAGTTTGCAATTGTCAAAAGATATTCTATAACGCTCTCCTTCGGATATCCGCTCTCGGAATAGAACGAAACCGATGCTTCGGGATCCTTACGCTTTGAAAGCTTTCTCTTGCCACCGTTATCCTCTTTCATAATAGGAGAAATGTGGGCATATTTCGGCACTCTGAAGCCGCAGGCCTTGAAAAGTTGAATATGCAACGGAACGGAGGAAATCCACTCATCACCGCGTACAACGTGGGTTGTTCTCATAAAGTGGTCGTCTACCGCATGAGCAAAATGGTAGGTCGGAATACCGTCCGTTTTGAGAAGAACAACATCCTGAATATTTTCGGGCATTTCAATCTTGCCCTTTATCATATCTTCAAATTTTATTCTGTGATCTGCCTGACCGGGAGAACGCAGTCTGAGAGTATATGGGCAGCCGGCTTCAAGCTTTTCCTTTTGCTGTTCAAAGGTGAGGTCGCGGCATTTTGCCCATTCACCGAAATAGCCCTGAATATCCGTTCCTGCTTTTTCCTGCTCAGCACGAATATCGTTAAGCTCCTCCTCCGAGCAAAAGCACGGATAAGCCATACCCTGACAAACAAGTGACTTTGCAATCGCCTGATACACATCCTTACGTCTGCTTTGCTGATACGGACCGTAATTTCCGCTCTCCTTTTCAAAACCCATAACGCCCTCGTCGGGAGTTACGCCGAAAGCATCCAAACCTGTGATAATTGCAGAAACGCCGTCCTCAATCTCACGTTTTTTATCGGTATCCTCAATTCTGAGGAAGAAAACGCCGTCATCGGTTGCACGGGTTGTCAGCTTGGAAATCATAGCGGCAAAAAGTCCGCCGAGATGAAGAAATCCTGTCGGGCTCGGCGCAAAGCGTGAAACTCTCGCCCCCTCGGACAAGCCTCTTTCGGGATATATTTTTTCATAATCCTCCGGAGCCTTTGTTATATTGGGAAACAAAAGCTCTGCAAGTCTTTCATTGTCTGTCATCGTTAGCTCTCCTTTGCGTTTAGACAATACAAGCATTGTAATAGGGTTGTATCGTCCATACAAATATACATTATATATTATCGCAGAAAACACGCACACTGTCAAGAATATCAAAAGAAAATTAGGCATAAAGTAACCGATTTAAGAAGGCTTTTAACGCCGTAGCAGCTCAAAGCAGTCTTTTCAAGCTGTTCCGCACCATAAAAGAATGTTTTGCGCCCAAACAAAAAAGGCACGGATTGCTCCGTGCCTCGCAGTTATTCAGTTATGTAATCAGACAATATCCTTGAGGAGACCCTGAAGAACACCGATAAGTGCGTTGTTGATTGTACCGATGAAGTTGAGGATAGCAAGAGCCTGCTCAATAGCCCACTTTTCAAGTCTTTCCTGCCAAGTGAGAACTCTCGGTGTGTGATACAAGGAAGCTGTATCGTAGCAAACAACGATATCTTCGCCCTCTGTCTCAAAGGGAACAAACTGGCCATCGGTTGTCATATAGCCTGATGCACCGTAGGGGGAATTGTCATTGCCATCCATAAATGAGCCCTCGCCTGTGAAATCAATGTAATCAAACTGATATGCATCGCACAAATAGAGAACACCAAGCTCAACGCCGTATGTCTCGGGGAGGTCTGCGGTTGTTTCAATCTCGGCATAACCGATGATGATGCCCTCATCAGAGGTAGAAAGAACGGAATCAAAGTTCTCCTTGCTTACGGAGAAGGAGAAAACAGTGTCGTCTGCATCGGCAAGATAGTCAATCTCGATCGGAGTTGCGTTGATTTCATCATTAAATGTTACGCCGTTAAAGGTAGCGTAGTTGATGAGGTCGCCCGTGAGACCGATTCCGCCTGCACCGATGTAAACTGTCTCTGCATCCTCGGGAGCAGTGAAGTCACCGTAAAGTCTGAGAGGAATTGTGTACTTGGTTGAGGGCTCGATATATGTATTGTCAAAAGACAGAACAATTTTGCCCTCAAGCTTACCCATATTTGCGGGAAGCTCTGCAACGGTTGTTTCCGCATCGTCGGGAACTTCATCCTCGGCAAAGCTTACAACGCCGAGTGAGAAGAGCATAACGATCGAAAGAAGGATTGCTAAAAACTTTTTCATAATGGAATCTCTCCTTATAATATTTTGCACTTCTGTGCTTTTTGCGGAGGGAAATGTCCACCGCTTTTTTATATAGTAACACGAAAATTTGTTTTGTAATTTCCTAAATAGAAATATAATTACAATTTCATAAAAATTTTGAGAGAATTTTTTTATTTTAGTTGATAATTTCATACCAAACGCTACATATTGTGTCAGTTACAGATTTTCTGCATAACCTTGTTGACCACCGAGCCCGCGACGGAAAGTCCGGAGCCCGATTTTTCAACCACGCAGACCACCGCATACGGAGTGTCCTCACGTTGCGAAAATCCGACGAACCATGCGTGAGTGCCGCCCTCGACCTCGGCGGTTCCGGTTTTGCCGCACATCTTTAAATTCGGGAAGGTATAGTCGGAATAGTAATTGACAACATTTGAACGCAGCAGCTTTTGCATTTGCGAAGCAACCTCAGGGCTGAGCTTAATGGTTTTATTGACCTCGGTTTTCCCGATTTCCTCAAGCTTTTCGTTAGGATAAACCATATTCTTAACAAAATACGGCTTGGTCGCAACGCCGTTGTTTGCAATCGTGCCCATAAGCGTGAGCATATGGTACGGGCTTACCATGGTTGTATACTGCCCTATTCCTGCCCAGCCGAGATCAACCTTATTTGTCTTGCTGACATCAAAAACGCTCTTTGAAACAGAAATCTGATCCATATCCTCCTTTGTGTTGAAGCCGAGCTCACCCGCCGTCTGCATCATTTTTTCCTTACCGAGCTGAATTGCAATTTGGGCAAAAGCACAGTTGCAGGAATGGTTCAGCGCCTCCTCAAAATTCAGCGTGCCGTGAACACCGTTGCAGATGATTTTGCCGTCACCGGTCGCATATTCGCCGGTACAGGTGAAGCTTTGCGAATAAATATCGGGAATGTTTTCTATTGCACCGATAGCGGTAACAATTTTGAAAATTGAGCCCGGTGTATAAAGACCGGAAACAAAGCGATTGAGGTAAACTCCCTCATATTTGTCGTTATCGTCATCTATATCGCTCGGCTTGTTCTGCGGGTCATACGACGGGGTCGAAACCATACAAATCATTTCGCCGGTCTTGTAGTTATAGACGGCAATCGTGCCCTTTCTTCCGTCAAGCGCATTGTATGCCGTTTTGCAAACGTCCGCATCGAGCGTGAGATTGATATCATTGCCTCGGTTGTATTTTTTCAGATTATAAACGCCGTTTACAAAATCATAGCCCGAAAGCTTGGCACTGTATACATACTGGACACCGGTTGCGATAAAGGATGAATTATCTCCGACGGCGTGAAGCATAGCCTTGCGGACGGTTTTATCCTCATTGTAAATTCGCACTCCGTTTTCGCTGTAGACAAGCTTTTTGCCGTTGCAATCATAAATCGTTCCGGCACTTGCAATTTCTCCGTTATTGTAAATATGCTGATTAACAAGATTCGACGTCCACTTTGCGCCGTTGGTATAGAAGCCGAACATCATATAGCCCAATCCGCAGAAAAAGGCAATAATGACAAAATAAAGGATAAAAGCTCTCCTTGTTGTATTTCTCATTTGCCTCTACCTCCGTTCGTCGTCCTCTTGCGGCTTACGGGGACATCCCTTGATGAGCTTGCCGAGGAGCGTCTTTTGCCGACGGGTATATCGCTTGATGCTGCCGAGGCTCTCTTGCCAACCGGTATATCGGCAGAGGAGCGTTTCACTCTAACAGGTACGTCATCAACAACCGGCGGCACAAAGGTCTTGCGCTTTGCCCTTTTACCAATCATAACATTGGGCGGATAAAGAGGATGGTCGGGCAAAATTGTTTTTGAAAGCTTCGGGTAGGTTCTGATATCCGCCGATTTTATCAAAGCAAGCATACCCCATGAAGAAATCACGCTTGAGCCGCCTCGACTGATAAGCGGCAGGGTTACACCCGTAAAGGGAAGAATATCCGTAACGCCGAATATGTTCAAGCTCGCCTGAAAAAGCAGAAGTCCCGCAGCGGCACACGCCGTTATTGCGTAAAATGCGGAGCGTGTTGTCCTCGCAACCTTGATGGCATAAAGCAAAATACAGGCATAGGCTATAACTATCATCAAGGCGACGAGAATACCCCATTCCTCGCAAATCATACCAAAAGCCAAATCCGTTGAGGCAAAAACAACATTTCTCAACTGACCCTTGCCTATACCGAGACCGAGCAAGCCGCCGCTTGCGGAATAGATGAGGGTTCGGGTTTGCTGCATACCCGCCTCATTTATCATCTCCCAAATATGTCGGTACGCCTTAAATCTCGCCGCCACGTGCGGTCTGAAATATACAATCATTATTGCACCGAGCAGTGCCGCAACGCAAACAAGAGAAATTGTTCTGACATCGCCCGAACGCATAAATGCGATTATTATAAAGGTAAAGAAGAAAATCAACGCCGTACCGAAATCTCGCATAAGGAAAAGTGCGCCGACACAGCCGAAGGAAAAAATCAAATATTTCGTAAGACTCCTCGTGGACTGAAGCTTGTCCAGCGATGCCGCACCGACAAAAATGAAAGCTATCTTGACAAACTCCGAGGGCTGAACCGAAAAACGACCTATTGTTATCCAGTTGAGCGCACCGTTATTGAACGTCGCAAGTGCAAGGTTTGCTATCAACAAGGCCACCGCCGCAACGGCAACCGGCATCCTCAGCTTCATAACAACATCTGTCCTACGCATTATGATTAGCAGAAAAATAAAAACGCAAAGTCCGAGAACAATTGCGGCAACCTGTTTCAGAGCATAGTTTCCGCCGAGAGTTGCAACATTCGTAAGACCTATTCCCGAAAAAAGAAAGCCTATTATTTCAAGCTCAAAATTATTTTGCTTGAAGCAAATTGAGGCAAAAATAAAATAGAGCCATTCAAGCACCATAAAACCGGCATAAATGCTGAAAAGAGTTGAATCAAAGCCGTTCAATGTTATTGCCACCGTGCCGGTAAGCGCCTGAAAAATCGTAACCAAAATAAGCGCAAAGCCCCAATGGAATTTGTTGTTGAGCCTTTCGTTAGCCATAAGAAGCCCCCTTCCCATCTGTTTTTTGAATTTCATTATAAACCATTTTTTTGCAAATCTCAATACATTTAAAATTTTTTTACATTTTGTTTCCATACCGCCTCAATATGTGTTGACAGCGTTTTGGTAAAGTGATATATTTAAATTGATTTTCGAGCAAAGCCCAATGAAATTTCAGCCGCAGTTAGGACAAAATAAATCAGAGTTTTTTAACGGAGGTAATTTGTATGTGGTGGATTTTTGCTATCCTTTCCGCCGTCTTTGCTGCTCTTACCTCTATACTGGCAAAGGTCGGCATAGACGGAGTGAACTCAAACCTTGCAACGGCAATAAGGACAATGGTGGTTGTCGTGATGGCGTGGGTGATGGTTTTCGTCACAAATGCACAGAGCGGTCTTTCCGAAATAAGTAAAAAAAGCTGGATTTTTTTAATCCTGTCGGGACTTGCAACCGGTGCTTCGTGGCTATGCTATTACAGAGCTCTGCAAATGGGCGAAGCTTCAAAGGTTGTGCCGATTGATAAATTGAGTGTTGTCATCACCCTCGTTTTAGCGTTTGTATTTTTGCATGAGGAATTTAACGCAAAATCCTTAATCGGCTGCGTTCTCATCGCAGCCGGCACATTGGTAATGGTGCTGTAATGACAAGCGAAAGTCGCTCGACGGTATACCCTCTTTAATAAACGCAACAAAGCCTCCCTTATCTCGAAAGACAAGAGAGGCTGAAATCCGCAGCTTATTGCAGTATGCAATGCGATGAATACACGCTATTTACTAATTTTAGAATTAGATAAAAGTCAAGCACTTCCGAAGAAGTGCTTGTTTTGGCTTGTTGCACCGAAAAAGATATTTCGGTTTTTTGCTAAAAACTTGCTTATATCAATGATTTCTTGAATTTTTTCAAGCATTTCCTTGCTCTCACTTTTGTGGTTCGTGATCTTCTTTGTCCATTTTCGCTGCGAACCGAAAAAGATATCAATTCATTTTTGGGCTGAGCATTTCATCATTTATTTGCCCCAGCTTTTGATTTTGAGACAGCTCTGCATCTTCATATTTGTAACGGTATTTTCGCTTCTGATTGTTTTTTAGAATGCTCTCATAATTTCGTTTCATCAGCATATAAATGCAGTCTTCCAATCTGCTGGTACCAGAAATATAAATAACAGGTTGATATTTTTTTGACCTCCATTCTTGAAACTGAGGTTTGAGTGATGCCATCAGTTTTTCGTCACGGCCTTCTTCTCTGCTCATCCAATAGCAGACCATCTTTTTAGGATGTTCAATCAACTCGATTTTCGTCTTCTCACCCCATTTCTTCTTTTATCTCTTGATAAAAGTTGGTTTTTGCTTGTTGTGCCCCTATGATTTTTGACTGCGATATGTTCAGTCTCCATCCCAAATTCCATCCGGTCGTAATTGCGCCATCGACAGCAGTTGGCAAAGAGACTTCTTCGCATTACCCTCTGTCGCTTTCCAATAGTCGGGGTCGACATCATCGCCCAACGCTTCGATCGCCTTCCTCAAAATTGGAATACTCTCCGCACCTGTCATGCCGTAGATAGAACGAATACCACCTTCCCCAAGCACTTCGGCTCGGTAGAAAATCGATGCATAGTTATATGTGATGTTCAGCCACAGTTCCTTTGTCCCACCCACAGCATAAGTACCGCCACGCATAAAGTGTGGTTGTCATATGAGGATGAGCTTGCAAAACTGCTTGGCTAATAAATCTCAATAATGAAGGGGGGGTAATTATATGCAGGATTCACAGTTTTTTGAGTATGTCACTTCTTTGGCAAGAGAATCCGGTCATATGATTACCCCCAGACCGATATTCTGTAATCATAGTTCAAGTGAAACACTTTACATTGACTCTAACAAAAATGTAATTCTCTCACCAAATGACAGAGCACTCCTTTCGGCGATTGAAAATGTTTCGCTCATTGCTGAGATTGTGTGGCCAGGTGTGATTGATGAGCTTACTGAGAAAATACAAATTTACTCAATAACAATCAACATATCTGATCGCTCGCGAAGTCAAGATGTTGCAGATATTCATTTTCTCCTTCAGCAATTCTGGACCAATAAACATAGCATTGTTTTCTTTAAAAACTACGATCAGTTTATTATTTCCTTTGCTGATGGAGTACAATCGCACATTCTTTCTGACTGGTACGATATCATTGACGATTATGATAAGGTAGTGGAGCGAATTTCGGTCGCCAATACAAGGAAATCCTCCACAGAGTAAGTCAAAGTCGGGCAGTTCCTTTGGGTCGATTTTTCGCAGATCTCCATAATTCAAACCTCCTTCTTCACCGTAGATGGCTTTATATGCTTTGTCAGCGTGTGGGTCAATTTCGGCATGTCCTACACATTCGAAATGTCCCGTTGCCATCAAGCCGGAATGGAAACCTCCGATTCCTGAGCATAAATCAATAAAACGGATTGCCATATGGTATCCGACCTGTCTCTTTTACAATTCACCTCACTCTCTACATGGTCTGTTCCTGCATGGACTGATCTTGAGCCTGATCTTGCAGTTCTTGATCAATTTCCTCTTGTGTCAGCCTTCTGAATTCATCCTCGCCGGGGACAATGCCAAGGGTTCTGCCGTTATCCCAATTCATGTGGATTGTACCCATGTCATCCACAAGTCTGACCGTGCCACGAGTACCTCTTTCAACAGGTCTGTACGGGTCATTCATGCATAGAAGCATTAGGCGAGTGCCGGGCGGATATGCTTCCTTATACTGCTGTGCCAATCTGTGCTGTCTTTCCCAATCATTCATTCTATTTGTACCTCCATATTAAATAATTCCTCGGGAGACCAATCGATATTGAAATACACACTTTCAATATTGTCACATCGAGATAGAAATCTGTCGTCCATTTCTATCTGTTTCATGAGATGGGCAACTTCCTCGGGACCAGCTCGATTTGTTTCTCCCTCTCCGTAGAGATATACCTCCGCATGGATTTCAACATTAGATTCCTCGTTGATTTCCTCCATAAATCTGTCGAAGGCAATCCATCCTTCAAGATCGTCCAATTCCCTTGGGATGCCACCCACAAGGAATTCGATCTCCTGATTGTTTGCAGTCATCGTGACCGCAGAGAAAAGTAAAGCCATATTTACCACCAGTTCCTTTCGTTATATATTTACTCATTCTCAGTATGTGAGAAGGAAGTACAAAAGAAAAAAGGAGGTTGCGCATACTTTTTATGCGCAACCTCCCAAGACATAAACATTTAACAATTATAAAAACAAAAAAAGGGGCAGACTTTACGAAATTTATCGTAAAATCTGCCCCTAAAACCCGAGTGATTTGGTTCAAGTTCTCCCCAAAGGTCGTTTTGGGGAAATGATATCTTTTGAATTCGACATTAAAAAACGGCACGAAAAAACCCAGAAACCGTTGCGGTTACTGGGTTTTTGGCACCGATATCTTTTTCGGTGCTACGTTATGGCTTGTGTTACCAATTTAGATGCCACCCTATTTTTAAGGAAAATGGCTTAAAATAAGGGTTTTATCGCATCCCGGAATATTTTTGACCTTCGGTTTTTTACCCGAGGGTCTTTTTGTCGAATTTTTATTAGCTACCAAAATAGATACCACTTTTCTTATAAATAATTATACCATATTGGTTTTCTTTTTTCTACTTTTTTATGAGCATTTTTTAATTTTGGTTTTCTGCACAAATTGAGGAATATTTCTTTATCAGTTTCATTGAAGATAAACTCTCGTTTCTCGTCATAGTTTTTAACTTCTAATCCTGCGTTATTACTGAAAAAGGATACCCCTTGCTTATAGCGCTTTCTAATTCTTTATCCATTTACTTCTCCATATGTAATAAATCAGAGTAGTAGGAGTTCCGCAGAACTCCTACCGGTCATAGGCCACTCAAGCTTCTATAACTCAATCACTCTGATGTTAATGGGTTTATAGAGAGTGGGCGTTCCGCAGAACACCCACTGGTCGCAGACCTCACAGGTTTCCGCAACTCGATCACTCTTTATTATCAAAATCCCAACAGTTCATCCATTTTTTCATAGTTTTTGGGTTCTACTATGGAATCAAAAAACCATTTGAAAATTTGGTCTACATTAGTGCCGTAAGTACGAGCGAATTCCTCAACTTTTCTGTATTGCTGTGCTTCAATTAAAACGGAGATTGCACTGTTTTTACCGGTAATTCCCGTAGCTTCAGAAAATGCACTGCGCATTTTAATCTCTATCTTTTTGTGCTGTTCAATCTCGCTTTCGACTATTGAAAAGAACTGTAGTTGCAAATTGTAGTTATCATCTGTTGTACACAGGTTCTCGTATAGATAGCAAATGCCACAACCATAATGTTCTTTAATTTCATAGTTAATTTTAATCACATCAAAAATCGGTGTGCCAAGCATTCTCGCAGAAGGAACTACTATCACATCAATTTCTTCTTTCGAACATAAGGCAGCAATCTTCTTCCATCCTTCTCTGTGGGCAAAGAAAATATTGGGTGAACACCGATCAATTACAACATCAACAATCTCCGTTTCGGGATTGTTTAAATATGCTGTAAAAAATGCTTTCATATGTTCATCCGAAATATTGTCGGGACTATTGAAACTGTTTAGATTCGCATAACAAATAACTTTCATTTTTCACCTGTACTATAATTTTTATGAAGAAAATAGAAGAAGACGCATTTCGCCTTTTATCTGAAACTCATCGTTGGCTAATTCAAACTCGTTTTTATGCAGATACATTGCGCTGATTATCCTTTTGAAGTATTCAAACCAGCCGAATCGTTCATTCCATTCATAGTACCGATAAGCCTTTTTAAGTTCTCTGTCCATAACTCTGTATTCTGCAGCAGTGACATAATCGTATATATCGTCTTCAATACCGTTTTCATAATCCCTAACCTCTGAACGCAAAGCAAAGGCAGAGTGTTGAACGGGTTTTTCCTTACAGCATTTTTCAAGAGATTCAACATCAACTGCAAAAATCAAATCTTCCTCAGATATGCCCCAATTTTTAAGTGATGAGCGTAGATTCTCAGATATTTTATCAATAGAAATTCCGTAACTGTGTTCATCCAACTTTCTATATACAGGTTCAAAAGCTCGCCTTGAACTATTCTGTAGTGTAGGAATTAGTTTATACTTTTCTTCAGAATCAACAACAAGTGCATTTGAATTAATACAGTACCATTTACCATTGTATTTAAACTCAGTAAACATTATGTAACTTACACCCATCAAACCACCTCTTTTCTTCTTTATGTTTCTTTAAATACTTCGGATAATTTTTTTCTGCGACTTTCAAGTATTTTTCTCTTGCCTTTTTGCGAAATTCATCTTTGATTTCGTTTATAATCTCATCAAATAATTCTTCCCAATCAATTAAATAATTTCTCATATTCGCCAAGTCGTCTTTGACCTGTTCAATAAGCAGGTCTGTAATGGCATCTTTAAGTCTTTTTTCATTAGCTTCGCTTAAAACCTTAGTGATAGCGTTCAATATTTCATCTCTTTATACAAGGTAATATGCGAGAATTTGTTTCAACCCCCAGCTCGTAATTTTATCTATACCTTCGTTGGAGGGATGCCAGCTCATCTGTAATAGTTTCATATCATTATCAGATAGTCCAACCTCTTTTTGTAAATCTTCCCATTCCTTTTCATTTGCCAACGCATCAAATTCAACGAGGTAGGTATAAAGCATATCTTGATCTATACGATGTATAAAAATTGTCCTTAATAATTCTTTTGAAATTGCATCTTGATTTGCTGCTAAAAACATCAAATCAATTTCAGCTTTCTGCAATTCAAGAACTTCATACATCATTCGATCAAAGCCGTCATTATCAAGTGAATTCATCATTACAGGGCAATGCGGATTAATTCCTTTTGAAATGGTGATTCCTATTGGTTGTGTAATGGAACGCAGCATATTTACTACCTCAATAAATCTCTGAGAATTATGCCACAAATCCCATATAGAAAGAATATATATGTGATCTATTTCGCCTGAAAGAGCATCATTAATTAATTTGTTTAGATTTGTTCTTTCACAGACAGTTCCCACATTAGCGACATCCATATATATTTCAAAGTTTTTAGTTTCGCTGTACATGATTAATTCGCACTGCATTTTTGTTGCACGCTTAAATTCCTCAATGTTGCCATTTGGGTGTACTCTGCAAATGGCATATATACCGACTTTTTTATACTCTTTCATTTTCTAACCTTTCTCATGCAAGATAATATTGCAGAATTCCTTGAAAACCCCACACGATGATTTTATTAAGACCTTCCTTAGAAGGAGACCAAACATCGTGAATTGCCTTAGAGTCTTTTTCGTCAGTGCCTAATTCATTTTGTATTTCTTGCCAAGAAGGATTGAACGGGATGATAAAATAATCATTAAAGAATTCTAAAAGCATAACTGCATCAAGATGTTCGTTAATGATTGCTCGGGTTAATCCTTTTCTTATAAAACTTCTATTAGCCTGTACTGACAGAAAATCAAGAGCTATTTTTTCTACAATCTCGGATTCCTGAATAATAACCTTGCATTCTTTTTCATCGAGAGTGCATTGATTAAATACACAAGGTGAGCTGCAATGGTAAAAGCGTATGCCAACCGGCACGGGAAGCGACTTTAGTTCGTTTATTGTGTCAGCTAACTTCTTTGGACTGTGCCAGAAATCCCACAAGGAATAGATGCAAATATGGTCTATATTTCCGATTTTTGCATCTTCTATAAGACGAGTGAGGTTTTCTCGTTCACATTCTTTTCCATACTCGGCAAAATCATAGTAAACGGTATGATTTTCCCATTCTTCATCAAAATCAACAATATCGTCTTCCGTGATAAATGAACGAGAAGCATCTTCTTTCAATAATCTGTTTGCTTCTTCAATAGGAAATCTTGTTGTGTCCTCTGAAAATATCCTACACAGCCTATAAACGCCAACATTTTTGTATGTTCTCATTTTCAATCCTCTTTCTTCATCGGCCACGGGAAGCCAAAATCAGAGCGCTTAATTTTACACGCAGGATATCCGTCTTTCCAAAATACGAGACCTTCAACATTGTGTTCTTCCAGATATTGTCTGATGCCTTCGAAGGTGCGTTCTACCTCGACCATATCTTCACCGTGTCTTACAAGAATATCTTTGTCGAGGTTATATCTATTGCTGTTAAAATGAATACCGATGGCCTCATAAGTGCCTTCGTGGATTTCAGTCTTGGGGGTTGCTTCATAAGCTGCAATGAACCATCTATCAGCAGGTTCATTCTTATCGACTTTTAGCCAATGCGGATGATGACCGGTTACAGGATCGGGTTCACAGCATGGGATTGCACCTTCGGGTGCTTTCTTGCCGTGTTTTGCATCGTAACGCTTATATAGTTCGCCGTTGATAATCGCACAACAGCTTCCGTCATACTTTACTGTGGCAGTACCTTTGCCTTCTAACACCCATTCCAAGCCGGGTGTAACATTGGGCAAGATGCCTACTTTCTTATGGTTTTCGAATACCCTTTCAAATAGGGTGGGTATCTTTTTCATAATTTGTTGTTCTCCAATCTGTTTTTAATTTGTAATTCAATGCATTCTGAAATCGTAGGACCGGATGTTCGGAATATAGATTCAACATTGTATGTTGTTTTACCGAAGGAAATCACTTTATTAACACCTTTAGTATGATGGCACATAAACGAGTGATTCGATTTCTTATTATTTTTTGACATTTATGTGCCACCATACTTTCGGGAGGATTACCTTTGACTCGTTGAGGTGCGTTGTAATATTAAAACATATATTTTTAAATGTTGTCGCTTAGTAATAGCACCACATTTGAGAAGATAATCATTATAATAAATAAGCCGCTGTTCTCTGGTAACATTTTCAAGATATCCTTTTTGTCCATATGTGTTATCCTTACTGAATTTCTTATTTTGAAGCCTTTGCTTTTTGCTCGTAATAATTATCCAAATAGATTTTCAATTTTGTACGGAAAGTGCTACCAAGGTAACGGTCGAATGTTTCTACATAATTTATCAATTTGTAGCAAAGATTATAAAACCAGTCATCCTCTGCCAAGCAAGATATTCTTTCAAAAAGATTATCCAACACTTCTTCATCGGTAATCTTATTTTTTTCAATATCTTCAAGTTCTTGGGTACAAGCGGTGTATATATACACCTTCATGCTATGTACTTTGTATTCTAATTCTTTTAATTCATCCATTTTATTATCTCTCCAACCAATCAATGCCGGGGCTTGTGCATTCCTCGGGATACTTTTCTCGAAAGAAACGCTCTTTTTTTCTAACTTGGAGTGCTATTGGTTCAATTTCATAACTCTTGAATTTTCTGATAGCTCTAATATAATCAACTATCATATATCCCCATAAAACCGCATCGTAACCGTGATACCATATGTGTCCTCGCTCATCTACTTCCTGAGTTATAGGTTTATTAAATGAGACATACAGGTGGTCATCCTTATGCAAGTGATTCACATGGTAATTAGCGTAGTAAGCGATATCTTTAATACCAAGTACAGATATGTATCCCTGCACTTTGAATATCCAACCCTGAACATAATATTCCGGTAGATCTTCAGCGGTAATTTTCGTTTTGTATTCTCCCTTTGAATACAGATAACCATTTGGCAACCTTGTGTCCTCATAAAAACTTTTAAGGCTCGTTTTTGTTTCTGTATAGAAGGGAGATTTAATCCTTTTGGGCATTTATAACACCGCCTATATTTTATTATATCGTGTCCGTCTTATATTGGAATATCCCAGCAGTCAGTTTCTTGACCGCTGGTTTAAGTTTTGGTAATTTAATCGATGTAAACGATAAGGCGTACACAATCAGCAGTAGGTGTACGGTCATCCAAATTCGCATCGAGAATGTTATATAGACTCCAGTCATTAAATACATCAAGCATTGTATCAACCATCCTACAGAGTTTCACAAACATAGCGTACCAATCACCATATACATCCCACTCATAGTATGTATATTCTTGTTTTTCGTCCTCGGGGAGTCTGTTATATTCAGCTTCGGTAATCCAGTCAGAAATAGTTTCACTTTCACCGATTTCAAATTCTGTAATTGAGTATCTGTTGGCGTACCCACTGTAACGAGTGAGCTTTGACTTATTAACCCTGCTCTTAACGGATTTGCCGTAATTCACCGAAAACATCATTTGCTTGTAATATTCCTTATATGTCATATCCTTAAAGAAGGGGTCTACAATATCATTATCGGGTTCACCGAATATTGTTCGCAGTTCATCAGATAAATCATCGGGACGACCGCACTTGTAACTGTATTCACGCAGTTGCTCAACAGTTTCATGAAGCATTGATTTACCTGATAAAAATGGCTGTACTTTGACCTGACCATCCAATTCCCTAATTAGAGGGCTGATATTATACCATTTGTTGCCGACACGAACTTCGGCAAAGATTGAATAACTTGTTCCCATAGGCAACTCCTTTCAATTATTCCTCTGAATAAAATTCTTTCATATCATCAAGGCGTAAACAGCCAAGCCGTCCGTCTTCATAACCACAACCACAGTCAATACCGATTGCATCTTCATATTTCCATATACTCCAAGGTTCAGTTTCTTGAAAGTGGCAGGTTGGAGTATGACCGAAAATTAGGATAAAGCCTTCGGGTACTTGGTACATTTCGTTCCATCTTTCCCATACCGCGAATTCTTTTTCGTTTTCGTAATCTTTGTAATAAAAATGCGTCCTTCCAAAGTTTTCAACGGGTGAACCGTGAACGAGCTTGTATTTTACTCCGTTAACTTCCACATCGATATTGACGGGAAGAGTTCGTAAAAAGCGAAAAATCTCAGCTCGTTGCTCTAATGTAATTCGCTTTAAACGGTCGTGTGTAATTCTGCCACCGTTGTTATACCAAAGCCGTCTTTGTTTCCAGTTGGTATTTTCTTTTTCCTCGGCAGCGTTTTTGCAATGTCCGACTGCTTTTAGCATCATGTATTCGTGATTACCGATAAGCATTTTCACATTGGGCATTTTCATTAATTTTCTTAAAATCTTTATTCCATCGGAGTTCCTGTCTACAACATCTCCAAGGATGTATAATGTATCATCCGGTTGCAGATTGATTTGCTTCATAATCGACTCAAATCGTTGCAGGTTACCGTGGATGTCGGATAATACATAAATCATTATTCTTTACATCTCACTTTTTCTGTTATTTTAACTTGCTTGAATAAAGGCAAAGCGAAGCCTAACTATTTGCACTCGTTGACTATGTAATCATATAGTGCTTCGGGTTCTTTGAGATCCCATGACTTTGAGTTATCACTCATTGAAACTGTAAAATCATCGGTCGCTTCATATAGCCACCAATCTATGTAGTCATACTTATCTCCGAGAGCTTCTTTAAGAACCATTCGCAATGCTGCTAAATACTTGTTGCCTATGCCAAACAGAAAATGTCCATCGCCAACTTTAGATAGTGCCTTGCTAAACTGTTCATCCGCTACTTCCTGTTCTTTTATAAGAGACAATACAGCACAAAAAGTTTCTTTAGATATCATGTTTATTCCCATTTACCTTTCTTGCGGTTCGGGTACTTTTGGTTAAGCACGTGGTTTAATGACCTATACAGTTCGAAGAACTTAACATCGTCACCGTAATCCATAAGCATAAATTGTAAATCTTCAATTGCATCTTCATCTGTAATAATTTCGTTTTCTATTTTGCTTATAGTTTCTTCTACCAAACTATACATTTCCTCTTTTCTGCGTTTAATCTCACGCATAACTGATGGAATATCGTTTATTTCAGTTTCAAACCACTTAACGGGACAGAGAATCTGTCCATCTTTGCCTTCGTTATCGAGAATTACATATCCGACATTCTCTTTTTCAACCTTTTCGAGTATTTCATCAAAGTTATCAGCAAACTGCTGTCTTGTAATTCTTTCCATAGTGTCTGTTGATTTTAAGGTCATACAGATTATCCTTTCTTAATTTATAGTCCGAGTATTTCCTTTAATTTTGGAAGGTTGTCGGGGTTAGCACAGAACCGCAAAAACTCCGCACATACTTGCTCAATGGTAGTGCCAAGTTCGGCACATACCTTAGAGGTATTGTTATACAGTTCTTCTTCAATTTCGAAGGAAACTGTAACAAGGTTATCAGTCATATTAGCCATCTCCAAAAATGTCATTTAAAACTTCTTTGAAATCAGGATCGGGTTTACGATCAAATAGTTCAATGTCAGCCAGTAACTCGCCACGATTCTTAAAGTATTTTTCAACAATATAAAGTCGGTTATATGTTTTTTTGCCTTCGACTTCTATCATGTGAGGATAACCCCATATAAATCCGGGATGATCCCATTCGCCGTGAAGATGCTGATACTTCAAATTCGTAAACGCTACCTTTATGCAACGCATAAACTTCTTATGACAGGTCAGCCAAACATGTTGGCAGTCTGCGACCTTGCATTTCATATCGTATGGCCATTGCCAAATATTAAGATGTTCCCACTTATGATTAGTTAGAACACTTCTTCGTTCAGCAACGCATTTTGTTCTTACAAGAAGCGGTCGGGGGCTACCATATGCCACAGAATGTTCTATATTAGTTTCTCCGGCTTTGTATCTATCAAAGAAAGATACAAGGTTTTGGTAGCGTTCTGCAAACTGCTCATCATTTCGAATCGCACTTATGAAGCCTTCTATCATATCAAGTGTTCCAAAGTAATCTTTGTAACCTGATGCAAAGCCGGGCATTGCGTGGTCATCAAGCTGTAACCTAAATATCCGTTTTCCCATCTTCGTTCGTCCTTTCGGGTGTGCGTGTACCATAATTAGGCCGAATGGTCTTTCCGTGAGCAATTATCTCATCAAGTGTTACCGGCTCAAAGTTCCAATACATGCATCCAACATTATAAATTTCATTCTTGCAGCCCATTTGATTGAGTCGCTCGGCAAACTCTATCTCGAAGTCGGCTTCATCACTAAAGTGCGAGTGAGCGTGGAGATGGATTGCCTGATATCGATGTCCGTTATACATTGGGATAAAGTAGTGACTTACGATAACACGCCGTTTCGTTCCGTCTTCCATGGTTACGCAGATATCATCATAATCTTTAATGCCTGAAAGTGCGGCTTTAGCCTTTGCATTGTGTAGGAAACGATCGTGGTTGCCCTTAATAAGAATAATCTGACCGTTAAGACTCCTAATAAGACTCGGTGCATCATTGTTTCGTGCTTTCCAAATCATATCACCAAGAACATACACAAGGTCGCCTTTGTCAACCTTGTTGTTCCATCGGCGGATAAGTTCGGCATCCATTTCTTCGACTGTTTCAAAGGGACGGTTGTCGAACTTAATTACATTTTCGTGACCGAGGTGCAGGTCGCCTGTAAAAAACACCTTCATGGTAGTAATCAACTCTTTTCTAATATTCTCTTTACATCATCACTTGTTTCGACTCCGTGATAGAGAAAGTGCATCTTGTCAATTCTCTTATTAATGTGCCAATGACCGCAGTACCATGCTTTGTAGTCAACTGTTTCTTCAATCTTATCAAGCCACATTTCAGTGGATATATCTACGGTACTTTGGTCAATGCCGGAAATAAACATTTCACGGGGTTCATATTTATACGGACAGGTATGCGAGAGGATGATGTCAAATTCTTTCTCCATTATCTGCCGTTCCACATACTCTTTAATTTCCTTGGAGGGCTGTTCATCTGCCCACCAGCCGTAACCTCGGGTAATACGATAAAACTTGTCTACGCTGTAAGCACCGCCTATTACAAGGTGTTTTATGCCTTCCATCTCAAAAATTTCTCCGTCTTTGGCAAATAGAATGTTAGGATAGGCTTCTTCGTACCATACAGTGCCACCGTTCCACTCCTTTGTCTTATATGAAGAAATAGTGTGCGGACGCATTTCGTGGTTTCCGTGAATGCAGAAAATTGTAGGCTTGAGCCGAGCAAAGATTTCTTTCAGCTCGTTATCTCTTTTGTCACCGCAATAGTTTAGACCTGCATCACCGAGTATTACGATTATGTCTTCTCTTGTTAAGTTATATCTTTTAGCTAATCTCACAATCTCAAACTTTTGGCCGTGAATATCGCCTGTGTAGTAAATCATTTTGGTCATTCCTTTCCGTATAATATTATAATTGATACTCGTTACAAAATCTCGTAAAAACCGAAAATGTAATAATATCTGTATAAAATGTAATTTTAGGTGCCGAAACACCGCATAAACACTGGGCTTTTGAAACTGCTGTTTTTCGGCATTTTTCATTTTTTTGCTTCAAAATGTGTTTTTGGCATAGAAAAAGACGGTCAAAGCAGGTGCTTTAACCGTCTGATTAGACTTGATTTTATTCGCCAATTTCCTTTAGTAGTTCACTTATTTTACCAAAAGAACTCAAAGCCGTTTCAAAGTTTTGCTGTTCGTCAGTATAGAGCAAATCTTTGTGTAAATTCTCATAAGTGGAACGCACCTGATCGTTGAGGTGATGTTTCCAAGTATCGAAATCATACGCACCCTTGGGGTCGTATTCTTGGCTTATATTTCGCTTTTTAAGGTAGAATGAGTCTGTATCCTTGGTTATACCTATCAAGCGTTTAAGTTCGGTCTTATCTTCAAGAAAGGTCTTAATTTCGGGTAAATCAAAAAGCCTTGCGACATCGTAAACATGTCGCACTTTTTTATCGATTGTACCGCATATAGCGTGTCTTTTAACCGACATAAGTTTATCCACAAAGGTTCTCTCAATATTCAAAACATTGAGAGTTACTTCTTGTAACTCAAATCTTGCGATATCTTCTTCGCCGCCATTGTCTTCGAGGAATTCCTGAATATAAGTTTTAAGTGATTTCTTTGAAAAGGGATCGGGACGAACGCTACTTCCGATTTCGAGTTTTATGCGATTCGATTTGTCGCCAAACCAAACAAACATACTTTTACTGCGGTTAGAGCGTTCAGCATCAATCTTTTCAATGTCAGCACCAACTGTCATTACTTTTTCAATTTTCTTTATAGTTTTGTCGCAAACTTTATCCGATTCGTCCATCCCCAAGAATGTCAAATCGATATCTTCGGAGAAGCGTTCAATTGAACCGGGATAACATTTACTGAGCGATGTGCCGCCTTTGAAAACGCACTTATCGGCGTATTCGCTGTCGGCTAAATTTTTAAGCAACATAACGATGTAATAGTCGCGTTCAATAGCCGATTCGGGAAGGTGTTTATCGGCAGCAACTATTGATATTAAATCTTTGAATTCGTTATTAAATTCGTGCAGCTTCATATAGTTCCTCCATTTTAGGATGTTTATACTCTGAGAGAGCAGAAAGGTATTTGTTCAAGTTGTTTTGGACATTATAATAGTTAAGGATTTCATATAGGAATGAAATCGTTGATTTCTTGTATGTCTTAGTATTAACTATTTCCTCAAATATTTCCGGATTGTAGGAAAGAGCCAGTTCTTCTGAAAATCTAAGAAAAGCCGAATAATTAATATCTTGAATAGAATTGAAGTTTTGCAATACTTCTAATCCATGTATCATACTTGTTATCTCTTTTGAGAATTCCAATGGAACTTGATACACAATAACATTTCGTATTAATTTTGTGAGTCCTTCCAACGCAGAGGACATAACCGTAATTGTCTTAGGTATCTGTGTTGTAAGATTGAGTGCATTGTATAAAGAGTATCCTATTACTGTTCCGGTTTCGTTTTCAGTGAAAGCTGTAACAATCTCTTTCTCCGAGGGGGGAACGATTCCGTATTTACTTACTTTAGGTAAATGATATGTGCCTTTGGCAATCTTAACGAGTTCGCCTGATTCACACATTCTTTGAAGTGTTTTGTAATATGCAGCTTCAGTAATTTGACCTGAAAGTTTTTCTTTGTATAGTTTACTTGCAATGATTAATTCGTTAGCTTCGAATTCGGCAAGAGTGTTTCTAACAATAGGATTACCTTTCATTTTTGCACCGCCTCTTTTTTGAGTTCGTTATTATTATACTCAAAAAAATATAAAATGTCAAGTAAAATCAGATTTTACTTGACATTTTAAAAAGGAACTTTTTGTATTTTTTTAACTTTGCGATTTCCCTGATGTCAATATAAGTTCCATGAAAATATCCCCGAAAAGTCAAATGACCCGACGTAGTCCGCATCGTTGAGAGGCGTGTCGGGTTCTGTTACTATTATTCTATTCAGAAAATCCGGATTTGTCAATATCAAATTGTCGGAAAATTGTAACAACTTTTCAAATAATGCTCCTCGTTGCCGGTGAGAGCATTATATATTAAAAATAAGCATAGCAAACAGGCAGTAAGGTTCTCCTTGCTGCCTCGTTTGCCTGTTTATGTAATTTTCAAGTTATAAACCAAGAGTTTGTATACTGACCACTGGCTTATTCCATTTCATCTTGGTGGCCGATATAATTTAATTGTGGCGACCACGAATAAGTCTTTTATTCTCTCGCATAGATTTCTTCGCAGAGCGAACCATATCTAATAGGATACGAGTTTCGTATTCGGTACAGTCCGAGAGAACGGCAGCAAATTCGTGATTGGAAACACTCACCGTGTTTTCAAGGCTGTCGAAGAGCAGAACATCGGCAGAGACTTTAAGCTCATTTGCAACGCAAATAAACATATCAAGGCTCATTCGTTTGCTACCGTTTTCAACATAACTCATGTATGTTGCCGAACACGGAATGAGTTCCGACAATTTTTGTTGTGTGAGACCTCTCTTTCTCCTGATTGTTCTGATCCTTTGACCAAGTGCGTGATAATTGATTGACATATAGAAACCTCCAAAAAATTTTTGTAGTTTCTATTATAAGACACGCCTTATAACTCCGTCTGCGTCTTATATACAATATAAACCAGAGGCTATATAATAAGGTATAGATTATAAAAAGGAGGTGCGCTTGTGAATAATCTTAAAGATGAAGTCTATCAGAAGATAGGCACTCGTATTCGAGAAGTCAGAATTGAAAAGAAAATGAGTCAAGCAGATTTGGCTGAAAAAGCGCACATGTCTTTACCTCATATCAGTGAGATTGAACTTGGCAAGACCAGAATGCTTCTTTCTACTTTCGTTCAAATCACAGAGGCTTTGCAAGTATCTGCCGATTCCTTGCTTCGCCCAAACACTCCCGAATCCAAGAATATCTACACAAGCGAGTTTGCAAGTCTTCTTTCTGACTGCACCCCTGCAGAGATAGATTCGATACTCAAAATTGTAAAAGAAGTTAAGACTTCGATGCATTCAAAAAAGGATATATTTGATTATTAACAGATCGGTTTCCGGTCTGTTTTTTGTTTTACAGGATTGGTTTTTACGCCGGTCCTGTAATTTTTTTTGCCGTTTTTAAACCACCAGTCAGTTTCTTGACCACTGGATTATTCACATATAAGCTGAAGCCGATATAATTAATTTAGAGGCTAAAATCAGCACAAGAATTATCGTTTAAAATAGAAAGGGTTTACTTAGAATGGAAGAATTGAAAAACGAAATTGATATCCGAGAGGAGTTGCTCTCTCTCGATGAACCCCCGGCACCAATTACTTGGTTGCTTGGCGGAGATGATGAAAAAATGGAACGAATTGCAGAACATCGTCTGCAATTAGCATCCATCCGCAAACAGTATCCACACCCTGCACATCCGTATAAGATTGGTGTGTACATTAGGTATTTCAACCAAACCAAACACGAGAATTACCTTGAAAAACATATTTCTCACTTCAAGGAAGCTATTGACCTTTGTCCTAAGTGGACTCTTGTGGATTTCTATATAGATGAAGGTCAGACTGCACCAAATATGGAAAATGCACCTGAGTGGTGTCGTTTACTTGAGGATTGTTTCGATGGCAAGGTGGATTTAATTCTCACTCAGAAGGTTTCTAATGTGTGCCGAAAAGATAAACCCGAAATGCTTACCTTCATTGCAGGTATTCTTGCATCTCAACCACACCCTGTCGGTATGTATTTCGTTTCCGAAAATGTCTTTACACTTGCCACTTATTATTTAGAGGATATGCACTCGTTGGAGTTCTTTCCCGATGGCCACAAAACTCTCTGTGATGGAGAACCGGTAAGGGGGCTATTGGATGTTTAATAGTGATAAACAACGAGAGAAGGCTGCCGCCAAGCAAAAAGTCCGTGACAAAATCAAAGCGGAATTTGACCGAAGCAAATACAGATATATCCCAGAAGAGAAGCCGCTAAATTATGTTGATAACAATATCACCCAAACGGTTGGTATCTATGTTCGAGTTTCTACTGATGATGTAAGGCAGACAACTTCTTATGAGCTGCAGAAGAAATACTACGAAGACTTTGTTCAGAAGCACCCACATTGGAAGCTCTATAAGATTTATGCGGATGAAGGAATTTCGGGAACATCCACAACCAAACGACAGGCCTTCAATGAGATGATTGCTGATGCCAAGGCTCACAAGATAGACCTTATTATTACCAAGAGTGTTTCTCGTTTTGCTCGTAATGTTCGAGACTTTCTTGGTGCTATTCGTGATTTAGCTGATCTGAAACCGGCAGTCGGAGTTTTCTTTGAAAGTGAAGCGATCCACTCTTTAAATGAAGATTCACAAATGGCTCTAACTTTCCAGTCAACAATGGCAGAAGAAGAGTCGCACACAAGAAGTAGAAGCATGGAGTCTTCTCTGCGGATGCGACTTGACAATGGTCTTCCGCTTACTCCACCACTTTTAGGATATCTTCAAAATTCAGACGGTCAGCTTGTTATAAATCCTGATGAAAAGAACACCGTTAAACTTGCATTCTATATGTATCTGTACGGATATTCCACTCAGCAGATTGCCGATGCATTCATCGCCCTTGAAAAAGCATCGTATAAAGGGAATACGACAAAGTGGACACCGACAGGTATTGTTCAAATTCTTCGCAATGAAAGGCACTGCGGAGATGTTCTGACTCGCAAAACATATACTCCTAACTATCGTGACCATAAGAAAGCCAAAAACATTAGAAACAGACCGCAGAGTATGTATTATGACCATCATGATGCGATTATTTCTCGAGATGACTATATTGCCGTTCAGCATCTGCTTGACAATATGAAGTATGGAAATAAAAGCATTATGCCTAAACTGAGGGTTATTGATAGTGGTCTGCTTAAAGGTTTTGTTGTTATCAATCCCCGATGGGCAGGGTTTAAGGAAGCAGATTATTTTGAAGCCTGTAAAACTGTTTATGATCCATCGGAAGTTCCTATTGATGAGGAGGAAATTCAGATAGAAGTTCAAGCCGGTGATTTCGACCTTCGTGGATTTGAGATTGCTCGTTCTGAATTCTTCGAAACAACAAGAAGTCCTAATGTCTGTTTCAATCATAAACAATTAAAGTTCAGCACAGCGTGTGTTCGCAAATTTGAAAAGAACAGTTATGTTGAGCTTCTTATAAACCCCATCAGCCGAAAGTTTGCTATTCGTCCTACTACAAAGGATAACCGAAACGCTGTAGAGTTCTCAAAACCGCAAGCAGGTAAGATGTTCCCGAAGGAAATTCCTTGTGCTGCTTTCGGTGATACCATCTATTTTCTTTTCGGTTGGAACATTGATTACAAGTACCGCATCTTAGGTTCTCTCTACGAGCAGGACGGAGAGATTGCATATATCTTTGATATCAAAGATTCAGAAGCATACTTCAAGCCATATGTTCTTTCTACAGAAGGGACTATGATGTGGTCGATTTTACCCTTTAGGCAATCCTCAATCATCCTCTTGAATTCGGGTCGCTTGTCAGCTCTTGTGCCACTTATACCTTCATCTGCGTACAGACCTGCGAATTCCCAGTCTTTGTTTGAGTTGATATATTCGGTATAAACCTTCATCTGATTCTCGTATGATGTTAACTGTTCTTCGCTGTCTGTAGATACTCGGCAATAGGCAGCCACTCTTTTTTGCTTGTGTTTTTCTTTGTCTACTACAAATGACCTTTTGGGTTCTATGAGCGTTACGGTCTTTTTGGGTATCTTAGTTACAGCCATTGTCTTCATCTCCTTCGTTTATTTCTGTTTCCACTTTTGTGTGGAGTATTACTCTGCCTTTTTCTCCGAGGGTTATGTGAGATACAAGGTCGGAGAAGTATTCGCAGTTAAATTCTTCTTGAGGTTTCATCAGCATCGCTCGTTTTCGTGCAATCTGAGCGACTATTATTGTTTTGGCTTGACGAAGCAACACTTGATGAGCTGAATGAAAAATCGGAAATTTTGATGTCCGACGATAATGTTTTATACGCAGGGTATGATTATCCGATTTCAATTAGCAATACCGCAATCAGTGACCCATGGACTGATGATAGTGAAAATCCCGAAAGGGACAGAGGCAATGAACAAAAGCCAAAGGGAAACGATTGGTGGGCTGAAGCGATCGGTGCTTATACCGCCTGGGACAATGCAAAAAATACTAAAAAAATCAAGATAGGCATAATAGACAGCGGATTTGACAGCGACCATGAGGATTTGCGTGATTCCATAAGCTTTCTGCCTGATTATACCGAAACCAGCAAGGGCGATCACGGCACACATGTCACGGGATTAATAGGCGCAAAAAACAATTCAGTAGGAATACGCGGCGTAGCCGATAATGCGGAATTGATTTGTTGCGATTGGAATCCGAGAGAAGAAGTAAATTACCTTTCAAGCGGCGAATTTATGGAAATTATGAAGCAAATGATCGAGAGCGGCGTTAGGGTAATTAATAATTCGTGGGGTCAGGAAACGCAATCTAAAGAAGCTTTTGTAAATGATTTTACTTCTGCTATTAAGGAGGAAAAAAAAGCTGCTAACGCAAACAGTATTATCAAACAATATATAATAGAATATTCTATAAATAACAAATATGTAGAAGCTGCAGTTGACAAAACCGAGCTGTATGAAAAATACTTGAGCTATTCAAAGTATGTATCGGAAATGCAAGGAATATATTGCATATTATTATTAGCGGAAGTGATTTTAAGTGGAAAAGATGATTTCCTTATTGTTCAAGGTGCCGGAAACGGCTACGATCGTGACCTATTAAAAGACGGAATTGATACAATTTATAGTGGAGCTTTCTGTGCTGTCGGCGAGAATGTTTTTAATAAGCTTAGCGAATCAACAAGAAAAAAAATGAGTGAGGCTGGGATAACTTACAAAAAAATAAAAGATCATATTATAATTGTCGGTGCAGTTGAAAACAAAAAAGACAAAAACGGCAACTATCAAATGACAACGTGGTCGAATTACGGTAATAATGTTGACATTTGTGCTCCGGGCTTGAATGTTTATTCCACTTTATTCAATGATACATATGGTTACTTTTCCGGTACTTCCATGGCGACACCTATTGTTTCGGGAGCTGCCGCATTGTTATGGTCGTGTGATATGACAAAATCGGCAGCAGAAATAAAAAAGGAGCTGATTAAAAGCTGTACCGTAAAGGCAATCGGAGTTGGTAACGGCAAAGGTAAAACCTATCCGATGCTGAATATCGGAAAAGCAATAAAGCGGCAAAATAAAACTGCCTCAAGTGCTGAAAATTACGAGGATTTTGAAGAAATGATGGATTATGTCTTAGAATCCGGATTATTGGAAAATTTTGATATTGAAAATTTCGGCATAAAAACTATTATCAGCTTATTTAAAACTCGATTCGGTTTTCCATTTAACTATTTTTTAAAGTTTATTTTTAAATATCAAGATGAAATTGAAAAATACGTAATAAAGTGGATTATGGAGCAGTTTGAGGAGCTGAAATAAAGCGAATTAGCGATACTTATTCAAAAGCATCATTACTAAAACATAGCTGAAAGCATATCGTTTCGGCAAATTTCCATCCCCAATGGCACAATGTGGGCACAATACAAAATGACAAACCTCCTCTTGATTTTGCACCGAGAGGAGGTTTTAGCTATTCGGTTTTATATCATAAGCTCGCAAACCATATTGCTTAGCTCGGTCGGGTCATCAATCGAAAGACCCTCTATCAAACGTGCCTGTGCATAAAGTATCTTTGCATATTTGCCCGCCTTTTCCTTGTCGCTTTGATAAAGCTCGGTGAGCTTCTCGGCTATCGGATGAGCTTCGTTGATTTCAAGCACTATATTCGCCTTAACCTTTTGGTCATTTGTCGGCATTGAATTGAGCACCTTTTCCATTTCAAGGGAAATTTCGCCCTCACTGGTCAAGCAAACGGGATGCTTCTTGAGCTTGTTTGTAAATCTGACGGAGGAAACGCCGTCACCGATTGAGTCCTTGAGGAAGCCGAGCATTTCTTTGCCGTCCTCATTTCTCTTTTTAAGCTCCTCCTTTTCCTCCTCGGTATCGAGTTCAACATTGTCGGTGCAGATATTTGCAAATTTTTTGCTCTCAAATTCATTGAGCATCTTTATAGCAAATTCATCGACATTTTCGGTAAAGTAAAGAACCTCGTAGCCCTTATCGACTACCGCCTCAACCTGCGGAAGCAGCTCAATCTTTGCCGCAGACTCACCACAGGCATAATAAATTGTATCCTGCGACTCTTTCATTCTGCCAACATATTCCTTGAGTGTTGTCAGCTTCTTTTCGTTTGATGAGCGGAACATCACAAGGTCGGAAAGTGTATCGTTCTTTGCTCCGAAGCTGTTATAGATACCGAATTTGAGCTGAGTGCCGAAAGCCTCATATACCTTTTCATAAGTCTCTCTTGAATCCTTCATCAGCTTAACAAGCTCGGAATGAATCTTCTTTTCAAGGCTTTTTGCAATCAGCTTGAGCTGTGCATCGTGTTGGAGCATCTCACGGGAAATATTGAGCGACAAATCCTCACTGTCAACAAGACCCTTTACAAAGCTGAAATAGTCGGGCAAAAGGTCGGCACATTTATCCATAATAAGCACACCGTTGGAATAAAGCTGCAAGCCCTTTTCATAATTCTTTGTGTAGTAATCAAACGGAGCGTGACGGGGAATGAAAAGCAGGGTGTTATACATCACCTGACCCTCCATTTTGGCGTGAATAACCTTTGCCGGCTCCTCATAATCATAGAATTTATTTCGGTAAAAGCTGCTGTATTCGTCGGCAGTAACCTCATTCTTGTTCTTCTTCCAAATCGGAACCATTGAATTGAGCGTTTCGGTTTCCGTCACCTGCTCATATTCGTCCTCGGTGCCCTCCTTGAGATGGCTGTGGGTGCAATCCATAACAATCGGATATCTGATATAATCGGAATATTTCTTGACAATTTCCTTAATCGTATATTCCTCAAGATACTGCGAATAGTCGTCATCGTCCGTGTTATCCTTGAGGTAGAGGGTAATTACCGTGCCGTGGTCACAATCAAATTCACACGGTTCAACGGTGTAGCCCTCAGCTCCCTTTGATGTCCACTTATTCGCCTCCGAGCTTCCGAAAGCCTTGCTGATAACCTCAATCCTATCGCTTACCATAAACGCGGAATAGAAGCCGACACCGAACTGACCGATAATATCGACGTCCTCCTTCTTTTCATTATCATTTTTGAAATCAAACGAACCGCTCTTGGCAATCGTTCCGAGATTTGACTCCAGCTCCTGAGCCGTCATTCCGATACCGTTATCGGAAATTGTGAGGGTTCTCGCCTCCTTATCGGGCTGAAGCTTGATAGTCAAATCGCTTCTGTTGAGTGCAAGATTTTCTTGCAAAGAATGGTAATAGAGCTTGTCCATAGCATCGCTGGCGTTTGAAATAAGCTCACGCAGAAAAATTTCCTTATGAGTATAGATCGAATTGATCATCATATCGAGCAATTTTTTGGACTCCGCCTTGAACTGTTTTGTTTTCATATATATCACCTTATCATAAATAAAAGTAAAATTAGCACTCTTTCTTTCAGAGTGCTAATTAAGTATAGACCTATTCCCTTGTTTTTTCAAGTGTTTATTGCAAGAATTAACAAAATGGTAATATTTTAAAATAAAAGAGCAAAAAAGCTTGAATAATCAGCATCAGCGGAACACTGAATTTAAAAAGCGGCTTCCTTGTTTTGTGGTGAAAAGCATACATCCCCGCCAATCCGCCCAAAGCACCGCCCAAAAGCGAAAGGAGCAAAAGCATTGCCTCTTTGATTCGATATTTTCCCGTTACGGCCTTTGCCTTATCAATGCCGAACGCCGCAAAGGTGAGCAAATTGATGAGCAAGAGCCAAATATACAAATATTTTTCCATATTAAATCAAGCTCTCAAGCGAAACCGAATCAAAAAATTCGTTTGTCAGCTCGTCATATTTTTTCCACATAGGCAGGGTCTTACATTCATTTTTTCTCGGACATTCGGGTGCGTTGCACGAAAGGCACGCAACCGGAGCAAGGTCGCCCTCGGCAAGGCGGAGAATTTCACCTGCGGTATATTCGCTCGGCTCACGGGTCAGCCTGTAGCCGCCACCCTTGCCGTGAATGCCCTCAACCAAGCCGTTTTTGGCAAGCGACGGCATAATCTGCTCCATATACTTTTTGGAAATATCCTGCCTTGAAGCAATATCCTTCATCGGTATATATCCCTCGCCACTGTTCCGGGCAAGGTCTATCATAACCCTCAATGCATATCTGCCCCTGGTAGAAATCATATTTTTCACACCCTATTTTTTATTCAAACAATGCCGTTGAAAGGTATCTGTCACCCGTATCGGGTAGCAGAACTACTATTGTTTTGCCCTTATTCTCCGCTCTTTTCGCAAGCTCAATTGCAGCGCGAATTGCCGCACCCGATGAAATTCCGACAAGCACTCCCTCGGCTTTACCAATCTCTCTGCCTACCGCAAGCGCAGCTTCGTTAGACACGGGAATAATCTCGTCATAAATCTCCGTATCAAGAATTTCGGGAACAAAGCCTGCGCCTATGCCCTGAATTTTGTGCGGACCGGCTTTTCCCGTCGAAAGCACTGCCGAGGTAAGCGGCTCAACAGCAACTATCCTGACCTTCGGCTTTTTTTCTTTGAGATATCTGCCCACGCCGGTAATCGTTCCACCTGTGCCGACACCGGCAACAAATATATCAACCTCGCCGTCGGTATCTTCAAAAATTTCAGGACCGGTTGTATGGTAGTGTGCTTTGGGGTTTGACGGATTAACAAACTGTCCCGGTACAAAGCTGTTCGGAATTTCCGCAGCAAGTTCATCGGCCTTGGCAATGGCACCGGTCATACCCTTTGCACCCTCTGTCAAAACAAGCTCGGCACCGTAGGCTTTGATAAGGCGTCTGCGTTCCTCCGACATCGTTTCGGGCATTACAACAATCATTCTGTAGCCCCTTGCGGCGGCGACTGCCGCCAACCCGATGCCCGTATTACCGCTTGTCGGTTCGATTATAACCGAATTTGCGGTGAGCAAGCCCTTTTCCTCCGCATCGTCAAGCATCTGCCTTGCTACCCTATCCTTGACCGAGCCGGCAGGATTAAAATATTCAACCTTGGCAAGCAATTTAGCTTCCAATCCATATTTCTTTTCAATATGAGTGAGCTCCAAAAGCGGCGTTCTTCCTATAAGCTGATCCGCCGATGTATAAATTTTCGACATAATATTTCTCCCGTTCTTTTTTGTTATTTTATAATGATATTCAAAAATCACGGGCATAAACATCGTCCGAAGCGAATATTGCATCGGAGCAGTTTTTCATAAATAAGCCTCACAAAACCACTTCCAAAGAATTTATGAGAATATAATAGCACCATTTGCCTACCTTGTCAATAGGTAAATGGCAGTTTATTTTTCAAGAAATTCCGATTTCCGATTTCTGATATATTCCGCCACCGCCTTGTAAACGCTGTCCTTTTCCTTCTCCATAAGCTGTTCAAAGGCAGAGTCCGTCTCCTCAAGTATTTTTTCGTCAACGGAGGTGGTTTCGTCATTTTCGTCAAGCATAACAAACTCTTGGGCAAAAAGCTCCGCAAATTTTCCGCCTATAATCTCATCAACCGCATTTTTCGCCGACGAAAGCAGCGGTTCGCCGTTGGAGCGGAAGAAATTCGACAAGCTCTTTTGACTATCCTCAAAAACATAACCGAAGCAGTAAGCATTCTTTTCCGTTTCGGAAAGAGCGCCGAAAGCAGTGTTGATATCCTCCGCTTTTTCAATGCTCATTTGAACATTTGCACACATTCCGACGATCAAACGATAATCATCCTTATCGGGCAAAAAGGTGTCCTCGCTCACCGTTTTGAACTCATTTCGGAGTGCCTTTTCCTTTTCAAGCTCGGCAATAATCCTCTTTCTTTCCTCATCTCGCTTTTTGCTTGAAGCTATCGCCTTGACCCAAACAAAAATCGTCAACAAAACCAATGCGACCAAAATCGCACCGATCCACGGCTTCTGCGCTATATACTCAAAAAAACTCATCAACAGCTTCCTCCTTTAAATCAACGCTTTATAGATATCGCCCTTTTTACAGCCCGAAATTTTTGCTGTCTGCTTTGCCGCTTCGCTGACACTCATACCGTCCTCGACGCTTCTCTTTGCAAGCTCGACCGCCTGCTCAAGGGTCATAATATCATCATTTTCTTTTGGCTCTGCGCCCTTTATAACAAGAACAATTTCGCCCTTTACGCTTCCGTCGGCATATTTTTCAACCGCCTCATCAAGCGTTGTTCGTATTACCTCCTCGTGGAGCTTTGTAATCTCCCTGACTATCGCAATTTCACGGTTGCCGAAGGTCTTGTTCATATCCCGGAGCGTTGCACCCAGCTTGTGCGGTGCTTCATAAAAAAGCATTGTCCTTGTTTCATTTTCAAGCGAACGCAAATGCTCACGTCTGCTCGGCTTGTTTACACTCAAGAAGCCCTCAAAGGTGAAGCGACCCGACGGAAACCCCGAAAGTGCAAGAGCCGTTGTGAATGCACACGGTCCCGGCACCGATTCCACCGCTATCCCCTTTTCGTGGCAAAGTCTGACAAGGTCCTCGCCCGGGTCGGAAATTGCCGGCATACCCGCATCCGTCACCATGGCACAGGCTTCTCCACCGAGAATTCTCTCGGTTATCATCTCGCCACGCTCACGCTTATTATGTTCAAAATAGCTGACCATACTTTTCTTTATTCCGAAACGGTTCAGCAGCTTCAATGTAACTCTTGTATCCTCTGCGGCAATAAAATCCACCTTTTCGAGCGTTTCAACCGCCCTCGGTGAAAAATCGCCCAAATTGCCTATCGGTGTTCCGACAACATACAGCTTGCTCATTTCACGTTCTCCTTATATTCACCGTATATCTCGGTTACTTCCTTTGAAAGCTCTCCATCCTCGCCGTACATCACAAGCGGAGGCTCAATATTCATAAACGGCTTACCGCCCTTTCTGCCCTCAATGAGAAAAAGCCACGGACGGCTGTACGGCGTTTTGGAAACCATCCTCAAGCGTTTTGGCTCAATGCCGTTGCTTTTCATTGCAAAAATTGTGTCGCTGAGTCTTTCGGGACGGTTGCACATACACAGTCTGCCACCAAAATTCAAAAGATGCTTTGCCGCAAGGCACACATCATTCAGCGTACATTCAACCTCATGGCGTGCGATAAGCTCGGCTTTTGAAGCACTTTTAATTCCGCTGTCGGCAGCCTTATACGGCGGATTCATCGTAACAACGTCAAAGCTTGCGTGGTCAAGAAACGTTTTGATGCTACGCAAATCACAGTTAATCGGAGTAACCTTATCCTGCATTTTGCTCACCCGAACGGATTCGCAGACTTGCAAATAGCCCTTTTCCTGCAATTCAACCGCAGCAATGCTTTTTGCCTGTCCGTTTCTGCACCAAAGCATAGGAATAATTCCGCACCCCGTTCCGAGGTCACAGGCTTTTTCGTTACGCTTGGGCGAAGCAAAATCCGCCAACAAAACGGCATCTGTTCCGAATGTATGCTCTTTGGAAACGGCAACGCTTACGTCGGAACCGAGATATTCATATTTATATTCCGACATATCGCCGCCCCTCCTCGCCTTATTATACAACATAATTCGTACTATGTCAAAGAAAAGCGAACACGATTTAGGCATATCAATAAAAAACGCCATGCATACCTTCAGATACACACAGCGTTTTTATTTGAAATTCGGATGAGGAATTATTCCTCAACAGGAGCGCCTACCGGGCAGCTGTCTGCACAAGCACCGCAAGAGATGCAAGTATCAGCGTCAATCTCGAACTTTCCGTCACCCTCTGAGATTGCCTCTACCGGGCAGTCGGCAGCACAAGCACCGCAAGCGATGCAATCGTCTGTAATCTTAAATGCCATTATCGTAACCTCCTTGTAAGATGAAATGAGCAGTCGAGGTCAAAATAGCGTATAACCTCAAACATTATCTTAATTGTATCATATTCTCTTAAAAAAGCAATAGTTTTTATAAATTTTTTATTATATATTATTTTGATACAAGCAATTGGAAAAAATAAAATAAAGCAAAACTTAAACTGCTCGATTCAAAAAATCGGGCAGTTCGGTTTTAAAAGGGAGCTTTAATGAAAAACCTTCAAAATAAACTTACTGAATTTTAAATTTTATCCCTCAATTTTAATTCCGGTATAATAATGCTTCAAAATTTCCTGCCAATCCGAGCCCTGACGTGCCATATAATCCGCCCCGTATTGACTCATACCTACCATATGCCCGTTTCCGACGGTTTTAACGGTAAATTTTCCGTCGGAATAAGAAACGGTAAAGCTGCGGCTTCGCAGGTCAAACACCTTTTTAAAATCCTCCGAGCTGACCTTTGTTGACCCTATTTCAATTGATTTGACAAAGCCCGTTTGTGTCGTTTCTGTTTTGCCGACCCATTGTGCCTTATCATCATTGAGCGTTATTCCGTCAATCGTCTGCACCGCCGCTTTAAAATCCTCGGCGGTAAAGGTTTTGATTTCGTCATAGCCTGCCGCCAGCTTATCTCCGGCACTCGTTACCGAAACAAGATACGGGATTTTCTCGCCCCATACGGTTTCGGCATCCTCGGTTCTGCCGCCGCAGAGCTCATGGTATGCCGCCAAAATAGCCTTTCCGTCATAGGTCATCTTCTTGCCCGCAACCTCCTCGGCAATTTTATTCGCTTTCTTTTCGTATTCCTCAAATTTATCTCCCCATTTCTTTTTTCGGGCATCCTCGTTGAGATAGCCCTGATGCTTTGAGGAATCATCGGAAATATCGGCTCCGTTGAGGTCATCGGCATGGTTTTCTTTCACATACAAAGCATAAGTATAGCACGCAACCGCCTGTGCCTTGAGTGCCTCCTCGTGAGATTCCATACTCATCTCCGCCGCAAGCGCACCGACTATGTATTCGCTTACATTCTTTTCCTCAACCCTTCCGCTGTCACTTTTCATAACGCTTATAACATCATCGGAGGTTGCCCTTTCAGTTTTCTCGACCGAGGTTGAAGAAGCCTGCCTGTTCATTGCGGTCAACGGTATCAGCATCATCGCCGCCATAAGCACCGAGCACAAAGCAAAATATTTTTTCATCATATCCAATCCTTTCGCCGCCGTAAATATAACTATTCTAATCTATGCGGACAAGACAACGGATATGAAAAAAGGCACCGATGCTCAGTGCCTTTTAAACATTTTTCTGATTTGCTTTTGCCATTTACGGTAATATGCAATTTCAAGCCTATCCAGTGCGACATCATAAAGGATAAACGCCGCCAAGCCGAGCGCCACGAGAATCGGTATCATAAAGCCCTGCGTATCCTCCAAAAGCTCGGTGGAGATGCCGAAAACGTGCATAATAACATAGTATATTCCGATTATCATTCCGACAAAGAACACAGCCTTTACGATGTATCCAATAATTTTCGGCAGCTTGTCAAAAATCACTTTGAGCAACGGATAATAGCCGACAAGGGCTATGTAAATTGCCACAGACTCCTTTTCGGGAACAACAAGAGCACAAACCACGGATGAACCGACATAAACAGCCAACGCCCATTTCCAATTACATTCCGCACGCATAAAAAGGACAAGCAACGCCGCCATTGCCGGAATTGCATAGGTCAAAAAGGGAATCACAGATGCCAACATCATCAATGCGGCGGAAAGTCCTATGCACATTCCGCCCAATGCGGTTTTAACAGTATATTTCATAGCATCACCGTCAGCAACATCTTATCAAATCGCCGCCCATACATTCGCAACAGCAATCCGCACACAAAAGTCCGGAGCAGATATTACACGGGTCACAGCAGCCGTCCTCATCCCCCGACCTTGACTGTCTGTTGCGATAGTTGCCCTTGCTCTCACGCTTGAGCTGCTCATATGCCGCCTTGTATTCGGGGTTGGAGGGCTCAAGCTCGGAGGCTTTTTTGAAATTCTCCATTGCACTTTCAAGCCAACCTCGGCGGTGCTGGATTGTGCCCTTGAGGTAGTGCCACTCTGCATTTCTGCGTTGATACGGTATACCGTCGAGCAGCATTTCGGCATCGTCAATTCTGCCGCTGTTCAACTTTGCCCTGATATCGCCGAATTCCGAGGTCTGCCCTGCACTCGGACCGTTAGCATAATCCGAACCGCCCGACTGATAGGAGCCGCTACCGCCTCTGCCGCCGTGATTTGCGATTATCATATCATAAGCATCGTTAAGCTCATCCATTTTACGCTGGTCATCGCTGTATTGACGTGCTCGCTCCCTGTATGCATTTTTCACCTCGTCCATACTTGCCGTGGACGGAACACCGAGAACCTCATACGGATTTCTCACAGCTTTTCGCCTCCTTATAAATAACCCTTTTTGCGGAATAATTTGTTCCGTAAATCAAAACATTTTCTATTATAGCTTTAAATCTGTAAATTTTCAATTTATCAAGCTCATTGAGAGCCTCACCCACCGTTAACGAAAGCATTTCTTCGCAATATTGCTTGTAAGCAGGCGTTCCGAATTTCTTTTTGAGCGGATTGAAGCTGCCGCTTTTTATATCGTCCTCACAGTCATCAACCGCATCAATAATATATACCCATCTGCCGAGATAATAGCCAAGCCTGCTCAGTGCGGTGCTGTCTGCCGAACCGGTTTTGTCAACCAACATCACCGAAAGCATTTTCGCACTGATATCCGCCGCCTCGTCAAGGCTTGCTTCACCTTGCTCCAGCCTTGCCTGAGCCTCCATTAAATCGGAAAGCCTTGCGGCAATTTCGGGATTGTTCCTTTTCGCTTTCTTATATATATGGTTTGCATAAGGCATTATCATTTTGCAAAGTAATTTTTTGAAAAAACCGCTGTCCGCAATATTATCCTTTATTTTAAAATAAAACGTCAGCATCGAAGCATCCGCCGTGTACTCAAGCTCGGCATTGTCGCGTGAGCAATCGTAGCATTTTTTCAGCGGATTAAAGCTGCAACGCGAGGAACACATTTTAAATTTTTCCTCACTCACCGCCATACGAATTATTGCAAGAAAAGTAAAATCATACGAAAGCGTCAGCCTTGCTATCAAGCCGTATCTTCTTCCGATTGTTTTGCAAAGAGAGCAATACACGCCCTTATATGCATCAAAATCTTTAAATTTCATTTCGGGGCGATATGCCCTGACATACCCCAGCAAAGCTCCACTTCCTCAAAATAAAATATGAATTGTAAACCTGTTGCCGCATTTTGGACAGGTAATTTCTCTCTTGCCCCTCTTTTTGGAAAGCCGCAAATTTTCCTTGCAGTAGGGGCACACTCTAAAGCGATGAGTTTTAAAAAATTTAATTCTGAGCGACTGCCGCTTGCACCAACGTCTGAAAATCCTCATATGACCGGTAAAATCAGTTCTGAAAAGAATACGGTCAAACCATTCTCCCTCTCTGCGGCGCTGTTCGATATTTTTGGAAAGAACACGGAACATCGCAAAGCCGAACACAGCAAGGGCAAAAAAATAAAAAACAAAATAAGCAACACGATTTCGCATAAATGAACCGATACCGTTTAAGAGAAAATTCAACAAAATAAGGAAAAATGTCAGCTTATCAACGCCATAGCGACCGTACATAAAGTCATATAGCCTTTGCATAAATCTGTTCATTCCGTCAACCGACCTTTAATATTAGTTATTTATATTATACTTGACATTTTACTTCAAGGTGTTACAATTTTATTAACAAATTAAAAAAGGAAAAGAAATTATGGAAATTGTTAAACCGATTTTTTTCGACAGCTTTCGCTGCATTGCCGACCGCTGCCCCGATACCTGCTGTGTCGGCTGGGATGTCGAAATTGACAATAATACCGCCGAGCAATACAAAAGCGAAAAGGGCGTACTTAAAAAATACTTTGATACATATCTTACAACGGACGAGGACGGCTATATTTTTTCGCTCAGGGATGGGCGTTGTCCCTTGCTTGACGAGCACGGTCTTTGTCTTATTCAGCTCCAAAAGGGCGAAAACAACGTCTGCGAAACCTACCGTCTTTTCCCTCGCTACTATGATGATTACGGCGATATTCGTGAAACAGGTCTGGGCTTGGGCTGTCCCGAAGTTGCAAGATTGCTGCTCTTGCCGCAAACCGAGGTTCGGCTTGATAAAAAAGCTGAAAGCTCCGACCGAATTTACAACCTTTTAGACGAAAAAAGAGAGGAATTTTTCAACATTCTCGATGATGACAGACTCGACACAAAAATAAAGCTCTCCGCCGTGCTCTTTTCCGCCGCAGAGCTCCAGGGGCAAATCGACAATACCGATTTTCTCGGAGAGGACCGCACCTCCCCTTTTACAAAATGCACCGATGTTTTGGCAAAAATGGAAAACATTGACGTCAGCCGCAGGGATTTTCTGCTCTCCCTTTGCGAGGAAAGAGCGAAATACGGAAATTCCGAAAAATACTCCGAGGATTTTATCCGCCTTTTCAAATATTATCTTATGCGGTATATGATGACCGCCTGCTTTGATCTTGACCTGCTGACAAAAATTAAATACGGTATTTTTGCCTGCATTGTAACAAAGCGGATATACGACAGCATTCCCGAGCTCGATTTAGACAAGCGTGTGCGTATTCTTTGCGGCTATTCCAAGGAGGTTGAATATTCTCCGATAAATCTCGAAATTCTCGACGATGCCCTGTATGAGAATTTCTCCGTTGCGGAGCTGGTAAACTTGCTTTGATTTCGCACAAAGCTTGACGTATTTTATAAAAATTCATCCTTTAATTTGAAGAATTATATTGAAATACGCAAAGCAATATGGTAATATAACCGTGAGTTCAAAAAATGAAGGTCAAAACCTATGAAAAATTCAAAAGCAAGAAAACCGATTTTAACGGCAGTCACCCTTTTCGTCACGG
Organism: uncultured Ruminococcus sp.; assembly: GCA_964472865.1. Classification (GTDB taxonomy): domain Bacteria; phylum Bacillota; class Clostridia; order Oscillospirales; family Acutalibacteraceae; genus CAG-488. The sequence continues at coordinate 3,715 of CAYYLP010000010.1, read as the reverse complement.
CATTGTTTGCGTATTCGACATACTCTGCCTTTTATGTCTTTGATGACTACATAACGGGAGAAATTCTGCTGTACACGGTTTTAATTTCCCTTTGCAACGCAGCAATAGTATTTCTTTATACCCTGTGTGATGTAAAGCACAAACGCTCCGGTCTCGGCAAGGCAATTGTAGCAATCATTGCCGCAGTTATCACGGCGGCAGCCTGCTTCGGAACGGTTTACGGATTAAAGGAAACCTACCTCAGCGGCTGTGTCGGTCGATTTGCGGCAGCCTTTGCTTGCGTTTTTTTCGGAATTTCCCTTGCAATATACATAAATTCATTTTCACATTCCTCGCACAAAGCTCTGTTTAAAGCCTTGGCTGCCGTTCTTGCAATAGCCCTCTTTGGAGAAGGTGTATTTTCTGTTGCAACGGCAGTTGCGGATTATTCTCCCTTGAAACCGATTTATGCCTTGACCGTCAGCGAAAAAAGCATCTGCGGTACTGCAACGCAGGACAGCGAAATTGTGTACGACCTTGCGTTTTCAACCGAAAAGCCTCTGCGCAACGCCAAGCTCGGCACTGACACGGAAATGAACCTGTCCCTTGCCAAAAATGAATTTGAGGGCTTCCAAATTTTCTTTTCAACAGCGGCAAACGGCAAGAAGGTGAGCCTTGAGGTCAGCGATTTCAAAAACGCCGACGGTGCAGCCCTTAAAACCACGGCATACAAGGAAATTTATACCGAGGTTCACGGTTTAGGCGATAAATACTGCTGCGAATATGCGGATGCACTCGTTCCCGTTTCCTTTGACAAGGAGCCATACGGCGGTACAGCAAGTCTTAAAAAGGGTCTTATGCAAGGCTTTTATATCAGAACTTATGCGGATAAAAATGCCGCAACCGGCGACTACACAGCAATTGTAACCGCCAAAAACGAAAAAGGTGAAACCATTCTTCAAAAGAACATAACAGCAACCGTTATGAGCTTTAGCTTACCCGAAACCCCCTCAACAGCCACAGCAATGGGCAACACAAGCTGGGGAGACAGCTTTTATATCCTCAACAATGTAGATCTCAACAACGAAGAAGCCAAGACACAGCTCAATATTGATTATTACAATTATCTTCTTGATAATAAAATATCGCCGTACTTTATTCCTTACGATATTCTTGATGAGCGAGCCGATGCTTATATGAGCGACCCCCGCTTGACGTCATTTGAAATCCCCTACCCCGAGGATGACGAGCTTCTTGTTAAATACTATACAAAGGTTACGTCAAACCCCGAATGGGCAAAGAAAGGCTATTTCTATCCGATTGATGAACCTACAACAACAGAGGCCTATGAAAGATATATTGAAATAACCGCCAGGCTCAACCGTCTTTGCCCCGGTTATAATATGGTAACACCTTTCAATTCAAACACAGATATCGAAATAAACGGAAAGCTGCTTTCGGCGGTTGAAATACAATCCGGCAGAAGCTCCATTCTTTGCCCGTTGAGCAACCTTCTCAGCGAGGATAACTGTTTGACACAGTATAACTCCGCTGTCAAGAATGGCAGCACTCCCTGGTGGTACGTTTGCAGTATTCCACAGGGTGATTACTGTAATTTCTTTATGCACCAGGATGCAATCAAGCACCGTATTCTTTTCTGGCAGGAAAAATCCCTCAACATTTCCGGACTGCTGTTTTGGTCAGTTGTTTTCTATCAAATGGCAAATCCTTGGGAATCTTCAAAAACATGGAACTACTATGAGTGCTCCGGTGATGGTTGCCTTATCTATCCGGGCGGCTATATCGGTATTGACGAGCCGGTCGGTACCCTCCGACTGATTAACATTACCGACGGCATAGAGGATTACGATTACTTAACGCTCGCACAGCAACGCTTCGGTCAGGAATGGGTTGATGAAAAAATCAAGGAAATAACCTCATCACTCACGGAATACACCTCCGATCACAAGCTCCTTGAAAGCGTGCGAAAGGAAATCGGCACAGCACTTTCAAAGTAAGCGGAAAAATCGTGGCTCATCAAGGATGGGTCACGATTTTGTTAGTTTTTTTGCAAGCTCCAAACTTTTATAATTTTTTACTTTTTATGCAATAATTTGTCAGCTTCAATCGTGTTATAGGTGAAAGGAGGCAAAGCCATGGTAATTTACACCTCGGGAAAGGACGCTTTCCCATACGCTTTTTCACAGCTCACGGATACTGTTTACCGTATTGCAATTCACAACACCGCAAGAAAAACCGATGCCGAGGATATCACACAAGCGGTTTTTGTCAAGCTGCTTGAGAGCAGCAAGACCTTTCGGGGCGAGGAGCATATAAAGGCGTGGCTCATTCGAGTGACAATCAACCTCTGCCGTGACGAGCTGCGTAAAAGCTCAAACACAGTGCTTTGCGAAACGCCTCTTTCCGAAATTTCCGATTCGACGAATAATTCCGTTCTTGAAGCGGTACGGGCATTGCCCGAAAACTACCGCAATGCGATATATCTTCATTATTATGAGGGCTACACCGCAAAGGAAATCGGAAAAATTCTTGACGCAAAGCCAAATACTGTCCTTTCGTGGCTCAGCAGAGGCCGTGCCGAGCTGAAAAAGGAAATGATCGGAGGTTTTGAAGATGAATAAACAGGATTACATCTCGGAGCTTGACAGCTTGCACGCATCAAGCAATTTAAAGAAAAGTATTGCCGACATTGGTGCAGTTCAGCCGAAGAAAAAACACAACGTCAAAAAAAGCGTCGGAATTATAGCCGCTTGTCTTGCCGCCGTGATAGTTATAAGCGGATTTTTCGGCACAGCATTGTCTGCCGAAAAGGATATGGGATTAGTTGTTGATTTTGCAAGCTCATCAAACGGTTCTTTTGACACAGTATACAGTAACAGTGAAACCGCAGATGAAGCAAGTGATGTCAGCAATTCGTTGCAAGCCGATTCGCAAAAAATCATAAAGACCGCATCAATATATATGCAAACCAAGGAAATTGACGAGCTGCTTAAAAAAATCAACACGGAAATTTCGTCACTCAAGGGCTACACATCAAGCTATTCACAGGATAAATACAATGAATCGGGCTCAGTCAATGCCATTGTGCAAATCCCCGCCGAAAAGCTCGATGGATTTATTGAATTTCTCGACAAAGCAGGCACCGTGACAAGCAAGCAAATTTCAACCAAAAGCATAACGGAAATCTATACCGAAACGGAAAGCAAAATAAAGGCTTACGAAACAGAAGAAAAAACCTTGCTCGGTATTCTCGAAAAATGCGAAAGCGTTACCGATATTATCACCGTTCAGGAAAGACTTTCCGAAATACGTTCCGAGCTTGAAACACTGAATAACACAAAAAAGCTCTACGACAGCCAAATCAGCTATTCTTCGGTTGAGCTGAGCATAAGCGAGGTTGATCGAGTTAAAAAAGCATCAAACAGCTTCGGCTCTGAAATATGGGAAAAATTTAAGGATAATCTTTACAATATCGGTCATTTTTTCCGCAATCTTGCCGTGTTTGTGCTCAGTGCAAGCCCCTATCTGGTCGTAATTGCCGTTGCTGCAATAATCGTCGCCCTGATAATCAAGAAAAAGAGAGGAAGAAATTAATAATCCGACCGATCTGCCGCAGACTTTTGCGGCAGATTTTTTCGCTTCTCAAGCTTTTGATTTAACCGTTAATTCCCAAAGTAAGTTCCACAGTAGGAAAGAGGTGGAAGTTAGTACGGGA
>CAYYLP010000009.1:0-69661 GCA_964472865.1 uncultured Ruminococcus sp. | reverse complement strand
TCAACATTACAAATGTTATCCAGGGTTATGCCGAAATCGACCAGATCAGGGGAACAATTAAAAGCAAGTAAGCAAAAACAGGCAAACCGAAAAAGCTTCGTTCCGAAAGGAGCGAAGCTTTTTGTAATGTCATATTTATTTGATGTGATTAATATCCGCCCTCAAGCGAATGAGTTGAGATGTTGTGTAATTTTGTTGAATGATGTTCGTGATGCCCCGAACCGAAAACAAGCTTGAGGAAAACAGGGCAGAGGATTGAAGAAATAACGATGAGCATAATCGTTGCTATAAGCGGATTAACTCCACCGGAGCCTTTAATCAGTGTGTGACCGGTTGTGTAAACCGCAAGAGCAACCTCACCGCGCGCAATCATACCAAAGCCGATTGTTGCCGAATCACGGATGTTGTATTTGCAAAGCTTTGCAACAGAACCGCAGCCGACGATTTTTCCGATAATTCCAACGGCAACAAAGACCAAACCGAAAAGCAAGTCGGAGGGCTTGAATGAGCTGAAATCAGCACTGATACCGATAAATGCAAAGAAAATCGGGGAGAAAATCATATATCCGTTGGTAAGAACCTTTTTATCAACAAAGTCGGTGTCCTTTAAGCCGCTGAGCATAATTCCTGCAAGGAAAGCGCCGGTAATTGCCGCAATTCCGAAGAAGGTTTCGGCGGCATAGGCGTAAAGAAAGCAAATCGCAAGTGCAAATATGCTTGTTCTTCTGGCGTGCGGATAACGCTTGCATATCCACACAAAAAGATATTTTATGGGAAAGCCGATGCCTATTCCGATGACGAAAAATCCGACGGTTTTGAGCAAGGTCATCCCAACACTGCCATCTCCGTCAAGGCTGGTGATAAGGCTGAGGGCAACGATTCCGATAACGTCGTCAATTATGGCCGCACTGAGTATTGTCGTGCCGACCCTGGTTTTCAGCTTGCCGAGCTCACGCAGAGTTTCGACCGTAATTCCGACGCTGGTTGCGGCAAGTATACAGCCGACAAAGAGGGCGTTCATCAAGGAATCGTGATCCTTGAGGGTGCTTATTCCTCCCATAAACAGTGAGGTAACGAGCGTTCCGAGTGCTATCGGTACGGCAACGCCCATAATCGCAACCATTGTTGCCGCAAAGCCGCTTTTACGCAGCTCCTTGGTGTCGGTTTCAAGTCCGCTTGAAAAAAGGATGAGCACAACGCCGACCTGGGAAAAAGCCTTTAAAACGTCCATTTCAATTTCGTTTGGATTTATTATTCCGTTGAAGGGGATCGCATCAATTTGACCGAATATGGCGGGACCGACAAGAAGTCCTGCCAAAACCATACCCACGACCTGAGGTAAGCCGCACATCCTTGATAAAATACCCATACCCTTTGTTGCAAGCAAGATTATCGCAAGATAAAGGAGTATCCTCAAAACATCAAATTCCATCTCAATTACTTCCTTTTAGTTTATTACCCGAAAAATTATTATACTACTTAATTTTTTAAAGTCAAATGTAATTTCGGCTTTTCGGATATTTTTTAAAGGATAATGCAAATCAATCCGCTGCAACCCTCATTGATAACTTTTTCAAGGGTTTCCTGCAATTTCATTCTTGCATCTGTCGGCATACGGAACAGCTTGTTGTGCAGACCCTCATTGACAAGCTCATGCAGAGATTTTCCGAAAATATTCGATTCCCAGATTTTTGTCGGATTTTCTTCAAATTCCTTTAAAAGATACATTATCAAATCCTCTGATTGTGATTCACTGCCCACAAGCGGAGCAACCTCGGTATTCGTATTGACCTTCATCATATGTATCGAGGGAGCGGAGGCTTTAAGTCTCACGCCGTATTTACCGCCCTGCTTCATTATTTCCGGCTCCTCAAGATGAAGCTCATCCATAGTCGGCATAACAATTCCGTAGCCGGTTGCCTCAACCTCATCAAGGGCGTTTTTGATTCTGTCATAGGATTTTTTCGTTTCGGCAAGCTCACCTATGCAGCTCATCAAATCTTCCTCGTTTTCGATATTGAGCTTTGTTTTTTCGGCAAGTATCTTATAAAAAACACCGTTATCGACCGTGATGCAAACGACTGCACTGCCGTCTGAAAGATTGAGCCTGCTCATTATTGACTTGCCGATGTGTTTACAGCCGTTGAGCCTTGAGGAAAATGAGCTGATATCTCTGATCCTTCCGAGCTGTGCCGCTTCTTTTTTGATATAGTCAAAGATATCACGTCTGAGCCAATGGCTGCGGTCAAGCGAAGCTATCCAACCGGGAATTTCCACGCTGACCTCACAAACCGGAAATTCAAAAAGAATTTGTGCCAAAATAGATTTAATTTTCTCCTCATCAAGCTCAAGACAGTTGACAGGCATAACGGGGACACCGTATTTATCGCAAAGCTGTGCACCGAGCTCCTTGGCACCGTCACTGTCGGGCTCAGTGCTGTTCAAAAGCACAATAAAGGGCTTGTTGAGCTCCTTTAATTCGTTGACAACTCTTTCCTCGGCCTCGGCGTATTCATCACGCGGAATGTCGCTTATCGAGCCATCCGTTGTAACGACAAGCCCGATTGTCGAGTGCTCCGTGATAACCTTTTGCGTACCGATTTCAGCCGCCATATTAAACGGGATTTCCTTTTCAAACCATGGTGTTTTAACCATTCTCGGTTGGTCGTTCTCTATATAGCCGAGTGAGCTCGGAACAATGTAGCCCACACAGTCTATCATTCGCACACTGAAATGTGCGTTGTCGGGCAGATTTATTTCAACCGCATTTTCGGGAATGAATTTCGGCTCGGTCGTCATAATCGTTCTGCCGGATGCCGATTGCGGAAGCTCGTCGGTTGCACGCTCTTTTTTGCCTGCATCATCAATGTTGGGAATAACGAGCGAATCCATAAAACGCTTGATGAATGTTGATTTGCCTGTTCTGACGGGGCCGACAACTCCGATATAAATATCGCCGCCCGTCCTTGTCTGAATATCCTTATAAATGCTTGTACCTGTTGCTGACATAAATTTTCCTCCGTTCTTTTTTGTTTATTATTATGTCAGCGGGACGAGATTTATGAATAAATTTAATGGCTTTAGCTTACAACATTGATCGGTTCTCCGTCAAGGTATGCTTTGAGATTTTGATAAACTACCTCCAACAGTCTTTCTCTTGTTTCAAAGCCTGCCCAGGCGATGTGGGGAGTTATTATACAATTTTTGCAGGAGAGCAGGGGATTATCCTTTTTCGGCGGCTCGCAGGAAAGAACATCGACAGCCGCACCGGCGATACGATCGCTGTTGAGAGCCTCCGCAAGTGCATTTTCTTCAATAATCGGACCTCTTGCGGTGTTGATTATCAAAGCGTTTTTCTTCATTTTTTTAATGAATTCGGCATTCACAAGACCTTTAGTTTCCTCGGTCAGAGGGCAGTGAAAGGAGATTATATCGCTTTTTTCGGCAAGCTCGTCAAGCTCTGCAAATTTGAAGCTTGCAAAGCTCGGCTGCGGCTTTGGGCTGCGAACCGCACAGAGAATATTCATTCCGAAGACATCGGCGATTTTTGCAACCTCCTGACCGATCTTGCCAAATCCGACAATACCGAGCGTTTTGCCCGAAAGCTCCAAAAGCGGAGTCTTTTGGAAACAGAAATCCTTGCAGGAGCTCCATTCACCGCCGTGAACCGCATCGTCGTGAGCGGCAACGTGATTGTAAAATTCGAGAATTAAAGCAAAGGTAAGCTGGGCAACCGCACGGGTTGAATAGGTCGGTACGTTGCACACCGTTATTCCAAGCTCTGCCGCCGCTTTGATATCGACAACATTAAAGCCCGTTGCCAGTATTCCGATATATTTGAGCCTTGGAAGCTGTTCGAGCATTTCTCTGTCAAGAATAACCTTATTGTTGAGAATTATGTCGGCATCCCTGCACCTTTCGAGAATTTCATCTCTTGCGGTACGCTCGTATACACAGATTTCACCGAGCTTTTCAAATTTTTCCCAGCTCAGGTCGCCGGGATTTGACGTATATGCATCGAGAATTACTATTTTCATATTCTTACCTCCGTGGTTTTATTATTAAGATTATAGTATATATTTCGGAATTTGTGAAGTGCGGAGAAAGAATTTTTGTTGTAATTGTATTGTGGGTATGTTATAATAGTTATCAACAATATAATCGGGAGGGTGATGCTATGGTCGATATTACAAGAACTGCCTACAAGGAAATGTGTGTTTATCAAATTTGGACACGCAGCTTTTGCGACAGCAACGGTGACGGTATAGGCGATTTGCCCGGTGTTTACGGCAAGCTTGATTATCTCAAGGAGCTCGGCGTGGACGGAATATGGTTTTCACCGATTTATCCCTCACCCAATGCCGATTACGGCTATGATATTTCGGATTACAAAAACATAAATCCCGAATTCGGAACGCTTGAGGATTTTAAAATGATTCTTGACGGAGCACATCGGCGCGGAATGAAGGTTTTTATGGATCTTGTTGTCAACCACACCTCCGATGAGCACGAATGGTTTAAGGAAAGCCGCAAAAGCGTCGATAATCCGTATCGCGATTATTATATTTGGCGTAAGGGCAAGGGGAAAAAGCCGCCCAACAACTGGCTTTCGACCTTTGAGGGCGGAGCTTGGGAATATGTTCCTGAGGTTGATGAATATTATCTTCACGTTTTTGCGAAAAAACAGCCCGATTTAAATATGGATAACCCAAAGGTTCGTGAGGAAGTAAAGGATATTATGCGCTTTTGGCTTGATATGGGCGTTGACGGCTTCCGCGAGGACGTTATAACCTTTATCTCAAAAGCGGAGGGTCTGCCGAACGGTTTTCCTCTCCCTGTTGCAACCGGTGTTGAGCATTATAAGCACGGACCGCATTTGGAGGAATATCTTGATGAATTCAAGCGTGACGTTTATAACCACTATGATTGCTTCACGGTCGGAGAGGGCCCGATGTCAAACATAAAAATGGCGGAGGCTTTTGTTACCGAGGGTGCTGACCAAAAGCTGAATATGATGATTTCCTTTGAGCATATGAATGCAAACTGCTTTATGGTGGATTGGGTAAAAACACCGTTCAATCTAATCAAGCTGAAGTCAACTCTTTCCAAATGGCAAAACAGACTTTACGGTAAGGGCTGGAACTGCCTTTATATCGAAAATCACGATCATCCGAGAATAATCGAGCGTTACGGCAATATCAACTACCGTGTCGAAAGCGGCAAGATGCTTGCGGCAATGTATTTTTTGCTTTGCGGTACTCCGTTTATCTATCAAGGTCAGGAAATCGGTATGATAAACACTCTTTTCGACAGAGTTTCCGATTATAAGGACGTTATGACCTTTAACAACTACCGTCTTTTCCGTAAGCTCGGCTTCAGTGAAAAACGCTTTTTAAAGCTTGCTAAAGATGTCAGCCGAGAAAATGCAAGAACACCTGTGCAGTGGTCTGCCGAGGAAAATGCAGGCTTTACAACAGGTGAGCCTTGGTTCCCGATTAATCCCGAATACAAGGAGATTAATGTTCAAAATGACCTTGAAAATCCGGATTCACTGCTGAATTTTTACAAAAGTCTTATACGTCTGCGTAAGGAAAATGATGTTCTTATTTACGGAAAATATAAGGAATATGAGCATTTTAATCCGTCGCTTTATATTTACGAAAGGGTTCTCGGTAACCGAAAAGCTCTTATTATCTGTTCCTTTAAAGAAGGCTCGGTAAAATTCAAGGCTCCGGATGGCTATGCCTTGAACGAGGGTGAGCTTGCTTTGAGCAACTATAAGGATAATCGGATAGTAAATAACGGCTTTGTCACAAAGCCCTATGAGGTCAGAGTATATATGTTTAAAAAATAGGAGAATCAATATGAAAAATTTTGTAAAGGTACTGTGCTTTACACTCTCATTTATCGTTGTTATCGGAGTGTCGCTTTTCGGCTATCTTGAATGGTACAAATCCGATTTCGACTTTATCGAAACAACGGACAGCGATGCTGTGATGATTACCGGTTACAACGGAACGGATAAGGATGTCAAAATTCCGTCAAAAATCAGAGGTAAAAGCGTTACAAAAATTGACGGACTTGCGTTTGAAAACAGTGATATTACTTCAATTGATATCGGAGACAGCATAACCTATATCGGTAAAAGCACTTTTAGAGGCTGCAAAGCTCTTAAAAGCGTAAAGCTCGGAAAATCACTGAAAAATATTGATGAGGGCTGCTTCAACGATTGTGTTGAGCTGGAAAGCATTATCTTGCCGGAAAGTCTGGAAGTTCTCGGGCAAAATATTTTTTCGGGCTGCAGCTCATTAACCGAGGTCAAGCTTGAATCCGACGAAAGCTTTACAATCCGTGATGACATCGTTTTTTCCTCCGATATGAAGACGCTTGTTTTTGCCTTGCCCTATGCAAAGCTTGGAAACTATACCTGCCCGGATTCCGTCACAAAAATTAACGAAAGTGCGTTTTCCGGCTGCGAAAGCTTAACCGGCTTTACATTTTCAAAAAATATGACGGTTGTTCCGAGGGGAATTTTCATCAACTGTACCGCTCTTAAAGAGGTTTCTGTTCCCGATAATATTGCGAAAATAAGCTCGCTGATTACTACGGGCTCGGGAATTACTCGCATAACGATTCCGAGCTCCGTTAAGGAAATCGACAGCTTGGCGTTTTACGACAACGAAAAGGATATCGCTGCAAGCAAGAATGTTACCATCGTAACCGTCAAGGGCTCCGTAGCCCAGAGCTTTGCCGAGAAAAATGAAATGAAGCTCGAATATATAAAATAAAAATAAATCCTTGTGAACGAAAAGCTCACAAGGATTTTCTGCTATTATGCTATTATGTTATTCTATAATTTCCGCACTCCATGCGAAGCTGAATTTCTTACCTGCCTCAAGACTTTGGATAAGACGCTTTTCGGAGAAATCTTTTTTGACCTCTCTTGAATCGTTTACGCCGTACCAGGGCTCAATGCAGACATATTCGGCGGCAGGCTTTGCCCAAATGCCGAGTGCCGGAGCCTTGCCGAAGTTGAATTTAATCTGCTGAGGACGGAAATCGCTCTTGAGGTAAACCGTGTCGGACTTCATTCCCGTGAGGATAAGTGCATCGTTATCAAAAATATCCTTTGTTATAATGATATCGGTTTCGTTGTTGAGGGTGGGGTAGTGCTTGCCGTCAAGAATTGAATCCGTGTCAATCTTTTCGCACACAAGTGTTTCGGGCTCGGCAAAGGAAAGTCGGTCACCGATTTTGCAATTAAAGCCCGGATGTCCTCCGATTGAGAAGTACATTGTTCTGCTGTCGGCATTTCTAACCGTGTGAGTTACGGTCAGCTTTTTGCCGTCAAGCTTGTATTCGATTTCGAGAATATACTTGAACGGATAGCGCTTGAGGGTTTCATCATTCCAGCTTTGAGATACGATGAAATAATCCTCTCCGCTTTCTTTGAGCTCAAATTCACGCTGCTTTGCGATTCCGTGGCGGAAAAGCTCATATTCCTTGCCGTCAACCTTGTATTTGTTATCAAGCAGAGTTCCGACAATCGGGAAAAGAATCGGCGATTGACCACTCCAAACGTCAGGGTTTCCCTGCCAAAGATATTCAATGGCGGTTTCCTCCGATTTGAAAGAGGAAAGCTCCGCACCCAATTCCTTTACGGCAATGCTGATTGAATTATTCTTTAATGTAAACATTTATTTTGCACTCCTTTTAAAATTTGCATTTATGTGCCATTGCCCATCCATTATACACAATAGTGCAAAAAAAATCAATAAACATATTGATATTTATCCTTAAAAATGTTATCATATACTAAATATTGGGTTATTATTTCTATTTTAAACTTTATTATATTACGGAGGGAAATATGGCGGCAAAAAAACAAACTTCAAAATCAAAATCGACATCCAATAAGTCCAAATCAAACGCTGCCAAATCAAAGGCAAGGGCAACGGCTTCACCGCAAAAGAAAAAAGCTTCTGCGGCAAAGGGAAATGAGCGTGAACGCAGTCAAAAGGACGGTCAGCGTCCCGTAAACAACCAAAGGACGGCTATAATCCTTGCCGCTGTTGCGATAATTTTTCTTGCGGCAACCTTCATAAAGGGTGAGCACGTTTGGCTTGCGTTCCATAATGCGATTTTCGGCGTTTTCGGAATATGCTCCTTTGCGTGGCCGCTTTTGCTGCTTTATCTTGTGGCGATAATTGCAGCGGACAGGTCTATCAAATCAATTAAGGGCAGGCTGGTAGGTGTTTCTCTGTTTACCTGCTTACTCTCGGGTATTGTTCACCTCTTTTCACAGGCACTTTATGCAGGTGATTTGAAGGATCAAATTGAGTTCGTTTGGGATTTGCGTGAAAGCGTTACTCTGCAAAGCGGAGGTGCCCTGGGAGCTGTTTTTGGCGGAGTTCCGGAAATGCTTTTCGGCAAAACCGCAGCGGCCGTTGTGCTTTTTGTTCTGCTTTTTGTCACGATTATGTTTATAACCGGAGGAACCTTCCTCGGAATCTACCTTTTTATCAAGGAACGTATAGATATTCACAAAGAAAACCGCTCAAGCAAAGCTGTACCTCAAGAGCCGGAATACGAGACAGTGACACCCGGAAAGAAGCACCAAAAAAGGTTTGTCCCGATTGATGTCGGTCCGGATAAATTCGGCAGCGAGCAGGACGAAATGTTCATCGAGGAGCTTGTCGGTAACGCTCAAAAGGAGGCTGTCAAACGCATTCCAAAGGAGCCGAAGCCCTTTGATGAGATTTATTCCGAGCCGGAGGTATCCTCGGCAGAGCCCGAAAGTCCGATTGACGATATAATAAAAAAGGTCAACGGAAGCAACAGAGCGAAGGACAAGCAGCCCGAAAAGGGCGAAAAAAAGGCAAAAAAGACCGAAAAGACAGAAAACGAGGACAAACCGGCACAAGTTTTCCACACCTATCAAAAGCCCTCGGTTGATTGCCTTAATTATGCCAATAACGCAAATGCGATGAACTACGAAAACGAGCTTAAAACAAATGCTCAAAAGCTTGTTGACACCTTGAACAGCTTTGGTGTTTCGACAAAAATCGTCGATATTTGCCGAGGTCCTGCCGTAACAAGATATGAGCTTCAGCCTGCGGCAGGTGTTAAAATAAGCAGAATTACAAGCCTTTCTGATGATATTGCTCTTGCACTGGCGGCATCGGGTGTTCGTATTGAAGCTCCGATTCCGAACAAATCGGCAATCGGTATCGAAATTCCCAACAAAAACAGGGCAACGGTTTCCTTGCGTGAAATCATCGAAACTCCTGTTTACAAAAATGCAAAGAGTAAGCTTAATGTCGGCTTGGGCAAGGATATTACGGGCAATACGATTTGCGCCGATATAGCAAAGATGCCGCATCTTCTCATTGCGGGTACTACCGGCTCGGGTAAATCCGTATGCCTTAACTCAATGATAGTCAGCATACTTTACAATTCAACGCCCGATGAGGTCAAGATGCTTATGATTGACCCCAAGCAGGTTGAATTTACGGTTTACAACGGCATTCCTCATTTGTTGGTTCCGGTTGTTTCCGACCCGAAAAAGGCGGCGGGTGCTCTCGGCTGGGCTGTAACGGAAATGCTGCAGCGCTACAAGCTCTTTTCCGAAAACAGTGTCCGTGATATCAAGGGCTACAACAAGCTTGCCGAAACAAACGAAGCGATTACACCGATGCCGCATATCGTTATCTTTATTGATGAGCTTTCCGACCTCATGATGGCGGCGCCGAATGAGGTTGAGGATTCGATTTGCCGATTGGCACAGATGGCACGTGCTGCCGGCATGCACCTTGTAATTGCAACGCAAAGACCCTCTGTCAATGTTATTACAGGTATTATTAAGGCGAACATTCCGAGCAGAATTGCTCTTTCGGTTTCCTCCCAGGTTGATTCGAGAACGATAATTGACATTGCCGGTGCCGAAAAGCTTCTCGGCAACGGTGATATGCTTTTCAGTCCGGTAGGAGTTTCAAAGCCGGTTCGCGTTCAGGGCTGCTACCTTTCCGACGAGGAGGTTGAGGCCGTTGTCAAGTTTATAAAATCGCAGGGTGAGGAAAAGAAATACGACGAGGAAGTTATTAAGGAAATCGAACGTCAGGCGGCAATGGAGAAAAAACCGTCATCGTCGTCCTCCTCCGATTCCGATGCAAACGACGGCGGAGACGAGATGATACCCAAGGCGATTGAAATCGTCGTTGAGGCACAAATGGCTTCAACAACTCTGCTGCAAAGAAAGCTCAAGGTCGGCTATGCAAGAGCTGCAAGAATTATCGACGAGCTTGAACAAAGGCAGATTGTCGGTCCGTTTGAGGGCAGTAAGCCGCGTAAGGTGCTCATTTCCAAGCAGCAGTGGATGGAAATGAACGCACTTGCAAATGCTTCGGCACCGATCGAAAATCCGATTGAGCCGGAGGATGAATATTTTGAAGATGATGAGGAGTAAAAGATGTTTTTACCGATAACCGCACAGGAGGTCAGTGAAAGAGGCTGGGATGAGGTTGATTTTGTTTATATAACGGGTGATGCCTATGTTGATCATCCAAGCTTCGGTGCGGCAATCATTACAAGAGTTATGGAGGCGGAGGGATACCGTGTTGCGATAATCAGCCAGCCCGATTGGAGAAGCAACGAGGATTTTATGCGCTTTGGCAGACCGAGGCTCGGCTTTATGGTTTCCTCCGGCAATATAGATTCAATGGTTGCCCACTATACTGCCGCCAAAAAGCACAGAAGTCAGGATGCATATTCTCCCGGACGTGTTATGGGCAAGCGACCCGACCGTGCCGTTATAGTTTATTGTAACAAAATTCGTGAGATTTACGGTGATATCCCGATTGTGATTGGCGGACTTGAGGCATCACTTCGCCGCTTTGCCCATTATGATTACTGGGACGATAAAATCCGCAGAAGCATACTCTTTGATTCGCAGGCGGATTTGCTGATTTACGGAATGGGCGAAAATCAAATTATCGAAATTTGTCGCAGACTTTCAAACGGTGAGCCGATTTCAACCGTAACCGATGTCAGAGGCACGGTTTACTCCTGCGATGTGCGAGATACTCCGCTTTACGGTGCGGAATGTCCGTCCTTTGAGAATGTTTGCAAAAGCAAAAAGGAATACGCCGTTTCCTGCCGAATTGAGCAGGATGAGCAGGATCATATTCGAGGCAAGCTTATAAAGCAGCGTCACGGAAACCGTATGCTTGTCCAAAATCCGCCAATGCCTCCGCTGACACAGGAGGAAATGGATTGGGTATATTCGTTGCCTTATGAAAGAGCATATCACCCTTGCTACGAAAAAATGGGCGGTGTACCTGCGATTGAGGAGGTTGAGTTTTCAATCACACACAACCGAGGCTGCTTCGGTGCGTGCAATTTTTGCTCCATTGCGTTCCATCAGGGACGGTTTGTTACAACAAGAAGTAAGGAATCCATTGTCAATGAGGCAAAGCTTTTAACTCAGAAGCCGAATTTTAAAGGATATATTCACGATATTGGTGGTCCAACAGCGAATTTCCGTCGAACAAGCTGCTTGGCTCAGCTTGAAAAGGGTCTTTGCAAGGGCAAAAAGTGTCTTGCTCCGACCCCGTGCAAGGCCTTGAAGGCTGACCACAGCGAATATTTGGATATTCTCAGGACTGTCAGAGAGCTGCCAAAGGTCAAAAAGGTTTTCATTCGTTCCGGAATACGTTATGACTATATGCTAAAGGACCCCGACGATACATTTTTCCGTGAGCTGGTGAAACATCACGTCAGCGGTCAGCTCAAGGTGGCTCCCGAGCATTGCTCTGCGGCGGTGCTTGATAAAATGGGAAAGCCGCACATTGAGGCTTATATAGATTTTTCGAGGAAATATTTTCAGCTTACGGAGTCTGTCGGCAAGGAGCAGTATCTTGTGCCGTACCTTATGTCGTCGCACCCAGGCTCAACGCTGAAGGATGCCGTTGAGCTTGCGGTTTTTCTCAAAAAAAGACACATCAGACCCGAGCAGGTTCAGGATTTTTACCCGACACCGGGAACAATTTCAACCTGTATGTTCTACACCGGGCTTGACCCGTATACCATGGAAGAGGTCTATACCGCCAAAACGCCCCACGATAAGGCGTTGCAGCGTGCGCTGCTACAATATTACGACCCCAAAAACCGTGACCTTGTTGAGGAAGCATTGAGAAAAATCGGCAGGCATGACCTTATCGGCTTTTCCGATAAATGCTTAATAAAGCCTAAGCAGTCCGGACCGCGTCAGCAGCCGAAAAAATATAAAAATTATGAAAAGAAAAAGAAGTTTTAATTCAAAATCCGTAACGGTTATTGTCATCGCAACATTGTTAATTGCCTCTTTTGTCGGTATGCTTTTATTTGAGGATATTGATGAGGTGTATTCAGAGCTTGGCTTGCACAATACGTCTTTAAGCGAAACGGACAAAATGTATGTCAGCTTTATTGATGTCGGTCAAGGCAACTGCACACTGATAACCTTAAACGATACGGCGATACTTATTGACAGTGGCGAGGTTGGTGCGGCGCAGAGCGTTGAAAGCTATATCAAAAATCTAAATATCGACGAGCTTGATTGTGTTATTGTAACTCATCCGCATTCAGATCATATGGGAGCGATGACAAAGCTGCTTTACGAGTTTGAAATAGGTGACTTGATTATGCCCGAAATTCCGGAAAGCATAATTCCCACAACCAAAACATACGAAAGTCTTCTCACCGCCGCTTCGGATAATGCCAAAAACGTGATACCGGCCTGTGCCGGTGAAACCTATTCCTACGGTGAAATGACAGTCGAAATTTTTGCACCGCTTAGGGATTATGACAATCTCAACGATATGTCGGTTGTTTCGAGGATAAGCTATGGCGAAACCTCCGTTATGCTCACCGGTGACGAAACAATGACTGTTGAGGACGACCTTTTAATGAAAGATATCGACTATTCGGCAGATATTTTGAACATCGGTCACCACGGCAGTAAAACATCAACGGGTGATGCGTGGCTCAAAGCGGTTAACCCAAAATACGCCGTCATCTGCTGCGGAAGGAACAACGATTACGGTCATCCGCATTTGTCCGTTACGGAGCGGTTGGAGAAAATGGGAGTCGAGTATTACAGAACCGACTTGAATTCAACGGTAGTTTTCGTCTCGGATTCAAAGAATTTCACAAAATTCGATTGACTTTATGCTATAGATAAGCATATAATATTCAGTTGGAAATAAATCTCAAATTTACAGGGAGTAGTATTTATGAAATGGACAGGACTTAACGAATTAAGAGAAAAATTTCTCGCCTTTTACGAAACAAAGGAGCACTTGAGACTTCCGAGCTTTTCGCTCATTCCTCAAGGTGATAAGAGTCTTCTTCTTATCAATGCCGGTATGTCACCGATGAAAAAATATTTCACAGGTGAAATAACTCCGCCGAAAACGAGAGTTACAACCTGCCAGAAGTGTATCAGAACCCCCGATATCGAAAATGTCGGTAAAACCGCACGTCACGGAACATATTTTGAAATGCTCGGCAATTTCTCCTTTGGCGATTATTTCAAGCGTGAGGCGATTTCGTGGGCTTGGGAATTCTGTACCGAGGTTATGGAAATGGATCCCGAAAAGCTCTATATCAGTGTCTATCTTGACGATGATGAGGCTTATGATATTTGGACAAAGGAAATCGGTGTTGCCGAAAGTCATATGGTTCGTTTCGGCAAGGAGGATAACTTCTGGGAGCACGGTGCGGGTCCCTGCGGCCCTTGCTCGGAGATTTATTATGACAGAGGAGCCGAACACGGCTGCGGAGATCCCGATTGCCATGTCGGCTGTGAGTGTGACCGCTTTGTTGAATTCTGGAACCTTGTTTTTACACAGTTTGAAAATGACGGACACAACAACTATACTCCGCTTGCTCATCCGAATATTGATACCGGTATGGGTCTTGAGCGTCTTGCTTGTATTGCACAGGGCGTTGACAATCTCTTTGAGGTTGATACCATTCAAAATATTATGAAGCACATTGCTCGAATTGCCGAGGTTGAGTATCATACCGATGAAAAATCCGATATTTCGCTTCGTGTTATTACCGACCATATCCGTTCGACCACCTTTATGATAGGTGACGGTGTTATGCCCTCAAACAGCGGCAGAGGCTATGTTCTTCGCCGTTTGCTTCGTCGAGCCGCAAGACACGGCAGACTTTTGGGTATAAACAGAGCCTTCCTTGCCGAGGTTGCCGATACGGTTATCAACGAAAACAAAAATGCTTATCCAAACCTTGTTGAAAAGCGTGATTTCATCATCAATGTTATTTCAACGGAGGAGGAGAGCTTTAACAGAACCATTGATGCGGGTCTTGATGTTCTTTCCAAAATGATTGAGGATGCAAAGAGCAAGGAGCTCAGCGCGGAGGATGCGTTTAAGCTCCAGGATACCTTTGGCTTCCCGATTGATCTTACAAAGGAAATCCTTGAAGAAAAGGGAATGACCGTTGACGAAGAAAAGTTCAGGGAGCTTGTTCTTGTTCAGCGTAAGAGATCGCGTGATGCTCACAAGGGCGCGGGCGCCGAGGGCTGGAATGATACGGGTGTTGTTACCAAGGGGCTTGATAAAACCGAGTTCGAGGGCTATGAATCCTATGAGGCAGAGGGCAAAATTCTGGCTTTCATCACCGACGGAATACGTTGCGACATCCTTGAAAACGGTGTTGATTCATTCCTTGTAACGGATAAAACCTCATTCTATGCCGAAAGCGGCGGACAGGTTGGAGATACAGGCTGTATTCACGGCGACGGCTTTACCTTTGAGGTTGAAAATACAACAAAAACCAACGACGGAGTTTTCCTCCATTACGGTAGAATAATTGACGGCGACAGTGCCAAGACGGGCGACGGTGTGAAGACGGTTATCGACTCAAAAAGACGTGAGGCGATTGCAAGAAATCACACTGCGGCGCATCTTCTTCAGGCGGCATTAAGGAAAACTCTCGGCTCTCATGTTGAGCAGGCGGGTCAGCTTGTAAACGAGAAAACGGTTCGTTTTGATTTCTCTCATTTTTCCGCTCTTACTGCGGAGGAGTTGAAAACGGTTGAGGACGAGGTTAATGCGATTATTCTTGCCGCACAGAGCGTTACAATGACGGAGATGCCGATTGAAGAAGCCAAGAAGACGGGTGCAATGGCACTTTTCGGTGAAAAATACGGCGATTTTGTAAGAGTTGTTAAGGCAGGAGATTTCTCAACCGAGCTTTGTGGCGGTACTCACGTTTCAAGCACGGGAAATCTCGGACTTTTCAAGATTATTACCGAAACCTCTGTTGCCGCAGGTATAAGAAGAATTGAAGCTGTTACGGGAACGGGCGTTCTTGAATATATCGAGTCGCTCAATTCCAGACTTTACGGCACTGCGGCAGCTCTCAAGGTTGCTAATCCTGCCGATATTGAGAAAAAGGCCGCTTCTCTTTCAAACGAGCTTAAAGAGAAGGATAAAGAGATAGAGGCTCTTACGGCACAGCTTACGGAAATGCGTTCGGGCAGTCTGTTTGATAATGCTGTTGAGATCGGCTCGCTCAAGGTAATTGCTGCCAATGCAGGTGAGGTTACGGTTGATGAGCTTCGTCAGCTTTCCGACAAGGCTAAAAACGAGGGAGACAATGTTGTTGCTGTTTTTGCCGCTGTTAACAAGGAAAAGGGCTCGGTAAATTTTGCTGCTTGCTGCGCTCCCGATGCGGTAAAGGCAGGAGTTAAGGCCGGTGACGTTGTTCGTTCCGTTGCAAAGCTTGCAGGCGGAAACGGTGGCGGAAAGCCCGATTTTGCTATGGCAGGTGCAAAGGATATTACCAAGACTGACGAGGCGATTGCTGCCGTTGCAGATATTGTGGAGGGTCTTATTCGATAAATTATACACAGCACTCTTTGAAGCGGTATTGAATATACCGTTTCGGGGTGAGGTGAGTTATATAAACCGAAGGGAGAATTTTTATGGATTGTCTTTTTTGTAAAATAATTAACGGAGAGATTCCGTCAAACAAGGTTTATGAGGATGAAACGGTTTTTGCGTTTCGTGATATTGAACCGCAAGCGCCGACACATATTCTCATCATCCCGAAGCAGCATATAAAATCAGCCGCAGAGATTGACGAGAGCAACAGTGCGGTTGTCGCTCATATATTTGAGGTTGCGGCAAAGCTCGCAAAGCAGGAGGGCTTGACTGACGGCTATCGTATAGTCAACAACTGCGGCGATCTTGCCGGACAAAGCGTCAAGCATCTTCATTTTCATCTTATGGGCGGCAGAGAATTCGGTTGGCCGGCAGGCTGATTTTGTAATATCTGAAAGGAAGTAATTTCAATGGCAGAAATGTTTAAAATGAAAATTGCAGGGCTTGAAAGGGAGCTTCCCGTTTGTCCTCTCAACGAAAATGTTTCCATTGCCGGTTTTATTATCTTCGGTGATGTTGAGCTTACCGTTGCTGCAACTCAGGAGCTTCTCAAAAAATTGCCCGAATTTGATTACATAGTAACGCCCGAAGCAAAGAGCATTCCTCTTGCTTATGAGATGTCACGTCAGAGCGGCAAAAAGTATTTTGTCATTCGCAAAAAAGAGAAGCTTTATATGCAAAATCCGGTTTCGGTTTCGGTTAAGTCGATTACCACCGCATCGGAGCAGAAGCTTATCCTTGACGGTGCGGACGGCGAACAGATAAGAGGCAAAAGAATCGTTATACTCGACGATGTTATTTCAACGGGAAAATCGCTTGAATCGGTTGAGGAGCTTGTCAACAAATTTGATGTTGAAATCGTTGCCAAGGCCGCTGTTTTGGCGGAGGGCGATGCCGCAGATAGGGATGACATTGTTTTCCTCGAAAAGCTTCCTCTTATTTTTAAATGAGCCTAAAATACAGACCCATGGCTATCATGGGCTTTTCCGCTTTATCGGTTCTGTTTATCTGTGCCTATTTCGACGACAGATTTTCATTTGTCGCAATGGCACTCGGAATCACGATCTTGCTTTTGAGCATTGTATTCAAAAGTCTTCGTCAAAGCATTGTTCCGTTCTTCCTTGCGGCGGCATTGATTATTTCGGGCGCATCGTTTGAGATTTTGTCGGATTATAAAATTTCCGATGCAAGCAGGCTTGCCGACCGTGAGGCTGAAATCACGGCAACCGTTTTGGATGAGCCGGATTTTACGGGCACAAGATATTATTATATTCTCAAAACGCAAAGCATCAACGGTGAGCCGTTTGAGGTCAAGCTTCGGCTTTCCGCTTCAAATTATCTTACCGCAGAGCCTTATGATACAATCCAAACACGGATAACTCTTTATGAAATCGGTAAGGATTCAAGAGATATTAAGCTCTATTATCAATCAAAGGGCATATTCCTCGGAGGCTATATCAATAATTATGATGAGGTTCCCTTGACTGTTACCGGGAACAAAGGCAAGGGTATCGAATATCGGCTTTTCAAGCTTCGCAAAACCATCGAAAGCAATATTTTGGACAAGCTTCCAAACGATTACGGCGGAGTTGCGGTCGGTATGCTGACCGGCAACAAGGAGTTTATTTCCGACGAGGTTTATGCATCTATCAAATCCGCCGGTGTTGCACCTGTGTTTGCTGTTTCCGGTATGCATCTTTCCGTTTGGGTAATGGGTCTTTATAGTTTGCTTGAAATTTTGAATGTCAGGAAAAGACTTAATTCGCTTATCGGTATAGCGTTTGTTCTGCTGTTTATGGGCTTAACCGGCTTTACTCCTTCAGTTTGCAGAGCCGGAATAATGCTTTTGACGGTGCTTGTTGGCAATCTGTTTTACAGGCGTGCGGATTCGTTGAATTCACTCGGTCTGGCGACATTGCTGTTGTGTATTTTTAATCCGATGATAGTTGCCGATATCGGATTTCTGCTTTCCTTTTCTTCAACGCTCGGTATTGTTTTAATCAATCCGGTTTTAAACAAGCTTTTCTTTGGAGAAAGCTCGGTCAGTACCGCTTTTGCCGTAGTCAAGCTTATAGCGGAATCCGTATTTGTTTCCGTCAGTGCAACCGTCGGCTCACTCGGGTTTGTAATAGCCTTTATCGGATATATTTCGGTGTATTCCGTTTTGTCAAATCTTCTTATCAGCTATGCCGCATCAATTTGTATGCTGACGGGCGGCTTGGGTGCTCTGCTCATTCCGATAGGCGGCTTGGGAAACGGCTTCCTCATAGCCTCGGGCTGTGTGGCAAGGTATATAATATTTGTCATCCGCAAAATCTCGGAGCTTCCGTTTTCGACAATCGACACCTACGATATCGGATGGACAATCGGCATTGTTTTTGTTTATGCAATTGCAATATCACTTTACATTCTTCGCCGCAGGAAGCCCGCTTTTAAGCTTTTTTGCTGTGCTACGGCGTTTTGTGTTGCCGTTTCGTCGGTATTTAGTTTTTTCTTAAATTCGGAATATGAGGTTTTGACGGTTTTGGATACAGAGACCTCGGTTAATCTTGTTGTTTCCGGCTCGGGACATTCCGCAGTCGTGCTTTCAAACAATAAGTACAAATATTTATCCGAAGGTGTTTCCTCCGCATTGAAAGACAAATGTGCCGATATTGTCTTGGCGGATACCTATTTCGGCGGCTATCAGAGCGTTTATCTTGCAATAAAGCAAGCCGAACCGAGGAGCTTAATTGTTCCGAGCAGTGAGCAAGCCTTGCTTTCAGTTTGCAATGAGGAAAGAATAGCGACAGCTCAAAACGCAGAGGTTATTCTTTGGAGCGATACAAGGGCAAAATTTATTTCGGAAAAAAGCTACTCAATTTTTTCCTGTGAACTTCAAGGTGTCAAGCTTACCGCAATTCTGCGTGTAGCCTTTGATGAGGCGATACCCGAGGAATATCTGTCGGGTGATATTTTGATTTGTCGCAGCGTGCCGGAGGGTGCGAATTACGGCAAAACAATCATATGCGGAGAAGCCGAAAACGGTATTGTCTCCACAGATAAATACGGTGAACTGACCGTTAAAATTAAAAACAATAAATATAAAATTTCGGCAAACGCCGACAATTGAATTTGATGAAGGGAGGGCAATTTATGCCGACGCTCACTGAGGTTGAACTGAAAAAACAGATAAGCTCCGGCAGCTTTGCCCGACTGTATTTTCTTTACGGTGAGGAAAAATATCTTGTAAAGCATTATACCTCACTGATAACAAAAAAGGCTGTTGAGCCTGCCTTTGCCGACTTTAATTTTCACGAATATGAGGGCAAGGGACTTGATTATGATGAATTGAGCCAGGCGGTAGAGGCTCTGCCGATGATGAGCGAGCGTACCTTGATTTTGATTAAGGATTTACCCGTTGATTCACTGAATGCCGATGCCGCAGACAGCTTTTTGTCAATCATTTCCGATATTCCCGAAACGACGGTGCTGCTCATTTCCACTGTAAATATTGATGTCAATATGAAAAGTGGAAAGGGCAAGAAAATTTTGACGGAAATCGATAAATACGGCTGCTCTGTTATGCTTTCGCGTGCCGACACAAATCAGCTCATCAAGCTGATTGAAAAGGGTGCTCAAGCAAGAGGCTGCTCAATATCGACAGCGGACGCAAGATATATTCTCACTCTTGTCGGTGATGATATGAATGTTATTATAAATGAGCTCGATAAAATCTGCTTTTATGCCGGCGGCGGAAGCGTTTCCCGTGAGCATATTGATGCCGTAATCGTAAAGACGATGCAGGCGAGAGTGTTTGACCTTACAAAAGCTCTGACGGCAGGCAACTGCGACCTTGCGATGGAAATTCTTGATACGCTAATTGCCATGAAGGAGGAGCCGATAAATATTCTCGGTGCCCTGATAACTCCGTATGTGGATATGTACAGAGCAAAGGTTTATGTCAGCGGAGGTCAGCGTGCCGAGGCTGCTGCCAAGGATTTTAATTACAGGAACAAGGAATTCAGACTGACAAACGGTGCGAGAATGGCATCGAAATATTCCGTTTTACAGCTTCGCACCTTTTTGGAGGTTCTTGATGATGCGGACAGGCTTCTCAAAACAACATCAATTGATGGCAGACTTGTCCTTGAGCAGACAATTACGAGACTTTTTCTTGTTGCAAACGGTGAAAAAATATGATAAAAACAGACCGAATAATAATTGTTGAGGGCAGATACGATAAAATCAAGCTATCCTCGATTGTCGATGCTGTTATCATAGAAACAGAGGGCTTCGGAATTTTTAAGGATAAGGAAAAGCAGCGTATGATTCGCAGGCTTGCTCAGGCTAAGGGAATTGTTATTTTGACCGACAGCGATTCCGCAGGCTTTATGATTCGCTCCTTTATTTCTTCCTTTGTTCCCAAGGAATATATTACCAACGCTTATATTCCTGATATTTACGGAAAAGAAAAAAGAAAAACGACTGCCTCAAAGGAGGGTAAGCTCGGTGTCGAGGGCGTTTGTGTGCAAACCTTGATCGAGGCATTCAAGAAAGCCGGTATCGGAATTTCGGAATGTGAGAAAGCCGAAAAAAGAACGGTTACACTAAATGATTTTTATGAGGACGGCTTGACCGGCTCGGCTGACAGCAAGGCTAAAAGAAAGGCTTTTTCAAAAAAGCTTGATTTGCCCGAAAGAATGTCAACTAAGGCGTTACTTGAAATTATAAATATTTTTTTGACATATGATGAATACAAGAAAATTATCGCGGAGGTAGCTGTATGAGAATCGGACACGGATATGATGTTCACAGGCTTGTTGAGGGTCGAGATTTAATCCTCGGCGGAGTAAAAATCGAATACGAAAAAGGACTTCTCGGTCATTCCGATGCGGATGTTCTCCTTCACGCCGTAAGCGATTCGCTTCTCGGTGCGGCGGCTCTCGGAGATATCGGCGGAATGTTTCCGGATAACGACCCGAAATATCTGGGTGCCGACAGTCTTGCTCTACTCAAAGAGGTTTACGAAGGCTTGAAGGCTTCAGGTTATCGTGTTGTCAATATTGATGCAACGATAATTGCCCAAAAGCCGAAAATGAAGCCGTATATTCCCAAAATGAGGGCAAAGCTTGCGGAGGCACTTTCGACCGATATCGACAATATAAGCGTTAAAGCCACAACTGAGGAAAATATGGGCTTCACTGGTAGCGGAGATGGAATTTCCGCTCATTGTGTTTGTCTTATTGATAAATTTTGAATTATATGCTATAATTTGGCATAGACGATACAATCAGTCTACAATGATTCCGAAAACGAATCAAACAGCTTTTTGTATAGGAAAAATTATAAACGGCGATATATCAAGCCTTGAAAATGTATTCATCTTTGCTTTCGGTCGAAGATTTTCGAGAGAATTGACGTTCTTCAGTGGCAAGGCGACCGACTGAGGAATACTGTCGTATTGCGAACGGAGGTCAACGAAGCCAATGAGGACGACAAGTTCTCGAAAAAATTATTGTAGGTTGATTGTATCGTCTGTGGGAGTGAGAAAATGAAGCTTAACGAAATAAATATCAGAGATCCCTTTGTCCTGCTCCATAACGGTCGGTACTATATGTACGGCTCTCGGGTCGGAGAACAGACAGGCTTTGACGTTTATATCAGCGACGATTTGGAAAACTGGTCGGTACCGAAAAGTGTTTTTGAGCGATCTGAAAATTTTTGGGGAACCGAGGATTTTTGGGCTCCGGAGGTTTGGCCCTATGAGGGCAAATTTTATATGCTTGCCAGCTTCAATTCCGAAAATAAGCATCGCGGAACAGCGATTTTGGTTTCCGATTCGCCCGACGGTTTGTTTGAGGTACATAACCCACGCATCACACCCGAGCAGTGGGATTGCCTGGACGGTACGCTCTGGTTTGAAAACAAAACGCCGTATGCTGTTTTTTGCCATGAATGGACACAGGTTAAAAACGGTGAGATTTGGGCGGTTGAGCTTTCCGCAGACCTTAAAAGCACGGTTGCAATGCCTTTTTTGCTCTGGCGGGCAGGTGATGCCGAATGGGTCTGCTCGGTAAGAGGGGATTCAAATTACGTAACAGACGGACCGTTTCTTTTCAAAACAGAGGAGGGGAAGCTAAAGTGTCTTTGGTCGAGCTTTTCCCGTGGTAAATATGTTCTCGCTTCGGCAACCTCGCAAAACGGAAGAATAAACGGAAGATGGCATATCGACAAGGATTTGCTGTATGAGGGTGACGGCGGACACGGTATGATGTTTAAAACCGCTGACGGAAGAAGGATGCTTTCGCTTCATTCACCGAATATCGGCTTTGAGGAGCATCCGAAATTTATCGAAATGAAATAAAATTTATCGGAGAAAATTATGAACGCATTTTTTGAAAATGTCAGCCTCCTTTGGGAGCGACTGATTGCATTGCTTTCATCCTACAATATAATAACCGATACGTTGGATATCGCCTTTGTTGCATTTTTGGTATTCAGCGCTATCAAAATGCTCAAGGAAACCCGAGGTATTCAAATTGTCAAGGGCTTGGTTCTTGTTGCCCTCTTGTACTTTGTCATAAGCTTGCTTAATATGCAGGCAAGTACCTATCTTTTCAAAACGATACTCAGGGATTTTATCCTTGTTCTTATCATTCTTTTCACTCCCGAAATTCGCCATGCACTTGAAACGATGGGAAGAAGCAGATTTGCTTTTTTGAACTTTTTCGGAGCGCAGCAGGGCGATGCACTTTATGAGCGTAAGAAAAAGGCTGTTCTTGATGTTTGCAAGGCTTGCCAGGATATGAGCGAAAAGAAAATCGGCGCCTTGATTATATTTGAGCGTGAAACCATGCTCGGTGATATCATAAACACCGGTACGGTGGTTGATGCAAAGCTTTCCCGTGAGCTTGTCAATTCGCTTTTCTTCCCCAATTCCGCCCTGCACGACGGAGGAGTGGTTGTTCGTGACGGACGTGTTTACGCTGCCGGCTGTATTCTTCCGCTGACCGAAAATAACAATATCAGCAGTGAATTGGGAACTCGTCACAGAGCCTCACTCGGCATCAGTGAAAAGAGTGATGCCGTTGCGGTTGTTGTTTCCGAGGAAACCGGAGCAATTTCCATAGCCTGCGGGGGCGAGCTTGAGCGTGGCGTTTCCGACGGTGTGCTTATGGAAAGACTTTTGAGCTACATCGTTCCGGGAACTGCCGGAAAGGATAAAAAATCCTTTGTATTCGAGCTTGTACAAAAGGTAAAGGAGAAGCTGAAGAAATGAAAAAATTTAAGATAAATCTCAGACAGCTTTTTTCAAATACAAAATTTTTGATTGTCTTTTCCGTTGTTGTTGCATTTATTTTTTGGATAGTCGTTGCGCTTGAATATGCTCCGATTGTCGAAAACGAAATCAAGGATATCCCGGTCGCAATTGATATGGATAACAGCGTGCCCGATAAAATGGGCTTGCAAATTTTCGGTCAAAGTGAATTCACGGTAAATATTACCGTAAAGGGTAACCGATATGTTGTCGGCGGAGATTTGCTGACTGTCGATGACTTTGAGGCAACGGCTCAAACCGCCTATGTTGACTCCGCAGGAAAGCATAATCTCATTGTCAAGGTTACGGCAAAGGATGCCAATGCCGATTACGAGATTGTTTCCAAATCAGCGGATTATATCGAGGTTTTCTTTGATAAATACGCCGAAAAGGAGGTTGAGGTTGTTCCGAGAATTGTTTCGGAGCTCAGTGAGTATACCGATGAGAATTATCTCTTTAATCAGGACGAAATGATTTGCACCGCCAAAACCGTCAAGCTTTCCGGTGCTCAAACCGAAATTAATTCTATCGGTACAGCCTATGCCGATGTTGAAATAAACAAAAGGCTTACACAGAGCGAAACGGTTGATGCAAAGCTTACCCTCAGCGGAAACGGCTTTGATATCGAAACAAAATATGTTAAAATCAACAATGAATCTGATGCCACGGTTCCGGTAACTCTACCTGTTTATAAAATCGAAAAGCTTACGACTGCGGTTCTTTTCAAGGATACACCGTCGGACTATATCGGCAAGCCTCTCGGCTACAGCATTTCTCCGTCCGAGGTTCGTGTTGCGGTGTTGCAAAACGGTGCGGAGGACACGGAAACGCTCAATGTCGGCACAATCAGCTTTCACGATATAAGCCTTTCAAGCGACAGCTTTACCTTTAAGCCCGAGGAGCTGAAAAACGCAAAGGTTCTTGATGGAACAGACTCGTTTAAGGTCAGACTGAACACCTCACGACTTTCTGTCAATTCGCTTGATGTCAGTGAGGACACGGTAAGCATCAAGGGTTCAAGCGGAATCAGCGTTGATGATGTCAGCATAGCTTCAATCGGCAAGGTGCTGGTTGTCGGTCAGGGTGAGTACCCGAAAGCAATTTCTCCGGAAATGCTCAACGTAAGCATTGACCTGACGGGAATTACGCTTCACAGCGGCAGTAATACCGTTCCCGTTACGGTAACAATCAGAAACTCATCAAGCTGCTGGGTTTACGGAAGCTACACCGCCGTTGTAACATTTTAAAATAAAGCCTCGTGAATTTTTGTTCGCGGGGCTTTGAGTGTTTTTTATGATTTTTTATAAAAGTGTTGAATTGTTAAAAAATTAAGAAAAATCTTTATTTTCGGTTGTAAAAGCGTAGTGAGATATGATATAATATTCTGAAAGTCAGAATGGGTGATTTTTAAATACTTTTTTAGGGAGGTCTGCTTGTGAAACTTTTCAAAAGAACAGTTGCTTTGCTTACGGCGGCTCTGCTTTTGCTGTCTTTAAGCGGTTGCTCCTTTAGATTTTCCTCATTTGACAATCTGCTGCGACCGCCAAAGCTATCCGGCAAATATCAAGGCTTGCAGGATTCCTTTGAGAACAATGTTGATAAGGGCTACAGCCTTTCTCCGCCGGAAAACGGCAGCTATCGCTCTGCCTTTATCGCATATGACCTCGACAATGACAAGGATGAGGAGGCTATCGTTTTTTATACCGCCAAGGACACTCCGGACCTTGTGAAAATCTTCTATTTTGAATACAACGACGGCACCTGGCTTCCCATAGGCTCAAACGACGGACTCGGCAGCTCGGTTGATGAGGTGAAATTTGCCGATTTGAATTATGACGGCAAATCGGAAATAATAATTTGCTGGAATCTTTTTTCAAGCAAAACCAACAAGCAATTTTCTGTTTATGATATCTCCGACGGAAGCTTCACACTTATATCATCCTTTCCATATACGTCACTCAAGGTTTTTGATGTAAACGGCGACGGAATTGACGATATCTTTACGATGAATATTGATTCCTCTGTTGCGGACCAATACTCGGCAAGTGCAACGACCTATACCTATGACGGAAAAGCGAAAAAGCTCACCGCTCTCGGCTCTGTCAAAACAGACAGCAATATTTCGTCCTATGCAAGTATACAGGTCGAAAGCAGTGACGACAAAAAGCTGATTTACGTTGAAGCGAACAAGGGCGAAAACGATATGATTACCGAGATTATCTATTGGGATGAGGAAAATAACACTCTTGTTGCTCCGCTTTTCGATGTTTCAACGCAATCCACCCAACAAACCTTACGTCACGGCAAAATTATGTGCCTTGATATTGATGACGACAAGCTTCTCGAAATTCCCGTCAGCGTGGATATGCCCGGCTCATCCTTTTTTGATAAAAGCTCAGCGGCGACTGCGTTGAATGCTCAAAATGATATACAGGCACAAAAGTTTTATTACACACGATGGGTAAAGCTTCAAAATAACAGGCTGCGCTCCGTATGCTATTCAATAGTTGACGAAACCTCCGGCTACATTCTCAAGGTTCCGAGTAGCTGGGTAGGCAGAATAACGGTTCTCGGCAGTGACGGTCAGTGGGATTTTTACCGTTGGAGCAGCTATGAGGAAAAGGTCGGAGAGCTCCTTTTCAGCATCTACAGCTACGATAAAAACGACACCGCCGCCAAGAATAAATACGGCAGTGCAAAGCTTTTGACCTCATACGGAAGTACAACCTATGTCTATACCGTCACGCAGGAGGGCTATAAATTCGGCGTGAAGGAGCAGACTCTTATTGATAATTTTAACGCTTCGATATTAGGAGGAAAATGATGAAAAATTTAAAAATTCTCGTTGCCGAGGATGAAGAAACAATTCGCGAATTTATTATTATTAACCTCAAGCGTGCCGGCTTTGAGGTTGTCGAGGCCTTTGACGGACTTGATGCCTACGAAAAATATATGCTCAATCCGGATGAAATAGCCATTGCGGTTCTTGATATTATGATGCCTCGAATGGACGGTTTGGAGCTTTGCAAAAAACTTAGGGCGATGAGCAATAATATCGGCATTATGATGCTGACTGCCAAAACGCAGGAAATGGACAAGGTTAACGGTCTGCTTTTGGGTGCGGACGATTATGTTACAAAGCCGTTTTCTCCCTCGGAGTTTACCGCAAGGGTTGATGCGTTGGCAAGGCGCGTTTCTCCGTCCTTTATGAAAAATGATGAGGAAAACGACGAAAATATAATTACCTCGGGCAGCTTCAAGCTCAATTGCAAGTCCAGAACGCTTACGTATGATGACAGAAAAATTGACGTTACTCAGGTTGAATTTCAAATTCTTGAATACTTTTTCCGCAATCAGGGCGTTAACCTCAGCCGCACCGATATTCTGAACCATGTTTGGGGAACGGAATATTTTGGAGAAGAAAAAATTGTTGATGTCAACGTCAGACGCATCAGGAAAAAAATTGAGCAGGATCCGTCAGACCCCAAGCACCTTCTTACCCGTTGGGGCTTCGGATATGTTTGGATCGGATAAAGCACTTTAATTAATTTTAAACGGAGGTGACACGGATGCTTCGCAAGCACAAGCAAAAAAACGAAAGCTTTAACGGCGGCTTGACAAGACGATGGCTTGTCCAAACCTCAACGATTATTGTTGCCGTTTTGCTCATCATCTGTGTTGCCCTTGCGTATTTTATTCATTCATATTATTATTCGGCGGTCGAAAGAAAGGTTGAATCCTATTCCAACGGAATTGTCGATGTCTATTTTGAAAATTATACGGCAGGCGATGATTCCGCACTCGAAAAGGGCGCAAGAGAATATATCAGTGATTTTTCGGACAAGTCCTCGGTTGAGATTTGGATACTCGACAAATACGGCAATGTTTTGCTTTCGTCAAGCGGCTTCCCTATTAGTGATAAGGTTAAAATTCCGGAATATGAGGCTGCTCTTACCTCAAAGGAAAAAACAGCGAAACGTTACGGAGAAAACACCTCCGGAGAAAAGGTATTTTCCTTGACCAAAACAATGACCGATTCACAGGGCAATCCAATCGGTTCAATCCGTTATATGACCTCCCTTGAGGAAATTGACGACCAAATTCATTCATGGTATTTCATCATACTTCTTGTTTTTATTTTACTTGTTTTTCTTCTGATTATTTCCGGTATGGTCTTTATAAGCTCTATTGTCAAGCCGCTTCAGGATGTTTGCGATACGGCTCGAATGATAGCCGACGGAAATTACGATGCGAGAATTGATCACTATCTGTACAACGATGAGGTGGGTCAGCTTTGCAATACGATAAACGATATGGCGGAAAAAATCAAAACCGCCGATAAAATTAAAAACGATTTCATTTCAACGGTTTCTCATGAATTGAGGACACCGCTGACGGCAATTAAGGGCTGGGGCGAAACACTCCTGCAAATCGGAGATACTGACCCAAACCTCACAAAGAGAGGTATGAATGTTATAATCAGCGAATCCTCCAGACTTAACGGAATCGTTGAGGAATTGCTTGATTTTTCAAGGATGCAAAGTGGACGAATAATACTCAAAAACGAAAAAATGGATATCCTTGCGGAGCTTGACGAAACCGTGTTTGCATTTAAAGACAGGGCGATGCGAGAGGGCATAGAGCTTGTTTACAATGCACCTAATCTGCCTGCGCCGACGGACGGCGACCCCGACAGAATCAAGCAGGTTTTTGTAAATATTCTTGACAACGCATTAAAATATACAAAGCAAGGCGGAAAAATTGTTGTTTCCGCCGAGGTGAAAAACGACAGAATAACGATAGTTTTTTCCGACACGGGCTGCGGAATTTCAGCGGATGATCTGCCGCACGTCAAGGAAAAATTCTACAAAACAAATATGACGGTTCATGGCTCCGGAATCGGGCTTGCCGTTGTTGATGAAATTGTAAAGCTTCATAACGGGGCGTTCGATATTGACAGCGTCCTCGGTAAGGGCACAACCGTCACGATAGCCTTTGATATTGACCACGTTGAGCTTGATGATGTGTGGGATATCGATGCGGCGATAGCGGCGGAAAACGAAAAGAAAGCATTGGAGGAAAATGAAGATGGCGGAGAATAAAATAAGTGTCGGCGGACAGGCATTGATGGAGGGCGTAATGATGAACGGTCCCAAGGGCGTTGCAATGGCCCTCAGACTGCCCAACGGCAAAATCGAAACACAGCTAAAGAAAGCAATATTTCTCAAGGATATATATAAATTTGCAAAGCTGCCCTTTATCAGAGGTCCCATAAGCTTTGTTGAGCAGATGATTTTCGGCTACAAATGCTTGATGGAGTCAGCCGAAAAAACAACGGAGCTTGAGGATGACGGAACAGAGGAAATGTCCAAGCTCGATAAATGGCTCAACGACCATTTCGGTCCCAAAATGATGGCGGTCATAGGTGTTATTTCCGCTGTTATCGGTGTAGCGATTGCATTTCTGCTCTTTATGTATCTTCCGAGCCTTGTTGCCGATTTGATTCTCGGCAAGGGTGATAATGCAGTTTGGAAGCCTGCCATTGAGGGCGTTATGAGAATAATAATTTTTATCACCTATATGTGGGCAGTTTCGATGATGAGTGAAATAAAGCGCCTGTTTATGTATCACGGCGCGGAGCACAAATCCATTTTTTGCTACGAAAACGGATTGGAGCTGACGGTTGAAAACGTCAAAAAACAAAAGCGCTTCCATCCTCGCTGCGGTACAAGCTTTATTTTTCTTACGCTTATTATCAGTATACTTATTTCAACCATTATTGTTATGATATTCCCCGGTGTTCGTGAATACAAGGCAGTATGGATGCTCATAAAGGTGATTACATTGCCGTTGATAATGAGTGTCGGCTACGAGGCTATTCGACTTGCCGGTAAGAAGGATAATCTTTTTACAAAAATTATTTCAGCACCAGGACTTTGGCTCCAAAGAATAACCACCAAGGAGCCGACCGACGATATTATCGAGGTTGGAATTGCCTCGCTCAAGGTTTCTCTCGGTTGGGAAAACGAGAATATCCACGATATCGAAAACGAGACCGAAGACTCGGACGGAGAAGCTCAAGATGACGGTCGATGAGCTGCTTTTTGAGGGCACTAAAACACTCAAGACCGCCTCGGTTGAGGATGCCGATTTTGATGCAAGATGTCTGCTTGAGGAAGCGATGAATATCGACACAATGCATTTAATGCTGATGCGCGGTGATGAGGTTGAAGCTTCTGTTGCCGAAAAGTTTTTCAAGCTTATTCAAAAAAGAGCAGAGGGTGAACCGCTTCAATATATCCTCGGTAAATGGGAATTTTGCGGACTGCCGTTTGCGGTGGGCAAGGGCGTTTTGATTCCGAGACCCGAAACGGAAATGCTTGTCGATTTTGCGGTAGATTTTCTTAAAGAAAAAAGAGAGCCGATAGTTTTTGACCTTTGCTCGGGCAGCGGCTGCATTGCAATAAGTGTTGCTTCCTTTTGCAAAAATACAAAAGTGTATGCGGTTGAAAAATTTGACAATGCATTTGCTTATTTGAAGAAAAATATTTTGCTGAACAATATCGAAAATATTACGGCTGTTTGCGGTGATATTTTTGATAAGAATTTGCTCAACGAAATTAAACCCGATTTAATTCTTTCCAATCCGCCTTATATTCGTTCTGCGGATATTGAACCGCTTCAGCGTGAGGTCAAAAAAGAACCGATAACCGCCCTTGACGGCGGTGAGGACGGATTCGATTTTTACCGTGTTCTTTGCACGGATTGGTTCGGTCGTTTGAAGTCCGGTGGTGCTGTCGCATTTGAATGCGCCGAGGATCAGACCGAGGAAATTTCAAAAATGCTTTCCGATTTTGCGACTAAAACCGAAATTTATTATGACTTTAACGGCTTGCCGAGAATTGTTGCGGCAATAAAAAAATAACGGAGGTTTTTTATGCTTTTAGATTTAATACAGGGCGGCGATATGCTGACTATATTTATGGGTCTGTGTGTAAGTGCATTTGTTGTGTTTTGTATTTTGCCTATTCACGAATGTGCCCACGCATTTGTTGCAACCAAGCTTGGTGACAACACCGCAAGGCTCAGCGGCAGACTTACACTCAATCCCTTGGCTCATATCAGTCCGTGGGGTGCGGTGATGATTTTGCTTGTCGGCTTCGGCTACGCAAAGCCCGTCCCGGTCAATGTACGCAATACAAAGCTCAAAAACAAAAAGCTTGCAATGGCTTTGATTGCACTTGCGGGACCGTTATCTAATTTGCTTGTTGCTTTCCTGTCATCCTTGTTGCAATTTCTTGTTGTTGCAATTTCAATCGATAAAACCGGTGATTTTTCCGTTGCGGCAACGGCACTTTATACTTTCTTTAAATATTCCGCAATTATCAACGTAAATCTTGCGGTATTCAACCTTATTCCTATTCCGCCGTTGGATGGATCGAGAATACTTTTTGCGATTCTTCCGAGCAAGCTTTATTTCGGCGTAATGAAATATGAAAGATATATTATGGCAGCAATGTTTCTTTTGCTCCTCACCGGACTTTTGACAAAGCCTCTTTCTATCTTGACAAGCTTAATTTGCAACGGCTTTGACAAGCTTTTCTATTCGATATATTTGATGATTATTGGGTGAAAAAATGGAAGCTATTTCTTACAAATTAGATGTGTTTGAAGGACCTCTTGACCTGCTACTGCATCTGATAAGCAAGCATAAAATTGATATAAACGATATTCCGATTCTGCTTCTTGTCGAACAATATCTTGACTATGTTCGTCAAATGAAGGAGGAGGATATGGAAATTGCCAGTGAATTCCTCGAAATGGCGGCAAGGCTGATATATATAAAGACAGTTTCGCTTTTACCTGTTCATGAGGAGGAGGCAGACGAGTTGAAAAAGGAGCTTCAGGGTGAGCTGCTTGAATATCAGGATTGTCAGCTAATGGCGAAAAAGCTTGCCGAGCAGGCGGACGGCTTTGAGCAGTATTCGAGAAAACCGGAAAAATTCGCACCCGATATGACCTATACAAGACTTCATCAGCCGATTGAGCTTTTAAAGGCTTATATAAATGCAGTCGGCAGGGGAAAACGAAATCTTCCGCCGCCGATTGAGGCCTTTTCGGGAATTGTTGCTCACAAAATTGTCCCGATCCGTGAGCGTGTCAGCTATATTATGGGAAGCCTTTTCCGCAAAAAGAAGCAGCGCTTTGTTTCATTTTTTGAAAAGGCGGAATCACGCTCCGAGATGGTTGCGACCTTCCTTGCCTTACTTTCTCTTGCCAAGGACAAAAAAATTATTTTAACTCAGCTTGAGGATGAGCTTGAGGTTGAAATGATTGACTCCGATATAAACATTGACGTGGAGGACGACTATACAAATGATAATGAATGAATTACAGGGAGCTGTTGAGGCAATACTCTTTGCGGCTGGAGAGCCGCTTGAAATCGAAAGAATATGCCAGGCTCTCGATTGTGATACCGAGCCGGTCGAAAATGCTTTGAAAGGAATTGAAAAAGCCCTTAACGAAATCAACAGCGGAATCCGTCTTGTCAAAATGGACAATATGTATCAGCTTTGCACAAGAACCGAATACGCCGAGCAGGTAAGAGCAGTGCTTGAAATCAAAAAGAATACGCCGCTCTCGGCTGCCGCCTTTGAGGTTTTGGCTGTGGTTGCCTATAATCAGCCTGTCACCAAAGCCTTTATTGAGCAGGTCAGAGGTGTTGATTGCTCCGGTGTTGTTGCAACGCTTGTAGCAAAGGGTCTGATTGAAGAAAGAGGAAGATTGGAGCTTCCCGGTCGTCCGCTGATTTACGGAACAACTCCCGAATTTCTCAAATGCTTCTGTGTTTCCTCGCTTGACGACCTTCCCGATCTTCCCGAGCATGAGGATATGCCGAAAAATGAGGAGCTCAACGGTCAACTGGAAATCAATCTCGATGATACTGACGGTGAAATTATCGAAAACAAAATGATTACGGGAGAACCCGTTGCAGTGGTTCAGGAATAGCGCGGAGGTGTCCGAATGACGGTTTTGTGGATTATTTTGGGAATTATATTGCTATTTATTCTGATTTTAAGAATTCCCGTTATTCTTGAGCTTGAATATACGGATACGGTCAGATGTACGCTTTCGTGGCTTTTTCTCAAAATTAATATTTATCCGTTCCCCGAAAAGAAAGAAAAAAAGCCAAAACCGAAAAAAGAAAACATAAAGGAAGAAGCTTCCGAAGAACCTGCTCCGGATAAGCCGAAAAAAGAAAATTTTCTCAAAAGCTTTTACGATAATCAAGGTCTCAGCGGAGTTACAGAGCTTATCGGCAACTGTGTTGCGGCACTAAAAAGATTTTCCGTAAAGCTTATCAAAAGAGCGGTTATCTTCAAAAAGCTTCATCTTGAAATTCATATTACCGAGGGTGATGCGGCTGCGACTGCGTTGAAATACGGTAAGGTTTGCTCCGCGCTCTATCCTTCACTCGGCTTCATTTGCTCAAATATGAGAGTTAAGGATTACAAGGTAAATATTTTTGCCGATTATTGCGGCGAAAAAACAAGCGTTGAGCTTTTGACCAAAACGGCGATTATCCCCGGAGCAATGATTAATGCGGGAATCGCACTCGGCTTCAGCTTGATAAAACAGCTTTTAAAGGTTGTTATTTCCAATAAAAAATCAGCAAACAATAATCAAAGAAAGGCGGATTAATTTATGAAAGATCAATCAGCATCAGGAATTCTTGCAACGGCTATTGACAAAATCAAGGATATGGTCGATTGCCAAACTATAATCGGTGATCCGATTGACGCAGGCGACGGAATCAAGGTTATTCCGATTTCAAAGGTGACCTACGGCTTTGCTTCGGGCGGCTCCGATTTTCCGAGCAAGAGCACAAAGGAAATTTTCGGCGGCGGCGGTGGAGCCGGCGTGACGATTTCTCCCGTTGCTTTTCTTGTAATAAATAACGGAGAGGTCAGTGTAAAATACATTTGCGAGGGCTCTGAAAGCTCTGCGGAAAGAATTATCGGTATGGTTCCCGACGTTGTAAACAAGGTCGGAGATATAGTCAACAAATTTGCTAACGATAAAAAGGATAAACAGGAAGCTTCTGTTTTTGTTGACGAATAAAATAAACCGACTTCATCCTGCATATAGCTTATATAAGGTGGGTGAAGAATATGAAAAAAAGAATACTGTTTTTTCTTGTTGCATTTTGTCTTTTGACGGCGAAGGTCGGCGCAATCGACATAAGCGATGTTTCTGCGGAGTGTGCGGTGGTTATCAGTGAGCAAACCGGTGAGCTTATTTTTGAAAAAAATTCCGACAGGCAGCATTCCATGGCAAGCACAACAAAGATTATGACCGCACTGCTTGCGGTTGATTCCGGCAAGCTCAACGATGAGATAAGCGTTACGAAGGAAATGACACTTGTTGAGGGTACGTCGATGGGGCTTGTGTCGGGCGACAGTGTTTCGCTCAAGGAGTTGGTTTACGGTATGCTTTTGGCTTCCGGTAATGATGCCGCAAACGCAACCGCAATACATCTCGGTGGAAATGTTGAAAGCTTTGCCGCTTTAATGAATCAAAAAGCAAAGGAGCTCGGAATGAAAAACACTCATTTTGTAACTCCGTCCGGTCTTGATGATGATGAGCATTATTCAACGGCGTACGATATGGCACTTTTGGGCAAATATGCTGTTCAAAATCCGATATTCAAGGCGGCCTGCTCCTCCAAAAATGCTGTTTTGACCTACGGAAATCCTCCGTACAGACGAACTTTATATAATCACAATCGTCTTTTGTCGAGCTATGAATATGCACTCGGTATCAAAACCGGCTTCACAAAAAAGAGCGGTCGTTGTCTTGTTTCCTATGCAGAAAAGGATGGAATAGGGCTTATTGCGGTAACGCTCAACGCTCCGAATGATTGGAGCGATCATAAAAAAATGCTTGATTACGGATTTTCCGTTATAAAAACCAACGAGATTTTTGCGGATATTCCGTCCTACGTCAAGGTTGTCGGTGGAAATGTTGAAAATCTGCCGATAAAATGCAACAGCTTTAAATATTCCTGTGTTAAGGATTCCTCGGTCAAGCGAGTTGTTTCTATCGAACCGTTTGTCTATGCCCCGATAAAAAAGGGCGACAAAATCGGTGAAATAAGGTTTTATTACGATAATCTTTGCATCGGAATGACCGATATTACGGCAGATGCGGATATTTTGGCAAATTATGAGGAAAAGCAGGAGGAAAAAACCTTTTTTACAAAAATCAAGGAGAGATTATTCAATGACTGATGATAGAATCAGGCTTCAAAAATACCTTTCAATGTGTGCGGTTGCATCAAGGCGTAAGGCGGAGGAGCTCATTGCACAGGGCAAGGTAAAGGTGAACGGTAAGGTTGCACAGGTTGGTGACAAGGTCAGCCCAAAGCACGATACGGTTACTGTCGGCGGCAAAAAAATTTCCGCTCAAAAGCAAAAGCATTATATTATGCTTCATAAGCCGAGAGGCTTTATAACAACGATGGAAGATGAAATGGGCAGGAAATGCGTTGCGGAGCTTGTTCGCGATGTAGGTGTAAGAGTTTATCCGGTCGGCAGACTCGATAAGGATTCGGAGGGGCTTTTGCTTATGACCGATGACGGTGAATTTGCCAACCGTATGACCCATCCCTCAAAGCATATTCCGAAAACCTACCGTGTTACCGTTCGTCCCGATGTTACGGACGATATGCTTACGGCGTTTACCACGGGTATTGAAATTGACGGCAGAATGACAGCACCCTCGGATGCTCATATTATCGAAAAACAGGATAACCGTGTTGTGATGGAAATTGTTCTTTATGAGGGCAGGAACAGACAAATCAGAAAAATGTGTGAGGCACTCGGTCTTGAGGTTGCACGCCTTAAAAGAACCTCTGTCGGCTCACTCAAGCTTGGAATTCTACACCCCGGCAAATGGAGAGAATTGACTGAGGATGAGGTTCATAAGCTGATGGTTTCCTCCGGTATGAAGGTCAATAAATTTTGAGGTGAGTGAAAAATGATAAGATATTTACCCGTTCCTTACTCCTCACTTCCGTCACCGTATTGCACGGATTCTGCGCTGGTGGGTTACAGTGGTCTGGATATGACCGATAACAATAAAGAGTGCGGATTTTCCGTTTTTCGGCTCAACGGCTATACAATGGAAATTATTGATATCCTCAGCGATTGTGACGAGGAAACCGTGGAGGGCTTTATCAGAAGCTCACTGAATTACGGAGCCAACCGCGGAGCTTATATTGCTTATTATAAGGCGAAAAAGGGCATAGAAGTGGCAAGGCTGCTCGGCTTTAAGGAAAATTCGGACGGAATTTTGCAGGGAGAAATCCCCGAGCTGCTCAGCGGTCATTGCTGCAAAAAGCACTGAAAAATAAATTGCGGAAGTTGGTATGATATGGTCAGAAGTATGACCGGCTACGGTCGAAGTCAGGAAATGCTCGACGGAATGAATATTACCGTTGAGATAAAAAGCGTTAATCACAGATATTTTGACTTTTCCTCAAGAGTTCCGAGAAATTACGGCTTTCTTGATGAAAAGCTGAAATCCTTTGTTCAGTCAAGGGTAGCAAGAGGTAAGCTTGAGTGCTATGTTATGGTGGACAACCTTGAGGATGACAGCGTTGTTGTTGAAATAAACAGGTCACTTGCCGACGGTTATGTTAAGGCCTTCGCAGAGCTTTCCGAAAGCTACGGCATTGAAAACAACCTCAACGCAAGCGTGCTTGCGAGAATGAACGATGTTCTTGTTGTTCGCAAGGCGGAGGCAGATGAAGAAAGAATATGGAATTCTGTCAAAGCCGTTGCCGAAAAGGCTGTTGCAAAGTTCATTGCAATGCGTGAGATTGAGGGCGAAAAGCTGCGTGACGACATTCTTTCAAGAGCTGATTTGATACTTGAAAAGGTTGAGCTTGTCGAAAAGCGTTCACCCGAGACCGTTAAGGAGTATAACGAAAAGCTTCTTACGAGGATGAAGGAGCTTTTGGGTGACATCCATATTGAAGAAACAAGAATTTTGACCGAGGCGGCAATATATGCGGACAAGATTGCCGTTGCCGAGGAAACGGTTCGTTTGAGAAGCCATATTTCACAGCTTCGTGAATTTTTCAATTCCAACGAGGCGGTCGGCAGAAAAATGGACTTTCTTGTTCAGGAAATCAATCGTGAAGCCAATACGATAGGCTCAAAGGCAAATGATGTTGAGATTGCAAGATGTGTGCTCGATATAAAATCAGAGGTTGAAAAAATTCGCGAGCAGGTTCAGAATATCGAATAATCGGGGGTGTTTGTTGTGAAGCTGATAAATATAGGCTTCGGCAATATGGTTAATGCGGACAGAATAATTGCCATCGTCAGCCCGGAATCCGCTCCCATCAAGCGAATTGTTCAGGATTGTAAGGAAAAGGGCTCATTGATTGATGCAACTCACGGCAGAAGGACGAGAGCTGTTATCATCACCGATTGCGATCAGGTTATTTTGACCTATTTGCAGGCGGAAACCGTTGCCAACAGGCTTGACGAAAAGGATTATGAGGAGGATGTGGAGGATGAAGAATGACGGAATGTTAGTCGTTCTTTCGGGACCGTCCGGTTCGGGGAAGGATACCGTGATTTCCGAAATTTTCAAGGCGGGAATTGATGTAAAAAAATCAATTTCCATGACCACAAGAGCGCCGCGTGACGGCGAGATTGACGGAGTGGACTACATATTTGTTGACGAGGCAAGCTTTTTGAGCTCTGCCGAGCAGGGTGAGCTTCTCGAATACGCTCACTACGGACTCAACTATTACGGAACGCCAAGGGCGCCGATTGATAAATGGCTTGATGAAAGCAGAACGGTTATCCTCAAAATCGACGTTGAGGGCGGCGGAAACGTAAAAAAGCTTTATCCGGAATCGGTTAGTATTTTCATTATGCCGCCGAGTATGGAGGTCTTGGAAAAGCGACTTCGCAACAGAGGCAGTGAAACCGAGGAGGATATCCTCCGCAGGTTAAAGATTGCGGCAGGTGAAATCGAACGCTGCAAGAACGAATACGATTATGTTGTAATTAACGACGACCTCAGCGTTGCCGTTGATGATATAAAAACCATTATATATGCTGAAAAGCATAGGGTCAGCAGATGTAATAATTTTTTAAGTGAGGTATGTAAAAATGTTTGATCAGAACAAAAATTTTAAGTTTAATCCCGACCTGAGCTCAGTGCTCACAAACCATATCAGCCGTTATTCTCTTGTCAGAGCAACGGCAAAGCGTGCAAGAGAGATTTCCGAGGAGGCCGATGAGGAGGGCATAATCCTTGTTGAAAAGCCGGTAAGCATTGCTCTTGACGAAATTCTCAACAACAAGTACGAAATCATCGAGCCCGATGAGATTAAGGACCTTTAATACCGTTAGATATTTTCTTTAAGGAGGAGGTAGCAAAATGTCTGTCAAAAAGATTGCATCGGTTGCCGTTGAGGATACCGCATTTTCCTTTGATAAGTCATTCAGCTACCTTTCGGAGGGGATTGACTGTGCTCCTGGCTGCCGTGTGCTTGTGCCGTTTGGCAGGGGTAACCGATGTCGCCAGGGTATAATCCTCGGATTGCGTGAGGAAAGCAATGACGAAAAGCTCAAGAAAATTTCGAGTGTCATTGATTCCGAGCCGATTTTAAATGATGAGCTGCTGAAGCTTGTCGAATGGCTGAAGGACAGAACCTTTTGCACCTATTTTGAGGCTGTCAAGGCTGTGCTTCCGTCGGGAATGCTGCATCGCACGGCAACAACCTATATGGCTGTTCCGAATGCCGATATTTCCTCTCTTGATGCCGATGTAAGGCAAATCTACGAGCTTCTTCGTCAGCAGAACAAGTATCTTGAGGGAGAAAAAATTTTTGACCGTCTCAAAATGGAGTATAGACCCACTGTTTTGGAGGATATGACCAAAAAGGGACTGCTTGTCAGGAATTTTGATTCTATCAGACGAACAGGCGATTTAACCGTCAAAATGGTACGCTTGACCGAAAAGGGCGGCAGCTTGCTCGAAACGACCGAACGACTTACGAAAAAGCAGCTTGAGATTCTACAGCTTTTGAGTGAGCTCGGAACTGCCTCGGTTAAGGAAATTTGTTATTTTACCGGCTTCACACCCGCGGTTGTCAACGCCCTTGAAAAAAAGGGACTTGTTGAAGTTTTTGAAAACGAGGTCTACCGAAATCCGTATGCCGACAAGGCGATTGAGGCTCATAAAAATGAGATTGTGCTCAACGACGAGCAGAAAGCAGCCTTTGAAAAGCTTTGGACACAGTATAACGAGGGTCACGGCGGAGCATCTTTACTTTTCGGAGTTACCGGAAGCGGAAAAACAATGGTATATATCAAGCTGATTGATAAAATGCTCGAAATCGGCAAAAACGTCATTGTGATGGTGCCTGAAATTGCATTGACCCCTCAAACCTTAAACCTATTTATGAGCCGCTACGGAAAAGAGGTTGCCGTTTTTCACAGCGCTCTTTCCGCAGGGCAAAGGCTTGACGAATGGAAGCGTGTAAAAAGGGGAGAGGTCAGAATTGTTGTCGGCACAAGAAGTGCCGTGTTTGCACCCTTGGATAATATCGGGCTGATAATAGTTGATGAGGAGCAGGAGCATACCTACAAATCCGAACAAAACCCACGATACAGCGCCAAGGATGTTGCACGCTTTCGCTGTGCTTATCACAATGCTTTGCTTGTTTTTTCGAGTGCCACTCCGAGTCTTGAAACCTATGCCAAAGCACTTGATGGGCGCTACAGCTTAAATAAATTATCCAAAAGATATTCCGCTGCCGTTCTTCCGCAGGTTAGAATTGTCGATATGCTGACCGATTCGCTCAGCGAAGCCTCCAATTTCAGCGAGGAGCTGAAAAACGCATTGCAAAGTAATCTCGAAAACGGCAGACAATCCGTTTTGCTTATAAACCGCAGAGGCTATAATACCTTTGCCCAATGTAAGGCGTGCGGACACGTTTTAACCTGTCCGTCGTGCAGTATTTCCATGACCTATCACCATGCGAACGGCAGGCTGATGTGTCACTATTGCGGTTATTCAGAGCCGTTTACCGCCTCGTGTCCGGAATGCGGCTCAAGGGATGTTCGCTATTCGGGTACGGGAACACAAAAAATCGAGGATGAGCTTTCCTCACTTTTTCCGTCGGCAAGGATTTTACGAATGGATGCGGACAGCACAATGGGGCGTAATTCACACGAAAAGAAGCTTAAAGCATTTGCGAACGAAGAATTCGATATTTTGCTCGGAACTCAGATGGTTGCAAAGGGGCTTGACTTTGAAAATGTCACGCTTGTCGGCGTTATTAATGCCGACGGCCAGCTCAATAACGACGATTTCAGAAGCTCGGAGCGTTGCTTTGACCTTTTGACGCAGGTTATCGGCAGAGCCGGACGAGGTAAATATGAGGGAACGGCGATTATTCAAACCCGAGATCCCGAAAACGAAATCATACAGGTTGCCGCAAAGCAGGATTATGAGAGCTTCTTTAACGAGGAGCTCAAGGCGAGAAAAATGCTGATTTATCCGCCGTACTGCGATATCTGTCTTATCGGCTTTGTGGGTGAGAACGAAGCAACGGTCAGAACCGCTTCACAAAAATTTGCCGATAAGCTAAAGGACTGTATCGACGGCGAATACAGCGATCAAAAACTCATTGCCTTTGCACCGATGGCGGCAAGAGTTTCAAAAATCAGCAATAAATTCAGATACAGATTGATTTTAAAATGCCACAATTCAAAAAAATTCAGAAAAATGATGAGTGAGCTTTTAATCTCGGTCGGGTCGGATAAAAGCTTTTCCGACGTAACTGTTTATATAGATATTAACCCGGAAAATATTATTT
Source organism: uncultured Ruminococcus sp. (assembly GCA_964472865.1). Lineage (GTDB taxonomy): Bacteria > Bacillota > Clostridia > Oscillospirales > Acutalibacteraceae > CAG-488. Next base: position 29,499 of record CAYYLP010000009.1, on the reverse strand, counting down.
AAAGGACTGAGCACATATGGCAATCAGAAATATTGTTAAATTCGGAGACCCGATTCTTAACAAAAAAAGCAGAGCTGTGGAAAAATTTGACGAAAGACTTTTTACTCTGCTTGACGATATGAAGGATACTCTTTACAAGGAGAAGGGCGCAGGTCTTGCTGCCGTTCAGGTAGGTATTCTGCGACGTGTTGTTGTCATCGACTGCGGTGACGGCTACTTGGAGCTTATTAATCCCGAAATCACCGAAAAATCAGTTGAGCTTCAATACGAGGAGGAGGGTTGTCTTTCTCTCCCCGGTAAATACGGTACAACGGAGCGTCCGAAATCCGTTATTGTTAAGGCTCAAAACCGAGATGGAAAATGGTGCATTTATAAGGGCACCGACCTCAAGGCAAGATGCTTTTGTCACGAATTGGATCATCTTGACGGAATTCTTTATACGAGCCACCTTGTCGGTGAGCTGAACGAAAACTGAAAGAGGCGAAAATATGAGGATAGTTTTTATGGGTACTCCGGAATTTGCCGTTCCTTGCCTTGAAAGGCTGATTTCCGATTCTCATGAGGTTGTCGGAGTATTCACTCAGCCCGATAAGCCCAAGGGCAGAGGACACAAGATGCAGTTTCCGCCCGTTAAGCAGACTGCGCTTGACAACAATATTCCTGTTTTTCAACCAACAAAAATGCGTGATGGCGAGGCGTATAAAATTATTGATGAGCTTGCTCCGGAGCTTATAATTGTTGTTGCATACGGTAAAATTATTCCGCAGGAAATTCTTGAATGTCCGAAATACGGCTGTGTTAATATTCATGCCTCACTGCTTCCGCGTTACAGAGGTGCGGCACCGATACAGTGGTGCGTTCTCAACGGAGAAAAAAAGAGCGGTGTTACCTCGATGCAAATGGATGTTGGACTTGATACAGGCGATATGCTTATCAAGGCGGAGACCGAAATCAGCGAGAATATGACCGCAGGTGAGCTTCACGACAGGCTTTCTCTGCTCGGTGCGGAGGTTATGGCGGAAACAATCAAAAAAATTGAGGAAGGCACGCTTGAAGCTGAAAAGCAGGATGATTCTCTTTCAAATTATGCACCGATGCTTTCAAAGGAGCTTTGCCCGATTGCTTGGAGCAATTCTGCCGAAAAAATTCATAATCAAATTCGAGGACTTTCTCCGTGGCCGGTTGCAACGGCTGTCCTTGGTGGCAAAATCTACAAAATTCATAAGAGCATAAAAGCAGGAAAAACTAACGGTAAGCCCGGCGAAATTGTTTCAACCGACGGCGGAATGACAGTTGCCTGCGGCGACGGCAATGCAATAAAAATTCTTGTCATTCAAGCCGAGGGTAAAAAGGCAATGAATTGTGATGACTTTTTGAGGGGTCACAGGATTGAGGTCGGAGAAGCTTTTGAGGTGATTTAAATGTACGGCTACTATTATTATGACTATTTCAGATACTTGATTTTTGCCGCTCCGGTGCTCATTTTTTCACTATGGGCACAATTCAGGGTAAAATCAACCTATTCAAAATTTTCCAAAATAAGAAATTCAAGAGGACTTACCGGTGCTGCTGCGGCTCAAGCTGTTTTGCGACATTACGGGATTTCCGATGTACGAATCGAGCCCTGTCAAGGTGAGCTTACGGATCACTATTCACCTAAAGAAAAGGTTATTCGTCTTTCAGAAAGGGTGTACAATTCAAGCTCGGTTGCAGCGGTCGGTATTGCTTGCCATGAGGCGGGGCACGCGGCTCAGCACGCCGAGGATTATTTGCCGAACAAAATAAGAACAGCACTTGTCCCGATAACAAATTTCGGCTCACGCTTCGGGCTTGTAATCGCCTTTGTCGGCTACTTCCTTGCCGCACTTTCAAATTTGGCATCAATCGGTTATTATGTAATTATTTTCGGACTTCTTCTTTACGGACTTGTTGCCGTTTTTCAGTTTATTACACTTCCGGTAGAATTTAACGCAAGCAAAAGAGCCTTGCGAGTAATTGAAGAAACGGGCTTGCTTGCCGGCGAGGAATACAGCTCGGCAAAAAAGGTTTTGACTGCGGCGGCACTTACCTATGTTGCGGCTCTTGCGACAGCTATCATAAATTTGCTTTATTACGCATCAAGACTTCTCGGAAATTCCAACAAAAGAAAATAAAGGTAAAAATTATGAAATCGGCACGTCAATCGGCATTTGAAATTTTAAACAAAATACAACGAAATAATTCCTATTCAAATCTCACGTTAGATGCTTTCCTTGAAAAATCACCGTCGGAGCAGCAGGATAAAAAATTTATTTCCGCTCTGGTTTACGGTGTTACCGAAAGATTGCTGACATTAGATTACAATCTTTCTCTTTATCTTTCGCAACCGCTGAAAAAGCTGAAGCCGGAGGTTTTGACTGCTCTGCGAATGGGAGCTTATCAAATTCTTTTTATGGAAAGGGTTCCTACCTCTGCGGCGGTTAACGAAAGCGTTAAGCTTGTAAAAAGCAATAAGGCGGCTTTCGCATCGGGTCTGGTAAATGCGGTTTTGAGAAAAATTTCCTTGAATGGCTTGAAGGATGACGGCGGTATGTCGGTAAAATACTCCGCTCCCGAATGGCTGTGCAAGCTTTGGTGCGAAAGCTACGGTCAAGAAAATGCCGAAAAGCTGTTGGAGGCATCGTTCGGCTCAACGGAAACGGATTTGAGTGTAAATACTTTAAAAATCACTGCCGATGAGCTGTGTGAGGAGCTTATGCGAGAGGGCTTTTGCTGTCAAAAAAGCAAGCTTGCCGAAAATTCACTCATTGCCGAGGGCTCCGGTGCAATACATAAAACAGATTGCTTTAAAAAGGGCTATTTTCACGTTCAGGATATCTCCTCAAAGCTTTGCTGTGAGGCGGTTTCGCCGGACAAGGATGACACGGTGCTTGATATTTGTGCGGCACCGGGAGGCAAAAGCTTTACCTTGGCTCAGCTTATGAATAACAGCGGAAATCTTATTTCCTGTGACGTATATGAGCACCGACTGAAATTGATAAAGGATGGTGCGGAAAGGCTCGGAATAACAAATATAAAGGCGCTTGTCAACGACGGCTCAAAATTCAATCCCGATTTACCTCAGGCGGATAAAATTCTTTGCGACGTACCCTGCTCGGGACTCGGAGTTATACGCAAAAAGCCCGAAATCAGGTACAAAAAAGCCGAGGAAGTTGACAATTTGAGCGATTTGCAGTATTCTATACTGTGTACATCAAGCCGATATCTAAAGGTCGGCGGTACTTTAATATATTCGACCTGCTCTCTTAACCCTAATGAAAACGAGAAAATTGTCGAAAAGTTTCTTAATGAGCATCCGAATTTTGAAAGTATTCGTGTGCTCGGAAATATAAAAAGATACGGTGACGATACGGATTATCTCACATTGATGCCGCATATTCACGGCTGTGACGGATTTTTTGTTTCGGGTATACGCCGTATCGAGGTTTAAATTAAGGATGTGTTTCTTTGCAGGAAATTGACATTAAGTCAATGACACTCTCGGAAATTGAAAATGTTATGGCTACACTGGGTCAACCGAAATTCAGAGCAAAACAGCTTTACCGGTGGCTACAGGTATACGGAGCTATGGATTATTCCGAGATGACAAATTTATCCAAGGAGCTGAGAGATAAGCTCGGTAAACAATATCCGATCAGCCGTTGCGATATTGAGTTGAAGCAGACTTCAAAAATCGACGGAACGGTAAAATATCTTTTCAGACTCAATGACGGAAGCTTTATTGAATCCGTGCTTATGAAATATAAATACGGCTACACACTCTGTATTTCTTCGCAGGTTGGCTGTAAAATGGGCTGTGTTTTCTGCGCATCAACCAAAAGCGGCTGCGTCAGAAGTCTTTTGCCCTCGGAAATGCTCGGACAAATTCATGCGGCTCAGCGTGATATGAATATCCGCATTTCGCATATTGTAATGATGGGAATGGGCGAGCCGCTTGATAATTTTGATAATGCCATGCGCTTTTTGGAGCTCATCGGTGATGAAAACGGACTCAATCTTTCCATAAGAAATATTTCGCTTTCAACCTGCGGAATTGTTCCCAAAATATATGAGCTTATGGATAGACATTTGCAGCTAACTCTTTCCGTTTCACTCCACGCACCAAACAACGAAATGCGTTCAAGGGTTATGCCGATAAATAAAAAATATCCTATTGAGGAGCTTATGACAGCCTGCCGCAAGTATACAAAGGCAACATCAAGGCGAATTTCATTTGAATACGCTATGATAAAGGATGTTAACGACAGCGACCGCTGTGCATATGAGCTTGCCACACTTTTGAAGGGAATGCTTTGTCATGTCAATCTTATTCCCGCCAATGAAATAACCGAAAGCAAGCATAAACGCAGTACCGTCGAAAGACAGGAGCGTTTTATTGAAATATTAAATTCAAGAGGCATAAATGCGACCGTAAGGCGCAGTCTCGGCTCTGATATTGATGCTTCGTGCGGACAGCTTCGCAGCAGACATATCAAAGAGAAAAAGAAAACGGAGGGAAATATATGAAGATATCGGCTAAAACGGATGTAGGTCGTCAGCGTACGGAAAATCAGGATGCCTACGCCGCAGGGGATCTCAATTCGGAGGTTTCATGGGCCGTTGTTTGCGATGGAATGGGCGGTGCAAACGGCGGAAATATTGCAAGTGAGGCCGCAGTCAGAGTTATTTCCGAAAAGCTGAAATCAAGCTATCACACGGGTATGAACGATAACACGATAAAGCACCTGCTCATATCCAGTGTTGAAGCGGCAAACGTAACACTTTACTCAATGGCAAAAAACAATGACGAGCTTCATGGAATGGGTACGACGGTTGTTTTGGCAATCAGAAGCTCCGATACTCTGTATATTGCTCATGTCGGTGATTCCAGAGCCTATGTTATTTCCGAGGGCGGCGTTTTTCAGGCTACGACGGATCACTCCGTTGTGCAGCTTATGATTGACAACGGCGAGCTTTCTCCGCAGGAGGCAAAGGACCATCCAAAAAAAAATGTTATAACCCGTGCCTTGGGTGTTGATTCAGAGGTTCGTATAGATTTTTCTCAGGAGCAGCTTGAGGAAAATGATATTGTTCTTCTTTGCACCGACGGTCTTACAAATTTTGTTGATGACGACGTGATTTTTGAAATGTGCAGGTCAGAGGACAGTTATATGATAGCCGAAAAGCTTGTAGAGCTTGCAAATGAAAACGGCGGCGGTGACAACGTAACTGTTGTGACGTTAAGCGAATAAATTTTACTGGTAGTATTAAAATTTGAGGAAACTTAATCCACGCTTATTAGAAGGGAATAATTTTATGGAAAATTATGTTGGAAAAAAGCTGGGCGGACGGTATGAAATTCGTGAAATAATCGGCGTAGGCGGTATGGCTGTCGTTTACAAGGCATATGACAATATTGATGACAGAATTGTTGCCGTTAAAATTCTCAAGGAGGAATTTCTTGCAAACGAGGAATTTATCCGCCGCTTCAAAAACGAATCGAAGGCTATTGCCGTGCTCTCTCATCCGAATATTGTCAAGGTCTATGATGTCAATTACGGAGACAAAATTCAGTACATCGTTATGGAATGTGTTGATGGTATTTCTCTGGAGGAATATATCAGACAGCAGGGCGTTATCAATTACAAGGAGGCAGTTTTCTTTGTAACGCAGATACTTCGCGCTCTCCAGCACGCCCACGATAAGGGCATTGTTCACCGCGACATCAAGCCGCAGAATATAATGCTGCTCGAAAACGGTGCAATAAAGGTGACGGATTTCGGCATTGCGAGATTTTCAAGAAGCGATACACGCACTATGACCGATTCCACCATAGGCTCTGTCCACTATATCAGTCCCGAGCAGGCGAGGGGAGATATTACGGACGATAAAGCGGATATTTATTCCGTTGGCGTAATGCTATACGAAATGCTCACCGGCAAGCTTCCGTTTGAATCGGACAATACGGTTTCCGTTGCGATTATGCAGCTTCAAACCGACCCGGTAAAGCCCAGAGAAATTAATCCGTCGATTCCGGTCGGTCTTGAGCAAATCGTCCTCAAGGCGATGCAAAAGAATGTAAATGACAGATATCAGTCGGCAGCGGAAATGCTGCTTGATTTGGAGGAATTCAGGAGAAATCCTTCAATACAGTTTGAATATTCCTATAGCAATACCGAGCCCACAAAATATATTCCGAATGTCACGGGCAAGTTTTCAAAAGCCGAATTGGAAACGGATGAGTCCGATGAGAACGAGCCGATTATCAAAAACAGAACTATCCCGATTTTGATAGGAGTAATTGTCGGTCTTGTTGTTGTTTTGGGTGTTGCCTTCGGCATTATGTTTAAGCTCGGATATTTTTCGGGCAACGCAAATGTCAAGGTTCCCGGCTTTGTCGGAACAATTTACGACGAGGAGGAGTTTGAGGCAAGATACCCCGACTTTGTATTTGAAGTAACGGAAAAAATCGACCCCTCCGTAACTCCGAATCAAATTGTTTCTCAAACCCCCGATAAGGGAACAAAGATTGACCCCGATAAAACAAAAATCGCTCTTGTTATCGCAACCAATTCCGAGCTTGTGGAAATTCCGGATGATTTGATCGGAACGGATTATGTTTCCGCTGTTACCAAGCTTAATGCTCTCGGCTTTAAGCTAAAGGAAAAGGAGGTCAAGCAGGAGGAATATCCGGGCATACCTGCCGGAACTGTTGTCAACATCAGTCCCAAGGGCGGCAACAGAGTGACGGCAAATTCGCTCATTACACTTGAATATGTTTCGTATGACGAAACAAAGGAAACACTTGTTATTGTTCCCGATGTTTCAAAGCTCGACGAGGCAAGCGCCAAAAAGGTATTGACTGCTTCGGGCTTTACCGTGACTGCAAGCTATGAATATAACGATTCAATAGCAAACGGTTACGTTATTACAAACACCTTCAAGGGCTCAAAAATCCCGAAAAATTCAAATGTTGTGATAACGGTCAGCAAGGGCAAGCTTGTTGAACAAGATGTTACTGTTTCAATTGTGCTTCCGGTATACGACGGTCAGGGCAATGTTACGGCAACGCTTGACGATACAACCGTTTTCACCGAATATCTCAAGCTGAACGGCTCGGAGGTCGAGGTAAAGGTCAAAGGCTCCGAAACAACCTCTGTATTCAAATTCTTTGTTGACGGTAAGCTGATTTACAAATGCAACATCAACTTCACGTCTTCTCCGGTTGCTATCAGCAACATAACCACCTACGAATATATTGAGGATACCAAGCCGACCGAGCCCACAGATGCCACTGTCCCGTACGTTATCGGCTATTCCTACACAAGAGCCATCAGCGTTCTTGAGGCAATGGGCTTTAAAAATGTAACCGTTGCCGCCGGTGACTCCGTAAACGGAAAGGTCACTCAGCAGGAGCCCTCGGCAGGCGTCAAGGTTTCTCTTGATAAAGAAATAAGCTTAACCTTTGGTGATAACAGTGACAATTGACGGAATTATACTTAAAGGAATCGGCGGTTTCTACTATGTAGAGACCGCTGACGGTCAAATATACGAATGTAAGGCAAGAGGAATTTTTCGTAAGGAGAAAATCACTCCGCTTGCCGGCGACCGAGTTGTTATTTCAACCGATGCTAACGGCAAAAATTCAATTGATGAAATAAAAGAAAGAAAAAATTCCTTTGTTCGTCCTCCGATTGCAAATGTCGATAAGCTGGTTATTGTGTCCTCGGTATGCGAGCCCAAGCCAAATTTGCTTTTAACTGACAGGCTGACCGCCGTTGCAATTTATAAGGACGTAAAGCCCATCCTTGTTTTTACCAAGGATGACCTCAAAAGCTCTGATGAGCTTGTCGAAATATACCGCAGTGTCGGCTTTGAGGCGTATGCTGTTTCCAATGAAAACGGAAGCGGTATTGAACCTGTCCGTGAAGCGTTGAAAAATTCAATCAGTGTATTTACCGGCAATTCAGGTGTCGGTAAATCCTCCTTGCTTAACCGCATTGCTCCGAATTTGCAGCTTGCGACCGGAGAAATCAGCACAAAGCTCGGCAGAGGAAGGCACACAACCCGACAGGTTGAGCTATTCAAAATCGACAACGGTTATATTGCCGATACTCCCGGCTTTTCCTCGCTCGATTTTGATACAAACGACCTTATCAAAAAGGATGAGCTTGCGTTTTGCTTTCCGGAATTTGAGCCGTATTTCGGCAAATGTAAGTTTTCAACCTGTGTTCATATCAATGACAAGGGCTGTAGCATTACCGAGGCTGTTTCAAACGGTAAAATTCCGAGCTCCCGTTACGAAAGCTATCGCACAATGTTTAACGAGGTCAAGGATATCAAGGATTGGCAACTGTAACACATCCTCCTTTGCGGCATAGTATAGTATTAAAAATGCTGTGGTGGTGTTGAGATGAGAAGGGGCAGACGTTGCTACAAGTTCGGTTACTATTTTTCCGCCTTCGGACTCGGTATGATTGTTGCCATGATTTTTCCGAAATCGCTGATTGTTGCCGTGCTCTCCGTCGCTGTCATAATTCTCGGCATCATCATTTGCAAATAACGGAGGTATTTTATGAAGGTAATTATGATTGAAAAGCCGAAATTTTTCGGAGGTATTCTCAGGCTGATTTTCGGTATCAAAAAGGAAAACAATATTACATAATTGTAAAATATACTCTTTTGCCGCCATTTTGGCGGCTTTTTTCTTGCAAAGATGGCGTATATATGATAAAATAATTGTAATTAAGCTTATTTTTTCGGACGGAGTGAAAATATGTACAGCAAATCGCTCAGGTTTAACAAGAACGGGAAATTCACCATTCTCCAGGTCAGCGATGCCCAGGATATGCATATACCGAGAAAGGCAATGTTTAAAATGCTCAACCGTGCCTACGATAAGGTCAAGCCCGACCTTGTTGTTCTCACCGGTGACAATATTCTCGGAAATCATCTGGATGATGCGCCTATCGGTAAGAGAAAAAACGTAAAAACCAAAAAAGGTCTTCTCAAAAGAATGAGTAAGGCGCTCGGTCTTGTGCTTGACCCGATTGAAAAAAGAAAAATTCCGTTCGCCTTTATTTACGGCAACCATGACGATATGAACATAATTTCAAAAAAGGAGCAGGCGGAAATTTACGGCAAATATCAATACTGTGTACCCTACAACACCGAGGATGACAGCGTTGAATGTGATACCTATTGCATACCGATTTTGGCATCCGACAGCGATAAAATGAAATATAACCTTTGGATGCTGGATTCGGCAGGCTCAGACGAAAACGGTAAGCCCGTTTTCAGCAGAGTTCAGCCGGAAACCATTGAATGGTACGAAAATAAAAGCCGTCAGCTGAGGCTGGAAAACAACGGTCCGGTTATGTCGCTGATGTTCCAACATATCCCGATCGGAGAGATTTCCGAGCTTTACGAAAAATGTAATGCCGATGACAGCGGTGCAATAAAAATTTCAGAGGATGAATATGTCCGCCTTGACAAGGGCAAGGCAAAGGGCTTTGCCTTTGAAATAGAAAAAAACAAGGAAGCCGATCACGGTCAGCTAAAGGCATTGAAAAAATGCGGCGATGTATGCGGAATCGTTTTCGGTCACGACCATATGAATTCCTTTACCGGAAAGCTTGACGGAGTTAACATCATTCAAACACCCGGCGCCTCTTTCAGAAGCTACGGAAATATGATTTCAAGGGGAGTTCGTGTTTTTGTTATTGATGAAAACAACACCTCGGAATTTGAGACCTATACTATCAGCTATTTTGACCTTTTCGGCAAAAAATTCACCTCCGTGCTTCGCTACATTTTCAGTGCGGACGAATACGAAAAAATAAAGACGCTTATTCTGGCTCTCGGCAGTGTAATTGTTGTTGGCTTGATTGTCTATGCCGTTGCCGTTACAAATCTTTTCGGACCTTGAAATACCAAATGATTTCGGTGTTTTCAAAAGGAGCTTATTATGAAAAAAATTTCCGATTTTATAATTAATAAACCCAAGCGAATAATTTTAATAGCACTTTTGCTGCTTATTCCGACAATAATCAGCTTTGCTTTGACAAATGTAAACTACGATCTTTTAACCTATTTGCCCGCAAAGCTCGATTCGGTTAAGGGTGAGCAGATTTTGGAGGAAAGCTTTAACGGAAGCTCTCTTACGATTGTTCTGGTCAAAACGGTTGATGATAATGGTATTGAGTATTCCCCAAACACTGTTATGGAGCTAAAAAAAAGCATCGCTGAAATTGAAAATGTTTCTGCGGTTCTTTGGTCGGATAACATTATTGATTCGAGCATTCCGGGAGATATTTTGCCCGATGATTTGCGTAATGTTTTTTACAGCAGCGACGGCGACTACACAATGATGTTTGTCAGCTACGATGAAAGTGCTTCTTCAAAGGATATTATTAATGCCGTCAACAAAATCAAGGCTGTTTTGCCGGAGGATGCATACCTCAGCGGAATTTCTGCAATGAACGCCGACACAAAGAATATGACAGACAGAGAGACACCGCTTTATATTGCCGTTGCCGTTTTTCTTGTTCTTGCAACGCTGATGCTCACAATGGAATCTCTTGTTGTGCCGCTTATAATTATTGCGGTTATCGCCATTGCCGTCGTTTACAATATGGGAACGAATTTCTTTATGGATGTTTCCTATATTACACAATCAATTGCGGCAATCCTACAGCTTGGCGTAACGATAGATTATTCCATCTTTTTGGTCAACAGATACAACGAGGAGCGCAAGCATTGTCTTTCCAAGGAGCAGGCGATGTCAAAAAGTCTTGAAGGTACTCTGCTTTCACTTTCCGGAAGCTCATTGACAACCCTTTTCGGCTTCCTTGCACTTTGCTTTATGCAGCTTACACTCGGAATGAATATCGGAATTGTTATGGCAAAGGGCGTTGTTATCGGCGTACTCTCGGTTGTGATTATTCTTCCGGCATTCCTGCTTGTTTTTGATGATGCAATAAACCGCCACAGGCACAAGGCCTTTACGCCCGGCTTTACAAATTTTGTTGATTTTACTCTTAAAAAGAAGAAAGTCTTTGCGGTAATATTTTTGATAATCATTATCCCATCGTTTATCCTTGCAAACAATGTTGAGGAATATTACAATCTCAACTCGCAGCTTCCGGAGGATTCGATAACGACAGTGGGAACGTCGATTCTCAAAGATAAATTCAATATGACCACCTCGCATTTTATAATTATCGACGATTCCATTCCCGCTCAAGACCTTGTAAAAATGGAAAACGAAATCGAAAAGGTTTCGGGCGTCAGCAGTATGCTTGCCTACGATAAATTTGTGGGAACCTCAATACCGGATATGATAATACCGGATGAAATAATTAATATCGTGAAAAAGAACGGCTGTCAGGTGATGCTTGTCAATTCAATCTACGAGGCATCTACAGATGAATCAAACGCACAGGTCGAGGAAATTGAGGATATTATACACCAATATGCGGACGGTGAGCATTTCGGATATATCACGGGTGAGGGCGCTCTTTATAAGGACCTTATCAAAACCACCAAGGTCGATTTTACGGTTACAAGCGCAATATCAATCCTTGCGGTTTTCATTGTAATTGCATTCGTATTCAAGTCGGTAACAATACCCGTTATTCTGATACTCGGAATTGAGGTTGCGATTTGGATTAACGAGGGAATATCGACACTGATGGGCTCTCAAATTTCGTTTATTGCACCAACGGTAATATCATGCATCCAGCTCGGCGCAACCGTTGACTATGCGATTTTGCTCACAACGAGATTCCGTGAGGAGCTTTCCAACGGCATTGAAAAGAATCGTGCAATGCGAAAAGCGGCAAACGAGGCCTGTCTTTCGATTTTCCAAAGTGCGGCATTGTTCTTCTTTGCAACCTTCGGCGTGTATTTGATTTGCAGCATTTCCATTGTCAAATCTCTTTGTGCCCTGCTTGCAAGAGGCTCAATAATCAGTGCGTTGATAATTGTTTTGTTTGTGGCTCCGATACTTTTGATATGCGAAAAAACCGTATCAAAAAATATCAAGGTGAAGCCGAAAGCTGAGACCGTCAGCGAACCTAAATATGAGCCGATATCCGAGCCGCAAGGCTATGAAAATGAATTCACGGAATTTTCTTTTACTGATGAGGATGAATAATATGAAAAAAATTAAAAGAGTAATATGTGCTTTTCTTTCCGCTTCAATGCTTTTCCTTTGTGCCTGCTCCGACGCTCCGTTATCAAGCGAGCAGGAGAACGAAAGCCAAACCGTCAGGTACAGTGTTCCGGCTACCTATGCCAAAAAAAGCGAAACGGTTTACGTCAATCTCGACAACACCGGGGCACAAAAAAGCGTTAAGGTCAGCGATTGGATTCACGTTCCGCAGGTCGGAGTATATGTTGACGATGTTACAAATCTTTCTTCTGTTGTCAATGTAAAGGATGATTCCAAGCCCGACATTAACGGCAACAGCCTTCGCTGGCATATGAGCTCGACCGACCTTTATTATCAGGGTGATTACAGCGGTCAGCTTCCGCTGCAATTTGATGTTTCGTATGCTCTCAACGGTGTCGCCGTTACTCCGCAGGAGCTTGTCGGTCAAAGCGGAAAGGTTCAAATTACCGTTAAAGTAAAAAATACGGATGCATATTCCGTCAGAGTAAGCGGCGTTGAGATGACGATGTACAACCCGATGGTTGTAGTCGGCGGAGTTTCCTTGAGTGAGCTTAAATTCAGCAATATTGCCGTTGAAAACGGTAAGCTTATCGGAAGCGGAAATACGCAGTACGCCGTCTTTGCCGGCTTCCCCGGAATCAATGAAAGCCTCGGTCTTTCCGAGCTTCAATCGAACGGGGACTCCTCCTATAAATTTAACGATACCTTTATTATTTCCGCTGATGTAAACGATTTTGAAATCGGCAACTTTATGTTCTCGGCAATTCCGATTGCTTCGCTTGATATCGGACTTAACGATATCACCGATTCCGTTGACGGTTTGAGAGATAATCTTAAAAAGCTTCAAAACGTTCAAAAAAGCTTGGAAAAAATTGATGCAACAAAGCTGATGGATACTCTTTCCTCTGACCCGAACAAAATTAATAATCTTACCTCACTTGTCAATCAGGCATCCACGCTTTATGACGACAACAAGGCTTTGATTGATGTTCTCAACAAATACACAACTCCCGAAAATATCGCCAAAATTCAAATTCTTGTCGAATACATTCGCACGGCAGATTTTGACGGTCTTGAGGATGCTTTGGGAATAATCAACAGCATTTTCGGTGATGAGGCAAGTGCGGAAACAATAAATCAAGGCTTGGAGCTTCTTAAAGAAATGTCCACCGAGCTAAATGACCCTCAGGTGCAAAAGGCGATTGAAAATCTTCCCAAAACCGTTTCAACTCTCTCCGAGCTGCAAAAGGCAGTGGAGGATAACCGGGAGCTTATCAATGCCTTGAAGTCCTTGTCGGATACAAATGCAATTTCCTCGATTGATTCAACGCTTTCAAGCTTGAAGGATTCCATTGCTACGGACGGAATTTCCTCACTTGCCGGTGTTGATGCAAATGCACTTTCCGCAAAAATGACGGCTTGGCTTGAGCTCGGCAAAAGCTATACGATTTTTACAAAAAAGGCTTCGTCGATGTCATCAAGCGTTATGTTCGTTTTCAAGCTTGACAGCGTAAAGAAATCGACTCTCTCGCAATCTTCACAGAGTGAGAGTGCTGCATCCGCAGAGAACAGCTCATCAAGCGGACTCAAGGGATTTTTCCAAAAGATTTTTAAAAAGGACGAGGGTTGAAAATGACTCCGAAAATTTCCGTAATTATTCCCGTATATAACGGCGAACGGTTTCTTTCCAAGGCAATTGAATCTGTAGCTCGACAAACTGTTTTCAACGAGCTGGAGCTCATATTGGTTGATGACGGCTCGACTGATGATTCCGGAAAAATTTGCGATCTATATTCAAATAAATTCTCAAATATTATCACCCTGCATTGTAAAAATGCCGGTGTTTCCGCCGCAAGAAATACGGGTATTGCACACGCAAGAGGGGAGTACCTCGCTTTCCTTGACAGTGATGATGCTTATGACGAAAGCTTTCTCGAAAAGCTCCTTGAGCACGGAGCTTGCGACCTGGTTTGCTGTGATTATTTTACCGAGGAGGCTTGCGGTCACAGCCTTTCCGGTGTTTTCAGCTCCGGCAGATACAAGCAAGCCGAATTTAATTTGGATTTTTACAAAAAAATCATTCACAAGGAGTTTTACACCTGCTGGAACAAGCTCTACAAGCGCAGCCTTGTTTTAAAGAACAACATCACCTTTCCCGTTGGGGTAAAATATGCCGAGGATATGATGTTTGTTTTTGAATACCTCAACCATTGCAAAGATTTTTATTTCTTGGATGAAGCACTGTATTTTTACAATATCAATCCGAACAATGCTACCTTTGTTGTTAAAAGCAGCTACGAGGTTTATAAAAATATTTTTGAATGGCAATGCGAATATTTCAAGTCATACGATTTTTTTGAGGAAATGTACGGCTGTCTGCGCGGAAATTTCGTTTACGATTCAATTTGCTCGATTAATTCCGAAAGCTCCTACAGTGACTTTTTTACGGCAAAAAAATACATTAAAAAGGTTTTGAATGATGAGCTGTTTTACAAAAATTATATTGCCGAAAATTATTCCGAATTTAAATGCACATACGATAAGGTTCTGCACGGATTATTGAGAAAAAAGCTTTGCATTTGCATTGTAATTTGGAGAAAAATTTTTGATTTGAGGAGTAAGCTTGCACATGAAGGCTCTGATTAAATTACCGTCCTACGAATGGTTCATAGGCTTGATGAACCTTGGCGGAAAGGGAAATACCTACACCGGCTCTTACGGTACACAGCCCTACAAGGGCTGCCTGTGCGGTGATGAATTTCGCTACCGTGTTTGGATTGATAAGGACGAAAACGATGAAAAAGCATTAAATGCGTTATATTATATCGGCAACAAATGCTATGATGAAACCGAAAAGGAAAAGCTTCATACGCAAGAGTTTGAAGCTTCAATCAATGGAATTGAGCAGGCTCAGAATTGGTTGCTTGATGAGTTGGAAGGCTTTATAAAAACGGGGAGTGAGCAATAATGAACGTCTTAAAAACACGTTGGACGGATTGGGTTGATATCGAAAAACCTCTTTGCGAGTATCCTCGACCGCAGCTTGTGCGTCAAGACTGGCAATGTCTCAACGGCGAATTTGATTTTACAATTACCGACAGAGTTGATGAAATTCCGGAAAGCTTCGACGAAAAAATTATTGTGCCCTTTGCACCGGAAAGCTATCTTTCCGGAATAGGCAAAACAATTGAGCCGGAAAATTACATATGGTACAAAAAAAGATTTATTCTTGACGACTGCTTTAAGGATAAAAGAACAATTTTACACTTTGAGGCGGTTGACTGGCGCTGTATGGTTTATGTCAACGGCAAGGCTGTAGGCACTCATCAGGGCGGATATTTGCCGTTTAGCTTTGATATAACCGATTTTATCTGTGATGGCTATAACGAGCTTGTTGTGCGTGTCTATGACCCTACGGAGACCTCCTGGCAGGACAGAGGCAAGCAGGTTAGAAAAAGCACCGGCTTTTGGTACACCGCCACAAGCGGAATCTGGCAGACGGTTTGGCTTGAGCCCGTCAACGAGGCGCATATTGAAAGCATTAAATTAACTCCGGATTTGGACAGCTCCGAAATACGAATCGAAACGGATTTGAGCGCTAAATCGGATTATATTTTACGTGCAATTATAAAAAAGGAAGATAAATTTATTTTTACGGGTAAAATCGAAACGGATCAAAGCATCAAGCTTTCCGAGGTTCATCCTTGGAGTCCTGCGGACCCCTTCCTTTACGATTTGATTATCGCCCTTTGCGACGGTGACGGTAAAATCGTCGATGTTGTCACAAGCTATTTCGGAATGAGAAAGTTCAGTATAGGCTATGACGAAAAAGCTGTTCCGCGTCTTTATTTCAACAATAAGCCTTATTTTCAAACCGGTCTGCTTGACCAGGGCTATTGGCCGGATGGCGGTATGACACCTCCGTGCGATGAAGCGATGATTTTTGACATTAAATCAATGAAGGAGCTCGGCTTCAATATGCTCAGAAAGCATATAAAGATTGAATCACGCCGTTGGTATTATCACTGTGACCGTTTGGGAATGATAGTCTGGCAGGATATGGTCTGCGGCGCAAAAAGTATTGATATGCTTTTGGTCGGCGTTCTTCCAAATATCTTTATCAGAGGTATCAAGGACAATCACTACGCTCTTTTCGGTGTTGACAGTGAGGAATGTCGCCGTGAGCACGAAAAAGCCGTTTACGACACGGTGGAGCATCTTTATAATTGCACATCAATCGGCTGTTGGGTGCCGTTTAACGAGGCGTGGGGGCAGTTCGATGCCAAAAGAATTGCAGAAAACGTCAAAAGCACCGATCCGACAAGAATCGTTGACCATGCAAGCGGCTGGCATGATCAAAAGGGACCCGAGCTGAAAAGCATACATCAATACATACTTCCGTTCATCACCCCTAAAAACGACGGCAGACCGACGGTTCTCAGCGAATTCGGCGGCTACAGCCGAATTGTTGAGGGTCATGTTTGGAACAGACGCAAAAGCTTTGGCTATGTGATGTTTAAAACCAAAAAAAGCTTGACCAAGGCATATAAAAGGCTTTACGAGCATCAGATTATTCCGGGCTTAAAGCGAGGTCTGTCCGCTTGTGTTTACACTCAGGTCAGTGACGTTGAGTTTGAGGTTAACGGAATCTATACCTATGACAGAGAGCTTTTGAAGCCGGATGCCGAAACGGTCAAGAGGATTAATATGAAGCTTCGAGGTGTGGCTGATGAATAACGGTGATCAGAATTTAAGACTGCTCTTTTTGGCGGAAATTTTCAACAGGCAAACCGATGAGAATCACACCTATTCGGCAGTTGAGCTTGTCGGACTTCTCGAAAATTACGGCATACATTGCGAGCGTAAATCCATTTATCGTGATATTGACGACCTCAGAGAGTTCGGAATGGATATTGTCAATACCCGTGCAAAGGCAAATCGAGGATATTATTTACGCAGCGGAAAATTTAATGTGGCAGAGGTTCGCCTTTTGACGGATGCCGTCAGAGCCGCAAATTTTATATCCGAAAAAAATACCAAAAGCTTGATTTACAAAATCGGTGGTCTTGTCAGCGAATATCAAGAGGAGGAGCTGCGAGAGCAAATCTATATTGACGGAAGCCATAAGACCGAA
Source organism: uncultured Ruminococcus sp. (assembly GCA_964472865.1). Classification (GTDB taxonomy): domain Bacteria; phylum Bacillota; class Clostridia; order Oscillospirales; family Acutalibacteraceae; genus CAG-488. The sequence continues at coordinate 12,172 of CAYYLP010000009.1, read as the reverse complement.
AATGAGGACCTTTACGAGATTATCAAAATTCTCGATAAGGCGATAAAAACCAAAAAGCAGGTTATGCTCAATTATGCAAAAAGGACGATCGAAGGAAATTATCTTGTTCGCAACGAGGGTAAAACCTTCTTGGTTAATCCCTACGCAATGCTTTGGTCAAACGACCACTATTATCTTATCTGCAACAACAATAAGTATTCCAATTTGATGCATCTCAGGTTAGACAGAATCACCGAGCCCAGGGAGATAAATATTCCCGTCAAGCCGTTTTCAAAGGTTTCTCCGTACACCGAGCGTTTTGATGTTGCGGATTACTCGAATCGACTTTTCAATATGTATTCGGGTGAGCCGGATAACATTGTTTTAGCCTTTTCAAAGGTCGTGCTCGACGAAATGATTGAAAAATTCGGTGAAAAAGTTCCCATAAAGCTTGGCGAAAACGGTGAATATCTTCTCCACGCCGAGGTTGAAATGAGTGAGGGACTTGTAAACTGGATTTTACAGTTTGGAGACAATGTAAGGGTTATTCAACCACAATCGCTCATAACGGCATTAAAAGAAAAGCTCAGTAAAATTTTGGAAATTTATGAATAAGCTTAAAAAATACAGTCAACTCTTTAGGTAACAAGCAAGGGAGTTGACTGTATGACTTTTATCAAAAGAATTAAAATTTCTGTCTGTGTCGGTTTGGTTGTTGCGTTGATTTTTTCGGTGTGCTCTTTTGCGGAAACCTCCCGTGAAATTCGCTCCGACGTGCTTAGACTTCATATTATTGCAAATTCCGATTCCGCCGTTGATCAGAATTTAAAGCTTCGGCTTCGGGATCATATTCTAACGCAGGGCAAGGGTATTTTTGACGGCAGCGTGAATATGGAAAATGCCGTTGAAAAAATCGAACCGAGGCTCACTGAACTCGAAAGCTCCGCAAAGGATTTTGTGCATAGCAACGGCTTTGATTACGATGTAAAAATTACTCTTTCCGAGGAGTATTTTACAACAAGAAGCTATGAGAGCATTACACTTCCGGCAGGAAAATATCTTGCACTGAGGGTTGTTATCGGAAGCGGCGAGGGTCATAACTGGTGGTGCGTGATGTTTCCACCGATGTGCGTTCCCGCTGCGGATAAAAGAGATGAGCTGTGCAATATTTTTTCCTCAAATGAGCTTGAGCTTGTCGAAAAAAATCCAAAATATGAAATTCGATTTAAAATTATTGAAATTTACGAAGCAATTAAATCAAAGCTTGAATAAAGTTATAGTGATATATAATAAAAAACCTACCTGTTTTTTGTGAGAAACGTAGGTTTTTTATTTTTTAATTTACAATTAGTAGTGCAATATGTTAAAATATAAAAGTAAGTAAATTCCGAAAGAGGGTATTTAATTGGAAAAGATGAATTTTTTACATTCTGTTTTCGGTACAAATCCGGATAAAGGTGTTCAGCCCAAGGAGGCGATTGCATACAGCGTTGCCGGCTTCGGTCAAAATCTAATTTGCAATGTAATTGGCTCGTTTTTAACCGTTTTTATGACGGATGCATTGCTTTTCGGTGCTGTCGAAAAGGGCACGATTTTCAAAAGTATGTCGGGCGCAATGGCTGTTGCGTTCCTAATGCTTTTTACCAGAATTTACGATGCGCTCAACGACCCGATTATGGGCTCAATAGTTGACAGAACCCGAACAAAATGGGGCAAATGCCGTCCTTATCTCAAATGGATGGCGATTCCGATAGCGGTGACAACCTTGCTTTGCTTTTTGCCGTTTTTGGAGTCAAAGCAGAAAAGCTCATTTGTTATCATTGCTGTAATCTATGTCATTTGGTCAATGGTTTACACGGTTGCCGATGTTCCGTATTGGGGACTTTCAACCTGTATGACAAACGACACGGTGGTGCGTGGCAACATTCTTACCGTTGCACGTCTTGCCTGCACGCTCGGTGCCGGTATCGTTACGGTCGGTATTCCCCAAATAACCTCGGCGGTGACGGCAAAATATAAGGATGCTGACGGAAATGTTTTGCCGCAGTATATTTTGCAAAATGCCGAAACACTTAAATGGACTTATTTTATCTGCGCTGCCGTGCTTGTTGTTTTGGCTGTTCCGATGTTCTATTACGGCTTTAAGAACACAAAAGAGCGATTCACTTCAACGGATAATCCTCCGTCGCTCGGTCATAATCTCAAGCTCCTTTTCAAAAACAAGCAGCTTCTTTTGATTGTCGCTTCCGGTGTTCTCGGCGGAGCAAGAATGGTTTATACATATACGGGCGGCTTGTATTTTTCAAAATATGTTCTCAACAATGAGGGTCTGTTTAGCTGGATAACGCTTCTTATTGTTCCGGGTGGTCTTGCCGCATCGCTGCTTGTTCCGTGGATGACAAAGAAATTCACAAAAAAATGGGCATATATCTATGTTCACATACTCGGTGCGGTTGTTATGTTTGCGATGTATTTCGTCGGCTATGATGCTCCGTGGAAGCTTGTTTTCAATGCAGTGGGCTTGGTTCTGCTCGGAATTCCTCAAGGTGTCAACAACATTATCACCTACGCTATGATCGGCGATACGGTTGATTTTCTCGAATGGAAAACAGGGGAGAGAGGCGAGGGTATTTGCTTTGCAATGCAAACTCTTATCAATAAGGTTGGAATGGCAATCGGCGCTTTTGTAGGTGTGTTTTCATATAGTTGGGCAGGTATAAATCCGGAGGCAACACCGGCAATAACGGCAGATGGAAAGCAGATGCTTTGGAATATTTTAATTCTTTCCGGTGCAATCAGTATGGTCGGAACAATCATCCCGATGCTTTTCTACAACATAACCGAAAAGAAGCAACGTGAAATGGTTGCCGAAATCGAAGAAAGAAAAGCTAAGAAAAATAAGTAAAGGCGGTTTAAATTATGTCAAAATATATGATAATAAATGCCGATGATTTCGGCTCATTCAGAGGTGCAAATTTAGCGATTTTTGATTTGCTTAAAGACCCACAGAGCGCTTTGACCTCATCGACTGTTATGGCACCCTGCCCGTGGGCACCGGAAGCCGTTAAATTTGCAAAAGAAAATCCGGAGCTCTGCATCGGTGTTCATTGGACTTTTACCAACGAGTGGTCAAGCTACCGTTGGGGTCCCGTAGCTCACAACAATACCGAAAGTCTCCGAGATGAATTCGGCTATATGCACCACGAAAGTGATGATTTTGAAAAGCACGCCGACCTCGACGAGGTTTATAACGAAGCGGTGGCTCAAATAGAGCACCTCAAAAAGCTTGGCTTAACACCCTCTCACGTTGATAATCATATGGGCTCAATTTACGGTATCGCAACCGGTCGCTTTGAGCTTTTGAATGTTGCGTTCAAGGCTTGTGCGGAATACGGCTTGCCGTTCCGATTCCCCGCAAATCTTGCCGATGAGCAGTTCGGCAATTCGATGCTTGACATTCAGGTTGACAAGGAGGTTGTTCTCGGGCTTCTCGGCAAGGTTGTTTCGATGGCCAAGGAGGCTCACGTTGCAATTCCCGATTATCTTATCCCCAACGATTGGAGCGGACCGCAAAAGGAAAGCTATGATAATTTCAAGGAATATATCTTTGAGCTTTACAAGACCTTCCCCGACGGTGCGGTAACGGAAACCTATATGCACCCATCCCTGCCGACGGAGGATTTAAAGGGTGCTTCCGGTGTTTGGCAGCGACGTGAGTGGGAATACCGACTTCTCAAGGACCCTCAAACAAGACAGCATATTGAAGCTCTCGGCTTTAAGCTGATTGACTATAGGGAGCTTGCAAAAATGAAAGGCTGAATTTTCCGTAAGCTCGGCAATAATTAATTTTATAAATCAAAGCATTGTGCGTAAAAAAGCCGTGAGGTTATCTTTTGGATAGCTCCACGGCATTTATTATGGAATTTTGAAAAATCAATCCGAATACGATGTATAAATTCTGCCAAGCTTATATTCCTCGGGTTCTCTGAATTGCGATGAACGGTAAACGCTCAAAACCATACCTATTGCAATATAAATACAGAGGTTCGATGAACCACCGGCACTCATAAACGGAAGTGTGATGCCTATAACGGGGAGGAGCTTCAAACACATTCCGACATTGACAAGCACCTGCGTAATTATCATAACCGAAACAGCGCTGCAAATGAGCTTACCGGTGATTGAAACGGCATTTTTGCCCGTGATAAGGATTTTTATTGCAATCGCCAGCAAAAGTCCCAAAACGGCGATACAGCCGGCAAATCCGAGTTCTTCTCCGACAACGCTGAAAATCATATCGTTTTCACTTTCCGGCACCAGTCCGTTCTGCGTATATGTTCCGTTAAAAAGACCTGTTCCGAAGGCTCCTCCGGAGCTTATGGCGTTCATTCCTCGCTCCTGCTGAAATATGATTTCGTTGTAGGTTGCCTTTGTCAACGAATCGGGAGAATAAATTGCCATAAATCGCTGCTTTTGAAAATCCGAAAGAACCTCAAACCATGCAATCGGTGCAAGCAGAGCAACCGCACCGGCACCGAAAATAAAATATCGGAGCTGTAAGCCTGCCATAAAAAGCATACCTACGGTAATGAACATAAAGACGAGAGCTGAGCCCATATCGCCGGTAAGCACGACCAAGCCTATTGCAAGCATTGCGTGAACACCGAGCAGGATAACATTTTTGATTTTGTTAATCTCGCTCTTGACATTATCAAGATGCACCGAAAAGGTAATAATAAATCCAATCTTCAAAAGCTCGGACGGTTGAAAATAAAAGCCGCCGAATTTAATCCATGAAATAGCATCGTCACGACCCTCGGGTGAGCTGCCGATGAAAAACAGCGAAAGCATCAGACCGAGACACACAATTGCAATTAACGGCCAAAGCCGAGTGACTGCCTCATAGTCAAAATACGAAATAACGAGTGCCATAAAAATACCGAGCATAACCGCCAAAACCATAGTTCTTGCATCACGGGAAATAAGCTGTCCCTCTGTAAGATTAACCCTTGTTGCACTGTAAACCATCACCGTTCCGACAGCGGAAAGCAGGACACAGAGACCGAGAAGAATCTTATCCGTGCCTTTTATAAAATCCTTTATCCAAAAAATTACTTTTCCCACGCTTTAACCTCCGAAAAAGTCAAAATACATACAAATTTATTATATATGCTATCGGATTATTTTTCAAGTTTTATTTGACAATAAATATATGTGTGATATAATATTACAGAAAAATATCTGAGAGAAAGTTATCTGACTTAAAGAAAGGAAAAAATTATGGCTATCTACAATCCCAAATCACTTAAAGCCGAGGAATTTATCAACGATGCGGAAATCCTCGCAACAATCGAATATGCCGAGCAAAACAAGAACAATGTTGAGCTTATTGACTCCTTGCTTGAAAAGGCACGTCCGCAAAAGACGGAGAACGGTGTGACCTGTGCAGGTCTTACTCATCGTGAGGCATCCGTTTTGCTTGCCTGTGATATTCCCGAAAAAATTGAGGAAATGTATAAGCTGGCTAACGAGATTAAGCTTGCGTTTTACGGCAACAGAATTGTTATGTTTGCTCCGCTTTATCTTTCCAATTACTGTGTAAACGGCTGTGTCTACTGTCCGTATCATATGAAAAACAAGCATATTGCAAGGAAAAAGCTCACCCAAGAGGAAGTACGCAACGAGGTTATCGCCCTCCAGGATATGGGACACAAGCGTCTTGCGATTGAAGCAGGTGAGGATCCTGTCAACAATCCCATCGAATATATCCTTGAATGCATCAACACCATTTATTCCGTTCATCACAAAAACGGAGATATTCGCCGTGTCAATGTAAATATCGCCGCAACAACGGTTGAAAACTATAAAAAGCTCAAGGATGCAGGAATCGGAACCTACATCCTTTTCCAGGAAACCTACAACAAAAAGAGCTATCTTGAGCTTCATCCCACAGGACCGAAGCACGATTACGATTACCACACAGAGGCTATGGACAGAGCTATGGAGGGTGGCATTGATGATGTCGGACTCGGCGTTCTGTTCGGTCTTGAGGGCTATAAATATGAATTTGCCGGTCTTTTGATGCACGCAGAGCATCTGGAGGCAGTTCACGGTGTCGGTCCTCACACAATAAGCGTTCCCCGTGTTAAGCACGCTGACGATATAGATCCCGATGTTTTCGATAACAGCCTTTCCGACGATATGTTCGCTAAAATCATCGCTTGCATCCGTATTGCCGTTCCGTATACAGGTATGATTATTTCCACCCGTGAGAGTGAAGCGGTCAGGGGCAAGGTGCTTGATTACGGTATTTCGCAGATAAGCGGCGCTTCAAGAACCTCCGTCGGCGGATATTGCGAGCAGGAGCGTCCTCACGATTCCGAGCAATTCGACGTTTCCGACCAGCGTACACTTGATGAGGTTGTCCGTTGGCTTATGGAAATGGAGCATATTCCATCATTCTGTACAGCCTGCTACCGCGAGGGCAGAACCGGTGACCGCTTTATGAGCCTTTGCAAGAACGGTCAAATCCTCAACTGCTGCCATCCGAATGCACTTATGACCCTTACAGAATATCTTATTGACTACGCATCGGACAAAACCCGTGATATAGGCTTTAAGATGATTGACCGTGAGCTTGAAAAAATACCAAAAGAAAAGGTCAAGGAGATTGCACGTCAAAATATTGAGGCAATAAAATCCTCAAACAGGCGTGATTTCAGATTTTGACATATGAATATCATCTTCAAAACTTTACAACACGAAAAAATGTGGTATAATGTTTCGGAGGTGATATTTTGTCTGTATATATCAGTCATTCCGTTAGGGAAACACACGAAATAGGAGAGAAGCTCGGCAAAACGCTCAAAAGCGGCGATGTTGTGGCTTACTTCGGTTGTATGGGTATGGGCAAAACTACCTTTACCCACGGTCTTGCAAAGGGGCTCGGCATTGACGAAAAAGAGGTCAGCAGTCCCACCTTTGCCCTTGTTCACGAATATCGGGGAAGTGCCGCTACGCTGTACCATTTTGATATGTATCGAATTGAAAGCTGGGACGACCTTTATTCCACGGGCTTTTTCGATTATCTTGATTTTGGCGGAATACTTGCCGTTGAATGGAGCGAAAATATCGAAAATGCCTTACCCGAAAATTGCATAAGAGTCAGCTTTGAACACGGTGAAAACGAAAATGAAAGAATAATCGAAATCAGCAAAGGAGAGCTTTGATGAAAATATTGGGAATAGACAGCTCGGCAAAATCCGCTTCCGTTGCAATAACTGACGGAGAAAAAATTCTCGGCTCTTTTTATACCAACACAGGCTTAACTCATTCGCAGACCTTGATGCCCATGGTTGAGGAGCTTTTGAAAAATTCAAATGTCACGCTTGATGAAATTGAGCTGATTGCCGTCAACAAGGGACCCGGCTCTTTTACGGGTGTTCGCATCGGTGTTGCGGCGGCAAAGGGGCTTGCCGATGTGAAAAAAATCCCCGTTTACGGTTCTTCAACGCTTGCCTCGATGGCGTATAATCTGATTGATCTTGATTGCATTGCCTGCTGTGTTATGGATGCGAGATGCTCCCAGGTTTATAATGCTTTTTTCGACATTACCGACGGAAAAATCACAAGATTGACCGAGGATAATGCCGATTCAATAGAAAATGTGTTAACAAAGCTAAAAAAATACGAAAAAACAAAAATTCTTGTTGGCGACGGTGCGGAAATATGCTATAATAGCTTAAACGGTGACAATAGCATACATATTGCACATCAGAACAACCGATATCAATCGGCTGTCGGAGTATGCTTTGATGCTATGAACACGCCGAACAGCTACATAGAAAGCTCCCGACTTGTGCCCGAATATCTCAGACTTCCTCAGGCGCAGCGTGAGTTAAACAAAAAACTAAAGGGTGTGTAATCTGATGAAAATTATTATAGGAGCCGATCACGGCGGTTATGAGCTCAAGGAGGCTGTCAAGAAGCATCTTGAGGAGCTTGGCGGCTATGAAATCACGGATTGCGGAGCCTTTTTCGGTGAGGCAGTCGATTATGCTCAAATCGCATATGAGGTCTGCAAAAAAATCACCGAAAGCTCCGACAAGGACACACTCGGAATACTTTGCTGTGGCACCGGTATCGGAATCAGCATAGCCGCAAACAAGGTTAAGGGTATTCGTGCGGCGTGCTGCTCGGATTACTACAGTGCAAAATATACAAGACTGCACAACGACGCCAACGTGCTTTGCATGGGCGGCAGAGTTGTCGGAAAAGGTCTTGCAAGCGAAATGGTTGATGTTTTTCTTTCCACCGAATTTGAGGGCGGAAGACATCAGCGCCGTGTGGAACAAATCACGGCAATTGAAAACGGTACATTTTAAATTTCGGAGGTATAAATATGTCAACAGTAACCATTACAAATCATCCTCTCATCCAGCACAAGCTTTCCATCCTCAGGGATAAGAACACCTCGTCCAAGGATTTCAGATCCCTCGTAAGTGAGATTGCAACCCTTGAGTGTTATGAGGCAACAAGAGATCTTCCTGTTCAGGAGATAGAAATCGAAACACCTATCTGCAAGTGTACTGCTCACAGTCTTGAGGGCAAAAAGCTCGCCTTTGTTCCGATTCTCAGAGCAGGTTTGGGTATGGTTGACGGCGTTCTCTCGCTTGTTCCGTCTGCCCGTGTCGGACATATCGGTCTGTACCGTGACCCCGAAACCCTGAAGCCCGTTGAGTATTATTGCAAGCTTCCCGTCGATATCGCAGAGCGTGACGTAATCGTTCTTGATCCGATGCTTGCAACCGGCGGCTCGGCCATTGATGCCATCTCTATGATTAAAGAAAGACATCCGAAATCAATCAAGTTTATGGGAATTATCGCCGCCCCTGAAGGACTTGAGGCTTTGCAGAAGGCTCACCCGGATGTTGATATTTACTGTGCGGCTCTTGACGATAAGCTCAATGAGCATTGCTACATCGTACCCGGTCTCGGTGATGCCGGTGACAGAATTTTCGGCACAAAATAAAACAAATATTATAACAAAGGCTTCCCTTGCTTATGCAAAGGAAGCTTTTCTATTTTTGAGCAGGGCTTGGTTATTTTTTTGACTGCCGGTGCATAATCTGTACAGTAAAGGAGTTGACAAGCTATGTCGGTAATCGGTACCAAAAAAACACTTAATCTGCACAAATACAGCCTGAAATTCAGCGAAATATTGTCAAATTGGAAAATAATTCTTCCGCTGATTTTTTCACTTATAGGCATTGTGATCGGCTGCTATGACGGAAAAGGGGAGAGTGGTCTATATTTCAAAATAACAGATTATTTTACAAGCGTTATCCTCAGCAGTGATCGGCTAACACTCGGCACAAGCCTTTTGTACTATATGATTTTTCCGTGCGTATTTTTTGTGATTATATTTTTTCTCGGTCTGTCGGTTTTCGGCACGGTTATAACGAATGCAGTGCCGCTTTGCCTCGGATACATAATCGGCTGTGTTTCTTTTTATCAATATAGCCTGTACAATCTCAAGGGCTTTGGCTATTGCATTATAATGATTTACCCTTATTGTATTTTGACCCTGCTTGCCGTTATTCTTTGCTGCCGTGAAAGTATAAATATGTCGCAGCTAATTGTCGGAAGCATTTCAAAGGCAAAGCTGCCGAGCTACAGCTTTACAACATATTATAAATCGTTTATAAAAAATTTAGTGTTTATTGTTGCGGCGTCCGCCGTAAAAACAGCATTGAACTATTTATTCGGCGGACTGTTTGTTTTTTAATTTTGCTTTGTTTAAGGGGTTGGCGGCAACCGCATCCTTGAGCTGCTCATCAACAATATGTGTATAAATCTCGGTTGTGGCAAGATTTTCGTGACCGAGAATTTCCTTGAGAAGCAAAACATCAACATTGCCTTGCTGATACATAAGTGTTGCGGCAGTGTGCCTGAGCTTATGCGTTGAATAGCCTTGATTTCCCAGACCCGATTTTTCAAGGAATTTTTCAACAACGTGCTGAACCGTTTTGGGACTTATTCGGCTTTTTCTGCCGCTCAAAAAGAGTGCGTTTTTATCCTTAACACCATCGACCGGGCGAACCTTCATATATCCGTTAATCGCATCAATGCACATTTCGTTGAGGTAAATCGTGCGCTCTTTGTTGCCCTTACCGACTACTGTAATTGTGTTGTTGCTTTTGATTTGATTATAATCAAGGCTGCAAAGCTCCGAAAGACGTAAGCCGCAATTCAAAAAGAGAGTAAGCATCGCATAGTCACGTTCCTTATGCCTGCCGTCAACACTTTCAAGCAGCTTTATCGAATCTTCAAGGGTAAGATATTTCGGAAGTGCTTTGCCCGTCTTGGGTCTTTTCAGCTTTTCCATAGGATTTTCGCTTATTTTTTCATTCTCAAAAAGATAGCGATAAAACATACGAATAGAAGTAGCTTTTCTGGATACGGCTGCCGATTTATTACCACGTTCATCCTTGCAATAGCTAAGAAAGGAATAAGCATCCGACACTCTGATTTTTTTTATAAAATCAAGCTTAATAAATGAAATATCTATTTTATCCGGGTCATCTTCTTTAACAAGCTTTTTGTAATAAGACATATACTTAAAGAAAAGTCTTAAATCAGAGGCATATTCGAGCACGGTTAATTCAGATTTGCTTACGACCACGGATTGGTAATTCAGAAAATCCAAAACATTTTCGGGAAGGGCATCAAAATCATCCCTGCGCATATACAAGCCTCCTAACTTTGATTTTTAAAGAGAGTAGAGCGTCTGCACCAAAGCTCTTTACAATATAATTATAACACATCAATTTAAGAAAATCAAGTTTTGATACAAAATAAATATTTTGTATCAAAAAGGGGAGGGGTAAACAGAAAAAAATATATTATCGGGAGGGATTTCGCCTAATTCACAGAAAATGGGAATAGGGCTCGATTTTAAAAAATGCCGGAGATATAGCTTGCAATGCAAAATGTATTTATAAAAACATTAAATAAATGAGTTATGAACGAGCTTGATATAAAAAACCGATGATGTCGGTAAAACATCATCGGCTCACATTATATTTGGTTTAAAGTATCGGTACAATTCCGCCGATATCGGTTAAAGCATCATCGGTCAGCTCCAACGCTTTAACATTATATTTAGAAAGAAAATTTTTTATTTTTTCGGAATCCTTGTGTGAAGATAATCTTCCTGTAAACGCAAGCAGATTTTTGTCAACAAATCCACAGCAGCCGCCAATAAATCCATATTGGTGTCCGCTCAGTTTAATTTGACCCTTAGAAAGCATCAGACAATCAAAGCCTATTGAATTAAAGCAATCATAAATGGATTTATCATCGGTCATAATAGCTTTTGGAGCAACAAGCACCGTCGAGCAGCCGACATAGCCTTGATTACAATGATAAAGCTGTAGACCGTTTTCAACGGCATATTCCTTTATCTTATTATCAACGCATTTGATGTTGCAAACAATGCCTCCTTCAATTCGTTTAACATTAATACCCGCTTCATAAGGATACGGAGAACAAATCTCAACAAGCTCAAGATTAAGCGAAAAACAATTTGTTAAATTATTAACAATAGGGCAGGCGTAGAAAAAGGCTTTTAGATTGTCATAATTGCTTTTATCCACAAAATATGTGCTTTCATCAAGCTTTTGAAGGTTACAATCCGCGTGAGAAGCAATCGACGGCTCTAACTTTGGATTTTTGGCAATTTCAAAAACGGTAAAACCGTTGCTTTTGAGCGAATTTATAACGCTTTGAGCCTCCGAGGACACGGCAACAGCAGCCTTTTTTTGCGGTAAAAGCGGATTTGTAAAGCGTTTTTTCAATGTCCTCTCCCCTTTCGAGCACTTCTTCAATTGTGGCAACGAGACGTGGAACGGTGAAACCGTATTCATATCATAGCACAAAAAATATATAAATCAAGCTGTTCTATGTAGAAAATATACAATTATTTTTAGTGATATTTTCACCAAACGGTAGGTGTTCATCCATTCCCCACTTTTCAAAGCTTTTTATCTTCATTTTGCTTTTACAGCCGTCAGAGGGAGGCATGAAAGTGCGTTGCCGTGGGCGTTGCAAAAACCGTCAACGATTCACGGGCGGATGATATCCGCCCCTACGAAATCGACGTTTATTTGTACGATGATTGTTTTTCATTTAT
>CAYYLP010000008.1:0-72714 GCA_964472865.1 uncultured Ruminococcus sp. | reverse complement strand
GCTTTTATAATATTGGACATCGTGCATAGATCACAGTCCTTTCTAAATTCAATCTGATTGACCGCTAAAGCGGATATTATTGTATTATCTATTATAGCCAAAGTGCTCCGAATAGTCAATACAATTTTGAAAACAAATTCGATTTCGAGCGGATGTTTTGAAAATGTTTTGATTATCATGTATCGATCGTAGAAGCAGAAAAAGACGCTGGTGACGCGTCTTTGAAGTAGCGATTCCGTTCTATTTTGAAAAATGGTGCCATTTTTGGCACACTGCGTGGTGCTACGCGCTCAGAACTGGCTGTGAAATCTGCGAAAGTTACGGAAAACAACTTTGTTTTGACCCTAAACTCCCGAAAAATACGGATTTTACGCAAGAAACGGATATTGCAGACCCCACAGAGGGGGTAGGTCAGGTCTCCTAAGCGAAAGGCCGCGCGTTCGAATCGCGCCGGGCGTGCCAAAAAATCCGCAGAGTTGTTCAAAAGCTCTGCGGATTTTTTCAATCCGAAATTGAAATATTTTTTCACTGTATTTCCCATTAAATTTTTTCGCACAAAATTTTTCAAATATTCATTAAATACCGACGTAAAATATACTGCAATTCGGCGGCACGATAAGCTATCGTGCCGCCGAAAAAATCAATTAAATTAAAATTTCAAAATTACTTAAAGAAACCAAAAATATTTTTTATAAATTTCACGACGTTGGCAATGAATTTTGCGAACAGTGAGGCTGACACAGCAGGCTTTGTGTCGCTCGGAGTTTCCTCCTCGGCAGGGATATCCTGCGAAATCAGCGTGGAATATTCATCAAAAACCGAAGCGGTCTTGAGGTTTTCCTCCTGCGGAACGGATGAAAGCAAAATTCCCGCCTGCTCAAGCAAAAGCACATCATCGGAATTGAGCTTGCCATCGTGATTGCAGTCTGCGGCAAGTCTTTGTGCCGCCGTCGGAGAAAGCATACCGCCGATAATCATCGAAGCGTACGTCGCATCCTGACCGTCGTAAATTCCGTTGCGGTCAAGGTCACCGAAAACAACAACCGTGTAGGTCTTTTCGACAAGTCCGGTCGAGGTGTTGACAACCTCAATTTTGTCGCCTGTCCTCGGAGTGGAGGCGTTTTCGATTACAAGACGTCTGCCGAGCTTCAAGCCGATTGAATCCGTCACAACGTCGGTGATATCCGTGAGCAGCTCAAAGCCGTAAACAAGGCGATTTTTTTCGTCAACGGTGAGCGATCCGGAATTTTTGTAAAGCTCAACCTCAACATTGATAGTCAAGCCTGCATTTATTGCTGCTTGAGAAACATTGACAGAAGCGGTTTTTGTTTCGTAGCCGTTCTTGACAACGGTGTAGGTGTATTCGCCCGGAGCTGTGATAAAATAGTTGCCGGGAGTGCTTGCCTGAATCGTGTTACCCTGCGAATCCTTGAGCGTGAGCCTATAAAAATCATAGGGAACGTCAAAATGAAGCGTGCTCTTTGAATAGGTTGTTTTTGTCACAAGGAACGGCTGGGCATAGCAGATGCCGCCGGTACCGAGGACATAAATACGAACATATGAATTGATGGAATCCTCATATTCGTTCAAATCAAAGGTGATGGTTTCGTTATCCGCATTGACGGTTTTTTCGGCAATGACATTGCCATCGGCAACCATTTTGACCGTGTGAGCATTATACGGATTTATTGAAATCTGATTTTTGTCGTTGTCAACATTGACACGGCTGATCATCGGGAAAGCACCCTCCGCGGCAAAGCCGTTTCCGAGCTCCGCATCCGTCTTTGCATTTTTGGAGCAGGCGAAAAATGTGCCGTTTTCCATGCTTGTGCGGATGTTAGCGACTGTATTTGAGGGCATCAGAAAATATTGAGCGTTATTTTCAACGTCACCGAAATCGTGGGCATCATCCTCGCAGAAGCCCCAAATATTTCTGCCCTGCGGAGCAGTCTTTTTGAGTGTTTCGTCATAAAGATAACGGTCGTTGTGGGTTCTGTTGTCGGTCGTGTTGACAAGCTCCATACCGATACAGGCGGAGTAATTGAGGAAAAGGTTTGCGAATTTGGTTATGAATGCCTCGTCATAGGTGTTGATATCGTCCTTGCCGTCCGTCCATTCACCGACGTGGTTGATATGGCAGATACCGCCGGCGTTCTGGCTCTTTTTGACCGCATCCTCCGGCCAGGTTGAGGAAATTGCAAGATCACCGTGACCGCAATCGGCAAAATAGCTGTTGACATGGCACTTTTGGGCAGACATACCGTTGAGCTCAATGCCCAGAGGAATTTCCGTCATTCCGTCGCCGCCTCTGTCGGAGCCGGTTACGATTTGATTGTATCTTTCCTCGGTGAGAACCTTGGGCTTGGTGGAATTATAATAGTATATAGCAAGCTGGCTTTGCGATTTATGCCAGGAATAGTTGACAGTACCGTGGTCGGTCAGAGCCAAAGCCTGAAATCCGTGAGAATAATATTTTTCAATCATCTCGTTGGGCTGAATATCGCCGTCGCTGCGCTTTGTGTGGACGTGGGTAGCCGCCTTGTACGCCTTCCAATTATCCCAATCGACGGTTTCGTAGGGGTTTGAGATATTGAAATCATAGCTGCCTATCTTATCATCCGATGCAGCAAGGGCGGGGGAGATTACGCTGACACACATAATAACAGTAAGCAACACACTCAAAAGGAATTTTCCCGATTTTTTCATATTGCTTCCTCCAAAGATATATTATAGTATAGCTATCATATCAGAAAAATACAATTTCGTCAATCCGTATATTGCAAAAAATAAATTTGTCCGGACGATGCAATCAAATTACAATGCTTGAATTGCCTAACCTTGCCGTGTCAAAAGCTTTTTGTGAAAATCCAAAAATATGCTATACAAAACGCCGAAAAAAACCAAGTAAATTTGTGACTTACACCAATATTTGGAAAAAATCGGGCTTTTTTTTTTTTTGGAAAATTGACATTTCGGAAAAATCTTTGTTTTTTCAATATTTATTGCAGATTGCCAAAAAAGCTACAATATCTTGTCGTTGCAATTTGTTGAAGATATTATTATGTGCAAATTGCCCAATATGGGAAAAACTTTTTTAAATTTTGCTATTGACTATAACTGAACATTGTGTTACAATTGATCCACGAATAATATGGAGAAAAGTGTATGAGGAGCGGTAGGACAATTTTTGAAAAAGACTGCGTATCGGTCACAATTTCCGTATTGTTTTCGGCTCGGTAATGCGGCAAAACCAATAGCCGAGACCGTCCCGCCGCAGAGGTGCAAGCTTCTTGCAGCGGATAAAGCCTCGAAGAAAGAAGGTGAGTATGGAAACAGTATGAGTCGATCACTAAGAAAAGTATGGGATATTATCAGCCATATTTTGGTTGCAGTGGTCGTAATTTTAGCACTCCTTTTGGTAGGAGTCAGAATTGCAGGATTGCAGGTGTTCACCGTGCTTTCCGGCTCTATGGAGCCGACCTATCACGTAGGTTCCTTGATCTATGTGAAGGAGGTTGACCAAAAGTCCGTAGAGGTGGGGCAGCCGATTACCTTTATGCTGGACGAAAATACCGTAGCAACTCACCGAGTAGTCGAGGTAGTTCCGGATGAGGAGGATTCATCGGTTATACGTTATCGAACGAAGGGTGACGCAAACGACTCCGATGACGGTAAGCTTGTGCATTACAAGAATGTTGTCGGAACTCCGATCCTCTCTATCCCGTATTTGGGCTATGTCGCAAATTACATTCAGCAACCGCCGGGGCTGTATGTTGCGATTGCGACGTGTGCCGTGCTTTTGATAATTACTTTTGTCCCCGATCTTCTGTCCGATGACAAGGATTCGGAGAAAAAGAGCAAGAAATCAAAAGGCACAAGCAAAGAAACCGGCACGTCCGAGGAAGTATAATCTCCGTGAAAAGATAGCGGTGAAAATGCTTTTTGGGACAAACAAATCAGAGGGAAAGCCATAAGGCTCCCTAATAAAATTTTTATTATTTTTAGGAGGTTTTCGTAATGAAGACAAAGAAAAAGGCTCTGCTCTTATCATTCTGTGCTGTACTCCTCGTTGTTGCATCCGTTCTCGGAACAATGGCATTCTTGACATCACAGGACCAGGTACTCAACACATTCACAGTAGGTAACGTTAAGATTAATCTTGACGAGGCCGATGTAACTCCCGACGGTGTTACAGTTCCCACAGCTTCTCGTGTACATGAGAACGATTACAAGCTCATGCCGGGTCACACCTACACAAAGGATCCTACCGTTACAGTTCTTGCAGGATCTGAGGAGTCATTCATCAAGATGGAAGTTACTGTTAACAAGCACGAATTGCTTTGGCACAGCGGCTTGGACGTAAGAAATTGCTTCCAAGGTTATAGCTCTGATTGGATCTATATAACCGACAAGGCTGATAGAACAAACGATACTCGTACATATGTTTTCTACTACAAGGATACAGTATCCGCTCTTGACGGCAACGTTGTTCTTCCCGCTCTCTTTACAGAGGTTGTAGTTCCCGATACTCTTACAAATGAGACTATTAAGCTTCTCGACGGTCTCAACATTTCTGTTAAGGCTTACGCTATCCAGGCTGACGGCTTCAAGTCTAGTGATACATATGCCGACCAGGATGCTTATATCGCTGATGCTAACACAGCATGGGCAAACTTTGCATAATTTAAACTCAATTTAATTTGTGCAAACCCAACTACCCACGCTAAGAGGAAATTATTATGAACATGAAAAAGAAAAGAATAATCACCATTTTGGCGATTGTTGTTTTGGTGGCAGGTATCGTCGGCGGTACAATCGCATGGTTGACCGCTGAAACAGATCCCCTTGTCAACGTGTTCTCCACAAGTGGAATTCAAATAACACTTGAAGAAACCGAGGAATCCTATTTTATGGTTCCCGGTCACGATATCCACAAGGACCCTGTTGCTTCTGTTGTTGCAGGCAGTGAGGAGTGCTGGCTTTTCGTTAAGCTTGAAAAGTCCGATAATTTCGATGATTATCTGACCTATGAGATTGCAGACGGATGGTCACAGCTTACTGCCGATAAGGACGGTAATACTATTACCGACCTCATCTATTGCCGACAGGTTCTTGCATCGGAGATTAATTCTACTGCCGGAGCAGCTTATCACGTCCTCAAGGGCGATAAGGTTTCTGTTCTCGACACGGTAACCGATGATGATATGACATTAGCGGAAACAAATCAGCCCACGCTGACAATTACCGCTTATGCTTCCCAGCTTCATTCGGGCAGCAAGGATTTCTCTGCCGCCGAGGCTTGGGCAAATTTTTAAGTTTTAAATTCAGAGTTGCCGATGGTCGCACGTCGGTCATCGGCAATCGCTTAAAGGAGAGCAATATCTATGAAAAAGAAAACGACTGCCATTTGCTTGTGTGTAGCATTGCTTGCTATCGCCATAGTGAATCTTTCACTTGCTTATTTCATCGGTACTGACTCTGCCGACAATGTTTTTACCACCTCGAACGTAAAGATTGAGTTGATTGAGGATCAGCGTAACGACGATGCTTCCGATTTGGAGGATTTTGAGCAGGGCAAGCTTATTATCCCTGCCGTAGGACCCTTTGATTCGACCGAGAGCGTCGGCGGTGTTGACGGCTTGCCGACCGCAAGCAACTACGTTGACAAGATTATCCGTGTCAACAATCTTTCGATGGATTCGTATGTTCGTGTGTACATTGCGATACCCACCGAGCTGGATAACAAGGGTGTACTCCATTTTACTCAAAGTGCGGAATCCTCCGCCGTGGGTCAGTGGGGCACGGAAACTCTTGTAAAAAAGAATGTTGAGATTGACGGCATATTATACAATGTATATTACCGTACCTACAATTCCGTCCTCACAAAGGATGAAATGACGGCAACGCCCGCATATCTCGGCTTCTATATGGATGAAAACGTTGATTTTAACGGCACAAGCTACACCATCAATGGTAATACTATTGATTTCGATTTCGCAGACGGTGTGAAAATCCCCGTCTTTGCTGTTGGCGTTCAGTCCGCCGGCTTTGATAATGCCGATTCAGCGGTCAATGCCGCATTCGGTTCAAGCTTCGTTCCTTGGACTGATTTAATTTAAACCTTCTGCTTCTCCCCGTCCCGTCGGGGCGGCGGAGCGGCAGCTTTAGGTTATATAAGAACAGCCGAATTTTTCGGAGGCTCTTATATGACCTAAAAGCAGTATTCATATATAAACCAAGATCGTTTCGACGGTCAAAAGCACTTTTTGGAGGGATAGCGATTATGAAGAAAAAATTATTGGTTATTTCTATTGTGGCAATTTGCATTGCACTGATAGCAGGTGGCACTCTTGCGTATTACACCGCAGAAGGCAAGGCTCACAACGTCATTACGACCGGCGAGGTCAAAATCAAGGTGCTCGAATGGGCCAATGCCGAAAAAACTCAAGAATTTAAAAATTTGGATAATATAATGCCGGGTACGGCAGTTACAAAGATTGCCGAGGTAAAGAATACCGGTAAATCCGAGGCGTGGATTCGTGTTATGGTTACAAAAACCATTCAGAATGAGAGCGGCGTGACCGTCGATACGGATAAGATAAAGCTTGACCTCAACACTGCCGATTGGCTTTTGGGTGAGGACGGTTGCCTTTATTATAAGAAACCCGTCAAGCCGGGTGAGGTTACAGCTCCGATTTTTACAACCGTTACCTTTGAAGCGAGTATGGGCAATGAGTTCCAAAACTCCACCGCTCACGTCAAGGTGGATGCCCAGGCGGTTCAAACGGCAAACAACGGTACAGCAGTAACCGATGCTCTCGGTTGGCCGAAATGGACGGCATAATGATATCAGATTAATGGGAAAGGATGTGTCCGAATGTTTTCAAAACGAGTAACAAGAGCTGTCTTGGTTTTTGTTCTGTGTCTTGCTATGTTTACTGTTATGCTTCCGCTTGCATCTATGGCAACAAATTCTTCGAGCAGTGAATATACCTGCACCTGTGGCGAGGAAGCTCCCGATAATCTGGCGTATCACAACGACGATTGTCCCCGTAAGCAGTATGTCAAAGCTCTTTTCACAGGCAAGAGTGCGGCAGAGATTTATGCCGAGTGGGAAAATTATGACGAGGAAACCCGCACCGATATTTTAAATATGACGCAGGTTTACGTTATCACGACCTATGAAGCACTTTATAAGCTTGTTTATTCAAACGAATCGACGGTTGACGGCGTAAAGATTAAGATTGACGGTGCCGACGAGGGAGTTTCTCTGACCGCAACAAAGGTCAGCAGATACGATTACTCCGATGCAGCGCTTGATTTTGTCGGCAACAAGAGAATTGTCTTTGCATATGATTTGACCCTGAGCGATAAAAACGGCGAGTGGCAGCCGGCAGAGGGCAAGACGGTCACCGTTACGATTGATGCGGCTGCTCTTTCACTCAATGACGGCGAGCATATCGGTGTTTTGCATGAGCATGGCGGCAAGCTTGATGAGCTCGGCATAAGCACAGTTACCTCTAACACTCTGACCTTTACAACAGACGGTTTTTCAACCTTCTACGGCTACACGGTTGATTTTGAATACGACGGAGTTTGGCATTCAATTTCCGGCGGTGCCGGCATATTCATTTCGGAGCTGTTTTATGAGCTCGGAATTGACAGAAATGCCGAGGACGTTACAAAGGTTGAGTTTTCCGACCCCTCACTTATCGAGATAAAGAAATATCAGTCACTTGATACCGTTAATATCCATGACGAATGGTATTTGCAGAGTGTCAAGGCTTTCGATACCGAGGAGGTTTTGACCGTTACCTTCTCCAACGGCGATGTTATCAAAATCAATACATACGATGCGATAACCCACAATTATGACTGGGTAAATGCGAACTATACCTACGGTAACGTGGCAGGTACGCTCGGTGATACAATAGGCGACGCCGGTATGAGAATTACCATTTACGGAACCTGTACCCTCAACATCAACGGTGAGGTTGTTGTCAAATGTCAGTTCTATATTCCGACCGGTTCAACACTCAGAATCCGTAGCACAGACGGTAATTCAGAGCTGATTCGTGACTATGGTAGCCTTGCAGACGATATGTTCTATGTGGATGGCGGTACGCTCGATATCCGCCCCTACGACAATGACCAACCCGGTCAGGAAAATGACAACAAGGGTCTTATTAAAATTGACGGTCGCATAAGCTATTCCGTTGTTGATGACCCAACGATGCCTACCCAGAAGAATTTGGTAAGCAGCGTAGCAAATTACAACGCAAGTGCCGTCTTTATGTATGGCGGAAGCTTTTATGCACACCGTGTAAAATTCCAAAATTTCCTTGTAAATCCTCCTGCAAACATCTCTGCCAATGCAACGGTAGTTCACAGCACCAACAAGGATGCGGCGGCAGTGAGCGACAGCAGCTATGCAAGGATTGCAATGAGAGATTGCGATGTTGTTCACTGTGCAACAACGGGAGGACAGTCCATCCTTTTGTTTGATGATGCCAAAGCAACTATGGAAAATTGCAGAGTAACGGATTGCTATTCGGGAGTCAAGACCTATGCCGGTGTTCTGAAGGGCAGCGGTGCGAAGTTCAGTTACCTGACAATGAAAGACTGCACAATGTCCGAGTGCTATTCCTCGGGCTGGGGCGGTGCGATACTTTGGGCGGCAAACCAGCCGGCAGGCACGGAAAAGTCACAGGCAGTTATAGATAATTGTATCTTTACCAATAATACGGCAAAATGGCTCGGCGGAGCGATTTCCAACGAGGCTATTATGACCATCACAAACACCACCATCAAAGATAACCGTGCACAGTCGGGCGGCGCAATTGCCTCCTTCCCGTTTACCCTGACACCGGATACGGATTCCAACTCCGTTGGTTTAACCCTCGGTGAGGGCAATACAATTACAAATAACACTGCGGTTGCAACTGCGGACTTTGTTGAGGATATCACCGGAAAAAACACATATCCCGCAGGCGGTGCAGGTATTTGGGTTTATCTCAACAAGGCACATTGGGACGGCTACCTTGATATCGGCTCGGGTAACACAATTGCCAATAATGTTTCAAACTACAAGGGCGGTGGCGTGTTCATCGCAACCCAGGCGGCAACAACAGATCTTAAAATCATCGGTGCAAGTATTCATGATAACACGGCGGTTTACGGCGGCGGTATTGCCTCCGATAATTCAAATGTTATCCTCACCGATGGTAACGTCAACAACAACACGGCGACCAAGTTCGGCGGCGGAATTTACCTCAACTCGGGTCTTTGCTCGGTTTCGGGTACAGGTAGGGTTAGCCAGAACGATGCAGCAAACGGCGGTGGACTTTATATTGAAAACGGTACGCTGAACGTCAATGGCGGTGTAATCGTTTTTAATGCTGCACACGGCACGTTTACAGGCGCTACGGCACAGACCTCGGAGCAGGGTGTCGGCGGCGGAATTTACCTCAAAAACGGTACGTTCACAATGACGGGTAATGCCAGTGGCTTGCACAGTAACACTGCCTCCGTTGCGGCGGATGATGCCTATGCAACGGGCGGAACAACAGCGTTGACACTCCCTGACGTTAAGACGATGGACTTGACGGGCTGGAACGGCGCTCAAAAGCCGTCAGGCTGGTTCGCCGACTATATGCCGAACGATGCACAGTATCCGCTTTCGGTTTTGGGCAAGGCAAACCCCGGAAGATATTTCTTTGACGATGTAAACAAGTTAGAGATTGAGCATCCGACCTTGGAGACTAACCCGAAAGCATACTATTGCTTGACAATCGGTACGCCTCACCCGGGATACGGTGATTTGTTAATAACCAAAACAATTTCCGCTCCCGCAACGGTTGACCAAAGCTTTGTTTACGATATTTCGGGTACAACAAGAAAGCCCGAAGCGCCGTACACAATCAGAGTTACCATCGTTATTCCCAAGGGTGAAACCTATGGCGAGATTTTCATTTCGGAAATCCCTGATGGAACCTACACCATAACGGAGCTTGACTGGAGCTGGCGTTATGACCAGACAAAATGCGAGATTTATCCCACAATCGGCAAAGAGAGAATTGAGGGCACAACCATTATTGTCGGAGCAGAGCATCCGAAATGGGAGGCCGATTACACCAATACATTCACCGAAAATAAGTGGCTTTCCGGTGACTGCTATTGTGAGAATATTTGGCCAAACAAGAAAAAAGAAGATAAAAATTCATCATCTGATTAAGGGAGGAGGCCCAGGCAATGAATGACAGAAAATCAAAAAAATCCGCAATATCGCTGATTTCGTTGATTTTGGTTGTTTGCGTTGCGGTTGGCGGTGTACTTGCGATTTTGAAATCCTACGCCAATCAGCTGATAAACGTCTTTGAACCGAGACACGTCACAACGACGGTCGTTGAAGAGTTCGACGGCGAGGTAAAGCAAAATGTTGCAATCAAAAACACGGGCAACACAGACGCATGGATTCGTGCGGCTGTTGTGATTAATTGGGTTGATGAGCTCGGAAATGTTTACGGTATACCGCCTGTTGAGGGCACAGATTATACCATTGTGTATGACCTTGCCAACGGCTGGGTTAAGGGAAACGACGGCTTCTATTATTGGACGAAGTCTGTTAAATCCGTAGAGCAGGATTCCACAAATTGCACCACGGGTGTGCTTATCAAGACCTGCTCCCCGGTTCAGCCCTCAACCGCTCCCGACGGATATACTCTTTCGGTCGAGATTGTAGGCTCGGGCATCCAGAGCGTTCCCGCAAGAGTTTTCAATAGCAATTGGGGCGCATCAAGCGGTCTTACCGCTACCGATAATTCAACGGATTTGACAAAGGGGGGATAATCAATGAAGAAGTTTACAAAAGGTATTCTTTCATCTGTTTTGGTTATCCTGCTGCTTGTCGCTCAGTGTATGCCGGCCTTTGCAGCCGCATCTATAACCTTCAAGGGTTTTTCGAGCGGATTTGAGTTCAAGCCCGGCAGCGAATACACCGAAACCGATCTTTTTGAAAATTTTAAGGGTGTTATGCCCGGCGATGTCATCACCGAAGACATAACATTTACCAATGCCGCAACCGATTGCGATTTTATTCAGCTCTATATGAGAGCCGAAGCTCACGATGAGGAGAATAATCCTCTCAGCGATAAGGTTGCCGAAACAGAAACCGTTGCGACAATGACGGATTTTCTTTCACAGCTTTCGATGAAGGTTTGGAACGGTGCGGAGCTTATTTATGAGGCATCGCCCGATGAGCTTGACGGCTTGAGAGAGAATAAATTCCTTGGTGTTTACCGCACAGGTGAAACAACAACGCTCAAGGTTGAGCTGACTGTTCCGATTGAGCTCGGTAACGAGTATGCAAACCGTGTAGGTGAGGTGGACTGGATTTTCCACGTTGAGGCGTATAATGAAAGTCAGCTTTCCGTTCGTAAGGTTTGGTCGGACGGCAACTTTATACACGCTCTTGATAAGGTTGTTGTTAATCTGCTCAAGGATGGCGTGGTAGAGGATTCCGCAACGCTTGAACCGGAAAACGGTTGGGCGTACACCTTTGACGGTCTTGTTGAGGGTCACACCTGGACGGTTGAGGAGGACGAGGTTCCTCTCGGATATACCGTCAGCTATATTACCTCCGGCACAACCACAACTATTATAAATACAAAGATTCCGACTCCGCCGACAAAACCAACGGAACCGACGAAGCCGACTGAGCCGACGAAGCCGACTGAGCCGACGAAGCCGACTGAGCCGACTGAGCCGACGAAGCCGACTGAGCCGACGAAGCCGACTGAGCCGACTGAGCCAACGAAGCCGACTGAGCCGACGAAGCCGACTGAGCCAACGAAGCCGACTGAGCCGTCAACGAAACCGATTAAGCCGATTACTCCCGACAATCCCGGTGAGCCATTGGATATCACGGTTGTAAAGAAGTGGAGCAATCTCGGTGTCGGTGATAAGCCGGCAGCGGTAACCGTAACTCTTTATAACGGTAAGGATGTATATGATGCCGTTATTCTCAATGAGAAGAATAACTGGACATATCACTGGGAGGATCTTGACGAAAAGGGCAATTGGCAGGTAATTGAAACCAATATCCCCAAGGGCTTCACTCCCTCATACAGTGTCTCCAATGACGGAACTGTAACCATCACCAATACAAGAAAGCTGATTCAAACAGGTCAGTTCAATTGGCCGATAGTCGTTCTCGGCGGCGTGGGCTTTACCCTCATAATTCTCGGTGGGGTAATGTTGCTTGTAAGGAGAAAGCGTAGCGTTGTCTAAAAAGACAGGCATAATCATAATGGCAGTGGGAGCCGTGCTGATACTTTCGGCACTGCTCCTTTTTGCATACAATCGTTATGAGGATTATCTGGCAGGTCAGGAAGCCGAGAGCCTGCTGTCAGAGGTTGAGTCGGCAATCGAGTCTGCCGAAACCGAGCCGAGCCTTGCACCGGAGCTTCCGGTCAAAAAGCTTGATGGCTACGATTATGTCGGCTATATCGAGATTCCCACATTGGAAATTAAGCTGCCTGTAATGGCGGATTGGGATTACAACCGTCTGCAAATTTCGCCCTGCCGTCAGCTCGGTTCCTCCAGAACGGACGATTTGGTTATAGCGGCACACAATTATTCCAAGCATTTCGGAAGATTGAAAACCTTAAATAAGGGCGATTCCGTTGCTTTTACCGATATGGAGGGCATTGTAAACAGCTATTCGGTGGAGAAAATCGACACCGTGAATCCGTATGATGTTGATACGGTGCTCAACAGCGATTATGACCTTGTGCTTTATACCTGCACGCCGGGCGGCAGGACGAGGGTGACGGTTTTTTGCAACCGCACGGAAGAATAGCATAAAGCAGCGAAAATTCACTCCGTCTGGCGTTTTTTCATTTTTTGCCAGCTCAAAAAGCCGTAGACATCGTTGATTAGGAACGCCGCAAAGCATACAACAACGGAAATATAGCGGATATCCGCCAAACCTGCCAGTACCCAAAGCACGATGAGCACAAGGTCATTTGCCGCATATGCGAGGGCAAAGAACGGACTGCGCCTGAACGTGAGATACACGGCAACAAAGCTTGTTGTGACCGAAACGGTGCTCGGCACAAGGTTTGATGTGTTGAAGCTTTTGAGCACAAAATAAAAAATTCCCGTGACGATGATTGCCGCAAGCGACATCATCAGAAGCTCCTTTTTGCCGAGCGTATTGACCTTGACCTCGGAGCGGTTTCCGTTATATGGATTTCGCAGCCAGGAGATGAGCGCAAAAATCGCTATCGGCATCGTCATTCCGAGATAGGTTAGCATTTCGCCGTAATAGGCAAAGGTGTAGGAGATTATACCGTACAAAAGGCTGAAAATGACCATCAAAAGCTGACCTATGGGGTTGCCCTTTGCGTTAAAAATCAGCGAGGTCACCCCGATGAGCGAGGCGAAAAGCGTGAGATAGTCTGTTCCGTTAAAGCCGAAAAACGAAACAGTTATCAGCAATACCGATGAAAGCCAGAGGATAATTTCGCCCTTTGTGAAATAGCCGGTAATTCTTTTAAACATAACAAAGCCTCCAAAAAAATAAGCACCCGTATACACATCTTCAAAGACCTAACGATGTGTAAACGAATGCCTTGCATTCAGCTACTCGGTAGCAGCACATATTCATTTGACGGTATTATAGCATATGCTTCTGAAAAAATCAAGTGATGGCACAGAAATAGCGTTTATAAACCGAAAAAAGCAAAAAGAAAACGTCATACAAAACGTAAACTCGGTATAAATATAATTATGACGAAGCCGACAAATTTACCGAGAAAGTGGCATCGAACGAGAGATTCTGACAACGGACATTTTATTGCATTTTTTTAAAAAGGAGCTGATATTATGACACTTTTGGAAGCGATTGAGGCGAGACATTCTGTTCGCAGCTTTACAGACAGGAAGATCGGCGCAGAGACGGCCGCGGAGCTTTTGGGGCTGATAGACGAATGTAACAGGCAGAGCGGCTTTAACATTCAGCTTTTTTTGAATGAACCGAACGCCTTTGACAGCCGTATGGCGCACTACGGAAGCTTCAAAAATTGTAAAAACTATATTGCCCTCATCGGAGACAAGAGAGAAGATGAAAAATGCGGCTATTACGGCGAAAAGCTTGTTTTGAAGGTACAACAGCTTGGCTTAAATTCCTGCTGGGTCGCATTGAGCTACAGCAAGTCAAAGGTTCCCTGCACCATAGGCAAGGGGCAAAAGCTGCACGCGGTCATTGCCATCGGCTACGGTGAAACGCAGGGTGTTCCGCACAAAACAAAGCCGATGGAGGAGCTTTGCAGAGCTGATGGGGAAATGCCGGAATGGTTCAAAAACGCTATGACCTGTGCAATGCTTGCACCCACGGCAGTAAACCAGCAAAAATTTTTGCTTACACTTGATAATGATACCGTCCGTGCCAAGGCCTTGACGGGCTTTTACTCAAAAATGGATCTCGGTATTGTCAAATATCATTTTGAAATTGGTGCAGGCAATGCCGATTTCAAATGGGCTTAAACGATACAATCAAGCACTAAAAACACCTGCTTTCAAACGAAAGCAGGTGTCGATTTTATTCAGGGATCAGTTGTTTCTTGTTGCGGGGTCAAACCAGTCAACGGAATAATTTTCGGTTGCGCTGTAGTTGAACTCAAACGGCACTGTGCCGAGGTCGGAAATTGTGCCGACACCGGTAACCTCTGTTGATACAACAACATCTCTGGAAAGACTGAGCTCCGTGAGCTGGTCGGTATCCTTCTTGAGGGTAGCGGTAATTGTACCGATGCCGTACTGCGTGCTGTACGACTTAACCGATATAACACTGCTTACAACATCAAAGTGGCTGAGAATTTCCTCATCCTTCATAATGTTGTAGATTTTGCCGTATGAGCCGTTGTCGCCGTTTTCGGGATCGTTCTCGGAATAGAGCTTGAGCACAATTTTGTATGTAGCACCCGTACCGTCATCCTTATTCTCGGCAACATAAGCGGAACGAACATCGGCAACCGTGAGAACCGGTGCGGTTTCTGCTCCTCTTGACGGGAAAATGTCCTTTGTGCTGTCGCCGTAGGCGGTTTCCTCGGCAAAATTTTCCTCGGTAATAGCATCCTCAAGGGTCTTAAAGGCGGCCTTTATGTATTTGTTTTCGCACTTATCCTTTTGATCACCGCTCATACTTGCACTTTGCTTAATGCTGTAGCTTATGCCGGGGTTGCCGCTCTTGGCACCCGCCATTGCCTCGTTAAATCTTGCGATAATTTCCTCGGTTGTTGTGGGGATAGGAGATTTGTAATCATATGTTTCATCCTCTTCCGCACCGCAGGCGCACAGGGAAAATACCATGAGCACAGCGACTAAAAGTGATGCAAACCTAACCAATTTCTTATTCACAATGTCAGCTCCTTTTTTAAGTTTAACCATAGTACTGCTTCATTATAGCACAGATATTTCAAAATTCCAATACTTTTGATAAAAATATTTGGAAAAAAGAGTTTTATTTGTCAAATGCCCTGCTCGTCGAAGGTAAAAACGGTCTCAAGAGCCAGCTTGAGGCTGATTTCGAGCGTTTTCGGGTCAAGATTTTCCTCGGCATCAAGGCGTGTATGGTAATATTTTGCGGGTGTGGGATCCATAGCTGTAAATGCCGCCGCAGGGATTCCTGCCTGAGAAGCCGCCGCTGCATCGGTTGCACCGAGCTCAATGCCCTTTACGGGAACGTCATAGCCGATATTTTTTGCACAGTCGTGAAGCAAAGCCGCAACTCGCTTATCATTCTTTACCGTACCCGTCATATCCTTGTCGTATATTGCCATAAATTCATGCTCACGCAGTGTGTCGAGAGAAACAAATATGGTCTGAACGTCTTTTTCGTTTTTATATTCCTCGGCGTGGGTCTTCATAAATGCCTTTGAGCCTCTCAGACCTGCCTCCTCGCCGCCGACGAGGGCGGCAACAACCTCGGTATTTTCAAAGCGGATATCGTTTGCCGCAAGGAATTTCATAACCGCCGCCGAAATGTAGCAGCCTGTAAGGTTGTCGCTGACTCCGAGAACGGGTCTTTTGTAATTTGTAAAGAAGATTGCCGCAAACAAAATCGGCACAGTCACATAGGTAACAACGGCGATAATTTTCATTGCAAGTGAATTGCTCAGCCAAACAATACCGTCCGCATTGCTTATGATAGCGTAAATACTTCCGCCGATTCCGACGAGAATGGAGACGATTGCAGTCAGAATGATAGTCAAAACGGCATTGTGACCGCCGCGGTATGTATAGGTCCACTCATAGGCGGAATCCGTGTGACCGGAAAAAATTATACGCTTTTTGGTCTCGCCTGTTGCTTTGCGAATTCCGATGACGTTGCCCGAAATCTTTTTGGGGAAGAAAATATCCAAAACGGGCTTATAAAAAATAAATTCCGCAAGAACGATGAAAAGTGTGACAAGTGACAACGCAAGGGAAACAATCGGCAGACCGAGGGTGAACACTGCGGCGGCGGCTATCATCAGCACCGCCCCGATCGGAACCCACGACATAAAGGCTTTGTCCGAGCATTTAAATTCTTCCCTTGCTACGGTGTCGCAGGAGGTTTCAAGCTCTGCTTGCATATCGAGCTGAGCGTTTTTTTCCGCTTCGCTGCCGACCGGTCTCGGACCGTGCTTGCAGACCTTTTTTATATTTTTGATTGCATAGTTCGTGTAAAGACGAACCTCGGAATCGTATCTTCCGACGCTTTCTGATGCTTTCATTGAGAGTATCTTCCTTTCGGTTTTTAAATTTTTTAAAAAGCATTGTTGACAATAGCTCAATAAACGAATAAAATAATATTAATATTAAAGAAAAGGATTTGAATAAAAATGAACAAAAAAATCACACCGCGAACCATAAGAATCATAGTTCTTCAATGTGCAATACTCATCGTTGCCGTTACGATTTTGGGTGCAGCCGTCAACGTACACAACGAATACAAGCAGACCGGTGCGGCCAAACCGGTGCAGGGTGAGCTCATCACGGAATCCGGAGATGATACAGTGAACAATTCCGCAGAGGCTTCCGAGGCTCAGACTACGGAGCAGCCGACAAAAACGGAAGCGGAAG
Organism: uncultured Ruminococcus sp.; assembly: GCA_964472865.1. Lineage (GTDB taxonomy): Bacteria > Bacillota > Clostridia > Oscillospirales > Acutalibacteraceae > CAG-488. The sequence continues at coordinate 55,587 of CAYYLP010000008.1, read as the reverse complement.
CAACGAAAAAGACCGAAGAAAACAAAAAAACGGAAAAGTCCACATCCACCAAGGCTCCTGCAACCAAAGCTCCGTCGAGCTCATCGCAGTCGAGCTCGGGCTACAAATACTCATATGCCGGCTTTAACCCAAAGGTGATATCCGTCACAAGCAGCACTCCGCTTTCGCAGATTTTGCTCAACGGCGACAATATTTTGCCCGAGGGATATAAGCCGAAGCTTGCCGAAGCGGTTAAGGGGTCGGGAGTTTATCTGGATTACAGAGTAGCTCCGTATTATCAGGCAATGTATGATGCGGCAAGGGCGGACGGTATAACGCTTAACCCTGTTTCGGGCTACCGCTCCTACGACCTGCAAACAAGAAACTTTGAAAATCATATCAGCGAAATTATGAATTACAACGGTCTTGACCGAACACAGGCAACCGTAAAGGCGGCAGTCAGCATTATGATACCCGGCGGAAGCGAGCACAATGCCGGTCTTGCAATGGATATCTGCTCACTTTCGGAAAGCTTTGAAAACACAGAGGAGTTTGAGTGGTTGAGTGCAAACGCTGCGGATTACGGCTTTATTCTCCGCTATCCGAATGATGAAAAATCAAAGGCGATAACCAAGGTCAAGTATGAGCCGTGGCACTACCGCTATGTCGGCGTTGACACTGCCAAGGATATCAAGGCAAAGGGCGTTACGCTTGAGGAATATTTGGGTCAGGCTTGAGGCTTGTCCTCCTTACCTTCACGAACATCGTCCCTGCGTATGACCTTCAGAACGGTCATAAACAAAATTTTAATATCAAAACCGAGGCTTTGCTTTTCGACATATTCCTTGTCGAGCAGAGCCTTGTTTTCTCGTGTGATGATATCTCTGCCGTTTACCTGCGCCCAGCCCGTTATTCCGGGACGAACGCTGTAAACATTATACTCCTCTCGGAGCTTGCGAATGTCATCCTCCTCCGGAATGAGCGGTCGAGGACCGACAAGGCTCATTGTTCCGTTGAGAATGTTTATAAGCTGCGGAAGCTCATCAATGCTGGTCGAGCGCAAAAGCTTTCCGATTCGAGTTATCTTATCTTCGGCATTTTCAAGCTCGGCACTTGCGACGTTTTCCGTTCCGTTTTTCATTGTACGGAATTTATAAATCGTAAAGAGCTCGTTGTTTCTGCCCACTCGCTTTTGCCGAAACAATACCGGTGTTCCGTCAGAGACCAATATTATAACGGAAATAACCAGAAAAAGCGGCGAAAGAACAATCAGAGCAAAAAGGCTGATTAAAAAATCAAAAAACCTTTTCATAAGAATACAATTCCTCCGTTTGGATGATACAATCGGACTGCAATGCTTGCAAAAGCAAATCAAAGCAGCTTTGTATCAATATATTTTATAAATGGCGATATAGCAAGCCTTATGGGTATATTATTCTTGTTGGTTGAGGTCCTTTGTCATAAAATCGGCGTAATTTTCAAAGTTCAAGACCGATATAGGAATTTTCGTTCAAATCTTGTTCCACAAAATATAATCGTCAATAAGCACGGCACGCACGGGAGCACCGTCGATAGCGCCCATCTTTACGGGCAGTGCAATCAAATAGTAATCGCCCGGCTCGACTGCGGAGAGGTCAAGATTTTCGAGAATTGCAACGTCGTTTTGCAAAAAAGCCTTGTGCGGCTTGAGCTGATTCCCCGACTTGCCGACTGAATCGGCATCCGTACCGATAAGGCAAATGCCGGTATCAACCGCTTCATAGGCGGCGCTTTCCATAAAGAATGACTGCCCGTCGCCCTTAATCAGCAGACGTGAGCATTTTTTCGGAAAATATTTGTTGACATATTCGCCCGTAATAACTCCGGGAGGAACCTCAATGACCGTACACTGACCGATATATTTGTTGAGCTCGGCATCCTCTATGGTTTCGCCGCCATCAAGAAAATGGCAGGGTGCATCGGCATGGGTCGCTGTATGAACACAGGCATAGACAGCCGAAAGATTGCAGCCGTCGCCCTTTGCGATTGAGCGAACCGTGTCCAACCTTGTTTCGGGATCTCCGGGATATTCCGCCGTTGTCAGCAACGGTCTTGATATATCAATTATGTTCATAGCGGCACACCCTTATTTAAACATCTGCAAAAATTATTTGTTTTCAAGCGAAGCCTGTTTGAGATAGGCGTTTATAAAGCCGTCAAGCTCGCCGTCCATAACGGCATTTATGTTGCCGATTTCAAAGCCGGTACGGTGATCCTTAACAAGAGTATAGGGCATAAACACATAGGAACGAATCTGGCTGCCCCAGCCGATTTCCTTCTGCTCACCCTTGATATCCTCGATTTTATCAAGATGCTCTCTCTCTTTGATTTCAAGAAGCTTTGACTTCAACATTCTCATTGCAACCTCACGGTTTTGGTGCTGGCTTCTTTCAACCTGGCAGGAAACAACAATGTTGGTCGGAATATGGATAAGACGAACAGCCGAGGAAGTTTTATTAACCTTTTGTCCGCCTGCACCGGAGGCACGGTAAACCTCCATACGGATATCCTCGGGGCTGATTTCAACCTCAATCGTATCATCAATTTCGGGCATAACCTCAAGAGAAGCAAAGGAGGTGTGGCGGCGACCCGATGAATCGAACGGAGAAACACGCACCAGACGGTGAACACCTGCCTCGCTTTTCATATAGCCGTAGGCATTTTCACCCTCGATGCAGAGAACTGCGGATTTAAGTCCTGCCTCATCACCGTCGAGGAAGTCAATCATACTGACCTTAAAGCCGTGCTGCTCGCCCCAACGAGTGTACATTCTGACAAGCATCTGATTCCAGTCCTGTGCCTCGGTTCCGCCTGCACCTGCGTGGAAGGTGAGAATGGCGTTTTTGCCGTCATATTCGCCCGAAAGCAGGGTGCTCAAGGTTTGCGAATCCAGCTCCTTGATAAAAGCATCAACACTGTGCTGACACTCATCAAGCATATCGAGGTCTTCCTCCTCGTCCGAAAGCTCGATCATGGTCAGATTATCGTCAAAGCTTGCCTTAAGATTTTCATATTTTTGAATTTTATTCTTGATTGAAGCAATTTTCTGGAGGACAACCTGCGTTCCCGCAACGTCATCCCAAAAGCCGTTTTCGGCGGTTTTGGCTTCAAGCTCGGCAACCTCTTTTTTCATATCCTCAAGTCCGAGTGCCTCGCCAAGCTCCGTAAGCTTATCCTCATATTCAAGTAAATGCAGTCTTAATTCTTCAAATTGTACCATTTGATTACCTCACAATAGCGTTGAGCATATTTTTACTCATTTATTATATCTTAAAAACAATCGTATGTAAAGAAAGAATTAAATAATATTTTGTAAAATATTTAAAAAAAGTCTACAATATATTTAACAGTTGTGTTATAATAGCTTTTGAAAATCATTAAATGAATCGGAGAGCAAAGATGGATTATACAGGAATGATTTGTGACGGCTGCCGTGAGCCCTTTGAGGAAGGCGACGATATTGTTGTTTGCCCCGAGTGCGGAACACCGCAGCACCGCCGCTGCTATGAAAAAGACAATCATTGCGTCAACGAATATCTCCATTCGTCCGATTTTGCATGGTCACAGCCCCAAAAGCAGCAGGCTGCAAGCGAGCAAAGCTCAAGCCCCGAGACGGAAGAAACCGCCTCTGCGCCAGTGCAGCCGCAATTGCTGCATCCTACAACACCACAACAGATGGAAACGGTTTTTATGCGTGGTGTGCTCTATGACCCAAAGGACGATATAGGCGGCGCAACGGTAGGTGAGGCTGCGGATTATATCCAAAGCGGCGTACCGAAATATATTTCAAGGCTGATGAAGCTGAAAAACAAAAAGCTTTCGTGGAATTGGGCGGCGTTTTTCTTTACGCCTTACTGGTTCTTTTACAGGAAGCTGTATAAGGCGGGAGCATTTTTTCTTGCACTCTCAATTTCGCTGACTCTTGCGGTTTCACCGAGTATGCAAAGACTTCAGACACAAATGCAGCCCATTGTCGATAAGTATAACGAGAGCGTTTCGGGCTCGGCTGAGGTGACCGAGGAGCAAATTGACGAGGCAACACAGCAGCTCACGACTCAAATGAAAAAGCTTGTTGATGAGAATTACCTGACCGCAGTGCTTGCGCTTCTCACAAATCTTGTTCCGAATATTATTGCCGTAATTTTGGCAAATTATTTGTTAAAGAGAAAAATGCTCAAGGTTGTCGAGCTTGCACACAGCGAATCGAGTGACCTCAATGCCGTTAAATATTCGATTATGCGAAAGGGCGGCGTTTCGATGGTTATGACGATACTTGCGATTGTTGTGGACACCTATCTGCCGACCCTATTGCTCAATTTAGCATACAATTTAAAGTAAATAAAACATTTTTGAAATTTTAGGAGGAGTTTTTATGAAAATCAAAAAGGCTATAATCCCTGCCGCAGGTCTCGGAACAAGAGTTCTCCCTGCTTCAAAGGCAGTTCCCAAGGAAATGCTCAATATCGTTGACAAGCCTGCAATTCAGTATATTGTTGAGGAGGCCGCCGCTGCGGGAATTGAGGATATCCTTATTATCACCAACAGAGGTAAGGGCGTTATCGAGGACCATTTTGACCACAGCTATGAGCTTGAGGATAAGCTTGCAAAAAATCCGAGCAAAAAGAAGCTCTATGAGGATGTTTTGGCTTGCTCAAACATTGCCAATGTCTATTTCCTGCGTCAGAAGGAGACAAAGGGTCTCGGTCACGCAATTATGTGCGCCAAGAGCTTTGTCGGCAATGAGCCCTTTGCAATTCTCTACGGCGATGACGTTATCATCAACAATGAATATCCCGTAACAAAGCAGCTCTGCGATATCTACGAGGCAACGGGCAAGGGTGTTGTCGGAGTTAAAGAGGTTCCGAGGAAGGATGTTCCCAAATACTGTTCGCTTGACGTAACTCATCATAAGGACAATGCCAAGGTAATGGACGTTCACAACATCATCGAAAAGCCGACAGATGAGCAGATTATGTCGTGCTATTCAATTCTCGGTCGTGTTGTTGCGCCGCCGCAGGTATTTGATTATCTTGCAGAGGATCTTGCAAATACCCCCGAGGGTGAGGAGCTTTACTTTACCGATACTCTCACACGTCTCGGCAAGGAAAACAACCTCCTTGCGCTCGACTTTGACGGCACAAGATACGATATGGGTAACAAGCTCGGCATAATGAAGGCAAACTGTGAGGTTGCTCTTGCACATGACGAAATCGGTGACGATTTCAAGGCATACATAAAGGAGCTTGCTTCAAAGCTTTAATATGCCGCTGCATATTCCGTCCTTGCATACAAATGCGAGGACGGTTTTTCGGTATTTTGACAAAATTTCAGCTTCCCCATTGATTTAGAATTGATTTTGTTTTATTATTGTTTTGACCGGTTTCGGATCAATTCAGATTGGAGAAAAATATGGAGAAATATGCAAGATTTACATATCAGCCCTGTCTGCCACTCGGTAAGGACGGCAAAAGGGCAACGGGCTCGACAGAGCATACCACACTCTCTCGCAGGGCGGCCGGCGAGGGTATGGTGCTGCTGAAAAACAATGCTTCCGCACTTCCGCTTCAAAAGGGCGAAACGGTTGCACTTTTCGGCAAGGCATCAATCGAATACATCAAGGGTGGCGGCGGAAGCGGCGACGTTTATTGCGCCTATACTCACAATATCTATGACGGCTTTGCTCAAAAGGAGATCGAGGGCAAGGTCAAGCTTTATATGCCGTGCGTTGATTATTATAAAGATTATGTTAAAAGTGAGGGCAAAAATGTTCTCACCCGTGAGCAAATCGAGGAGCGTTGGAGCGTAGTAAATGTGATGGATTTCTGCCAAGAGCGTGACGATATTGTTTATGACACCTTTGACAAAATGCACGTCACCGAAGCGGATGCACCCGACGAGCTGATTGCCGATGCCGCCGCAAATGCCGATGCTGCGGTTATAACCCTTAGCCGTTTTTCCGCCGAGGGCGTTGACCGACGTGCCGTTGACGGCGACTATTATCTTTCCGCCGTTGAAAAAAGCCTTATCGACAGAGTTTCCGTCGCATTCAAAAAGACGGTTATCGTAATAAATTCTGGTGCTCTTATCGACTGTGAATATTTTGCCGAGAACGACAAGGTTCAGTCCGTAATTTTCGGCTGGCAGGGCGGTATGGAGGGCGGTATGGCGGTTGCGGATATAATCTGCGGCGACGTAAATCCCTCCGGCAAGCTCGGTGACACAATTCCAAAATCCTACGACGCTTTTGAAAACGGCGAAATCTTCAAAACGGGCTTTGAACATCTTGACTATGAGGATGATATTTACGTCGGCTACCGCTATTTTGAAACCGTTCCCGGTGCCGCAGAAAAGGTACGTTATCCGTTCGGCTTTGGACTTTCCTACACCGAATTTGAATTCAGATCAGCCTTTGCAGGTGAAAGCGACGGAAAATCGTTGCCGCCGTTACGGTCAAAAATATCGGAAGCGTTCCCGGTAAGGAGGTTGTTCAGCTTTATTACGGCGCTCCGCAGGGCAAGCTCGGCAAGCCCAACAAGGCTCTTGCGGCGTTCGCAAAGACCAAGCTTCTTGCACCCGGCGAGTCGCAGACAATTGCTCTCAGCTTCCCGATTGAATATATGGCGAGCTTTGATGACCTCGGAAAAATCAAAAAATCCGCCTTTATCCTCGAAAAAGGAGAATATAAATTTTTCATCGGCAACAGCGTAAGGAAAGCAACCGAGCTCGAATATCACTATTCGCTTGCCGAGGATGTTATCACGTTGCAGTCAAAATCGTTTCTTAAACCGTTTAGGCTCAACCGCCGTTTGCTTGCGGACGGAAGCTATGAGAAGCTTGAGCAGTCCGAGCCGAGCTATGCGACGGGCTCTCACGACGAGCTTGATGCCGCTGCACCCGAAAAAGAGACTATGTTTGATGAGGTTGGCAGCAGCATTACTCTTGATGAATTCATAAAGCAGTTTACCGTCGATGAGCTCATCACCTTTGTCGGAGGAAATTCGACGAAGCCCGGCGTCTGCAACACAGGCTCCTTTGGCGGCTTGAAAAGACTCAAGGTTCCGCCGGTTCCCTCTACCGATGGTCCCGCGGGTCTCCGTTTGGAGGCTGCCACGGGCGTTGCAACCACCGCTTGGCCGTGCGCGACTCTGCTTGCCTGCACCTGGAACACCGAGCTTGTTGAGGAGGTCGGTGCCGCAGGTGGCTTGGAGCTCAAGGAGAACAATCTAGGCATCTGGCTTGCACCGGCGATGAATATTCACCGAAATCCGCTTTGCGGACGTAATTTTGAATATTTCTCCGAGGATCCCTTGCTTGCCGGCAAGAGCTGTGCCGCAGAGGTCAGAGGTATTCAATCTAACAAGATTGCGGTTTCCGTTAAGCACTTTGCCTGCAACAACAGGGAATCAAACCGCTTTGAGTGCGATTCACGAGTTTCCGAGCGTGCCCTCAGAGAGATTTATCTCAAAGGCTTTGAAATTTGTGTTAAGGAAGCAGACCCGTGGACGATTATGAGCTCATATAACCGTATAAACGGAATTCACGCCTCAACAAGCTATGACCTTATCACCGAGCTGCTCCGCAACGAATGGGGCTTCAAGGGAATGGTTACAACTGACTGGGATAACCGTGCCCTCCATTCCGACGAGGTTTTGGCAGGTAACGACCTGAAGATGAGCAGAGGTCGTCCGGAGGAGCTGAAGACCGCCGTTGAAAGCGGAAAGCTCACAAGAGGTGACCTGGAGGCTTGTGTAAAGCGTATTCTTGAAATGACAATTAAGGTTGCCGATTAAATTACAATAAAAAAGCTGTCATCGTTCGTTCCGAAAGGAATTGAAGATGACAGCTTAAAATTTTATTCGGATTTTGCAAAGCCGATTGCCGCAGTCATTATGAACTTGGCTACGTTGGTTATCAGCAATGCGATGGTCATACCCCACAGCCCGAAGCTTACGGTAAGCGGAATGACGGTTGCGGCGTAGATAATGATGTATATAATGTTTATGTACATCTGATATTTTTCGCTTGAAACACGCAGGATGACCGTCATAAGGCTGTTGGCAATAAAGTAGAATACCTGACCGGCGTTTGCAAGAAGAAAATACGGATTTGCTTGCTCATAAACGCTCGGATAAAAGATTTTTACGAATATTTTTGAAGCGATGAAGCAACCGAGAATGGCGACAACACCGATTCCGAGAAGTGCGGCGGCAAAAATCACAAAGATTTTCTTGGTGAACTTGCCCTCATATTTTGTGAGATAGCCTATGAGAACACCGTTGAGCGGAGTTGTCAGCAAGGATATGACCTTGCCCAAAAGTGTCGCAACGTAAAAGGTAGTGACCGCTTCACCACTCATAATAAGACCCAAAATTATTTTGTCGGCCTGCTGTGCAACCGAGGAGAGAAGATTGGTTGCGGAAAGTATGCTTACCGATTTTATTGTGCCGCCGAATTCGGGCGAGGGAGAAAGCTTTCCCTTCCCCTTAAATATACTTCCGTGGAGAGCAACGAAAACAACCGCCGCAAGCTCACCGAGGATGAACGGCAGCATCCATTGCTCGGAAACGTATTTGAAGATAGGCAGTCCGACGCAATATCCTGCCGTGATGACAGCGTAGTATATGAAAAAGCCCTTGTAATTGAGGTTGATTCGGTAGTTAACGTCACCGTAATAACGCAGCACCGTCAACGCTGTCAGCGCTGTCAAAAGCAGAAAATGCACAACGCTGAAGGAGCGGTAAATTATCAGTGCGCCTGCCGCAACCGCAATGCAAAGCACGGAGATAACGGCGAGAAAAATATTGTAATCTCCGTTGGTATCCTTTTTTTCTCTTGAGCGAACCATTCGAGAATAGTTGGCGGCAACGCCAAAGGTAGTTCCCATAATCGAAACAATTGCAAATATCGACTGGTAGTTTCCAAAGGCGTCCTCACCGAGCCACTTGTTCAGCATCGGGTTTACCAAAAGCTGAAGAATACCGTTCATCAGCATTAATCCGGCAATGCTGTAAAGGAGATCCGTGGCGATTGAAAAAAGCTTCTTTTTATTATTGTTAGCCATAAAAAACTTCCGTTACATTATTTTTTTTGAGAAAGCACGTACTCGGCGTATTTCAGCTCAAAATCATAGGTGAGCTTGAGATTATTTTTAAATTCAAAATTCAGATATTTTTTTGTTTCCCTCGGAAGCTGCCATGCAAGCTCTTGGCTGGGGAAATCGGTTTTGAAATGAGGGATAAGAGTTTTAAATCTGAACGCCTCGGGCGATTGAGTAACGTAGTAATCCTCCCGGTTGAGGGGGTCATAGGCGTAATTTCCCAAAGCGCCCGTGATTTTCTGGCAGGTTATAACCGCATCGTTTTCATTCAGCTTGGTGAGATAATCGTCGATAAGCTCGGAGGTGACAAACGGTGCAACCGCATCGAGAATAATTATACCCTCACATTCGGGATAATTTGCCTGAATGTGGTCAAATGCACTTTTGAGCGAATCGGGGCGCTCCTTGCCGTTGACGGCAAAATCAAAGCCGGAATTTTTGAGCTCATCGGAAAGCTCAATGCAGCTCGGATCGCAGACAACAACGACCTTGTCGGCAACCTTGGAGCCTTTTGCGGCATCTATAACATAGTCAATAACGGGTCTGCCGTTCAGCTTGCAATATTGCTTGGGAACATTTGCACCAAAACGGTTACCTACGCCGCCCGACATTATAATGATAATATTCATCGGCAAAACCTCCTTAAAAAATTTCTGTTTTCATAAGCTCAAAATGACCGGGATGCCTGTCCTTATCCTTGGGAAGCTCTTGCCAATTTGTGTAAAGATATTCGAGAACCTTAATGTATTCCTTGGGTGCTTGTGCAAAATCGTTTCGGATTGGCACCTTTGTGTAGGCTTCAAAGAAATGCTTGGGAAAGACGTTTCGGCTCTGTACAGGCAGGGGAACGCTCGGTTTAAAATAGAGGTCACCATCCCCCGTTTTTACCTCATTTACGCATTTTTCATAAAGCTTATAAATCTTCTTTACGGAAAGGCACTTGCCGACTGTTGAAAGGAGCTTGACTTGCAGCTTTTCGATAAGAGAGTAGCCTGAGGAATCGGTAGGAATCAGGCGGTGTCCCATTGCAAGACCGTAAATTGCCTTGACCTTAAAAATCTGCAAATTAACCTTGCGGCTGTTTGTATCATGGAGACAGTAAAGCTCAATAAAAACTCTGTTCATCCTTTTATCGTTGGCAAAATTATTTTTTCCGCCGTCCGTGCTGAAGGAGTTAACCGCCCTACTGTTTTTGTAGAAAATTCTCGGAATAAAATCACAGTGGTATTCCCCATAGGAATCGTAATTGAGGAATTCAAATTCATCACCCAGCTCATCGGGCAAAACACTTATGAGCTTGTTAAAATCGTCACGCTTCAGGTCGAGGTCGATATCGTCATCCCACGGGATAAAATCCTTATGACGGATAGCGCCGAGAAGTGTGCCTCCGCTCAAGGAATAATTTAAGCCGTATTTTTCACAAATGCGGTCAACCTCACGCAAAAGCTTGAGCTCAATTTCCTGTATTTCATAGAGCTTGTTTTTTTGCTCATCCGTAAAATTCTTATAAAGCTGATCTGCTATTTCCATAACAATCCCTCATTTATAATTTAATCGTAAAAATTGTAGCACATTATTGGTCGTTTTGCAACAAATAATATCACAAAGTTTTGACAAATGCTGTTAAATTCGTTTTGGGAGGCAAGCGATGCTCTTTATGACAATAATGTTGATTTAAGTCAAAAAATGTGGTAAAATGTAAGAAAAAACGGAGGCGTAAATATGGAACTCACGGCAGCGGCCGAATGGCTCAACACAACCTTTGCCGACTTTGACCTTGCAATCTTTGATTTCTTTCACAGGCTGCATGACGGAGCGGCGGGCGGATTTCTCGATGTATTTTTCAATGCGGTGACCTCGCTCGGGCACGACGGAATCGCCCTTATTGTAATTTCGCTTATTCTTATGCTTTTCAAAAAAACACGAAAAGCCGGTACGGCGATGCTCGGCGGAATTATCGTCGGCGCTCTCTTTACAAATCTTACAATCAAGCCCCTTGTTTCACGTCCGCGACCCTACACCTACACGGACAGCCCTGTTTATCAGTGGTGGCTCAATGCAGGCGCTCAGGTGGAAAGTGATCGCTCCTTCCCCTCGGGTCACACGACCTCGGCAATGGCTACGGTTACGGGTCTTTTTTGCGTGACCGATAAGAGGATAAGCTGGCTCGCATTTCTGTTTGCCATCTTTATGGGAATGTCACGAATTTATCTTTGTGTGCATTACCCGACCGACGTTATCGGCGGACTGATAATCGGCGCACTTGCAGGAGTTATTGCCGGTTTGCTTGTAAACCGACTCTATAAGCACGATGAGCATAAGCTCAACAAAGCCTACATCAATTTCAGCTTCAAAAGGAAATAAGAAAATAATACCGCTCTCCGTTTTGGGAGGCGGTATTTTTTACCGTTCAGCTAAAAGCAGGAGGGTTTCGTTCTCGGAAAATTTGAGTTGCTCTCCGTTCCTTATTGTGCCGTCAGCCTCCAAATCAAGGCTTTCGTTCAGACGGTATATTTGAAAGGTCTTGTCGGAGCTGGCATCAAAGATAATTTTTGTCACTCCGCTTTGCTTCGAGGTTAGCATCACCGCTTCACCGTTGCCGTCTGTTGCCGCAACACAGCTTATTGAGTCGAGCTTATCGGTGATTTTAACCTGATTTCTACGCTTATAAAGCTCGTTGAATGCCTTAAAAGTAAAGTACGCTTTAAAGGTGCCGTGAGTAATCGGGTTAAACATTCCCTGAAAATCGCCGTGAACCTGACCGTCGTAATACATCAGCATATCAACCGTGGTACCCTGCATTTCAAGCATCATTTCCGCGATGTTGGCGGCATCCGCAAGTGTGCCTCTTTTGTCAATTCCGGGATTCCATTCGTTCAGTATGCTCTCTGTTTTTTCAAAGCCGTATTTACTCAGCTCAGCTCGGACAAATTTCTCGTATTCTTTGTTTTTTTCAACGTCGGAATAGGAATGCCACGAAAAGAAATCCAAGGGCAGCTTATTTTCTGAGGCAAATTTCATAAACCTTTCAAAGCATTCAATGAAATATTCTGTTCGAGAGCTCGTGTTTGCGGCTTTTACAACGTGATTTTTGAAGATAGCGGAAAAGCCGCAGGAGGCATATCCGCCGATTTTAATGCCGGGGAAGCATTTTTTTAAATGTGTTGATGTCACCTTGTAAAGCTCCAAATACTGCTCAAAGGTACCCTTCCACATCGGGTTGTCCTTGATATCCGGCTGATTATCGGGCTCGTTCCAGATTTCCCAGTATTCGATGCCCAGTCGGTAGCCGTTTGCCCAGCCCTCATTATAGTGGGCAATTATCTTTTCGCAAATTCTTGCCCATTTCAGATTATCCTTGGGTGGAAAAATATTATAGGCCTTTATATTTTGTTGGTTTTCTATCGTTGCACCGAGACGGTAGAAAATTTTTGTTTTTTGCTCGGTGATGGAGGTCAAAAGCCAGTCCGTAAATGCAAAATCGTATGACGATGGGTCGTTTTCGTCGGCATCGAAATTTCTGAAAATATTTGCAATATCGACAAATCTGCCCTGACCGTAAAAGCCTCCCGTGTCGTGCAGACGTGAGAAAGGAATTCCGGCCTCACCGATGTAATGAAACATCGAGTTGTTTGCACCGAGAAGCGGAGCGTTATTTATTGCGTGCATCGGCTTGATTTTGCCGATAATTTCGTTGAATTCGATTTTCATAGCAAGCTCCTTTGTGTTATAGCTTTTTTATCAGCTTGGGGCAAAATTCAAGGTAATCGGCAGAGATGAGGTCAAATCTGATTTCGTCTCGCTCGCCCTTAAATGCCCAATTTACCGAATTGCCGTGAAGATGACCGTAGTAGCAGGTTTTTATGCCCTCGGTCACCAAAGTGTCATAAATCTCGTGGCAGGTTTCTGTCAGACTTATCGGCGGATAATGCAAAAATGCAATCGGCTCGCCACCGAGCTTTTTCGCCTCGGCAATGCTCGCTTTCAGCCGTCCGACCTCACGGGCAAGCACTCTTTGATCCTCGTCCTTGGAGCAGTCGAAAAACCAGCCTCTTGTGCCGCAAATTGAAATATCACCTACGCGGTAAGCGTTGTTGAACAAAATTTTTATACTTTTTATTCCGTTTTTTTCGAGAAATTTTTCCGTCTTGCTCTTGGTTGACCACCAATAATCGTGGTTGCCCTTCATAACGATTTTGGTGCCGTTCAGCTTATCGAGAAAGCGAAAATCCTCAAGCGTTTCATCAAGCTTCATTCCCCATGAAATATCGCCTGCAATTACAACAGTATCGGCGGCGGTGACTATAGAATTCCAATTTTTTTGCAATCTTTCTTCAAAATTTTGCCAGCCTGAAAAAACATTCATCGGCTTATCAGTGCCAAAAGAAAGATGTGTGTCCGCAATGGCAAACAAAGACATTTTTTCGCCTCCCGATATTGAATAAAATAAAAAATTTAAGAGATAATATTGCTGTGAAGCGTTTCACAAATCTGAAAAAGGGGTAATTTGCAATGAAACACGAAATCAAAGACATCAAGTGCCACGCCTGTAACTGTATTTATAATGAAGACGGCTGCAAGTGCGTTGCGGGTGAGATTGAAGTCGGTCCGTCAAGTGCCTGCACCTGTGCGGAAACAATCTGTGCAACCTTTGAGCCGAGCACTGATGTAAGCAAGTAAACCTTATCGGGCATAAGGCAGTCAAAGCCTTATCGCCTTAAAAGAGCTGTCACGTTAAGACAAAACCGTTGGCTTAACGTGACAGTTTTCTTTTATTTCAGTAGGTCAAAGACAACCTGTTCCATATCCTCTTTTTTGCAGCAGCCCGTAAATCTCGGTGCTTTGCCTTTAAGTCCGGCAAGCTGGGGAGGACAAGTCTCCCCCGTTTTTTCGCGGAGGGCATCAACCATTTCAAATTCGTCAAGCTGTGCGGTCATATCGGGGCAAACAGCCTCCAAAACCGCCTTGCTGAATTTGTATGGATTTGCGGTGGAGGCAATGACTGTCGGGGTCTTGTCGCCGGTATTTGCCGCATATTCCTTGTAGACGGAAACGGCAACTGCGGTGTGGGTATCGCAAAGATAGTCGTGGGCGTTAAATTCCTCGGCAATGCAAGCCTTTGTGCCGTTATCGTCGCAGCAGCCTGCGTCAAAGAGCTCTGTGAGCTTTGCAAAAACCTCATCGCTGACCTTGTAGGAGCCCTTTTCGGAAAGCTCGGTCATCCACTCGTTTACGAGCTTGTCATTCTCGCCGGAAAGCAGGAAAAGAAGTCTTTCGAGGTTGGAGGAAATGAGAATATCCATTGACGGTGAAACCGTTGTATAGAAATCTCTGACTCGGTTGTAGGTTCCTGTTTTGAGGAAATCGGTCAGAACATTGTTGGCATTTGAGGCACAGATGAGCTTCTTGATGGGAACGCCCATTTCCTTTGCGTAGTAGGCGGCAAGAATATTGCCGAAGTTACCTGTCGGAACAACAACATTGATTTCATCGCCCGCCTCGATTGCTCCCTTGTTGAGCATTTCGCAGTAGGCTGAAACATAATAAACAATCTGCGGAACAAGACGTCCCCAGTTGATGGAGTTTGCGGAGGAGAACATCATATTCTGCTCGGCAAGCTTGGCGGCGACGGATTTATCGGTAAAAATCTTTTTAACGCCTGTTTGAGCATCGTCAAAATTGCCCTCAATCGCACAAACGCCGACATTTGCTCCCTCTTGGGTCGTCATCTGGAGCTTTTGCATCGGGCTTACGCCGTCGTTGGGATAAAATACAAGAATTTTCGTGTTGGGAACATCCTTGAAGCCCTCAAGCGCGGCCTTGCCTGTATCGCCGGAGGTGGCAACAAGAATTACAATCTGCTTGCCCGGCTCACTCTTTGATGAGGCAATCGTCAAAAGATGCGGAAGAAGCTGGAGAGCCATATCCTTAAATGCACAGGTCGGACCCTTCCAAAGCTCAAGAATTTCGGTGCCGTTTGTAAGGGTGTGAAGCGGAGTAATTTTTTCATCGGAAAATTTTCCTCCGCCGTAAGCGCCGTTTACGCAGGAGATAAGCTCCTCCTCGGTAAAATCGGTGAGGTAAAGCGAGAGAATTTCCTTTGCTCTCTCTATATAGGTGCAGTCGGAAAGACGCACGATAGCCTCCATAGTTATTTTCGGAATTTCTACGGGGACAAACAAGCCGCCCTCTGCGGAAATTCCGTGAGAAATCGCCTGTGATGAGGTGACCTTTATACTTTTATCTCTTGTGCTGGTGTAAAACATATTTCATTGATCCTTTCCGTCACAATATCAAGCCTATTGTATCATAATACAAAAAACAATTCAACTTTATCTTTCAAAAAAATTAAGCAAACGCATTTTCGATATAGTTTATTTTTATCGGCTGAAGCTCTTTGTTGAGGTAGACCTCACAAACATCAAAGCGTGGCTGCTTATTGTTCGGATAAACCTTCATAAAAACCTTTGATGCCGCAAGCAGTCTTTGCTGCTTTGAATAATCGACGGCCTCCTTTGCCTCATAAAGGCTTTCCTCACTGCGGGCTTTGACCTCAATGAAGCACATATATTTTCCCTTGCGTGCAACGAGGTCGATTTCACCCATTCGGGTGCGAAAATTGCCGGTAATAATTTTGTAGCCGTTATCTCGGAGATATCTTGCGGCAAAGACCTCGCCCCAAACGCCGGACTTATTTATTTCCATAATATTTCCTCAAAAAGCTCATTCGGTGAATTTCGGAGGCACCGTATTTGTCGAGCATTTCATAATGCAGCTTTGTGCCGTAGCCCTTATGCTTTGCAAACTGATATTCGGGATATTTTTCGTCCATTTCGAGCATAAAGCGATCCCTTGTCACCTTGGCAAGGATTGAGGCGGCGGCAATCGACATGGAATTTGCATCGCCCTTGATTATTGTTTTGGTCGGTATACCGAGCCGTGGGTCACGGTTGCCGTCAACAAGAGCCAAATCAGGCTTGACGGCAAGTCCGTCAAAGGCACGGCGCATTGCAAGGTAGGTTGCTTGCAGAATGTTTATTTCGTCAATTTCTTTTTCGTCGGCGGTGGCTATCGAATATGCAACTGCGGTTTCCTTTATCACATCAAAAAGCTGCTCACGCTTTTTTTCGGTGAGCTTTTTGGAATCGTTAACGCCCTCAATTATGCAGCCCTCGGGCAAAATTACCGCCGCTGCACAGACGGGCCCCGCAAGCGGACCTCTGCCGGCTTCGTCAATTCCGCAGATTATGTTAAAGCCGTTCGATTTCGCCTCTTTTTCATATTTGAGCCAATCAATTTCGATTTCGTTTTTCATTTTATCAATCCTTTATTGATTTTTCGGCGGAAATTCCATAGAAATTCGTCCCAATTTTCCGCCTCTGTATTCGTCGAGGAGCATAACTGCCGCACGCTCGGTATCAATTTCGCCGCCGCTGATAAGCATACCTCTTTTTTTGCCTATCAATTCGAGAATTTCCCACGCCTCAAGTCCGCTTATATCACCGAGCTTGTAGCGTTCAGTCAGGCGGTCGGCGTAGCCGTCCTTGAGCACCTCAAGCAGTCTGACCGCCATTGTTTCAACATCAAGCACCGCATCCTTGACAGAGCCGATAAAGGCGAGTCTGTCACCAACAATGGGGTCATCAAATTTCGGCCAAAGCACACCGGGTGTATCCAGCAATTCAATACCGTTACCGATGAAGAACCATTGGTTACTTGTCGTAACGCCGGGCTTATCGGCAACCTTTGCACGCACCTTGCCCGCCATTTTGTTTATGAAAGAGGATTTACCGGTATTGGGAATTCCCACAACCATAACACGCAGTGCTTTTCCGACCATTCCCCTGTCGTTATTTGCCTGAATTTTTTCGGCAAGCACCTTGCGTACAAGTGCCGTATAGCCGTTCAAGCCCTTGCCCGAACGGCAATCGACTGCCATTGCCTCCGCACCGGTTGAACGGAAATATTTTATCCATGCGGCGGTTACTTTTTCATCCGCCATATCGCATTTGTTGAGCAAAATTATCCTCGGCTTACCTGCCGTTATGTCACCGATTTCGGGATTACGGCTTGAAAGTGGGATTCGTGCATCCAATATTTCCGTCACGCAATCAACACGCGATAAGCTCTCTTTGATAAGCCTCCGTGTTTTAGCCATATGACCCGGAAACCATTGAACCGTTTGCTTTTGAAAATCGCTCATAGCTTCACCTTCTTAAAAAGGTCGAACCGCAAAGATTCGACCGTAAATTTACTGTAAAATTTTGTATATAGGCGTCATAAGCTTTTCAAAAAGCTCTTTCAGCCTTGGCTCCGCCTTGCAGAGCAGCTTGGAATAGTGCTTTTCCAATATATAAATGCGAGCCAGCTCAATCAATGTACAGGCAATATAAATCAGCACACATATGCCGAGCATATAAAAAAGGAAGTACGGGCTGCTCTTGATGGCATCGCCGTCGAGCTTACTTTCCCACATAAAGGCACGCATATATTTGTTGTCGTGAATAAGATAAACTCCGAAGGTTGCGGAGGATATTGTGTTTATGACACGGCTGTTTTTGATATTAATATCCTTAAAAATCAGCAGCAGACAAACGGAAATGATTAAGGTAAAGGGAGAGGATTCCAGCCGCAGCGGAATGACGTAGCTTTTCAAAAGCGGAATTTCCTTGCCGAATACCGAAAGAGCAACCTGCATAAAGGCATCAACGCAAAGGGTGATAAGAGCTATGCAAGCGGCAATTTTTTTGTTGACCCTTACATCGTTTTTGTAAAGTCGTATGTAGGCTGCAATTGTGTAGAGCATAAAGAACATCAGCAGATTACTGAGCTGAAATTTATAGAGATTCAGTACGCCCAGGAATGACCACAAAACGACACACAAGGTCATAAGGATGATGTGCTGCTTTTGGTTAATCGACCTCAAAAGTGCGTTTAAAAAGGGCGAAAAAAGAAGCATTACAAAATAGGTGCTTGCAAACCACCAACGGTTAAAGCCGATGGGGAAAAGCTCCTTAACCAATCTTGGTGCGGTGAAAAAGTCGGGATTTCGCAAGCAGACAACAGCAAAAATCGAAACGGAATACATAAAAACCTGAAGCCAGAGCTTAATCGGCTTTGAAAATTTAAATTCCGTTGACATAACCATAAAATAGCCGGAGATGAGAACGAATATGTCCACGCCGATTTTGCCGCCGAGAATAAAAATTCCCGATATCACGGCGTTGAGATTGAGAACGTCAAAGTCTACCACGCAAAAATTGATAAAGTGATGAACAACAATACCAAACATTGCAATAATTCGGAGCAACTCAAAATTTGAGCTTCGTGCCTTTGGCATTTTAAACCTTCCTTTATTAAAAAATTGTAAATTCCGGTGTCATTCGGCATTTGACAACACCGAGGATATATCTTTCATCAACACAGCCTATCATCGGAGAACGGCTGTCCGTCGAATCGTTTCGGTTATCGCCCATAAGGAAAAGCTTGCCATCGGGCACAACCATCGGGAAGCTGTTTCCCTCGCTTGCATAGGTCGGCTCGGCAATATACGGCTCGTTAAGCTCAACGCCGTCAACATAGACCTTGCCTTTTTCAAAGTCGATATCAACCGTCTGTCCGCCCGTGGCTATCACACGCTTGACAATCGGCTCGTTAAATTCGTTGGGCTGGGTGCTTATTACGATATCGCCCTGCTCTATGTCACGGTTAACGGCGGAAACAATAAGCCAATCGCCGTGGCTGAGTGTTGGCAGCATTGAGTTTCCGTCAACGCCGACAAAGCGTAAAACGAAGGTAAAAAGAACTGCAATAATTATCAGGGAGGTCACAAAAACGGATATGATTTCATAGAGAAACGAACCGCTCTTTTTTTCAAGCTTTGCTTCATTTTCATCCATTTTAACAGCTCCTTCAGTTTTCGCCCGTTTCACCGTCGGTAAAGTTTGAATAGATATCAAAATCGCCAAACGGGAGCACACGGACGGTTGCTTTGCCGAGAATGTAGCGTGTGTCGATAAAGCCGACGTCGGAGGTTCGGCTGTCGCTCGAATGCATTCGGTTGTCGCCCATAACAAAAACCTTGCCCTCGGGAACAATCAGCGGAAAGGTCACGTCACCGCCACGCTTGGTCAGCTCGGCAATGTAGGGCTCGTTAATCTCGGTTCCGTCAATAAAGACCTGACCGGAAACAAAATTTATATCTACCGTTTGACCCTCTGTTGCAATAATGCGCTTAACAAGGGGCTCGTTAAAGGCGTTGGGTTGCGTTATGATTACGATATCGCCGTAGGCATATTCGGCTTTCGGCACGGTAATAAGCCAGTCACCGTTTTGCAGGGTGGGAACCATTGAGCTGCCGACAACGCTGACGGGACGGCAGATAAAGGTAAACAGAATGAGAATAAGCAGGAGTGCAGTAACAACCGAGCCCAGCAGGTCGAAAATTCCGACCCAGCGAGAGCGTAGCTTTTTTGCCTGTTCGGGTGTCATACCACCCTTGAGGTATTCATTCCATTCCTTTTGAACACTGCGTCTGCTTAATAACATTGAACTGCCTCCGTATATAATCGGCAAAAGCCGTTGATTAAAAAAACAAAAGGGCATAGCACCACCGCCATACCCCTCAGCTCAATATTCGGTAGCCTTTGGCTACAATCAGCCGATATTCTGCTTAACCTTAGCAGCCTTACCGACTCTGTCACGCAGATAGTAGAGCTTGCTTCTGCGTACTTTACCTGTTCTGATAAGCTCAATCTTATCAACATTGGGTGAATGAACAGGGAAAACCCTCTCAACACCAACGCCGTAAGAAACTCGACGAACGGTAAAGGTCTGGGAAACGCCGCTGCCCTTAATGGCAATAACGGTACCCTCAAAGGCCTGGAGTCTTTCTCTCTCGCCTTCACGGATCTTAACCCAGATTTTGATAGTGTTACCTACCTTGATTGCTTCGGAAACCTCGGGCTTGAGGCTATCCTGAGCGATAAGCTTAAGTGCGTCCATACAGACACCTCCCATAAGATTTCAGGCGTTCTTAACGGCTAACCGACAGAGGACCGTCCGCTTTAATGTTGGGCATTAAACCCCGCCAAGCTGACAGACTGCCACCTTGGTGGTCACAAATGCTCTGATATTCTAACATATCGCAAGGATTATTGCAAGTGTTTTTTGATTATTTTTAAGAAAAATTTATACCGCAAAATTTGACCACAGCATATTGTAGATAGAAATTTTTAAAAGCACAAGCAACTCATTTAAAGGTCTCGTTATTTTTTGTTATCAGCTTCCTGCGGACAATGTATTTCATCTCGTGCTCAACGTCGAGGGCTTTTTCAAATGTTTCCACAAGCAGAGTCGGGTTGAGGTTATTGGTATTGCCTGCCGCAAGAACGCATTGAATATTCACGATATTTTCCGCAGTCGTGAATTTTATATCGTAGATAAAGTCAATCAGATTTATTTGCTTCATAATTTTGCGGTGTCCCTTTTTGCCGGATTTTTCGGCAAGCAGCTCCTCACCCTCGGCAAGCTCTCTCGCTTTTTCCGCAAAAAGAGCCGCAGTTTTATTTTCGGCAAAAATCAGCTTCACAAAATAGAGCGCCTTTTCAATTTCCTTGGCATCGTGAACAGGCTCGGCAACCGAGAGAATTTTCACGCCCTCAGGCAAAACCGCATTAAGCCTATCCTTGATTTCATCGTTTGTTATTTCACCCTCAATGCGAATATCCATATATTCGCAATCGCTTGACTGACCGAGAGAAAGCGGAAGTGCAAAGGTGAGATACGGGTGGGGATTGAAGCCCTCGGTGTACCACATAGGCAGCCTTGCACGCTTGACAGCACGGGTCATCATCCTGTTTATGTCCAGGTGGGAAATGTATATCGCCCTGCCTGTTTTTGAAAAATTAAGCCTCACTGCGCGCATCGCATTTACCTCCGTTCAGTCGGTTCGCACCGCAACCGGCACATTTGAGCCTGCAATGCGGAGTCGTGACACTTTCGTGTGCCTTTTTATTTTCGTTCATCAGGAATTTTTTGCTTATGCCGTAATCCAGATGATCCCACGGAAGAATTTCGTCAAGCTCACGGCGGCGGTTGGCATAGAAGGATGGGTCAATGCCGACTTCCTCAAACGCTTCCGTCCATTTGTCAAACTTGAAATGCTCCTCCCAGCTATCAAATTTACAGCCCTTTTTCCACGCAAGCTCCAGCACCTTGGAAAGTCTTCTGTCGCCCCTTGCGAAAACGCCCTCCAAAAAGCTCGTCGGGGTAAGGTGGGTTGAAATTCTTATCTTTTTCGTTGTCACGCTGGCGTAAAGGTGCTTCTGCTTTTCTTCAAGCTGCTCCATGGTGTCCTGCGGCTCCCACTGGAACGGCGTAAACGGCTTGGGCACAAAGGATGAGGCACTTATGCTCACCTGAACACCCTTGCCCTTGGGTCTGTCGGGGTTGCGGTAAAATTCGTCAACAACCTGCTGTCCGAGCCTTGCGATTCCTTCAACATCCTCAAGCGTTTCTGTCGGCAAGCCTATCATAAAATAGAGCTTTACATTTGTCCAGCCGCCCGAAAACGCCATATTCATCGTTTTCATAACGTCATCATAGGTTACATTTTTATTAATTGCATCACGCAAGCGCTGTGTGCCGGCTTCGGGGGCAAAGGTCAGACTGCTTCGACGTACCTCGGTCAGCTTTTCCATAAGCTCGTCCGAAAAATTGTCAACTCTCAATGACGGGAGTGCAACATTTATATTCTCCTTTGTTGTCCACTGAAGCATTGAGGTCAAAAGCGGCTGAAGTCCCGTATAGTCACTGGTGCTCAGCGAACAGAGCGAAATTTCCTCATATCCGGTTGAGTCACAAAGCGTTCGGCACTGCTGTTCAACGACCTCGGGAGATTTTTCACGAATAGGTCTGTAAAGGAAGCCTGCCTGGCAGAAGCGGCAGCCTCGGATACAACCTCTGAAAATTTCCGCCGTCACTCTGTCGTGAACAACCTCAATCGACGGAACGACAAAGCTTTCGGGGTAATAAACGCTGTCCATATCCTCAACTATTGCCTTGACCGCTTTTTCGGGTGCGGTTTCCTTGTTCGTCACTCTTTTTATCGTGCCGTCCTCGTTATATTCAATGTCATAAAAGGACGGAACATAGAAGCCCTTGAGCTGTGCAACCTCACGCAGAAGCTCCTTTTTGCTTGAACCGAGTTTTTTGTGCTTTCTGACAAGGTCAACAAGCTGAACCGTTGTTTCCTCGCCGTCACCGAGCATAAAAACATCAATGAAATCGGCTATCGGCTCACCGTTACAAGCGCACGGACCGCCTGCAACAATCAGCGGAGCAAGCTCGGTTCTGTCCTTTGCATAAATCGGAATACCGGCAAGGTCAAGCATATTGAGAATATTGGAATAGCTCAACTCATACTGGAGAGTGAAGCCTATCATATCAAATTCATCAAGGGGGTCGCCGCTTTCCAAAGCCCAAAGCTTAATGCCGTTCTCCCTCATTTTTTCTTCCATATCCACATCGGGCGCAAACACACGCTCACACCAGGCATAATCGAGCCTGTTGACGACGGAATAAAGAATTTTCATTCCGAGGTGCGACATTCCTATTTCGTAAGTATCGGGGAAGCAGAACGCATAGCGAACGTCCACCTTGTTCTTTTCTTTTATAACGCTGTTCAGCTCGCCGCCGACATAACGTCCCGGCTTCTGAACCTCCTGTAAAATTTTTTCGATTTTTTGTGAAAGCATAAGATACCTCATTTAATTACTGCATTTTAATTTTTGAATTTTCGCATTGAGCGGATTGTAAATAAGATTTATGACAATCGATACCGTAACACATATTGCAAGCATAAAAATATATATCAAAATCGGGTACCTTGCCGAATATACCAAATCCTTAAAAACGACAAGGTAGAAGAACATATGCGTAAGCCAAATGTTGGTTGAATGTTTGCCGAAAAACAAAAGAGTTTTTTCGACAAATTTCGGTTTTGGGCAAAATTTTAAAATCATAATCAGCACAAGTCCCGTTGCGGGAGCCACTATTATATTTCTTACAAGCAAGGTATGCCCCAAAAGCATTGCAACAAAAGCACCGCCGAAGCTATCGCTATCCATAACGGTTTTATTTTTGAAATGTGTGCTTCGATTTTTTCAAAGACATTTTCTTTTTTGCAGATAACACCCAGCATATATTCAAAAATCGTCATACCGAACGGGCCAAACCAATTTATCGCCTGATAAGGGGCTTCGTATCTGTATCTGAGCAAATATCCGACCGCATAAACCGCCGAAAAGAAAATTAAAAGCAAAATTGAATTTATCCTTTTTGAAGCCTTGAGCAGTAGCGGAGAAATTATAACAATTACCGCATATACAGGTAAATACCACCAAGCTCCGTTATATTGAATATCAACAGTTGTAAAGCCTTTTATAAATTGTGTTACGCTGCCCGGCATAAAATCCGCTTGACCGATAATAACGCAGATGACCGTAAAGACAATGAGGATTATCCAATAATTACAGTAAAGCGAAAAGAGAGAAACCAAGCGTTTTTTGTAATAATCCTTTTTGTCGAAAAGCATCATATGTGCATAGCCGCTGCGAAAAGCGAAGCCCATTACACAAAAATCCGAAAGCTGTGCAAGGTAAAAAGCAAGGGGAATTCCTTTTATGTAAATCAGCGGTGTGAAAAGCTCCGAATATGACAGTGTGCAAAATAAGTGCAAGCAAACCATTGCCAAAACAGAAAGACCCTGAAGCATTTTACTTTCACACTTTGTCAAAAAATCACTTCCGTTCAAAATCATATAAGCTGTTATTTTATTAATATATTTTACTATGAACCGACGTTTTTTTCAAGTGCAATAATATATAATTAAGTACAATTGTATAGCAATTAAATCAATTAAAACTCTATTCACAGGATTTTAACAAATTTTTGTTAGTATGTAAGCACAGAATCCAATATTTAGGAGTGATGCAAATGGCAAAAACACTGCCTAAGCCGATTGACGGAACTCTCAGAAAATTTTCCCTGCGTGTTCCCGAGGTTATTCGAGAGTGCAGCGGAATTGTTGTTTTTGGAAAGAGAATAAAGTCGCTTGTTTTTTCAACCGACGTTGCTATAATAAGAAATGTAAACGCTGATGCAATAATTGCTGTTTATCCGTTTACGCCTCAGCCGATTATCACTCAGGCGATTTTGTCCGCCTCGGATATTCCCGTTTTTGTCGGTGTCGGCGGAGGTCTGACAAACGGAAAGCGTGTGCTCAGCCTTTCCACCTTTGCCGAAATGCAGGGAGCGACGGGCGTGGTGCTCAACGCACCGACCCCGAACGATATAGTTAAAAGTGTCAGCGAAAATATTGATATACCGACGGTTGTTACAGTGGTTCGTGACGATGAGGATATAGGTGCACGGCTTGAATCGGGTGCGGAAATTCTCAATGTTTCCGCTGCGGCAAAAACACCGGAAATTATCCGCAAAATTCGTGAGCAGTTCCACGATGTTCCGATTATCGCAACCGGAGGACCGACGGAGGAAACGATAAGAGAAACGATTGAGGCAGGCGCAAATGCAATTACCTGGACACCACCCTCAAACGGTGACATCTTCCGTGATGTTATGGATGCTTACCGTGCAGGACAACCTCATCCGTGATGCCGTGTTAATCGATATTTTGCCGCAATTTGCAGGCTTTTTCTTGACAAATTGAAGCAATATCCTTACAATTAAATTAAGCAAAAAATGCAGCGCAGATTTTTGCGTTGCATTTTTGTTTTTTCGGGTATGACTCGAAGGATATTTTAATTTTAAAGCAGGTAGGTGTCGGTATGAAAAAAATATTTACATTGTTTATTTGCGTTGTTGTTGCGATGGGCTCGGTGCTTCCGTGCTTTGCGGCAGACAAATGCGGCTGCGGAGAGGCACCTGTGATTTATGTTGCCGCTCTCGGCAGCTCACAGGTTGTTCGTGATGCGGGAACGCAGGACGAAACGGTGCTTTTCCGCCCCGAAACGGAAAGGGCATTGAAAATTTTTGCCCCGGCAATTCCGGCGGTTGCAAAGCTGCTTGTTACAAAGGATTATGATGAATTCGGAGACGTGCTTATCGGGTGTGTGAATGAGCTGTTCGGTGATCTTGCCTTTGACGGCGACGGAAATTCCAAGCCGAATGTTGCGGCCGCCGACCGTCATCCCGATTCGGCAGAGCACGGAACGGATAAAAGCTATTATTTCGGCTATGATTTCCGTCTTGACCCGATTGAGCTTGCGAAAAAGCTGCATACCTATGTCCGAGAAGTCAAGGAAATTACACACCACGATACGGTTCGCTTCAAGGCATCGAGTATGGGCGGTGTTGTTGTTACCTCTTACCTTCGTCTTTACGGCTCGGAGGATATTGAAACGATTATTCTTCAATGCTGTCCGCTTCAGGGCACTGCGGTTGCAGGTGAGCTTTTTAACGGTAAGGTGGAAATAAATAAGGAGGCACTTCTCAATTATGCCAAGGGTGCGTTACCCTCGTTGGATAGCGATTTCTTCGGTGGAGTGCTTTATATGGTTGTTGACATTCTTGACCTTATCGGAGTATGGGACAGCTTGCTCGGTATTGCGGACGAGCTGATTTTACAGCTCAAGGACAGGGTTTTTGATGAATGCCTCATTCCTGTTTTCGGAACCTTGCCCGGCATATGGAGCTTTGTTCCCGATGAATATTATGAAAGCGGAAAGGAATATATGAGGCTTAACAATGCGGAGATGTCGGGGCTTGTTGAAAAGCTGGATTTTTACCATTATGAGGTTCAGGGCAAGCTGGATACTCTTTTGCCCTCTGCAATCAATTCCGGCACAAAAATTTATATTTTCGCCGGCTACAATATGCAAAGAACGCCGCTTGTAACGGCATATACCGCAACCTCGGATGCAACCGTGGATACCTGCTACGCTACCTGCGGAGCAACCTGCGCTCCGATTGGTGAAACACTTCCCGAGGATTACACCCAGGCTCGCTTTGCTGAGAAGAATTATATTTCCCCCGACAGAAAAATTGATGCTTCCACCTGCATTTTGCCCGAGTACACATGGTTTATTAAGGATATGCTCCACAGCACAACTCACGACGGACATAAGGAGCTTTATCGCACTCTGCTTGAGAGTGACACTCAGCTCAGCGTTTTTGATTTGGAAGAATATCCGCAGTTTTTGCAAAATGACACCGTGAATCAAAGCTTCCGTCCCGTCACAGCCGAAAAGGGCGAAATTGCAGATGCGTTTGAAACGCTGTTTGCATCAACAAGCTTTTTAAATTTTGTAAAGCTTATTATGAGCCTTGTAATGAGGCTTGTTTAAGGAGAGTATGCAATGCTGCACCTTAAAATGTATTTTATAAACAATAAAGCGATTGAGCCGCTTGCCTTGCCGGAGGGCTATTCCTTTTCGCTTTACGGCGGAGAGCGGGATATTCCGCATTGGCTTGAGTGCTGCCGCAACGGTTTGGTTGAGGATGATGCGGATACAGAGATTTTTCACGAAAAAATTACACACCATGAGGATACCGACCCGTTTAGCTGCCTGTTTTTTCTGGATTATAAGGGTGAGCACATCGGCACGGCAACGGCGATTTACCATCCTAAAGAAAATATAGGCGAATTGCATATGGTTGGAATTCGCTCGGATTTCAGAGGCAGGGGACTTGTTAAATATATCAATAACCGAGCTATTCTTATGCTCACTCAAAAAAATGTTGACTATATTTATCTCAAAACAAATGAATGGCGTGAAAATGCAGTCAGGAGCTACATTTCCGCCGGTTATCTGCCCGTTGAGTACGATGTGGGAATGGAGGAACGCTGGCGTGAGGTTTTGAAGAACCTGGGCATTGAAAGCGTTGATATGGTTGACGAAAACGGCAGATTTTTCAAAAAGCTTTGCAATGAATAAAACAAGCGGCCCGCTCCATCCTTACGGATGGGACGGGCTGCTGTCAGTTATCTGTGTTGCTCAAAATCTATCGGGTCTTATTTCATATTGTTTTCGTAAGACTCGATCATCTTCTTGACCATCTGACCGCCAACTGAACCTGCCTGCTTAGAGGTGAGGTCACCGTTGTAGCCGTTCTTGAGGTTTACACCTACCTCAGCGGCAGCCTCCATCTTGAAACGATCGAGAGCTTCTCTTGCCTGAGGAACAACATTCTTCTTGCTGCTTGCCATTGCATTTTCACTCCTTCGCAAAAATATTGCGTTTGCAATTATATCTTTTGCTATATTAGCGAAAATACAACTGAAAAATATTGTCAAATTTATTTTTTAGACATTATTTTTTAAAAAGTGTTGTCACGGACAATTTGTTGTGATAAAATAGTCCCTTGTGAAAGAAATTTAATATTATATAATGTAGCATAAAATCAAGGGAGGATTTACCTTGTACTGTTCAAATGTACTTGAAGCCATCGGCAACACGCCGATGATTAAGCTTTCCCGTATTGTACCAAAGGGAAGCGCCGAAATTTTGGTCAAATATGAGGGTGTCAATATCGGCGGCTCAATCAAAACAAGAACCGCATACAATATGATATGTGATGCCGAAGAAAAAGGAATTATTAACGAAAACACGATTATCGTTGAGCCCACCAGCGGAAATCAGGGCATCGGTCTTGCTCTTATCGGAGCGGTTCGAGGCTACCGTGTGCGTATAATTATGCCCGACTCCGTCAGTGCCGAACGCCGCAAGCTTGTCAAGGCATACGGTGCGGAGCTTGTGCTGGTTCACGATGACGGTGATATCGGCAAATGCATTGACGAATGCTTGCAAACCGCACTTAAAATGGCGGAGAAGGACGAAAATGTTTGGATTCCTCAGCAGTTTGAGAATCCGGCAAATCCGAGGGTTCATAAGGACCATACCGCTCTGGAGATTATTGAGCAGGTCGGCAAGCCGATTCACGGCTTCTGCTCCGGTGTCGGCACAGGCGGTACTCTCAGCGGAATAGGTGAAACGCTCAAGGAAAAATATCCGGATATCCATATTTGGGCGGTTGAGCCCGAAAATGCCGCAATCCTTTCGGGCGGAAGCATCGGAACTCATCTGCAAATGGGAATCGGTGACGGACTTATTCCGAAAAATCTCAACACACAAATTTATGAGCATATTGACATTGTGACGGATGATGAAGCGATTGAAACCTCACGCCGGCTGATTCGTGAGGAGGGAATCCTTTGCGGAATTTCGAGCGGAACAAATGTAACCGCCGCCCTGCGCTTGGCAAGGGAACTCGGTGAGGGTCATACGGTCGTTACCGTGCTTCCCGACACGGGCGAGAGATATTTCAGCACCGTGCTTTTTGATGAATAAGGAGCGATTATGGATAAAAAAGAGCTTTGCAAAAGAGCTGTAGCTGCGGCACAAAATTCATATGCACCGTATTCAAATTGCAAGGTGGGTGCGGCGCTGCTGACCGAAAGCGGCAAGGTTTTTTGCGGTTGCAATGTTGAAAATTCGTCCTTTTCGGCAACGGTTTGCGCCGAGCGAGCCGCAATTTTCAGTGCCGTTTCCTCCGGAGAAACAAAATTCGAGGCGATTGCCGTTGTCGGCTTTATGGAGGGTAAAATCAGTGAGAGATTTCTGCCTTGCGGCGTTTGCCGTCAGGTTATGTCTGAATTTTGCGGAGAGGATTTCCCTGTTTTTGTTGTAACGGATGAGGACAAAATTGAAGAATATACACTTTCACAGCTTTTGCCAAGGTCATTTACACTTAAATAAAATCAGAACCGACTCTTTGCGTTTTGCAAAAGGGTCGGTTTTACAATATAAATTTTATACGGCTTGGGAACGTTTTACTTTAATTTTTCTCCGAAAGGAAGCGGACCGTCACCGCTGTCAGCTCCTCGGCACGGTTTTCTATGCATTGGTGTCCGCCGCCGAGAACTGTGTAGGTTTCTGCAGAGGGGAACGCTGCGTTGACCTGTGATTTTATTGATGAGGTTAGGATGATATCCTTATCAGCTTGACAAAGCAGTACGGGGCAGGTGATTTTTTCGGTGTTTGCCATATCGGTCGGCTTGACGTTATACATCATTTCGCACATTCCGCTGCCGAAGCCGTCATACTGCACGGGTGCCGTAACACCGCTGACGTCGTAATTTTTCGCAAATTCCCAATCGTTGGTTGCGGCATATATCACAAGACGGACAAGCGGAGTAATTTTTGTGAAATTCTCAAAAAAGAAATTCATCGTGCTTTTCATAATGCTTGAGGTGCATATTTTCTCTGCCCATTTCGGAAATTCGGTCTGCGGACAGGGGCAATAAAGCAGCAAGGCGGAAACAGGCAACTCAATCGCAAGGTTTATCGCAACGCCGCCACCCATCGAATGACCTGCTAAAATCCATTCCTCTGCGGGAGCTATTGTGAGCATAAGCTGTTTTATGAGCTGCTCACGGTCAAGGATTGCCATACTGTCGGTTTCACGAGTTGAGTAGCCGAAATTCGGCAGGTCGGCAAGCACACATTCATAGCCCTCGGCAGAAAGCGCATCGGCCATATTTTGCCACGAATAGGTCGAGCACAAAAATCCGTGCAGCATCAGAACACGTCCTTTGAAGGGCGATTTGGCAGGAATGACACGGTAATGAATGGAATAATCGCCGTAATCAAAAAATCGGCTGTCGGGATATGGCAAAAAATCCTCTGCGGCGAACGCTGTACACGCAAACGGAAGTATCAGTGTAAAAACAAGAAGCACGCTTATTAATTTTTTCATTTCGCTCATCCTTTCTTTTCTCCATTATACATTATATATTGCAAAATGTAAACAGTCGGATGAAACTGCCGACGTGCCACCTCCCCTAAATCGGTGGCAACGCCGATTTAGGGGAGGTGGTATTGCCATAATTTAATAATATTTAAAATTCATCTTCAAGCACGGCGTGGGCACAGCGTATTCCGTCAACTGCGGCGGAGACAATTCCGCCTGCGTAGCCGGCACCCTCACCGCACGGGTAAAGCCCCCTGACCTTGAGAGACTGATAAAATTCATCTCGCAGAACTCGGACGGGTGAGGATGAGCGCGTTTCGGGCGCTGTCAAAACGGCATCGGCTCGGTCAAAGCCCTTGAGCTGAGTGCCCCATTTTGCGATTGCCGCCGCCATTGTGTCTGTTACCTTTTGGGGCAAAACCCGGCGGATATCGCCCATTTTTACACCTGTTGCACAGGTTGGTTCAACCTCACCGAGTTGGGTTGATTTCACGTTTTGCAAGAAATCTCCGACAAGCTGAGCCGGTGCGGAAAAATCTCCGCCGCCGTATTTGAATGCCTTTTCTTCAATTTCACGTTGGAGCTTAAAGCCTGCAAGCGGATGCTCGCTGCCGAAATCCTCAGGTTCAATTCCAACAAGCACCGCGGAATTTGAATTTCTGCCGTCACGGGCATAGTTGCTCATTCCGTTGACAACAACTCCGCCGTTCTCGCTTGCCGCCGCAACAACCGTGCCGCCGGGGCACATACAGAATGTGTATGCTCCTCTTTGGTGAAGGGAGTGGTCGGAGAGCTTGTAATCCGCCGCTCCGAGAGCAGGGTGACCGGCAAAATCACCGTACTGGGATTTGTCAATCATTTCTCTGGGGTGCTCTATTCTTGCACCGACGGAAAACGGCTTTTGCATAATGTCAAGACCCTTGCGGTAAAGCATTTCAATCGTGTCCTTCGCCGAATGACCGACGGCAAGAATAACGCTGTCGGTTTCAAGGTCAAGCCCTTCGCCCTTTTCGTTTGTATAGGTTATTCCGTGAATAACGCCGTTCGCAATTATTATATCAGTCAGGCAGTGCGAAAAAAGCACGTCGCCGCCGAGACGCTTAATTTCTTCACGGATATTTTTGACAACCTGAACGAGCTTGTCCGTGCCGATATGCGGTCGCCAGGAGGAAAGAATGTCGTCGGGAGCACCGTATTCCACAAAATCAAGAAAAACCTTGCGGCAGAGGGAATCCTTGATGCCGGTGGTCAGCTTTCCGTCGGAAAAAGTTCCTGCGCCGCCCTCACCGAACTGCACGTTTGATGTTTCATCAATTTTTTTTGTTGTCCAAAATCGGTTTACGTCGGCAGTTCTTGCATCAATGTCACGTCCCCTTTCGAGAACAATAGGGCGTAAGCCTGCCCGTGCAAGGGTCAGGGCAGCCCACATTCCGCCGGGACCGAAGCCCACAACAACGGGACGGAGCCCACTCTTTCGTTTGTTTTCGGGCATAACATAGGTATAGGGGGCAACGATAGCCGCTTTTTTGCACTTGCTTTTTGCAAGGATAGCCGCCTCATCGCCGTCAACGGTTACATTGACACTGTAAACGAAAAAGAGATTTTCTTTTTTGCGTGAATCAAGGGATTTTTTGATTATCTCAAAGGAGGTGATTTTTCTTTTTGCAATGTGCAGTGCTTTGGCCGCCGCCGCAAAAACATCTTCATATGTACTCTCAAGCGGAGCTTTTATTTCGTTAATTCTTATCATATTTTACTCCGTCAAAAATTTTTGGAATATTTTAAAATCCGCAGTGTGTCGTATTTGCTGCTGTACATCAATTGATACATCACAGCTTTGCCGTTCGGAACAGAGTTAAAGCTTTTTCCGTCACAATCAAAAAACAATAAATAATCGTACCCCGAGGTATCGAGTGCCGAAAACGGAAGCTCTTTAAGCCGTTCGGGGATTTTTTTGAGCCAAACGGGTGAGCCTTCAAGTGTTTTTTTAAAATCTGCCGCTTTTTCCTCATCAAGACTTAAATCGGTGCAGGAATAAAGTCTTTCGCCGCTTGCGTACCTTTTAAGCCTATCCATCAAGCCGTCATCGGGATTTTCGAGCATAATTACAGAGCCGTCAATGCTCATCACTCTGCCCGAGGGGAAAACCATACCGAGCTCATTTTGCACGTCTGTCAGATATGAGCTGCTTCCATCCTCGTCAATTTCAATCGGCTCGGCAACGCTCGGAGGAAAAAATATTCCCATAAGGTGAAAAATGAGAAGGGCAATGCAGATGAGCTTGATAATTCTCTCACTGCCGAGCTTGCCCATAAAAAGATAGATGAAAACAAGTGAGCCGAGCGGAATGAGCGAAAAGGCAATCGGAATCCATACAGGAAAGGTGCCGTGGATGCTGTTCCAGCTTTGCATAAAGGAACGGCAGAAAAGCAGCGAAGCGATATTCACTGCGGTAAGCATTATTCGCATCAGCAGAAAGGAGCGGTAAACCTGACCGTCAGCGGCGTTTGCCGAGGGATACGGCATATCGGCGGTATCCTCGGCAATTTTGTAATTTTTAACCTTGTTCTTATTTCCGAAAAGCATAGCTTATGCCTTGAAGAAGGCGGTAAACGCCTTGTTTGCCATATAAACATCAAGCTTTGAAATTACTTCAAACGGGGAGTGCATCGAAAGCACGGGGACGCCGACATCAATAGCATCAACGTCAAGGTTTGCAACATATTTTGCAACCGTTCCGCCGCCGCCGGCATCAACCGCACCGAGCTCACCGAGCTGCCAGTTGACATTTGCTTTGTTGAATATTCTTGTGACCTCACCGACAAATTCCGCACTTGCGTCGGAGGTGCCGCCCTTACCTCTTGCACCCGTGTATTTGGTTACAACGATTCCTCGGTTGAGGTAGGAGGCGTTCCTTGCCTCAAACGGTGAGGGGAAGGTCGGGTCGAATGCCGCATTGACATCGGCGGAAAGACACTTTGACTTTGAAAGCACATCCCACGCCATAAGTCCCTCCGCTCTTGCAAGGTCGGCAATGAAATATTTCATATATGATGAGTTAAGTCCCGTGTTGCCGTCCGAGCCGGTTTCCTCCTTATCGGTAAGAACCGCAATTGCCGTGTAATCGGGCACTTCCTCAAGGTCGAGAATTGCTCTGAGCTCGGGGTATGCACAAACACGGTCATCGTGACCGTAGCCGCCCAAAAGGCTGCGATCAAAGCCGATATCCGTAACCCTTGCGGCAGGAACCATTTCGAGCTCGGCGGTGAGAAAATCCTCCTCAACCATACCGTACTTTTCGTTGAGAAGCTTCAAAATGTTGAGCTTAACAAGCTCGCTGCCCTTATCCGATTTGAAAGGAAGTGAGCCGACGATAATATTGAGCTCCTCGCCCGTAATTCCGCCATCAAGCGTTCTCTTGTCCTGCTCCTTGGAAAGATGGGGCAAAAGGTCTGAAATGACAAACTGCGGCTCGTCCTCCTTTTCACCGATGCTGACCTCAACCTCGGTGCCGTCCTTGAGGACGACCAGACCGTGGAGTGAAAGCGGAATTGCAGTCCACTGATATTTTTTAATTCCGCCGTAATAGTGGGTTTTGAAAAGCGCGATTTCGTTCGCCTCGTAAAGCGGATTCGGCTTGAGGTCAAGACGGGGCGAATCAATGTGAGCCGCCGCAATTCTTACACCCTCACCGACACCTTTTTTGCCGATGACGGCAAGGATAACAGCCTTTTTGCGGTTGAGATAATAAACCTTGTCGCCTGCGGAATATTTTTTTGTTTTGTCAAAGGGAACGAAGCCCTTTTTTTCCGCCTCGGCAACAACGAATTTTGCAACCTCACGCTCGGTTTTGTTTTCGTTGAGGAATTTTTTGTAGTCCTCGGCAAAATCCATTGCCATTTCAAGCTCAGTCGTGTCGAGAATATCGGCACTGTGCTTTTTGTCCATAAATAATTTTTCGCGTAAAGCCTCAGCTTCCGTCTTTTCGCTTGTCATTGTGAGTTCCTCCCTTAATATTCGACTGATTTACGAATTTGATATTATTTTTCGCCATGCGGAATGTGACACGTTCCGTAGGGCTTTTGTTTTATAATGCAAGCAGTTGCTCGGACAGGTCTTTACCGCCGTTGTTGCGGATGACGATATCTGCCCGCTCAATATAATATTGCTCATCCTTTTGCGCATTTATGCGGATTTTCGCCGCCGCAGCATCAATTCCGTCACGCTTTATTATTCTTTGCTCTCGGATTTCGGTATCGGCGGTAACAACAATCATTTTGGTGCAGTATTTCGGCAGCTCGCAGTCAAAAATCGCCGCCGCATCAATTATTACACCCTTGTTTTGAGGGGTAAATTTTTGACGAATTTCCTCAAAAGCAAGCTGTGTCACGGCAGGGTGAGTAATTGCGTTGAGCCGCTGTCTTTTGTCCTCGTCGGCAAAGGCACGCTTGGCAAGCTCACTGCGTATAAGCACTCCGCTGTCGTTGAGAATGTCGTTACCGAATTCCTCCGTCAACGCTTTGAGCACATCGGGGCTTTCAACCGCTTTTCTTGCAAGCACATCACCGTCAACAATCAGATAGTCCTTGCTTTTCAGCAGCTCGGCAACCGTGGATTTGCCGGCTCCGGTTTGTCCGGTCAGACCGTAGATAACGGGCGGCTCAATAATCTTAAAAGCGGCGGCACGGAGAAGTCGGTTGTAAACGCCGAGCCCCACACCCTCTGCCGAGGGAGCACGGACGAAAACACGCTTAACGCCCATCTCGTCAAATTTACGCAAAGCATCAAAAAGCCTGTGTGCCTGTTGAGTCGGGGAGCACTGCTCTCCAAAAGAAAGGCAGGGAACGGAAAGCTCCTTTTCCTCGCCCTCAAAGCAGAGTGCGGCATCGCCCTCACGCAAATCACTGTCAAGCTGATATTTAAAGCTCGGCAGACCTCCGTTTACTATATATACCTCCGCCTTGGGCGAATAATGCTTGTATTTCATTCCCGGTGAGGTCGGTTTTTCCCCCTCCCTAAGCTCGGAAAGCACCGCATGGTCAATTTCAACGTGACCGAGAACCGCCTCAAGCTGTTCGTGAGTTATTCCGCCCGGACGCAGGAGCCTCGGAGGGTCGGTAGCAAGCGTGACAACCGTGGACTCGATTCCGACATCGCATACTCCGCCGTCAACGATTGCCTCAATTCTGCCGTCCATATCGTCAAGCACGTGCTTTGCACTTGTGGGGCTGGGAAGTCCCGATGAATTTGCGGAGGGTGCGGCAAGCGGAAGTCCCGATTTTTCAATTATCGCCCTCGCAACCGGGTGCGACGGCATACGCACGGCAACCGTGTCCATTTTTGCGCTGACTTCCCTGGGAATAATGTCCGATTTGGGCAAAATCATTGTCAGCGGACCCGGCCAGTAACGGTCGGCAAGAGCTTTTGCCGGCTCCGGTACGGCTTTAACGAGCTTGTATATTTCTTCAAATCGGCTGATGTGAACTATCAGGGGATTGTCCGCCGGTCTGTGCTTTGCCTCAAAGATTCGCAGCACCGAGGCAGGGTTTAAGGCGTTCGCCGCCAAGCCGTAAACCGTTTCCGTCGGAATTGCGACAAGTCCGCCTTTTTTGAGTATTTCGGCAGCCTTTTCAATATCCTGCTTTGAGCCGCCGTCAAGAATTTCTGTTTTCATATTATTACTCTGCTTTCAGTTTTTCGGCAGTGTCGGCGGTTATCAGAGCATCAATAAGCTCGTCGATATCGCCGTTCATTATTGCCTCTATTTTATATAATGTCAAGCCTATTCGATGGTCACTGACACGTCCCTGCGGAAAGTTATAGGTTCGGATTCTTTCGCTCCTATCACCCGTGCCAACCTGCGATTTTCTTTCGCCGGCTATGGCATCACTTTGCTTTCGGCGTTCGGCCTCCAAAATTCTGGAGCGCAGAATTTTCATCGCCTTGTCCTTGTTTTTGTGCTGGCTTCTTTCGTCCTGACATTCGACAACCGTGCCCGTGGGAATATGCGTAATTCGAATTGCCGATTCGGTTTTGTTGATGTGTTGACCGCCGGCTCCGCTTGAGCGAAAGGTATCTATCTGTAAATCCGTCGGGTTAATCTGTAAATCAACCTCCTCCGCCTCCGGCAAAACCGCTACCGTTACGGTTGAGGTGTGGATTCTGCCCTGCGATTCGGTTTCGGGAACTCGTTGAACTCGGTGAACACCGCTTTCAAATTTGAAGCGTGAATATGCACCGTCGCCGGAAATCATAAAGCTGATTTCCTTAAATCCGCCGAGCTCCGTTGGGCTTGCGTTGAGTATCTCGGGCTTCCAGCCCTTTGTCTCGGCATACATCGAATACATACGGAAAAGTGAATTTGCAAACAGTGCGGATTCCTCTCCGCCTGCACCGCCTCGAATTTCGATAATTACGTTTTTATCGTCGTTCGGGTCTCTCGGCAAAAGCAAAACCTTTAATTCTTCCCTAATCGTTTCAAGCGCAGCTCTTGATTCCTCAAGCTGCTCCTGTGCCATATCTCGCAAATCCTTTTCGAGCCCGGTTTCGTTAAGCAAGGTCTGAGCCTCCTCAAAATCGGCATTGACACTCTTGAATTCACGGTATTTTTCAACAATCGGTGTCAGGTGCTTGACATCCTGCATAAGGGTGCGATATTTTTCGATATCCGACACAACATCGGGGTCGCAAAGCTGCTCGTTTATATTTTCAAATTTCTTTTCAACTGCTTCAAGCTTATCTGTCATAAATTTTTCCTCCGAAATAATTTTTTGCTTTTCGGGGAAAGCTAATCCTCGGGACGGACAATTTTTTTGATATTCTTTTCCGCCTTGGAGCGTGGCACCATAACCTCATGCCCGCATTTTTCGCATTTTATTTTGAAATCCATACCCGAGCGCAAAACCTCAAAGCTGTTGCAGCCGCAGGGATGATTTTTCTTCATTACAAGCCTGTCGCCGACACGAACATCCATATAATCGCTCCTTCCGAATTTGTTACCCTACATTATAGCACATTTTCTGACGAAAGTATAGATATAATTGTCATTAACAAGAATATAAATCATATAAATTAGTAGAAAATTTTAAATTTTAATAAAATAAAGGTGGTAAAACTAATGCAAAACTTTAATCCCGAGGGTCAAACGATCCTCACACAGTCCAACCAAGCCGTGCTTTCCTCACCCAACGCTTTGCATGAGGCTTGTATTATGAACGAAACGGTCGAGGCGAGAGTTCTCATTTGCGACAAGGACCATAACCTGCGAGTGGACCTCGGCTGTATGTACGGAATAATCCCCCACAATGAGGGCGCACTCGGCATTGACGACGGCTCGGTTAGAGATATTGCTCTGATTTCAAGGGTGAACAAGCCCGTAATGTTCAAAATTATGGGCTTTCAGCGTGACGATAATGACCGTGAATATGCAATTCTCAGCCGAAAAGCCGTTCAAAAGGAGTGTATGGAAAAATATATTTCACGCCTGAAGCCCGGCGACGTTATTACTGCAAGGGTAACTCATATGGAAAATTTCGGCGTGTTTCTCGATATCGGGGCCGGAATAAACGGACTGTTGCCGATTGACAGTATCTCCGTTTCTCGTATTCCGCACCCATCGGTGCGCTTTTCGGTGGGGCAAACGATTCGTGTTGTTGTCCGCTCCGTCGATGAGCAGGGCAGGCTGACCTTCTCCCATAAGGAGCTGCTCGGCACATGGGAGCAGAATGCCGATGAATTTGCACCGGGTGAAACCGTCCCCGGCATTGTCCGTTCCGTTGAAAGCTATGGAATTTTTGTTGAGCTGACGCCGAATTTGGCAGGTCTTGCCGAGTATTCGACGGGAATAACAGCCGGTTGCCACGCAGGAGTTTACATCAAAAGTATGCTGCCAGAGCGAATGAAGATAAAGCTGATAATTGTTGATGCCTTTGAAGCGGAATATCCCACTCCGCCGATAAAATACTTTACCGAGCTTGACCATATAGATAAATGGGTCTATTCGCCGGCAGCTTGCTCCAAGGTGATTGAGAGCAGCTTTTGCTGATTTTGACAAGCTTATTAAATTTTTTTCCTTTTCTGACATAAAAAATAATCACTTGCATTTTCTTCCCGTTTGCGGTATAATATAATCAGAATAATAGTATATTTTCGGGTTTATACAAACGGGAGGAATTATAAAAAAATGATTTGTGATTTACATTGCCACACAAAGCTTTCCGACGGCTCGTTGGGAATTGACGATATGATTATGCTTGCGGAAAAAAATAATGTGACCGAATTTGCGATAACCGACCACGATTGTCTTGCAGGTACCGTTCGTGCCCGTCTTATTGGCGAGAGACACGGAATAAAGGTCATTCCGGGTGTTGAAATATCGGCATTTGACAGTGAAAACGGTGTAGAGACCTCAGTGCTTTGCTATATGAGCGATTCACCCGACCGCCTTGAGGGACTTTGCCATCGAAACCTTGTTTCACGCAAAAGAGCTGCACAGCTTATGATGATTAAGGCGGCACAGCGTTTCCCGATAACGCCGGACCTTGTGCTTAAATGCGCCCAGGGCTCAACCAACGTCTACCCTGTCCATATTATGGCGGCGCTTGTTGAAAGCGGAGTTACAACCGAGCTTTTCGGAGAGCTTTACCATGAGCTTTTTGATAAGGGCGGTGAAAACAGCATCCTCATTCAACCGAGATTTTCCGAAATCTCGGAGGTTGTTCAGGCTGTCCACGATGCGGGCGGTATAGCGATTCTTGCCCATCCGGGCGTGTATGAGGGTACAAATATTATAGAAAAGGCGATTGAAGGCGGCATCGACGGCTTTGAGGCATGGTGCCCCGTCCACAGCGAGGAGACTGCCCTCAAAATTGCCGAGCTTGCGAGAAAAAAGGGCTTACTGGCTATCGGCGGAAGCAATTTCCACGGCAGATACAACAGGCATTGCGTTACCATCGGCAGTGTAGTAACTCCCGAGGATAAATTTGCCGAGTTTTCAAATTACAAGGCAAAAATCCGTCGTCAGAAGGCTAAAACGGAGTAAATCGGAGCGATAAAAATGGCAGAAGACAGGGATATGAAAATTTATATCGGTAAGGCCGCCCGTGAAGCCAACGATTTTCGTCAAATTTCGGAGGAAATCGAGCAGAACAGGCAAAACGGCAATATCGAAAGGGCGCAGCTGCTCGGAGAACGGCTTGCAAGAATCAAGCCCGACAGCGGCGAGCTGGGGCTGGATTGCACTAATATGACGGCAAAGGAGCTTTACAGAATCAGAGTTTTGCTGACCTTTACCGCCGAATATATAATTCAGCAAAGCGTTAAGTCGGAAATCGTTTCCGATGCGGTCAGCTCGGCGATGTACAGCTATCTCAAAACGGCAGAGCCGGGCTATTACGACAATATTTCCGACGGAAGCGCCTTTACCTTTTATCTTCTTGCCCTGAAAAAGGACGGCGATACCGCCCACAATATAGGCGAGCAATTTGCCAAACGCTGCGGAACAAGCAGCGAGGAATATGTCAAGCTCGGTGCCGGAATTTTTTGCACAGCCTCCGCTTTGTTTACGGATATGATAAACAATGTCAAATTTGAATAAAACAATCCGAGGTTCATTACGAGCCTCGGATTTATTTTTACACAAGCTGAATTTTTTCACCGTCACAGGTGAGGCATGAGGGGTTGAATTTGCCGTCGATAACAAAATAGGAGTAGCCCATTCCGCCGTCAATAAAGCTCTCTCCGTCATATTCGGTGCCGCCGACCTGAGTAAAGACAATGGTTTGTGTGTCAAAGCTTTTTATTATAAATATGCCGTGAATACTCGAACGGCGTTGAGTGTCATCAACAAGAGTAAAGGGAAGGTAATATTTACCGTCTCTTTTTTCAAAGCAATAGTTGATGTTACTGCCGTCGGTTCTGCCGGCTATGCAGATAACGCCCTCGTCGCATTGGAAATAGGTCAAAAGCTCCTCATGATATCTGTATGAGAATATATCCTCAACGCTGCTGAACGGGTGAACGACGTTTTCAATCGGGATAAAGAAGCAGACCGCAGTGATTATTATTGAAGCAATGGCGGCAGTGACCGCAGACTTGCCTGTTTTTTTGCCGTTTTTCTTTGCGATAATGCACATAACGCTCAACAGCACGGCAAAAAGCACAACGCCGCAAACCCAACGTATTATATCGTAAGCCATAGAAAGCCCCTTTCATAAACGAAATCCGCAATAAAAGCACATACATATGTTATCATATGAAAAGAAAAAAGTCAATTTTCGTTGAAAAATGATGAAAAATTAAAATTTCTTAAATAAAACGAAAAATAATTCGTTAAAAAACAAAAAATTTTAAAAAAGGTATGGAAAAAGCTGAAAACATCTGCTATAATACAAAAGTTAATAGGTATTTGTGGAAGTATGTACGGCTTCCGAATACCATATCAGGAGGAAGTTTTCAATGTTAAAATCAGCAAACAAAACAGAGACAAATGTTTACACTCTTGAAGTCAGCGTAAGCGGCGAGGACTTCAACAAAGCAATTCTTCAGGCCTTCAATAAGCAAAAGAGCAAGATTCAGCTCCCCGGCTTCCGTAAGGGCAAGGCTCCGCTTAAAATGATTGAGAAATTTTACGGTGAGGGTGTGTTCTATGAGGATGCACTTGATATCGTATATCCCGATGCTGTTTCAAAGGCAATTGAGGAGGCAGGTATTGAGCCTGTTGCAGCTCCCCACGATGTTGACGTAACGTCAATCGGCAAGGACGGCGTTGAGATGACAATGAAGGTAACCGTTAAGCCCGAAATCACAATCGAGGGCTATAAGGGTGTCGAGGCCGACAAGGGCGACGCTTCCGTTTGTGCGGATGATGTTAAGAAGGAGCTTGCTTCAATGCAGGAGAGAAATGCCCGTGTTGTTACCGTTGAGGACAGAAAGGCAAAGAAGAACGATATTGCAGTTATCGACTTTGAGGGCTTCGTTGATGACGTTGCTTTTGAGGGCGGCAAGGGCGAGAACCATGAGCTTACTCTCGGCTCCGGTCAGTTTATTCCCGGCTTTGAGGAGCAGATTATCGGTCACAAGACCGGCGACGAGTTTGATGTAAACGTCACCTTCCCGACCGAGTACACTCCCGAGCTTGCCGGCAAGGATGCCGTATTCAAGGTTGTTCTTCACGAAATCAAGATGAAGGAGCTTCCGACTCTTGATGACGATTTCGCAAAGGATGTTGATGACGAGGTTGAAACCCTTGCGGAGCTCAAGAAGAAGATTAAGGCAGAGCTCACCGAAAAGAAAAAAGAGGATGTCGAAAAGAGCTTTGAAAGCGCAGTTCTCGAAAAGGTTGTTGAGCTTGTTGAGGGCGAAATCCCCGAGGTTATGTATGATAACAAGCTTGAGGACGACGTTAAGGAATACGAAAACCAGCTTGCTCAGCAGGGTATTCCGCTTGACACATATCTCCAGTATATGGGTATGGACAGGGATTCCTTTAAGGCAGGTATGAGGGATAATGCCGTTAAGCAGGTTAAGCTTCAGCTTGCCGTTGAAAAGATTGCCGAGCTTGAAAAGATTGAGGCAAGCGACGAGGAAGCGGATGCAAAGCTTCAAGAAATGGCAGATATGTATCAGCTTGAGCTTGAGCAGATCAAGAAGTGGGTAAAAATTGAGGACGTTAAGAAGGACGTTGTCGGCAAAAAGACCGTTGATTTCCTTGTTGCAAACGCAAAGGCAATAGTTGCCGAAAAGCCGAAGAAGACAACAAAGAAGAAGTCAGAGGAAAAGACTGAAGAAAAGCCGGCAGACGCTGAATAATTTTGCTTCAAAATGATTATAATTAATGCGGATGGATGGCTTTCCTGCCATTCATTTGCATTATAGTAAGCACCGATTAAATTACGCTCGGCAAGGCTTGCCGATTCAGTCGTAGTTTATTTGAATTTTTTACGAACGGAGGAACAAATATGGCTTTAGTACCTTATGTTGTTGAACAGACAAACAGAGGCGAACGCTCATACGATATTTTTTCAAGGCTTCTCAGCGATAGGATTATTGTCCTTTCCGATGAGGTGAACGATGCAACCGCAAGCATTGTTGTGGCTCAGCTGCTTTTCCTTGAGGGTCAGGACCCCGAAAAGGATATCAGCCTTTACATTAACAGCCCCGGCGGCTCTGTAAGTGCAGGCTTCGCCATTTACGATACAATGCAATATATCAAGTGCGATGTTTCCACTATTTGTATGGGTATGGCCGCATCCATGGGTGCATTTTTGCTTTCATCCGGTGCCAAGGGTAAGAGAATCGCTCTCCCGAACAGCACCATTATGATTCACCAGCCTCTCGGCGGTGCTCAGGGTCAAGCTACCGAAATCAAAATCGTTGCCGACCACATACTTAAAACAAGGGAAAAGCTCAACAAAATTCTTTCCGAAAACACCGGAAAATCCATTGAGCAGATTGCTCTTGATACAGAACGTGACAATTACCTTTCCGCTCAGGAGGCAATGGAATACGGTCTTGTCGATAAGGTTCTTTACAAAAGATAATCAGAGGTGTAACAATGCCAAGAGATGACGACAGACGCGAAAAAACCGTTCGCTGCTCCTTCTGCGGCAAAACAGAAAATGAGGTTGAGAGAATAATCGCAGGTGCAGGTGTATACATTTGTAACGAATGTGTGGAAATCTGCGGTGCGATGATGGCTGAGGAACAGGCTGCGATCAGCCGTGCAAAGAAGAAGCAGGCAAAGGATTTCAAGCTGCCCACTCCGGCGGAGATTAAAAGCGGACTTGATGAATATGTTATCGGACAGGACGAGGCAAAGATTACTCTCAGCGTTGCGGTATATAACCATTACAAAAGAGTTTTCAAGCAGGAGGAGTCCGATGTTGAAATCCAAAAAAGCAATGTTCTTCTTCTCGGTCCAACCGGTGTAGGCAAAACCATGCTTGCACAAACTCTTGCAAAAATAATTGACGTTCCCTTTGCAATTGCCGATGCAACAACGCTCACCGAGGCAGGCTATGTCGGTGAAGATGTCGAAAACATTTTGCTCCGACTTATTCAGGCTGCCGATTTCGATATTGAGAAGGCTGAGCGAGGAATTATCTATGTTGATGAAATTGACAAAATCGCAAGAAAATCCGAAAATCCGTCGATAACCAGAGATGTCAGCGGCGAGGGTGTTCAGCAGGCATTGCTGAAAATTATCGAGGGTACGGTTGCCAATGTTCCTCCTCAGGGAGGCAGAAAGCATCCGCAGCAGGAGTGCTTGCAGGTCAACACCTCCAACATACTTTTCATTTGCGGCGGTGCCTTTGACGGTATTGAAAAAATTGTCGAAAAAAGAATAGGCGGTTCGGCGCTCGGCTTTGGTGCGGAAATAAAGGACAATGATGCTTTCACAATAGAAAATGCCATTTCCAAGGTTATTCATCAGGATATAACCAAGTTCGGTATTATACCGGAGCTTGTCGGACGTTTGCCGATAATCGCAACGCTCAAAGAGCTTGATGAGGAAGCGCTTGTGCAAATTCTCACCGAGCCGAAGAACGCTATTGTCAAGCAATATCAATCGCTTATGTCAATGGACGGCGTGAGCCTTGAGTTTACTCCCGAGGCACTCAAGTCAATAGCGAAAAAAACTCTCGAAAAGAAAACGGGAGCACGTGGCTTGAGGTCGATAATGGAGGGTATACTTATGCCCATAATGTATGCCGTTCCGAGCGACAAATCCATTGTTGCCGTGCAGATAACCGAGGAATGTGTCGAAAACGGCGCAGCTCCGCAGATAAAAAATAAAAAAAGAGCCAAGCTTGACGCTTGACGAGGGATCCTCCGGCTTGTCGATTTATCGAAAAACGGGGAATTTTTTGAAGTTTTAATTTGTGACCTTACGAGGGATTTTAGCTTGAGGAAGTGTAATTATGAGCAAAGAGAAAGAATCACCGTTACTTAAAAACAAGTTGTCACTGCATTTGTTTTCGATTTTTTCGGTTATATCCTTGATATCAATTTTTATCTTGAATATGCTGACAAGAGGTCGGCTTTTGAACGATATGCTTTTCGGCA
Source organism: uncultured Ruminococcus sp. (assembly GCA_964472865.1). Lineage (GTDB taxonomy): Bacteria > Bacillota > Clostridia > Oscillospirales > Acutalibacteraceae > CAG-488. The sequence continues at coordinate 11,636 of CAYYLP010000008.1, read as the reverse complement.
GTGACTATTTTATGGATTTCTTCAATTCGGTATGTGATTCCGGTACACGGGATGTCTACACGGCGACCGGAGTAATATATCCTCCGCTTGCAAATCTGTATTTTTATATCGTCTCCCGTATGATTCCTGCGGATATGGCGGCAAGCTCCTTTGGCGAGGAAAGAGCTGCAATGTACAGCGACGGTGCATCGCAAATGCAGTTTTTGTTTTTTTTCCTTTTTGCGGTTGCGGTGCTTGCGATAATATGCTACGCTGTTTTGAAGCGAAGCTATTCCACAACCGTGTCGCTTGAAGCGAGCTTATTTTTGGTTTTTTCTTTCCCGATAGTTTACTGTGTGCAGCGAGGAAACATCACCCTGTTGGCAATGGTATTTTCAATGGCATTTTGCTTTTTCAGAAACAGCGAAAACAAAGCTGTCAGAGAGCTTTCTTTTGTTGCCTTGGCGATTGCCGCCGGCTTGAAGCTTTACCCGGCTCTGTTCGGTGTGCTTTTGATTTTTGACAAAAAATACAAGGAAGCGGTAAGGCTTGTGCTTTATGGTATTTTCTTTTTCGTGGCTCCGTTTGCTTTTTACGGCGGCTTGGACACCTTGAAGGATTTGTTCCAAAATATTTTCAGCTTTGCCGGAGAAAAAACGAACGAAACAAGCTTCTATGGCACCTCGATCTCAAATGTAATTTCGTGGTTTTATTTTTTAAGCGGCAGCGAAATGAGCACACTTACAAATATTTTAAAGCCGATAATTTATGTGGGCTCAGTCTTTACATTGATTTTCTCAAAGGAGGAATGGAAAAAGCTACTTTCGATATTTTTTATCTTTGCAAACATAGCCTCCGTGGCACGAGTATACATTTTGATTTTCCTGCTCATTCCGTTTATAAGCTTTGTGATGACAAAATCAACAAAGAAAATAACGCTTGTTTACGGTCTGATTTTCTGTGCGCTGATAATTGCCATTCCGAGTTATATATATTTTAATTTGGATACGGTCGCTGACCTATTGTCGCATTTTTCTATTGGAGCTCCTGCGGCAGATATGTTAAAGAGTATCAACAAGTTTACCTGCTCACTTTTTGTTTTGCTGTTTGAAATATTGCTTTTCGGCGATACGATTATTGCCCTCAAAAAAAGAATAGCCGAGAAAAAATCGGCAGCAGTTGAAAAATAAATTCAAAAAAATGCAGAGCGTATTTGTGAAGCCCTTAGGCAGTTCTCAAATACGCTCTGTTTTTCTGTCAAAGCTCCGCAACAGAGGCTATGATATCTCGTATCTGTTGTGCGCCCTCACCGTTGGCAGCGGAGAACGGAATTACCGTTACGCCGTCAAACTCCGCAAGCTCGTTTCTTATCGCCTCAAGTCGAGCATTTCGCTGAGTCTTGTTGAGCTTGTCGCTTTTTGTCATAACAACGATGAATTTGTAGCCTGCCGATTGCATAAACCTCATCATATCAAGGTCATCCTTTGTGGCAGGGTGTCGCATATCGGTGAGCTGAACGACAAGCTTAATGTTTCTGTCGGAATTAAAATATCCCTCCATCAAATCCGCCCATCGTTTTTTCTCGTTATAATTGACCTTTGCATAGCCGTAGCCGGGTAGGTCAACCAGCTTTATACCGTCGCAGTCAAAAAAATTGACGGTAACGGTTTTGCCCGGAACCGAGCTGACACGGGCAAGATTTTTGCGGTTTAGGATTTTGTTGAGCATCGAGCTTTTGCCGACATTTGAACGTCCGGCAAAGGCGATTTCAACGCTTTCGCTTTTCGGAAGCTGTGCCGAGGTGCCGTAGGATGCCTCGTATTTAACCTTATCAAATCTCATTTTTCAGATTCGCATTGCCGTATAATTTGCTTCCGGCTTGGAGGCAGCAATGCTTTTCCTTTCTGTTTTTTCGGTGTTTACCAAAAGTGCGGCATCAAAAACTTCATCAAGCCGTGACACCGGAATGAAATTCAGACCTTCACGAACCTTTTTGTCAATCTCCGCAAGGTCGGCAACATTTTTTTCGGGGATGATAACCGTCTTAATTCCCATTCTGTATGCCGCCATGGTTTTTTCACGCAGTCCGCCGATTGGCAAAACTCGTCCCGTCAGCGAAATTTCACCCGTCATAGCAACCGTGGGGTCAACCGGTGTGTCGGTCAGTGCCGAAAGCAGTGCCGTTGCCATTGTTACACCTGCCGAGGGTCCGTCCTTGGGCACTGCACCCTCGGGAAAATGAATGTGAATATCCTTTTCTTTATAAAAATCGGGATTGATTCTGTATTTTTTCGCCTTGCTCCTTATAAAGCTCATTGCCGCCATAGCGGATTCCTTCATCACGTCGCCGAGTGAGCCCGTAAGCTCCAGCTTGCCGGTGCCGTCAAGAACAAGAGCCTCCGCCTGAAGCAGCTCGCCGCCAACGCTTGTCCATGCAAGACCGTTGACCACGCCGATTTCTGCCTCCCTGCCGATAGAAACGGAAACAAACTTTTTCGGACCGAGCAGGGCTTCGAGCTTCGCTTCCCTGACATTGAGCGATTTTGCCTCGCCGCCGACAATAATTGCCGCCGCCTTTCTGCAAAGGGAGGCAATACGCTGCTCAAGCTTTCTGACTCCTGCCTCACGGGTATAGCCGTCAATCAGGGCGTAGAGTGCGTTGTCGTCAAGCTTAAAGCTTCTGCCGTTGAGACCGTGAAGCTTTGCCTGCTTGGGAATAAGATGATTTCTGGCGATATTGAATTTTTCCTCATTGGTGTAGCTCGGCAGCTCAATCATCTCCATTCTGTCAAGCAGAGGAGCCGGAATTGTCGAAGCATCGTTTGCGGTGGTGATAAACATAACCTTGCTCAGGTCAAATTCAATTTCGATATAGCGGTCAACAAAGCTGCCGTTTTGCTCTCCGTCAAGAGCCTCCAAAAGTGCCGACGAGGGGTCGCCCTTGTAATCCGAGCCGAGCTTGTCGATTTCATCAAGCAAAATTATCGGATTTTGAGTGCCGGCTTGCTTCAGGGCATTTATAATTCTGCCCGGCATTGCGCCGATATAGGTTTTTCTGTGACCTCTGATTTCTGCCTCGTCGCTGACACCGCCCAAAGAAATTCTTGCAAAGCTGCGTCCCATTGCCTCGGCAATGCTTTTGGCAATTGAGGTTTTTCCGACACCCGGAGGACCCACAAGGCAGAGGGTTTGACCGTAGCAGCCGTCGGAAAGTGAACGCACGGCGAGCGATTCGATAATTCTGTCCTTAACCTTTTCCAAGCCGTAGTGGTCTCGGTCAAGGATTTTTCTTGCGTGTTCAAGCTCCAGGTTATCGGTCGAATATTTGTGCCACGGAAGCTCAAGGCAGGTTTCGAGATATACCCTTATAACGGTTGCCTCCGGTGAGGTCGGTGACATTTTTTCGAGGCGAGCACATTCCTTCAAAAGCTTGCTCTCGGATTTTTCATTCAAGCCGAGGGCAAGAATTTTTTCCCTGAATTCAGCACATTCCGCCTGAGGAGATTGGTCGCCGTTTAGCTCCTCGGAGATAATTTTCATCTGCTCATTGAGGTAATATTCCCTCTGATTTTTGTCTATGCTTTCCTGCACTTTGTTGTTTATTTCGTTTTCGATTCGCATAAGGTTGCCTTCACCGGCAAGAATATTGCAAACCTTTTCCAAACGCTTGAGGGGGTTGCACTCGGTGAGAATTTGCTGACGCTTTTTGTATTCAAGAAGAATGTTGGCGCCGATATAATCCGCAAGCTCACCCGGATTGTTTTTTTCAAACACATTGAGAAGAATTTCGGCAGGCATCTGCGGAACCTCATCGGCATAATCCTCAAAATAGTCCTTTGTTTGACGAACAAGTGCGGTTGCGTAGTCCTTATCCTCTGCCTTGACCTTAATTTCACGTTTGAATTTTACGTCGGCAATGAGATACGGCTCACATTGAAGAATGTCGAGCATTGAGGCTCTGGCGATTCCCTCAACCGATATGCGAACGCCGTCATTGCTCGGCAGCTTAATAATATGACTGATTTTTGCGACTGTTCCGGTTTTATAAAGCTCGTCAAAATCAGGCTCATCATTTCTGATGTCCTTTTGAGTGACAAGAAAAATTTGTTGGTCGTCCGCCATTGCCGCCTTGATGGCCTGCATTGAACGCACCCTGCCGACATCAAAGGTCAAGCTTGTGCCAGGGAAAACCACAATTCCCCTGAGCGCAACGGTCGGCATTACTCTGTATTCTGTTGCTCCGTTCAAATAATCAACTCCGATTTATAGGCATATACGAGCATTATACACGAAATATTTAATATTTTCAACCTAAAAACTTTGGTATAACTGTTGAAAATTAGCGTGGAGAATGATAAAATATCAGATATAGCGATATGGGAGCGAAATATGGAACGTCATCAGTTGATTGAACGCAGTATAATCAAAAAATACAGAAAAACGATTTGGAATAATTTTGTCGGAGCTATAAAGGATTATGAGCTTATCTCTCCGAACGATAAAATTGCCGTGTGCATTTCGGGCGGCAAGGATTCTATGCTGCTTGCAAAATGTATGCAGCATCTTCAAAGGTACAGCGATTTTCATTTTGACGTTGAATATATAGTTATGGACCCGGGCTATGTCGGAGATAACCGAGCGAGGATAATAGAGAACGCTTCGGCTATGGATATCCCGATTAAAATTTTCGATTCCCCGATTTTTGAAACGGTTTATTCCGCCGAGGGCGGCTCACCCTGCTACCTCTGCGCACGGATGAGACGAGGCTATCTTTACAAATTTGCACAGGAGCTCGGCTGCAACAAAATTGCTTGCGGTCATCACTTTGACGATGTGATTGAAACAACGCTGATGAGTATGCTCTACGGCGCCGAAATCAAAACGATGATGCCCAAGCTCAAAAGCACGAATTATGAGGGTATGGAGCTTATCAGACCGCTTTATATGGTCAAGGAAAAGGATATAATTTCGTGGGCGAGATATAACGAGCTGGAGTTTATCCGATGCGCCTGCAAGGTAACCCAAGCTAACGAGGAGACCGAGGACGGCTCAAAGCGTCAAGAGGTCAAGCTCCTTATCAGAAGGCTCAAGGAGGCAAACGACAATGTTGATATGAATATTTTCAAAAGTATTCATAACGTCAACCTTGCCACGGTTATAGGCTACCGCGAGTGCGACGGCGGCGTGCTTCATTCCTTTACCGAGAGCTACGGAGAGAAAAAATGATTTATTTTTTTGACGATTACGAAAGCTTTTGTGTTGAAGCTTTTTTGGATTTTTTGCCCGAAGGTCGAGCTGAAAAATACCGACGTCTGCGGCAAAAAAGAGACAAGGAAAATTGTGTTGCCGCCTATTTGCTTTTGCGTTATGCCCTTGCCCAAAACGGCATTGAGCATTTTGAAATCAAGCTCGGAGAAAACGGGAAGCCGTATTTGACGGACGAAAGCTTTTTCTTTAACCTCAGCCATTGCTCACAGGGCGTTGCCATGGCGGTTGATGAATTCCCCGTGGGAATAGATGTGCAGGAAATCGGAGAGCTTAAAGAAAAAATTGCAAAAAGATTTTTTTCGGAAAGTGAGAACAAAAAAATATTTTCCTCCGCCGATAAAGCCGAGACGTTTACACGGCTTTGGACATTGAAGGAAAGTGTGATAAAAAATGAGGGAAAAAGCGTTGCGGATATTGCAAGGTTTTCCTTTGATAATTATGAAAATTTTTTTGAAAAATACGGCAAAAAATTTTCGTGCCTGAGAGAAAAAAATATTTTGATTTCCGCTTGCGGAGATAGATATTTTGATAAAATTAAAATTATAAAAACGGAGGATTTTTTATGAAGCTTTTATTCCAGGGCGACAGCATCACAGATGCCGACCGCGACCGCAATGACCCGCACGAGCTCGGAAACGGCTACCCGAAATATGCGGCAAAATTTTTAAAGGAAAAATTTCCCGAGAAGGATATTGAGTTTATTGACCTCGGCATCAGCGGCAACCAGACCATTGACCTTGTAAACCGCTTGCAGTCCGATTTTGTAGACATTCAGCCCGACGTGGTTTCCATCCTTATCGGTGTTAACGATACATGGCACAGAGCCGAAAAGCGTGAGTGGCTTTCCGATGAAAAGTTTGAGGAAAATTACCGCACCGTTTTGGAGGCAATTAAGACAAAGACAAATGCCAAAATCGTTATGCTGGAGCAGTTCCTTCTTCCTGCCGAGGATAAGCTTTTCTTCCGTGAGGACCTTGACCCGAAAATCCAAATCACAAGGAAGCTTGCCCGTGAGTATGCCGATATTTTTATTCCCCTTGACGGACTTTTGGCATCGCACATTTGCCATGAGGATTGGCAGGAAATTTCTGCCGACGGCGTTCACCCGACCTATGGTCGCGGTGCAGAGGTAATCGGAAGGATTTACGCCGATTATGTTGCCGAGCTGATTAAATAAGTCGAGCACAGTTTCTATCAACAAGATTAAAGGACTTCTTACTTTTTCGTAGGAAGTCCTTTTGATATTCACTTTAAACCTTGTTGCGAAAAAAGCCGAAAAAATCACTCCGTTTTCTCTTTCGGACGTTTGAAATATATCGCAAAAACAGCTTGCGACAAACCGAGAATCAGTATAAGATATTGCAGCGGCTTCAAGCCGTAGAAAATACAGTCGGTTGCACCGCAAAGCAAAAATCCCACAATGCTTGCAAACAGAGTAACGGCAAGCTCACGTTGCTTTGCGCCGAGCCTTGCAAGCTTCAAGGTGTTTATAAAAAACAGCACAAAAACCGCAATGAGAATCGCAACGCCGAATACGCCGTTTTCAAGCTGAACCTCAAGAAAAATATTGTGTGCGTGCGGCTGCTTAATTCCGTAAATTTCGTGCAGTCTGCTGCGGACATTGTCAAAGCCAGTGCCGTAGCCGAAAAACGGTCTTTGACTTATCATATCAAACGAGGCATCCCAGATAAGCTTTCTTGTGTTGACGGAAACATCCCTTCCGTTGATGAGCGAAAGCAGTCGCTTGAAAATTCCCGTTGCAAAGACTGCGAGTGCGCCGAGGCTTAACACACCGAGCGAAAGCAGCTTGAGGCATTTTTTCCCTCCGTGAAGCAGGAGCAGTAAAAAGACCGCAACCGCAAAAAGATAAGGTCCTCTTGAATAGGAAAGTGCAAGCCCTCCAACGTCGAGCAAGCAACAAAGAAAGCCGAGCCATCGACGCTTTTTATCCTCGGAGCAGAGAAATATGTAAACCGCAAAAGGAAGCATAAACACGCAAAATGTGGCAAAGAAAAGCGGATTTGAAAAAGTTCCGCACGATCTTGTGCTAAAGGTGTGAAAGGTTTTTGATGCCATACTTGAGGAAATAAATTCGGGCAAGAGCACAACGAGCTTTTCAATTCCCCAATCAAGAAAACGCCAAAGCGGATTGAAAAGCTTGTACCATTCTCCGCCCATATGACGGCAAAAATGGAAGCTTACCATTTGTAAAATGCCGATTAATCCCGAAACGCCTGCGGAAATGCAGCCGAAATACATTATTTTTTCGACATCCCGCTCACCCTTCACGGTTTGAGTAAACACATAATATCCGGTGAACATCAAGCACCAGAGACCGATGCTTGCAAGTGATGATATTACCGAGGATGACCAAAACGCACAGATCACCATCCATGCGATAAAAATTAAAATTGATAAGCCGAGCTTGCCGAGGTGAGGGGTTGTTTTTTCGGCAATGCTTTTTTTGAGAGTAAGTATAAAAACAACTATGCCGAGCACGGGTGCAAGGTATTCCGGCAAAAGAGCCGCAAACAAAAAGAGAATGGGAGCGTATAGCTCGGAGCCATCCTTTTTCTTTTTTAATTCTGCCGCTTTCAAGAATTATCCTCCCCCTTATCGTCGTTCTTTGAGCCTTTTTCGCTTGTGAATTTTTTGTAGAAAAATGAGCATACGATGCTCAACACCGCTGTCACAACAAAAATAATTATTGCGAGCTTAAAATTTCTGCCCACAATCTGATTTCCGCACCAGGTTGAGGAAACAATCGATGGGATTCTGGCAATGCTTGTGATAAGCAGAAATCTTTTCATATCTATATTCGTCAGGGCGGCAGCATATGTCAAAATATCCTTTGGCGTACCCGGAATGAGATAGATTAAAAAAAGTGTGCGAAAAACATTTTTTTCGTTTTTCAAAAAGCTGAGGGAATCAAGCTTTTCGATGGGAACAAAAAGGTTGACAAGCCGTCTGCCGAAAAGCTTGGTCAAAAGTATTATGATAAGCGAGCCGAGCTCTGTGCCGAGCAGGCAAAGAAGCATACCGCCCCATGTTCCGTAAAGCACACCCGAGCCTATTTCAAGCGGCTCTGCCGGTATCAGCTTTACAACGGTTTGCGCCGCTCTGATTGCAACAAAAATCCATTTATCGAAGCCGTTGAAGCGTGCAAAAGACGTCCTCATATTTTCTGCATTGCAAAGCAGTGCATACAGATCTTTGCCGTATTTCCAATAGACAAAAATGAACGCCGCCGCAATTGCCGCACACGCAACAATTGACCCCACCCGTTTTATAAGGCGAAGTCTGCGCTGCTTTTCTGTGTTTACATCACAGATTTTTGTATTTTTCAAAAAAATCACCGAGCCTTCCGGCGTAGTTCTGTTCTTTCCACGGCTTATGCTTGCCGTTATAGTGTATGATCACGCTGTTTTTGCTTACCCAGTCGAGGTCGATACGTTTTTTGCCCGCAAGCCTCGAAGCTCGGAAGCGAAAGGTTTTTTCGTCCAGATTATAAAGTCGTTCATCAACCGTGAGAATATGACCGTTTATGGTTGCGTTTATGACATCCTGATCCGCCAAAAAAAGCAGCTTGTTTTTTTGCGAGATAAAGGCAAAAATATCGTCGATGCAAATATGCTCTCTCCATTTTTGTAAATCAATCAGCAAAACTCCGGCATTGATATAGCGGTTTTTCCTGTCCATACCGAGTCGAGCTTGATTGAGCCTGCCGAGTATTCCGAAAAGGTGAATAGCACCGGCAATAATATTGCCACCGAGGTCAATTGAATAAAACTCCTCAAGGCTTTTGTTAACAACTATATCGGGGTCAAGATAAAGCACCCGGTCAACCTCTTTTGGCAAAAGCTCACCCACCAGGAGCCTGTAATAGGTCGCCTTGCTTATTCTGCTGAGCACGGGGCAGCCGTCAAAAATCGCATCGTCAATATGAATCGGATGGATTTCGTGCTCAAGTGGAGAGAGTGCCTCCTCCATGGCATTAAAATCCTCCTGTGTCAGCGAGGAATATCCAACGTAAAGGTCGATTTGCGAACCGACGTTGGTTGCCGCAATGGATTTGAGCATAACGCAAAGCGGATATATATAGTTAGAATCAAGAGTAATAAAAATATTCAAGCTTTTCTCCTCATTCGGTTGCCGACGGTGCGGCAAAATGGTTTGGACGGCGGCAGCTTGCCCTGCAATCGGTGCCACTGACCCTATTATAAGTCAATTATAACAACAAACCCGATTAAAGTCAACAATGATTAATGAGAACGCCAATCTTTTGCTCGGACGGCATAAACGGACCGCAAGGGCTGTTACGTCTGGGCAGATTGCACAAAAAAAGAGCTTAAGTTTGTACATTGACGAGATTATCTTTTTGTTGTATAATGTAAAGGTATAGAGGGCTTTTGCTCCTATTTATTTCAAACGGGAGGTATTCCAAAATGAAAAAATTATCCACAAGGCTCATCGCAGTTGTTCTCTGCTTTGCGATGATTTTCGGTTGCTCGGCTATGGCAAGCTCCGCCGAGGATGCGGCAGATGCCGTAACAAGAGTAAGCTGTTCCTTTAACGGTGATTCTCAGTCCTCAAGAGGCTTCTGTTGGTACACCGGTACAAAAACCAGAAGTGACGTTCAAATTGTAAAAACTGCCGAGTTCAACGGTAGCTTTTCCAATGCCGTAACATATTCAAACGGCAGCGTTTACGAGTTCCGCGACCTTTATTGCCACAAGGTTACCGTTACCGGTCTTGAGGCAGGCACGGCGTATACATACCGTGTTGGTGACAAGGCAAAGAACCTTTGGAGCGAAAAGGGCACATTCATCACAGATGACGGTGATGACAAGTTCTCATTCCTCACAATTGCCGACGTTCAGGCAAGCAGCAGCGAAAACTTTGCTCATGCCGCTCAAACTCTTATCGGTGGCTTCAAAACTCTCCCCGAGGCAGAGTTTATGGTAAATCTCGGTGATTTCGTTAATGATGATACCAATGATGAGTGGAATTGGTATTTCGAGAATTTTGCTTTTGCAAATATGAACAGCACAATTGCTCCTGTTGCAGGTAACCATGACGGAAACATTACCGATAAGCTCAATATCAATGTTTTCAATTCAATGTTTAATCTCAGCAATCCCAACAGCGATTCCAATACAAACTGGGTTAACGGCGTTTACTATTCGTTTGACTACGGCAACGCTCATTTTGCCGTGCTCAACACAAACGATATGTATCCGATGAGCCAGTCGCAGAGGAATTGGCTTGTTAACGATATGAGTCAGTCCGATGCGGATTGGAAAATTGTTCTTATGCACAGAGCCTCCTATTCCGAGGGCAAGAACATAAACAAGCCCGACACAATTGTTATGAGAGAAGTTCTTCTTCCCCTCTTTGATGAGCTTGGAATTGATATGGTTTATGCCGGTCATGACCACGTTTACTACAGATCCTATCAGGTTAAGGGTGATGCCGTTGTTAAGGACGTAACCTATGTTGAGGAGGAGTTCAACGGCGAAATGACAACCTTTGCGGTTAATCCCGAGGGTACGGTTCATATTGTTCCCTCCACCGCCGGTACAAAGAGATATCCTTTCTATGATGCTATCCAGCCTATCCAGGAGTGCTGTGCTTACCATCTCTCCACAAAGGGAATGGGCGGCTGCTTCACCACTACCGAGATTGATGGTGGCAAGCTTGTTATGAAGGCTTACCTTGTTGATGACGATACTCAAGAAATTACTCTCATCGACCGGTATGCTATCAAAAAGGACGTTGGACAGAACACGGTTGATAAGGATTATCAGGAGCTTCCGACCGATAATGTATCAAACATCACCGATTACATCAAGAATTTTGTAAATGCCGGATGGATTATGTTCGTTAAGTACGTTTTCGTTCTTCTTCCGCAGGCTATTAAGTACGCTCTTTCCAAATAAACCGAAACAGCGCACATAACAACCGAATACAAACCAAGCCTACAGCTCATCTCTCAATGGGCTGTAGGCTTTTGAATGTTTTCAACTTAAAAATATCAATTTGACCTGCCGAATGCAACAAATATTCTTGACTTTTTCATATTCTGTGATATAATCTTAAAAGTGGATTGAGCTAAAAGTAAGATTTTATCCGAAGGTAAGCTCCACCTCGGTCATCCTCGCCGTGTAAAAATTGAGGATAAGCAAATTTAATATGCGGATGTGGCGGAATTGGCAGACGCGCTAGATTCAGGTTCTAGTGGTAGCAATACTGTGTGGGTTCAAGTCCCGTCATCCGCACCATGGCGAGTGTTCTTACAGCATTTGAGAGGCTGTTAAGAACACTCGCTTTTTTCATACAGCGAGTTGGTTTGGGGCGTAGTTGACAACTACGCCTTTTCTTGTATTCAC
>CAYYLP010000007.1:22264-82904 GCA_964472865.1 uncultured Ruminococcus sp. | reverse complement strand
GTTTGTCGGGATCCATCGATGCTAATGGCGGTGAAGCTGTAAAAGCAGCCGAAGCTATGAGTGAGGACATCAATGATGTTATGCACGGACTGGCTAAGGATATGGAAACTGCACTGCCTACTGAATTCAATATGGATGGCAGTGTTAAAGGTTCTATTGCAGGCGTAGCAGACAACATGATTGGCAGCGGCTTGCAGCTAGTGCTGAACATTAGCAACTTTAACAATTACAGTAACGAAGACATCCAGCAGCTTACAAACGAAGTGCTGGTGACTGCAGGACAATTTGCCAAGCGGAAAGGAGTGGTATTCGCGTGAATTATTTTGTGTACAAGGGTGTCCGCTCGTCCGATATGGGACTGCGGATTGAAAAAAAAGAAGTGTTCTCCGCGCCGAAATACGATGTAGAGTTTCTTTCTATCCCCGGCAGGAGCGGTGAACTGATCGCAGGCAGCGGTCGTTTTCCCAACGCACAGGTCACATACTCCGTATTCCTGCCTGCAAAGAGCATTGCGGAATTGTCGCAGAAGATTACTGCAGTAAAGGGCTGGTTGTACTCCGGCCTCGACAGCTACCACGAACTTTCCGACACCTACGATACAGAGTTTACCCGCGCAGCGGTATATGCGGGTAAGCTCGATATCGAGGATGAAATGAATCGCATCGGCGTATTTACGGTCAGTTTTTCCTGCAGACCGTTCCGATACTCCGTTACAGGAGCAAAGAGTCAGAGTGTCGGAAACGGTCGAAATCTGACAAACCCGTATCCGTTCCCCAGCCAGCCTATCATCCGCGTAGTGGGTAACGGTGCAGGTACACTGACCATTCAGTCGGGGAATAGCAACGCCACATGGGAATTCACAGACATAGACGAATTCATAGAAATCGACTCCGAACAGATGAATTGCTATAAAAACACAGAACCGAAGAATGACACCGTCGGAGGAAACGGATTTCCGATCCTGTACCCCGGAGAGAACACATTCTCATTCACCGGCGGCATACAAGGAATATCGGTTACTCCGAGGTGGTGTTCGATATGATACCTGTACTTTTTAAAGCGGATGCCACCAACTTCAAAACCTTCGGTATCGGCGCACTGAAGGATTGCATTTCGTGTGAGGTGACGGAGGAAAGAAACGGCGCCTTTGAGTGCGAACTCAAATACCCGACAAACGGTGCGTTGTACAAGGAATTGGCAACCGAACGGCTGGTAAAGGCAAAGCCGAATGACACAGCCAAGGATCAGATGTTCCGCATTTACCGCATCAGCACACCCATCGACGGTGTGGTGACGGTATATGCGCAGCATATATCCTACGACCTATCGAACATCGCGGCATTGCAGTGGTCGGAGGAATCTATTTCACCGACACTCGCAATGGAACGCGTATTTGCAAATACAGCTACACCACATGGATTCACATGCCAGACGGACTATTCGGCAGCAAAGCCGTTTGCCGTCTCGAAGCCGCAGAGCGTACGCGCGTGCCTTGGCGGTGTGGCGGGATCATTCCTTGATCAGTGGGGCGGCGAATTTGAGTGGGATAACTTCCATGTGATTCACCATCAAGGTCGTGGTCACCACACAGGAGTAGTGATTGAATACGGAAAAAACCTAACTGATATGGAGCATGATAACGATAACACAGATGTGTATACCGACCTGCTTCCATATGCAGTCAACACAGCGGAAGACGGCACAGAAACCGTGATTACGCTGGCAGAAGTGTTGATACCTGTAGTGGAAACCACACTGGTACAACGCAAAACCTACATCAAAGATTTTTCCGAATACTTCGATATGGAAGAAACCATCACAGAGGAAGCTCTCCGCGCCAGGGCAAACAAATATATTGAAGACAATGCTCTTGGCATTGGCAAGCCAAGCATTACCGTCTCATTTGAACCGCTGTGGAAACAGCCGGAATATGCAGCAGTACTGGAGCGCGTGTCCCTCTGTGACACAGTAACCATTCGTCATTCAGGGCTGGGAATCACCACCAAGGCCAAAGTCATCATCACCAGATATGACACACTAGCCGAAAAGTATATATCGATTGAGTTGGGCAGTGCAAAAGCCAATCTGTTGCAAAATGTTTCGTCGGCGCAGGATGCCGCCGAGCAGGCAGCGGCAAAGGTGGATCGATTCCCTGCACTAATGAATACGGCTATCGCAGAAGCGACAGGACTGATCACAGGTCAAACAGGCGGCTATGTGGTTATCAATACGACTGACGCAGGACAGCCATACGAACTGCTGATATTGGACGCACCGTCCATTGCAGAAGCGATCAATGTGTGGCGATGGAATGTGGGCGGTCTGGGTTTCTCCCATAACGGCTATAACGGCCCCTACGAAACAGCGATCACGGCAGACGGCCAGATCGTCGCAGATTTCATCACCAGCGGCACACTGGTAGCCAACATCATCAAAGCAGGTGTGCTACAGTCACAAGACGGATCATCGTACTGGGACTTGGAAACTGGTGAAGTCGTGCTTCGTGCTTATGCAACCACAGAATCGGTGCAAGAGCAGAATGATCGCATTACAGATATCGAGCAGCAGAAGATGTACCGTTTGGTTATATCCAGTAGCAACGGCAACATTTTCAAAAACGGATACATTTCCACCACGCTATACGCCACCGTGTATTCGTGGGATGAGAACATCACCGACACGCTGGACGATAACCAGTTTGTGTGGACGCGTGTATCCGAAGACATCGAAGCGGACGCGGTGTGGAATGCAGACCATTTCGGCGGCAGCAAATCCATTGAAATCACCTCGGAGGATGTGCATGTCCGCGCCACATTCTTCTGCGATTTGATTGATACCACCACCAGAACCAGCCTTCTCGGCTGAGAAAAGGAGCATGAAACATGAGTAAAGCACAGGGTCAATTTACGATTATTGACTATAACGACGCGTTAACGCTGACCGGCTACATTGGTTCCAGTCTGGCGAAAACGCAGATGTATAACCCCGACAACGGCACATACACGCCCGACTGGAGCAGCACAAACCTCGTGTTGACCCCCAGCTTGTATGTGATTGGCACCACTACCGATCAGATCACCTCTAGCAGTGTGATCTCGGTCAAGTGGTACATCGGCAGCAGCACCACCGTGCTGACCACTTCGGGCAACTACGCACTCAGCGGTACCAAGAACCACATCCTCACCATCAAGGGCAACACGATGGCAGGGCTTCCGGGCATCGACTATCGCTGCGTGATCACCTACAAGGATGCATCCACCGGGCTGTCGATTACCCACCCGTTAACCATTTCGTTCAGCCGCGTGGTCAACGGCTCCGGCATTACTGACCTACTCGTTACCACACCCAGTGGCAATGTGTTCAAAAACAGCGAGGTCGCCAGCCTGACCGCCAAAGCAGAACTGTGGCGCGGCAGTACCGTGGATACGACCAATGTCACATATAAGTGGGCGATCATGGACAACAGTGTTACCAGCGCTTCCTCGTCTGGTTATGATGCCGCTTTTGGCACTGGCTGGAGAAAACTCAGCGACACCACAGGTATGTATACCGGCACCACTACAGCAACCATCACTGTATACGCAGCAGCAGTGGACAGTTATGCTGTATTCAAATGTGTTGCAACGGATTCGGATAGCACATCCAGCACCTATAATAGCTCGTTTGCCGATGTCGCAACATTTATCGATAACTCTGACCCGTTGCAGATTATCATTACTTCCACAGGCGGCGATGTTTTCAAAAACGGTCAAGGCAGCACAGTGCTAACTGCGGTTTGTTATCAAGCAGGCGTTGAGATCGATACTGATGGCAAAGGCACCTACACTTGGACGAAATACAACAAGGATGGTGCGATCGACACTGGCTTCGGCACCAACGGCAGCAAGACCGGCAAGACTCTATCCGTTTCCAACACTGATGTTGACACGAAGGCAACCTTCATGTGTGTAGTCACTCTGTAAGGCGGTGATTTCATGAGAGCGGTTGCACAACTTACGATCACCAACATTTGCGATGTGGTGACTTCCGACACAGCGCCAGAGAATCCGTATTACGGACAGCTTTGGGTGAACACGGCAACCGTTCCACCAGAGACGATGGTGTGGGACGGTCAAGGGTGGGTTGTACAGAATAATCTGGAAGATCTGCGCGAGACCGTCTCCACCCACACAACCCGATTTGGTGAATTCCAGAGCAGTGTCGATGGATTGAACAGCTATGTTTCCTCCATGACAGAGACAGTGGAAAAGTTGGAAGGATCCGTCAGTGGTGAGCAGGAAAAGGTTCTGGAGATGCAGGAGCAAGTTTCTGAACTGCAACATACCGTGGACGGTCTGACTGTCACAGTGCAGGAACAGTTCGCAGGCGGCATCAACTACATCAAAAATTCGGCAGGACTGAATGGCATTACTGATGACTGGGTAACCACAGGAACGGTATCAACAGACAGTTCAACCGATGTACAGAACAATACCACATCCGATTCCTGCTTCGCGCTGGGCGACACATCCACGCTGAAGCAGGTGATCACAGGAGCGGTAACCGGCTCGTCTTACGCTATCTCATTGAGGGCAAAAAAGACTGGAGCTGGATACAGCTCCTATTTTTATGTCCAATACAACGGCAACAAAATTACACACCTATTCAACACAACCAGTACATTCGACTGGACGGAATTCAGTGCAATCATTGACGATGTGCAGGACGGCACCATCACCATCTACGCATATAACCGACTATCCAGCTTGTACATCTCGGATATTATGCTGGTCGAAGGCAGTACGATCCACAAATGGACGCCCGCTCCCAATGAAATTTACACCACAGAGGTCAAAATCGACCGTCGTGGTATTGAGGTTTCCAATGCAGATTCTCAGCAGCGAACGGTGATCAGCAACACGGAGTTCAGTGGCTACTATAACGACGAAGTTATTTTCACACTGAATAAAGATGAAACCAAAACGAAGAAAACCACTGTGGATGGCGAACTCACGGTGGGTAAAACCAAGTTCGTCCCGATGCCCACGGCATCCGAAGGACTGAACATTGTCATTCTGGATTAAGGAGGTAAGGTATGGCGCTATCTGGATCATTTGAAAAATATCCAACCACAGGATTCGGACTGTATTGCACTTGGTCGGCAACGCAGAGCATTACAGGAAACTATTCGGATGTAACGCTGAATGTGTATCTCAAATACTACACCATTTCAGTCGGAGCGCGTTCTGACTCCACCGTATCTATTAACGGCGTATCCGAAACCTATACGGCAGCAGCGATCAATGACAGCGTCGCAGGTTACGACACCACACTACTAAAAACATATACTGTTCGCGTCGCGCATAATTCAGATGGCACAAAAACTGGTGTGGCGCTTTCAGCATCGTGGCGTTTTAGTGGTACTTACAGCGGTGTAAGCATCGGTACGATTACAGCATCCACAACGGTGGATTTGAACGCCATTGACAGGACAGCGCCCACAGTTTCCTGCTCCATCGGCACCATTACCGCGAATGGATTTAAGATCAGCGCAACGTCTTCGGCTACTGCGGATATCTGGCAGTACAGCACCAATGGTGGAACCAGCTACACACAGTTTTCTACAACTGCAGGTACTAGCGCCAGCGTTACGCTGAGTTCACTTTCACCGAACACCACATATTCGGTCAAGGTTAGAGCGCGAAAGAGAACCAACCAAGTCTATGGCACATCCAGCGCAGTAAGCGCAAAGACGCTGGGTGGAGCGATCATCAACAGTTGCCCAACGATTACTGCGGACGCAGCAACTGTAACATTCCAGCCGAATGTCACAGTATATGATTCGTCTTACAGCTATTATGTTTCTATATGCAACGGCAGCACAGAGTACCTTGCGCTGACAGCGCGAACGTGGTCGAAAGGAACTGCCAATCGCACATTGACGCTGACAGCGGCAGAGCGTACCACGCTACTGACTGCAATGGCCAGCGTAAAATCCTTTGCGGCTACTATCAAGGTGGTCACCAAAAGTGGCACCACACAGATCGGCAGCACCTCAACAACGACCTGTACGGTGCAAACGACGACGGCCAATTCTGCACCATCCATGGGTGCGTTCACTTTCAAAGATGGGCGCTCCACCACATCAACGCTTACAGGCAACGACCAGCTGTTCATTCAAGGGTACTCATATCTATATGTAACACCGGCAGCAGCAACAGCAAAAAACGGTGCATCGATCGTAAAGTATTCAGCCACATGCAACGGATACACGCTATCCAATACTACTGGCGCACAGATCAACCTCAGCACGATTACGAAATCTGGCACTCTGGATGTAGTGGTTACAGCGACAGATTCCCGTGGATACACGGTGAGCAGCAAAAAGGAGATTACGGTCATCCCGTATGCAAGGCCGAAAGTATCGTCTGTATCGCTACGACGCACTAACGATATTGAAGCCGAAATGCAGCTTATCTTCAATGGCAGCATTTCACCGATCACCGTAGACGGAACACAGAAAAACAGTTTGAAATATGTGCAGTACCGATATAAGTTGACCAGCGCCAGCAGCTATGGTGCATACACCAGCATACTGGCATCGGTAACGCAAAGCGGCACCAGCTTCTCGTTTTCTAATTTGGAACTGTGCAGTTTGGACGCAAACTCGTCTTACGATTTCCACCTGTACATTCGCGACCAGCTAAATACGCTGTCGGCGTTGAACTTGTATTTCACCATTCCGCAAGGCACACCGCTAGTAGCACTTCGCAAAAAGAAAGTCGGGATCAATACACCGACACCCGAAGCGGCGCTGCATGTGGTTGGTGACACCATTCTGAACGGGACAGTAACCGTAGGCGCAGTCAAGGCAACATCGTTGAGCGGTACGCTTCCCGTTGCAAATGTTTCGGGTACACTCCCGATCAGCAAAGGCGGCACTGGTGCAACAGTTGCATCTACGGCACTTTCAAATCTGGGTGGTTTGGCGAAAAGCGGCGGTACAATGACAGGGCAAATCAAAAATGCAAGCAACGCAACTTCGTGGATCACAGGCCGTGATAAAGCCATTATTCGTGGAACCGTTAATTCAGGCTCTGGATCATTTTATCCTCTGGCATCGGCCAAATCTGTGAACGGCTCATGGGAAATTGGCGCGTTGGGCGACAGTTTTTACTTTTCGTATGCAACTGACACGAATTACAACGCTGGTACAAACTCAACAACAATAAGGTATATCAACACATCTGGCAACTTCAGCGGTAATGCAGCCAATGTCACTGGCACTGTTACTGTTGCGCATGGCGGCACCGGAGCTACGACGGCAGCAGCAGCCAGAACAAATCTGGGGATCACTTGCACATCGCTGTACAGCGGTAGTTTGAGCAGTGGCAGTACCACATTCAACTACGGCAATTACAAAGCGTACATCATCGTGGGTAACCCGACAACATCCGCATCAAAAATGTCTGTCATTGTCCCGAAGGGAATGATCACGACATCGGATGTGGGCTGGCAGATCGCGGACGAAGGATACTTCCGCGTGTTCAAGTTGAAGTATTCCGGTAGCACGGTGACACTGACCATCGGTAACGGCTACGGCTACATCACCAATGTGTACGGCATCAACTAAGGAGGGACGATATGAAGGTATTACTGGATGAGCAGGGCTACATTCAAAGCTACGCACTAATCGGAGAGATTGTGGATGGTATCGAAATCCCAGAGCCGAAGAATATCGCCCACTTTGCAGAACACTTCGCAGCATACAGGGTGCGCGATGGGACTGCAGCATTTGATAACGAACACTTCGCACTGCAGGAGCAGGAGCGGGTCAAAGAAGATTATCGGCAGCGGCGCGAAACCGAATGCTTCTCCGTAATCAACAGAGGCCAGCTTTGGTACGAAGGCATCACCTTGCAGCAGCTAATAGAACTGCGGACATGGTACAAGGCGTGGCTCAATGTCACAGAAACAATGGCTGTGCCGGAAAAACCGGCATGGCTGGATTAAGGAGGAAGCAATGGACATTTCAGCAATTGCAGCAACGATCACTGCGCTGGGAGTTATCCTTGGCGCAGTTTTTGCTGTGTACAAATGGTTTCTCAAGCAAGAGAAGCAGGACAAGGACATCAAGGTGATCAAGGAGGAACAGACTATTCTCACCGAAGGTATTCTTGCTTGCCTCAAGGGCTTGAAGGAACAAGGGTGTAATGGCCCCGTAACAGACGCGATCGATAAGATCGAAACTTACCTCAATAAGAGGGCTCATAGATAAGGAGGATTACTATGTACGAAATCACTACCATTCCCGCATTGGCGGCAATCGTGTACACCATCATCGACATCGTCAAGACCGCATGTGGCGGCGACGATAAGTTCAAGCGTTTTATTCCGCTGATCGCATGTGCGCTGGGCGCAATTTGCGGCGTAGTCGCATTTTACTGCGTACCGGGCGTAATGGAGACGCAGAACATTCTCGTTGCGATCGTACTCGGCGCAGCCAGCGGTCTGTCTGCCACTGGCACCAACCAGGCAGTCAAGCAGCTGGTGAGAACGGACACCAAGGAGGGCAAATAATATGAATCTGCAGAAACTCATCTTTACGGAGAATGCCTGCTACAAGGCAGGCCGCAAGATCACCGTCAAAGGTATTATGGTACACAGCACCGGCGCGAACAACCCGTGGCTGAAGCGCTATGTCGGACCCGATGACGGAAAGCTGGGCAAGAACCAGTACAACAATCATTGGAACACCTATCACCCCGGAGGTCGTGAGGTCTGCGTCCACGGTTTCATCGGCAAGCTGGCCGACGGCACCGTCGCCACCTATCAGACGTTGCCTTGGGATCATCGCGGCTGGCATGCAGGCGGCAGCGCAAACAATACCCATATCGGATTCGAAATTTGTGAAGACGGCCTCACGGACGGCGCCTACTTCAAGAAGGTGTACACGGAGGCCGTCGAGCTTTGCGCCTACCTGTGCAAGCAGTTCGGGCTGACCGAAAAGGACATCATCTGCCATTCCGAAGGATACAAGCGCGGCATTGCTTCTAACCACGGCGATGTTATGCACTGGTTTCCGAAGCATGGCAAGAGCATGGATAACTTCCGCGCTGCGGTGAAGGCGCTTCTGGAGAAGGACAGCGCCACCGAGAAGGAGCAGGAACAGCCCACGCAGGTCACCACTGGTGAGATCACCGTTGGCACTGTGGTGCAGTTCAAGCCCGAAGCTGAAAAGTACAATCCCACCACAAAAGCCATTCCCAACTGGGTAAAGAACGATTATAACCATATCGTCACCCAGACCACCAGCAAAGGCAAGCCCGTCACCAAGGGCGGCAAGACCTGTGTGCTGCTCGGTAAGAAGGTCAAGAAATCTGGCGGTGATCCCGTCGCAGGCGTGAACACTTGGACTGCGGTGGACAACCTCACCGTGGTCGGCATCAAGGCTGAGGATCCCAAGCAACAGCGCACCTATACCGTCAAGAGCGGTGATACGCTGTGGGGAATCGCCAAAACGGAACTGGGCAGCGGCGCTCGATACACCGAGATCGTGCAGATGAACGGACTGAAGACCTCCACCATTTACAGTGGACAGGTGCTGAAGCTGCCCGAAAAATAAGGAGAACAGCATGAGAGATAGAACTAAAGTAAAAATCGCATTTGCCGAAGCAATCATGCAGACGCTATGGGTCAAGGGACTGATCACCGCAAAGGAGCGCGATCAGATCATCAAAAAGACCGGTGAAAAGCTGCAGCAAAGCAATTGCTAATTCTTTGTGTTCTTTCGATTTTGGGCTGGACTTTTCGTACCTTTTCTGGTACCTTTGCCCCTGCCTTCCAAGGCGGGGGCAAAAAATTAGGCTTGTTCAAGCCCATTAGTTCGAAGGAGGTAAAAGATAATGGATAAGCGCAAAAAACGCGCGGTTGCATATGTACGCGTATCATCGGCCAGTAAAGCGCAGCTTCACAGCTACGAATACCAAGAGCAGTACTGGCGTGGTAAGTTCATTGATGACGCAAACACAGAGCTGGTAGGTATCTACGCGGATAAAGGCATCAGTGGCAGCAGCATCCAGCGGCGCCCACAGTTTCTGCTCATGATGCAGGATGCGCGGGACGGCAAATTCGATGTGGTATATACAAAATCAGTATCCAGACTGGGACGCAACACCGTACAAGTTCTGGAATCGGTGCGCGAACTGCGCGACCTTGGCATCGAGGTCATCTTCGAGAAAGAACAGATCAGCACCATGCAACCCACCAGCGAATTATTCCTTACCATCGCGGCTACGGTCGCAGAAAACGATATACAGGTGGATTCGGAACGGCAGCGCTGGTCAATCCGCAGGCGCTGCGAAAACGGCTGGATCAGCATCGGCAGCGGCATGTACGGATATACAATGACTGAGGATAACAACCTCGTAATCGTCGAGAAAGAAGCAGTGGTCATTCGCCGCATCTACGACATGTACATCAGCGGCATGGGCGCAACAGCGATCGCAAAGACACTTAACGAAGAAGGCATACGCAACTTCCTCGGCAATGAGTGGAAGCCCAACGGAATCTTCGCAATCATCGATAACGAAAAATATATGGGGGATGCGATGATGGGCAAAAGCGTATACATCGACGGCGTAAAGCACAATAACACCGACGGTACTCTCGGCAAGCGGTACTACATGGAAGATACCCACGAAGGGATCGTCAGCAAAGAGACGTGGTACAAAGCACAAGAGATTCGGCAGCAGCGGAAGAATCCAAAGCTTGTCGGTGTAGAGCAACCCAGATACCCATTCACTGGAATGATCGAGTGTGGTGTGTGCGGCAAGCACTACCAGCACAAGGTTAATAACAGCGGGAAAAAGTGGCAGACCGATGTATGGTGCTGCGCGACACAGCTTCGGAAAAGCATCGCAGAATGCGACTGCACCAGACTGAAAGACAGCGTCCTCCGTGAGAAATTCATGGAGGCATACAATCAGTTCATCAAAGAGCGTCCGCAAGGACATAACATCGCCGCAATGCAGAATGTAATCACAGAGCTGCGCAAGGAAGAACAAGACCTCGCAGACCTGCTCATGCAGCGACTGATTCCCGAAAGTGCCTTCCGCACAGAGCAGCACCGCATCAAAGCACAGATCGCAGAACTGACAACAAAGATCAATGAACAAAGAAGCAAATTCGTCCGCGAAAGCGACTTTACTATAATCACAGAGTTCGACCCCGAAAAGGTCGAGAAATTCATCACGAAGGTCATTGTCCGAAAATGGACGGTGACCTTCGTGTTCTATAACGGCGTACAAATCACAAAAGCATACAGCAACGGACAGGCTGGCAACAAACCCGGCTGGAACAAAAGGAGGTAAACGGTATGGCAGCAATACGAAGAACGGTGCGCGAAATACCTCGCGCGGTAATCCTGCAGATCGACGAAGCAGAAATCCAGAAAACAGTGGTCGCCGCATATGCGCGTGTGTCCACCGAAAAAGAAGAACAGGAAGATAGCTTCGAGCGGCAGGTCAGTCACTACACCACGCTGATCACATCCAAACCCGAATGGGAGTTCGGTGGCATCTACGCAGATTCTGGTATCACAGGCACCAGAGCGGAAAAGCGTCCCGACTTCATGAGAATGATCGCGGACTGCCGCGCAGGCAAGATCAACAAGGTGCTGGTCAAGTCGATCAGCCGATTCGCCCGAAACACGGTGGATGCACTTAAATACATTCAAGAGCTGAAGGAACTGGGCATCAGCGTATACTTCGAGAATGAGAACATCGATACACTGACACCGGGCGGCGAGGTGCTGATTACCATCCTCGCAGCGATGGCAGAGCAGGAGTCCAGAACGATGTCCACCAACATCAAGTGGACATACCAAAAGAAGTTCAAAAACGGTGAGGTCATCCTAAATACTGGGTTGATGCTGGGATACAGAAAAGCAGGCCGCAAGGATGAAGAAGGTAAGGAAATCTACATCATCAACGAGTCCGAAGCAGAAATCGTACGGCGCATCTATCGTGAATACCTTGCAGGCACCACCGTAACGCGGATTGCCAGGGGGCTGGAAGCGGACGGCATACCGACCAAGCTCGGAAAGAAGAAATGGAGTCCGAAGGTCATTATGAGCATCCTCACAAACGAAAAATACACAGGCGACGCTATCCTCGGGAAGACCTTCAAGCCCGATGTTCTGTCGAAGTACCGACAGAAAAACACAGGACAGGCACCTATGTACTACGCAGAAGGCACCCATCCCGCGATTATCGATAAAGAAATGTTCGAAATGGTGAAGGTGGAAATCCAGCGACGCAAGGATGAGCAAGTCACCGCAGTTGGCAGCAGCAGATTCACCAGCAAATATCCATTCAGCGGGCTGCTGATCTGCGGCGAATGTGGTCATAAGCTCCGCAGACATGTCCGCACAGTCGGCAGTGGCATGAAAGTACCCGCATGGGGTTGTGCCAACAGAATCGTCAACGGCAGACGCGAGTGCGACAGCCACCATGTGAACGAAGACACACTCCAGCACACATACACGGCAGCGATCAGTGATATGATCGAGGACACAGAGGAAATCATGGCGGCAGTAAAGGACAGCGCAGGATTGGTCATGGAGCCAGAGAATAAAGCGGCGCTGGAGCAGGTCGAACAGAAAATCATTGACATGCAAAACGCGGTGCTGGAACTGCATAAGGCCAAGCAACAGCGCAGCGTCACAGCAACGGACTACGCAGCGCAGATCAAAGAATACAGCCAGAGAATCCAGGAACTGGAAGTCCAGCAGGCAGAACTACAGACCACCGAGAACAGATACAGTGAGTTCAAGATGTGGCTGGACAGCTTCGCAGAACATATCCAGAGCGGCGACATCATGAATGCGGATGACGGTATGATTATGAAGCAGCTGGTAGAACAGATCATCGTAAACGATGACGGCATCGAAGTGTACTTCAAATGCGGTATCGTCGCAAGCCACGAATACATGTAACACAAACGCCCTCGGCAGCCAGAACGGTTGTCGGGGGGCGCATTTTGCGTTTAAGATGAACAAAATCGTTACTCTTTCTTTGCGGGCGGAATGAAATGGCGTCGGGATATTGAAAAAATTCGAATGATTTCCTATAATATAATCGTAAAGTCCATTTTATGGGACACATGGTTTTGTAGAATGGTATCAGAAAGAAATAGAAACCGCTCAAATGGAGGTTAAGACTATGGCTAACAAAGGTAGAAGTGAACAGGGTTTATTCGGCACCGTACATCATTACGATGAGCATGGCAAGAAAGTAGGTCGCAGCGAGCCCGGACTTTTCGGTGGTTACACCAACTACGATGCCAAGGGAAATAAGATTGGCCATTCTGACCCCGGCCTGTTTGGTGGATACAACCATTACGATAATAAGGGCCACAAAACCGGTCATTCTGATCCCGGTCTGTTTGGAGGTTACAACCATTACGATAGCAAGGGACACAAATCTGGTTCCAGTGACCCCGGAATGTTTGGATCATATCGCCACAGTGATAGCCAAGGCTGCTATGTGGCAACATGCGTTTACGGATCTTACGACTGCCCGCAGGTTTGGACGCTACGTCGTTTTAGAGATAACACACTGGCAGAGACAATACTGGGCAGAGCGTTCATTCGTACATACTATGCAATCAGCCCCACGATCGTAAAGTGGTTTGGCAAGACCGAATGGTTTAAGAAGATGTGGCATGGCGTACTAGACAGCATGGTGCAGCGCCTCAATGATAACGGTGTGGAGAATACACCGTATAACGATAGGGATTGGAGGAAATGATATGTGGTTACTTTGCATCCTCGTTCTTCCGTTCGCAATTTTGGCAGAGTTAATTAAGTGAGAAAGGTTAAGTGAGATGGATGGCATTCAAGATTGGATTTGCAGCTGACATCGGTGAAAAGAAACCCGTCACAGCTACATACACCGTGCCGCAGCAGGCGGCAGCACCGCGCAAGTCTGTGGTGCAGATTTACTTCGCAGACAGACACATGACGCTGGCATACTACAATGATCAGTTCGACCTGCATCGAGGTGACATGGTCTATGTGGACGGCAAGCTGGAAGGCATGCTCGGTCGCGTAACCGAGGTCAATTATAACTTCAAAATTAAGGTGTCGGACTACAAGCGCGTCATCGCCGTGGTGGACACAACCGTACATGGCCAGTTCTTTATGGCAGGCAGCCATTTCGTAACATTCGATCGTGAAGCACTGCCGAGCAGCAAGGCGGTAGCATGGTTTAAGGCACCGGCAAAGGAAGATGATGAGTACGTCAGCGGCAGTGATGATACTACATTCCGTCTGGATGACCTCAAGGGTATGAATGTCACAGCAGCGATCGCAGAGCGCGGCCACGAATACTACATGGAAAACAAGGTCAGATACATCAGCATCGACGGCACCAAGGGCTATGCCATTGTCGAAGGTAGTGAGGCATACGAGGTGGAGTTTGAGTACCGCAACGGTGAGATCAGCCAGCTGATTTGCTCCTGCTTCTGCAGTTACAACTGCAAGCACGAATTTGCGGCCATGCTACAGCTGCGAGAAACACTGGAACTGATCGAGAAGAACTACGGCGACGAATATGAGCGCACTGGCTACTTCGCAGCAGTGAACAATGGGACACTGTTCACATTCGCCATCGACGGCAAAGACAACGGCAGCTTCACTCTTTAAGGCAGGAGAAAAACACAATGCCAGACATGAATGATTATCATGCGTTCAAAAGCACCAGTGGTGGGTCAGGCGGCAGCGGCGGCAAGGGCTTCGGTTGTGGCTGGATCGTAATCGTGATCGTCGTTGTTCTGCTAATATACTTCATCGCGAACGGCGCAAGCTGGGACGCAATAGACACGCTGCTTGGATTGGGGCTTCTGGCGTTCCTGTTCTTCCGCTGGATATCCACATAAGGCGGCAGGCACACTACTTTTGCTTACTTTTACCTCAATTCTGCTCCGTTTGGTTACTCTTTCGCATCACAAAGTCTCTTTTGTCTGACTGACAAAGGGGACTTTTTTGAATATTGCCGCTTGCGGAGGATGTGTGGCTTTGCAGCGTTATACGGTGAATATCGCATCATTGCGGCAAAGATATGTCTAAATATGCTCATAATAAACACTTTGAGAGTGATACTGTATGAAAATGATAAATTTCGGTTCTCTTAATATTGATATGGTTTATTCGGTCGATCACAGTGTACGCCCGGGAGAAACAACCGCTTCAAGCCGATTGGATTATTTTTGCGGAGGCAAGGGTCTGAACCAGTCCATTGCTTTGGCAAGGGCAGGAGCAAACGTGCTTCACGCAGGCTGTGTGGGTGAGGATGGTGCAAGGCTTCTGAATATTCTCAATGAAAATTCGGTTGATACAAGTCTTGTCCGTGTCAGTAAATCACCGAGCGGACACGCAATAATTCAGGTTGATGCAAAGGGTCAGAACAGTATTCTCCTTTTCGGCGGAGCGAACAAGGAAATTTCCGCAGAGGATATTGAAAAGACCGTTTCCGTTTGTGAAGCGGGAGATCGGCTCTTTTTGCAGAACGAGATAAGCGGTATTCCCGAAATAATCAATGCCGCATACGAAAAGGGAATGGAAATAGTATTTAATCCCAGTCCGTTCGGCAAGGAAATTTTGGGATTTCCTCTTGAAAAAATAAGCTGGTTTGTTGTGAACGAAACCGAGGCGTATGAGCTGACGGGCAAAACCGGTGCGGAGGATATAATCCGCGAGCTGGAAAATAAATTTCCCTCGGCAAACCTTCTTGTCACGTTCGGAGAGAACGGGTCAATCTGCAAGGCGAACGGGGATTTGTATCGCCACGGTATTTTTGAGGTTGATGTTGTTGATACAACGGGTGCAGGTGATACTTTCCTCGGATTTTTCTTTGCTTTGCTTGATGAGCTCGGTGTCGAAATGGCGTTGAAATATGCTTCTGCGGCATCGGCAATTGCCGTTTCGCGAAACGGTGCCTCGGCGTCGATCCCGAATTTAAAGGAAGTAAAAGAATTTTTAATAAAATAACAAAGCCGTTCGTTCCTCAATTAAAGAGGCGGACGGCTTTTGCTTGACGGCAAAGGAAACAAGCGAATTATTTTTTCAGCTCAACTATTGTTATATTCTGAGCCGGAATGTCAGCTTGCTTAATGACAAGGTCCTTGATTTGCAGAGAAACGTTGTCCGTAAGCACACCGTTATTGACAATGACCTGGCAAACATCGCCGTCGATTATAACAACATTTTCACTTGAGATTTTTGCGGTGATAAGATTTTCAAGGTCTGCTTCACGCTTGATGCCCTGCGAAAGCTCGGTGAGTGCATCCGCTGCTTTTTTTGCCGCCTCGGAATCCGATTTTGCATCCTTAATTACGGATTCAAGAGCTTCCTTTGCCTCGTCGTGTGCCGCTTCACGCTTGACCTTGAAGCTTGCCATTGTTTCCGAGGCTGCCGCCGTTGCGGAAACATATTGAGCATCTCCGAGGTTTTCCGCTTGACGGTTTTCGGTTGTCTTGCCCGTATCAATGACCGATTCCACGCCGGGACGGGAAAAATACCAGTTGACGAATACCGCTGCACTCAAGGTCAGCACAAGTGCAATTGATACAAGCTGCTTTTTTCTGATTATCATATTTATTCCTCCGTTGTCGGTTTTATTTTTGCAATGCTTATTCGGTTGGTGCTTATGCCCAAAACGGCGGAAACCGTTGAAACAATTTCTTGCCTGACACTTGCGGAATTTGCCCCGTCGCAAACAATTGCAACGCCACGCACCTCGGGCTCAATAACCTTTAGCAAAAGCCCGGATTCATCGTTGCCGTTTTCTATTACGATATATTCTCTTTCGAGCGAGGAATCGTTGCTTTTTTCTTTGACGGCATAAACATTTTCATCGCCCGAAGCAAGAGTTACCATAACCCGAGTGTTTCCGGCTCCGTTGATTGAAGAAATGATAGAGGTCAAACGACGTTCGATATCCTCCTCATAGGTATCGCTGATTTGCGAGGCTTCCGCCTTGTTTTCTTTTTCCTTCTCATCCCTTTGAGGAAAGATTTCCGAAAGTGTGAGCAAAATTATTCCGGCAAGACCAACGCAAATTATTGCCGCCATTCGCTTGTCTTTTTTGATTTTTTCAAGGGATTTTTTGACTGCCTCTTTCATTGAACCACCTCGATTTTTGTTTCGATGCCGAGCTGTGAACGCAGAGTGCTCTCGGCTTTTTCAAACAGGCTTCCATACTGTGCCGAGGCTAAAATCCGAACCGAATTTATCTTCATTTCGTTTCCGTTTTCTATACTGATATCTATGCTGATATCGGGGTCGTTTATTCCGATTTCAGTTAGGATATCGGTAATTTTTTTGCTCAATTCGTCCTCCAAAAAGCCTTGTGCGGAATTGCCCTGCGAAGCCGAGCTGTTAAATTCGGGCACGGATATTCCGTTAAAAAGCTCTAAAGGGTTGGCACCGGACAAAAAAGGATAAAGTATTGCACACATCAAAAAGAGCGATACGGCTGTTTTGACAAGCTTTTCGGTCGAACCCTTTGGAGTGAGGGCAAGAATAATTGCCCCGACTATCGCCGCCACCGCTATGCCGTATGCCCATTGCTTGATTTCGCTCATTTTTCACCCTGCCTTTATAACCAAAATCAGTGCCGTTGATATTATAAAAAGCACCGCGTTGAACAGCAGCACCACATTGAGAAGTGTTATTGAGGAGGCGAGAGCATTGAGTAGGTCGGAGATGCTTTGTTGATTGAAAAGCTCTCCGACGGCGGCGGATGCCTTTAGTGCAAAAATCCAAAAAACAAGCTGCATACACGATGGTAGATTTATCAAAGCTATTGCGGCAATTCCGAAAATGCCAATTGTGCTTTTGACAAGTACCAGACTGCCGATAATGCCGGAATACGCCTCACTCAAGGCTCCGCCGACAACGGGAACGGCAGAGCTGATAACGAGCTTTATTCCCTTTGAGGCGACTGTGTCGGCTGCATTTGCAAGTGCTCCTTTAAGTCCGAGAAAGGCGACAAAAATGGAGGAAACAAAGCTTAATATCGTTGTGATCGCCTTTTTTATAAGGGAGGTGATGCCGTCTAGCTTAAAGGAGGGCATAATTGAGCCGGTGACATCAAGAGCCATAACAGCTCCGACAATGGGAACAATGTAGCCGTCGGAAAGACCGGAGATGATTTGAGCGCCGCCGAATGCAATTGCTTGAAAGCTTGCCGCAAGAGTCGGATTGCCTGTTACGGTAATTACTCCGGCAAGAACGGGGATGAGAGCAAGCATAAGCTTTTCGCTCAGCTCAATTGAGGCCGCCGCAAAGGATATGGCGGTCGAAAGGGGAGAAATAACGCAGGCAACGCAAAGCAGAGCACCAATCATTCCGACAATGCCCTTTAAGCGGTCATCCTCCGGCGAAAAGCATTCAAAAATCGCAAGCAGAATTATAACGGCGATTAAACCGACTGCCGAACGGGTGGGAGCTTCAATGCTGCCGGTGAGCAGCTTTTTTATCAGCGAAGCCACCCTTTGCGGTGTTACGGAAAATATTGAATCAAAATCTGCGGTATTTATGCCGAGCTCATCGAGCAGCTCACGGGTATCGCTGTCAAGAACACTGTAAATTTCCTTGATTTCCTCGGAATAGGCGCTTGCCTGTGCCGTCACACCGAAAAACGAAGCAATGACGAGAGCAAGTAAAAGTATTTTGATTTTCCTCATTTATTCAATCAGCCCCTTAGCCAGCTCGGCAAGCGTTTTTATAAGCGAAAGGCACATTGCAAGTATAACGACTTTGCCTGTAAGCTCAACCACGGTTGCAAGGGCTGTACTTGAATTTTCGGAGCAGATGTCCGCACCGAGCTTTGTTATAATCGCTATGGCGAGCACCTTCACCAGCAGCTTTATGTAGCCGTCATCAATTAAACCGATACCGCTCCAAAAACCGGTTGCCTCGGCAAAAATATTTTTGAGATATTCTGCGGCAAAAATTGCAAGCACGGTTATTCCCGCAATTTGTACAATTACCGCAAGCTCCGGTCGGTATTGACGTACAGTAACGGTCAGAATGGCGCAAATTATGCCAATGGCGGCAAATTTAACAATTTCCATATCACAGGTCAAAGGTTGAGCTTGCCGATGTCCAAAGCTCCTTGAGCTCGGGTAAAAGCATTGCAACAACGGCAATTAATCCGGAAAGAACGACAAGCATGGCATATTCGTCACGTCCCGAACGGCTTAAAATTTGCTGAAGCACCGCCACGATCAGACCTATGACGGCGATTTTTATAACAAGCTCCATATTTTATACTCCGATCGCTATATTAGAATTATGAAAAGTCCAAGTCCCGAAAGGAAGCCCAAGCCGCAGGAAAGTGAGGCGCAACGGTCACGTTTAAGCCTTGCTGAGGCAAGTCTTTCCCGAATGAGCTCGGAATGATAGCGGCAATTTGAAAGCTGACCCTCGGTATCGCTTTGACCGAGATTTTCGGAAAAGGAAAAGAGGATTTCCGTGCAGCTCTTGTCAAGTCCGTTTGCTTGCGAAAGCGAAATGAGCCACGCATCGGCAAGCCCCCTGCCTTTTTCCAAAAGTAAGGCACACTCCGGCAAAAAGGTGAGCTCATCAAGCTCCGATTTTTCGGCAAGCCTTGCAATAAGCTCACCGGTGGGACGGCTGAGATATCCGATTTCATTTTCGATTATGCCGAGCATAAGCAGGATTTTCTCAAGTATGCGAACCCTTTTATTGAGCCGATAGGCCGTATACTGCCCGGTCATCACGCAGGCAAGACTTATGGCGATCAGTGAAATTATTCTCATAATCTATCCTCACAACGGATTTGATATCAAAGCTGTGTCGCTCAAGAAAAACGCAGTATTCAAGTGTGTTCCTTATCAGGGAAAACTGCGGTCTTTTTTCAAGCTCACGCATATCTCGGCAGTGCATAGTCACAATGTAGCCGACGCCGCTGTTGAAAACCTCGCAAAGCCGTTTTGCTTCCTCGGCATTTCCGATTTCGTCGCAGATGATTATATCCGGCGAAAGCGTTCTGACGGCAATTTCTATTCCCTCTGCCTTTGGGTAGCCCCTTAAAACATCCGTGTTGATACCTAACTCATAGCCGCTCATTTCAAGCCGCTCGTCAATCACCGCAAGCTTTTTGCCGCAGTTATCGGAAAGCAGACGGCAGAGGTCACGCAGAACGGTTGTTTTGCCCGACATGGGTGGACCGCAGATTACGGTGTTACCGATTTCACCGTTGAATATTTTTGAATAAAGCTTATCCGCACAGCCTCGTATTTCGGCAGGAATGCGAATGTTGAGTCCTCCGATACCTCTGACGGAGACAATTTTGCCGTCCTTGACCACGGCGGTGCCGTAAACGCCGACCCTTATGCCGCCGTCAAGAGTTACAAAGCCGCTGTTTATGCTCTCGGTCAGGCTGTGAACCGAGTAGCAGCAAAGCTTGACAAAAATTTCTTCAAGCTCCTTTGTATCAAAGGTCAGCAGATTGTCGCTCGGCATAAAGGTCAGTCTGCCGCTTTTGGTCAAATAACCGAATTTATCGGGGAAAACCAAAACGACAGGCTTTTCGGCTCGTATGCGGATTTCACAAAGTCCTTCCGCACGACGGCACAAAAATGCGGAAAAAACGGACGGCAGATATTTTGAAATAAAGGCAAGATTTTCTTCTTTACTGCGAGGCATTTGCATCACCAATAATTTTTTATGACCTCTTGTCCCGAAATAGAACCTTTATGATTTAAAAAAGTATGAATTTTCGATTTGTTTTGTTGAAAGATTGCTTTGTATGTGATAATATAATAGGGTGGACTGATTGTAACGTCCGAATTTTATATCATGAAAAAGAAATGTTATATAAAAGTGAAAGGAATGAGCGTTTTGAAGAAAAACACCCTAAAAAGGAAGCACAAAACAGGGCTTGGCAGGCTTCTGGATAGAAATATTTATGTCATCCTTGCTTTTTTGTGCAGTGCAGTGCTGATGCTGCTTGTCTATTATTGCTTTGAAATTATTCCGTTCGGAGACAAAACGGTTTTGAGGATGGATCTTTATCATCAATACGGACCGCTTTTTGCCGAGCTTTACGACAGGATTACCGAGTTTAAAAGTATGCTGTATTCGTGGAACACAGGTGGCGGCGGCTCCTTTATCGGCAATTATTATAACTATCTTTCCAGCCCGATAGGTGTTTTGGCTGCGCTTGTGGCAGGTCACGAAAATATACCCGAGGCAATCGGCGTAATGGTGCTTCTTAAAAATGCACTTGCCGCAGCAGCCCTTTCGTATTATTTAAAAAAATCAACGGGCAAAAATAATTTTACAATTTCCGCCTTCGGTTTGATGTATTCCTTCTGCGGATTTTTCATAGCCTATTATTGGAACATAATGTGGATTGATGCCATGTATTTGCTGCCCCTTGTTGTTCTCGGACTTGAACGTATTATCAACAAGCAAAAGGCAACGCTCTATATCGTTACGCTGGCTCTTTCCTTTTTTGCAAACTACTATATGTCATATATGATATGTATTTTTGCGGTTCTCTATTTCCTTGCATATTTCTTTTCGCATTATTCAATCAAGGAGGTCTTGCCGACCAAGCCGATATATGAGGATGAAAACGGCGAAATTTATGAGCGTAAGCTTGATAACGTCCTCTACAGCCGCTTTGTGGAATCGGGCTTGCTTTTTGCCATCGGCTCATTTGCCGCTGTCGGTCTTGCGGCGGTTGCAATTCTTCCGACCTATTTCTGCTTGAAAACCTGCTCGGCAACCTCGGGCAGCTTCCCTGCGGAGTATGCTTTTTATAACAATATTTTCGATTTCCTTGCAAATCATTTTGCATCGCTTGAGCCTACAATCAGGAGCAGCGGTGACACGGTTTTGCCGAATGTTTACAGCGGAATTCTTACGGTTTTGCTTGTTCCGCTCTATATTTTCTGCGACAAAATCAAGGCAAAGGAGCGTGCGGCACACATAATCTTGCTCACGGTTTTCTTCTTTGGCTTCAATCTTAATTATATAAACTATATTTTCCATGCGCTGCACTTCCCGAACGATTTGCCCTTCAGATTTTCGTTTATCTATTCCTTCTTGCTTGTGATAATCGCTTATAAGGCACTAATCAACATTAAATCCTTTTCGACAAAGGCGTTGCTCGGCTCCGGTGCCGCAGCCATGCTCTTTGTGATTTTTGCACAGGAGCTCGGCTCAACAAATGTCGGTGAATCGACCGTATATTTGAGCATACTCTTTACGGTGCTTTACACGGTTGTGCTCGGCTTGATGAAGAAAAAGGAGCTGGCACAATCGGCTGTATCGCTGCTGCTGATGTGCTGCGTTTTTGCCGAGGTTGCGGTTTGCGATACGGATCATTTTGTTATCAGTCAGCAAAAGCCGAATTTTGTCAACGGATACTCCGATTTCAGACAGATTAAGGATAAGCTCGACAGCCTTGAGGGTAACGACAAATATCGAATGGAGCTTACGAATATCAATACGCTTATGGATGCTTCCTGGTTCGATTACAACGGTGTGTCGGTATTTTCATCTATGGCTTACGAAAAATCGGCAAATCTTCAGCATAATCTCGGACTCAACAGCAATTATATCAACAGCTACACCTACGCTATGCAGACCCCGGTTTACAATGCAATGATGTCGCTGAAATATATTGTAGATAACGATGAATCGCAGATGAATGACGGTCTCTTTACAAAAATAACCGGTAACGATAATTTTGTTGCGTACAAAAACAATTATTGGCTTCCGCTTGCGTACAGTGTCAGTGACGAAACCGAAAAATGGATAACGACGGGAAGCAATCCCTTTGATATTCAAAACGATTATTGGACACGGGCAACCAATGTGGGCGACGTTTTCACAAAGCTTCCCGCAGCAACCTATCAGACGGAAAACATTGAAGCGGATGACGAATTGCTCACCGAGAATTTCACTTATTTCAAGGAGACCGACAATGAAGCCGGAACAATTATCCTTAAATATGAAATTCCCGAGGCGCAAAATGTTTACCTCTATGCGGATTGCAACGGTGCGGAAAAGCTGGATGCTTACGGTACAAACGGTGTTTCAAAAAGTCAAGATCCCGATGACCCGTATATCCTTGATTGCGGATATTTTGAGGCAGGCGAAATTCTGACCGTTGAGATAACGATTCCGTCAAGTAAAAATTCCGGATATACGGATATTTATGCCGTTGGCTTGAATATGGATACCTTTGAGGCAGGCTATGAGGTGCTTTCGAGCTCCGCGATGGAAATAACGGAATTTACCGATACCCATATCAAGGGAACGGTGACTGTTGGCGCGAATGAATTTATCTATACCTCGATAAACTATGACGAGGGCTGGACGGTGACGGTTGACGGCGAGGAGGCCGAGCTTATCAAGGTCGGTGATGCACTTATGGGCATTGATGCCGCTCCCGGTACACACACCGTTGAAATGAAATATCAGCCTAAAGGACTTTTGCTCGGAGCTGCGGTTTCTGCGTTTACGCTGATTGTGTTTATAGCTGTTCTTGTGATTTTGAGCATCAGCAGAAGAAAAAAGCATATTGCAATTCAGCAAGCGACGGCGAGTGACGTTCCGACGGGTATTGATGCTCTTATGGCTCAGGACCTCGGTGAGGATGCAACGGTTGAGGATGCCGAAAAGCTGCTTGAGGTTCCCGATGAATACGAGGCGAACAAGCAGGACCCGACCGAAACACTCAACCGAGCCGATGAAATTCTCAACACTCAAAAAATAAACATCAAAGAAATTTTATCCCGAATTGAGGATAGCGAGTCGGAGGATGAAGAATGAACAGAACAATAATCACGGTAATCGGTAAGGACAGGGTAGGCATAATCGCAAGAGTTTGCACCTACCTTGCCGAAAACGGCATCAATGTGTTGGATATCAACCAGTCCATCGTGCAGGGCTTCTTCAATATGATAATGATTGTCGATGCACAAAACGCTCAAAAGGATTTTGCGGTTCTCAATGCCGAAATGGAAGAAATAAGCAACGAGTTGGGCGTAAAAATCAAGATGCAGCACGAGGATATCTTCGATGTAATGCACAGAATTTGAGGTTAGACTATGATAAATTCCTTTGAAGTTCGTGAGACGAACAAAATGATTGAAGAAAACAACCTCGATGTGCGTACCATCACAATGGGTATCAGCTTGCTTGACTGCATATCCTCCGAGGTTGATACAACCTGTGAAAACATCTACCGAAAAATAACCGAAAAGGCAGGCACACTTGTTCAAACGGGTGATGAAATCGCTCTGGATTTCGGTATACCGATTGTCAACAAGCGTGTTTCGGTTACGCCGATATCTTTGATAGGTGCATCCTGCTGTAAAACCACCGAGGACTATGTTAAGCTCGCCAAAACGCTCGACAAGGCGGCGGACAAAATCGGGGTGAACTTTATCGGAGGCTTCTCCGCCCTTGTTTCAAAGGGTATGACCCCATCGGAAAAGCTGCTGATAGAAGCAATTCCCGAAGCTTTGGCGGCAACTCAAAGGGTTTGCAGCTCTGTAAATGTCGGCTCAACAAAGACGGGTATTGATATGGATGCGGTTAAGCTCCTCGGTGAAACCGTTGTTAAAACTGCCAAGCTGACAAAGGATAAAGACTCAATAGGCTGTGCCAAGCTGGTTATATTTTGCAATGCTCCCGACGATAACCCCTTTATGGCAGGTGCCTTTCACGGTGTGACCGAGGGCGATACGATTATCAATGTCGGTGTCAGCGGACCGGGTGTGGTTAAGCGTGCTATCAGCGAGGTAAGGGGCAGCGATTTCGGCACTCTTTGCGAAACGATAAAGAAAACCGCTTTCAAGGTTACCCGTGTTGGTCAGCTTGTTGCCGGGGAGGCCTCAAAGCGTCTGGGAGTACCCTTCGGAATAATTGACCTTTCCCTGGCTCCCACTCCTGCCGTTGGCGACAGTGTTGCCGAAATTCTTGAAGAAATGGGATTGGAATATGTCGGTGCTCCCGGTACGACGGCGGCTCTTGCACTGCTCAATGACCAGGTTAAAAAGGGCGGAATAATGGCTTCCTCCTATGTCGGAGGTCTTTCGGGTGCGTTCATTCCCGTTTCCGAGGATCAGGGTATGATTGATTCCGTCAATGCAGGTATGCTCACCCTTGAAAAGCTGGAGGCGATGACCTGTGTTTGCTCGGTCGGACTGGATATGATAGCTATTCCGGGCGATACCAAGCCGTCAACGGTTTCGGGTATAATTGCCGATGAAATGGCGATTGGAATGATAAACCAAAAAACAACGGCTGTAAGGCTCATTCCCGTTATAGGCAAGGATGTCGGTGATACAGTCGAATTCGGCGGTTTGCTCGGTTATGCACCCATAATGAGCGTTAACGGCGCCGATTGCTCGGATTTCATCAACAGAGGCGGAAGAATTCCCGCACCGATACATTCATTTAAGAACTGATTATGAAAAGCTTTGAAATTAAATCGAACGATGCCGGTCAAAGACTGGATAAATTTATAAAAAAGGGGCTGCCGAATCTTCCGCAGTCCTTGATGTATAAGTACATAAGAAAAAAACGCATCAAGGTCAATTCAAAGCGTGCCGAAATTTCTACGGTTTTGCAGGTTGGCGATATTGTTGATATGTATATCAATGACGAGTTTTTTGAAAAGCCGGAAACACGCTATGATTTCACCGGAGCACCGAGCAAGCTGGATATTATTTATGAGGATGACAATATTATGCTTTTGGATAAAAAGGCAGGCTTGCTTTGTCATCCCGACGACCGTGAATATGTTGATACGCTCATAACGAGGATAAAAAAATATCTCTACGAAAAGGGCGAATACATTCCCGACGAAGAAAATTCGTTTATCCCCGCACTTGTCAACCGTATTGACAGAAATACCGGCGGCATAGTGATTGCCGCAAAAAACGCCGAAAGCTTGCGTATTATGAACGCCCAAATGAAGCAGAGAACAACTTTAAAAAAGTATTATCTCTGCGTTTGCCACGGAATTATGGAACGTGACAGCGGAATTCTTGAAGGATATCTCTTAAAGGACGAAAAGAAAAACACGGTCAAAATTCTGAAGCAGCCCTGTGAGGGTGCAAAGGAAATCCGCACTAAATACAAGGTGCTCGGCAGAGATTACAAGAAAAATATCAGTCTTGTTGAGGTGGAGCTGATAACGGGCAGAACACATCAAATCAGGGCACATTTTGCCTCGATAGGTCATCCGTTGGTTGGTGACGGCAAATACGGCAATAACAGGCTCAACAAGGATTTCGGTTACCGTAAGCAGTGCCTTTATTCCTACAAGCTGGTATTTATGTTTGATGAGACGGCAGGTATTCTCGCCTACCTTAATTCTCGTGAATTTGAGGTTAAGGACGTTTGGTTCAAGCGTGAATTTGAGAACGGAACGCTGTAAAACCGCCGTTAAGATAATGTTAAATTGCGTTTAAAAAATCGGAAAATCTTATAAAAATAATTTTTTCGATAATAATTCAAAAAACAGTTGTTATTTTTAAAAAGTATGGTATAATATGCAATGAATAGTGTATATATACAATTCAGGGCACCTTGCAAAGAAAAATATTTACCGACTGACCCTCTGTATGTATACAGAGGGCTTTATTTGTATAAATGAAAGGACGAGGAACAATGGGTTCTGCGGATAAGCGTAAATCAAGAGAGCAGGCTTTTATAATTCTTTTTGAAAAGTCTTTCAACAGTGAGATGAGCGTTGATGAGATTATCAATGCGGCGATTGAGGTCGAGGTTCTCAAAAAGGATAAGATGACCTCCGATATTGTTAAAACGGCGGAGGAGCATATTGAGGATATTGATACGGCGATTGAGCGTAATCTCAAGGGTTGGACTATGCAGAGAATTTCCAAGGTCAGCCTTGCAATTTTGAGAATGGCGGTTTGCGAAATGAAATATTTTGACAAGGTTCCCGTTGGAGTTTCAATCAGCGAGGCGATTGAAATTTGCAAGATTTACGGCTCGGACGAGGATAAGAGCTTTGTCAATGGTATTCTCGGCTCTATTTCAAGAGAAAAAGAGGATTAAAATGCCGTATTTTTTAGGAATTGATACAAGCAATTACACCACGTCGTGTGCGATATACAACAGCGATACGGATAAGGTTATACACCGTAAGCGGCTTCTGCCGGTGAAAAACGGAGAGCTCGGTCTCAGGCAGAGCGACGCTGTTTTTCATCACACGGTACAGCTTCCTCAGCTTATGGAGGAGCTTTTCGACGGCTTTGACGGTGAAATTGAGGCGATAGGCGTTTCCGATGCTCCCGTCAGGGCAAAGGGCTCATATATGCCGTGCTTCCTTACGGGCGTTTGTGCGGCTCAGTCAATAGCGGCGGCAACAGGCAAGCCGCTGTACCGTTTTTCGCACCAGCAGGACCATATTATGGCGGCACTTTATTCTGCCGACAGACGTGAGCTTTACGGTACGGATTTTTTTGCTTTTCACGTTTCGGGCGGAACAACACAGGCATTGCTTGTAAGCGGCGAGCTTGATACGAGGCTGATAGCCTCATCACTTGATTTGAAAGCCGGTCAAGCGGTTGACAGAGTAGGGGTTATGCTCGGCTATCCGTTCCCGGCAGGAAAATATGTTGACGAGCTTGCACAAAAAAGCGAAAAGAGATATAAAATAAATATTAAACTAAAAGAGGGCAACTGCTGTCTTTCCGGAGTGGAAAACAAGTGCAAGGCGATGCTTGAAAACGGTGAAAAGCCGGAAGATATTTGTCGATATTGCCTTGATTATATAATGACGGCACTTTATAAAATTGCGGTTTACGCAAAGGAAAATTACGGCGAGCTTCCGATGATTTTTTCGGGCGGAGTTATGTCGAATAGTATAATAAGAGCCGAATTTGAGGAAAAGCTCGGTGCAGGATTTGCCGAACCCGAATTTTCGGCAGACAACGCTGCCGGTATAGCTCTGTTGGCGGCTAAGAGGTCACTTAAATGAAATCAACAATACTGAGCGTGACACAGCTCAATACCTATGTCAAGTCAATAATTGACGGCGATTTGCTTTTGAGAAGTATTTACGTTGTCGGTGAAATATCGAATTTTACCAATCATTACCGCACAGGTCATTTTTATATGACGTTGAAGGATGAAAGCTGTGCGGTTAAGGCTGTTATGTTTGCTTCGGCAAATAAACGGCTGAAATTTATGCCGGAAAACGGTATGAGCGTCATTGTCAGGGGCAGAGTTTCGCTTTTTGAGCGTGACGGACAGTATCAGCTTTATATTGATGATATGCAGCCGGACGGCTTGGGTGCTCTCAACCTTG
The DNA here is from genome assembly GCA_964472865.1 of uncultured Ruminococcus sp. Taxonomy (GTDB): domain Bacteria; phylum Bacillota; class Clostridia; order Oscillospirales; family Acutalibacteraceae; genus CAG-488. The sequence goes on along the minus strand of CAYYLP010000007.1, from coordinate 54,531 downwards.
CCTTTGAGCAGCTCAAAAATAAGCTGGCTCAGGAGGGACTTTTTGACGATGAATATAAAAAGCCCATTCCGCGCCGTGCAACACGCATAGGTGTTGTGACCTCGGCAACGGGGGCGGTGATACAGGATATTCGTAATGTTATTTCAAGGCGTTATCCGTTGGCGGAAATTATTCTTGCACCGGTTCAGGTTCAGGGTGCTTTGGCTGCTCCGCAGATAGTTGAAGCGATAGAAAGCTTCAATTCGGGCGATTATGCCGATGTGCTGATAGTCGGCAGAGGCGGAGGCTCACTTGAAGATTTGTGGGCGTTCAATGAAGAAATTGTCGCAAGGGCCGTCTTCAAAAGCCGTATACCTGTAATTTCGGCTGTCGGACACGAAACGGATTTTACAATTTGCGATTTTGTTGCCGATTTGCGTGCCCCGACACCGTCGGCGGCAGCAGAGCTTGCAGTCCCGGATATCAGGGAGGATATCGCCTTTGTTCAAACGGTAGCATATGAATGTGAAGCAAGGCTTTTACAACGCATTGCAGATGAAAAAAATAGGCTGGCTATGATAAAGGAGCGGCTCGAATACCGAACTCCGACTATGCTTATAGATAAGCAGCAGCAAACGGTGGATTCATTACTGACGCAGGCACTTTTAAGTGTTCAACGCAAGCTTGACGCCGAAAGCATGGGCTTTACCTCCTTGGCGGCAAGGCTTGATGCACTCAGCCCCCTAAAGGTGCTTTCAAGGGGATATTCAATGGTTACAAAGGATAACCGCATTGTCACCGGCTCAAAGGAGCTGACGGTAGGCGACAAAATAGACGTCAGATTCGCTGACGGAGAAAGAAAATGTGAGGTGCTTTAAATGGCGACAAAAATGACTTATGAGCAGGCTATAGAAAGGCTGGAGGAAATTGTTGCAAAGCTTGATGACGGCAGCTTGCCTCTTGATGAGTCCATAAAGCTCTTTGAGGAAAGCACCAAATTGGCATCCTTCTGCAATAAGAGCCTTGAAAAAGCAAGATTGAAAATTACCGAGCTTTCCGAAAAGCAAGAGGATTGATATTATGACCCGAGTAGAAAAAATTAACAGTGCTTTGGAGGGCTTTTTGCCCAAAAGCGATGATATAGTCAGCCGTGCAATGCGTTACAGCGTTGAAAACGGCGGAAAGAGGATAAGACCAGAGTTGGTTCTTTCCTTTTGTGAGGCCTGCGGCGGTGACAGCGAAAAGGCGATGCCGCTTGCCTGTGCGATTGAAATGATACACACCTATTCGCTCATTCACGACGATTTGCCTTGTATGGATAACGATGATTTCCGCCGAGGCAAGCCGTCCTGCCACATAGCCTTCGGTGAGGAATATGCGTTGCTTGCCGGCGATGCTCTGTTGACCCTTGCGTTTGAAACAGCGGCAAAGGCTCCGCTTCCTGCCGAGAGAATTGTTGAAGCGATTTCCGTTCTTTCAAGTGCGGCAGGCAGTGCCGGAATGGTCGGCGGTCAGGTTATGGATTTGCAGAATGAGGGCAAAAAGGTTGATCTTGATACGATTGAAAAAACCGATGCGCTCAAAACGGGTGAGCTTATCCGTGCGGCGTGCGTTATGGGCTGCATTGCCGCCGGTTGTGAGGATATGATACCCGTTGCCGAGGAGTATGCGAGGTGCATAGGCGTTTCGTTCCAGATTGTTGATGATATTCTTGATGTGACGAGTGATGCCGCAACTCTCGGCAAGCCGATTGGCAGTGACAGCGAAAATGAAAAGAATACCTATGTTTCTTTGCTCGGAATAGAACGCTCAAAGCAGATTGTTTCGGAGCTTACCGCCAAGGCGAAGCAGGCGTTGGAGAGCTTTGACGGAAATTCTGATTTTCTTTTGGATTTTGCGGATAAAATGGAAAACAGAAATAAATAATTTCAATACGGAAGTGAAGAGTATTGGATAAAAAAGTAAAGTATCTTGATAAAATACATTCCCCCGAAGATTTAAAGGCACTGAAAAGCTCGGAATATCCGGCACTTGCACGGGAAATCAGAGATGTGATGATTGATACCGTTTCCAAAAACGGAGGGCATCTTGCCTCTAATCTCGGTGCGGTTGAGCTGACAATGGCAATTCACCTTACCTTTGATTCTCCGAAGGACAGAATCGTTTGGGACGTCGGACATCAGGCATATACCCACAAGCTGTTGACAGGACGTTACGAGGTTTTTGATACCATTCGCCAAAAGGACGGAATTTCGGGATTTTGCCATCCGAACGAGAGCGAGCATGACACCTTTTACAGCGGTCACAGCGGAACCTCGGTTTCCTCCGCTTACGGAATAGCTCAGGCGAACAAGATGAAAAAGAATAATAATTATACGGTTGCGGTTATCGGTGACGGCTCATTTACGGGCGGACTGGTTTATGAAGCTTTGAATAATGCCGGACGTTCAAAAACCAATCTCATTGTTATTCTCAACGATAATGAAATGTCGATTTCAAAGAATGTCGGCTCGGTTGCGAGGTACCTTACCAAAATCCGCAACACCAAAAGATATGTCAGAATGAAGGCAAGGCTTGAACGCTTTTTTGACCGTATTCCGATTATCGGTCACAGTCTTGCGGGCTGGATTTTTGATTTGAAAACATCAATTAAAAATCTCATTTACGAAAGCACGATTTTTGAAAAAATGGGATTTCGCTATATGGGACCTGTTGACGGACACAACATCGAAATGATGTGTGAGGCTTTGGAAACCGCCAAAACGCTTGGCTCTCCGGTGCTTTTGCACGTCAATACCGTCAAGGGCAAGGGCTATAATTATGCCGAAAAGGATCCGAGCCATTTCCACGGAATTTCCGATTTTGATATAGACACGGGTGAACCGCATTCGGGCGGAGATACGTTCTGCAATGAGTTTGGCAATTTGATGTGTCAAATGGCGGCAAAGGATAAGCGGATTACGCTGATTACCGCCGCAATGTCGCTCGGAACGGGACTCGGCGAATTCAGTAATAAATATTCGGATCGCTTCTTTGATGTCGGTATAGCCGAGGAACACGCAGTGACCTTTGCCTCCGGACTTGCAAAGGGCGGTATGCTGCCTGTTTTTGCGGTATATTCAACGTTTTTACAGCGTTGCTACGATGAAATAGTTCACGACGGTGCGTTGCAGGATCAAAAGCTCGTGCTTGCGATTGACCGTTCCGGCTTTGTCGGAGACGACGGTGAAACTCATAACGGTCTTTACGATGTGGCATTTTTACAGAGTATTCCCAAGGTGACGGTTTATTCTCCGTCAACCTATGAGGAAATGAAAGTGGATTTTGGCAACGCATTTTACCGTGACAGCGATGTTGTTGCGGTCAGATACCCGAGGGGCGGCGAATGGAATATCCCCGAGGATTATATTCCGTCTCACGGCACATTTGATGTTTACGGCAGTCAATCCGCCGAAACGGTTATTGTAACCTATGGCAGACTTTTCGGTGAGGCGGCGGAAGCAATCAAAAGACTTGAACGGCTCGGTATTGCCGCAAGGGTTCTGAAGCTGAACAGGATAAAGCCGATTGACCACGATGCTGTCAAGAGTATTATTGAGGCAAAGAGCATCTTTTTCTTTGAAGAAGGCGTCAGAAGCGGCGGAATAGGCGAAAAGCTGGCGGCTCAGCTTTTGCAAAGCGGCTATAAGGGCAGATACAGCATCACCGCCGTTGAGGATTGCTTTGTCAAGCAGGCAAAGGTGCCCGATTTGATAAGAGATTACGGCTTTGATGCACAGAGTATGGTTGAAAAAATTATAAAGGCTAACGACTGAGGTGTGAATTTTGTCGGATAAAATAAGATTGGATATTGCCCTAACGCAAAAGGGTCTGGTTGAGTCGCGTGAAAAAGCAAAGGCCTTGATAATGGCAGGTCAGGTTTATCTGAATGGGCAAAAGGAGCTCAAGGCAGGTGCAACGGTTAAGCTCGATGACGAAATAGAGGTAAGGGGAAGCCGAAATCCTTTTGTCAGCAGGGGAGGACTCAAGCTGCAAAAGGCGGCGGAAAAGTTTGATATTGACCTCAGCGATTGCGTTTGTATGGATATCGGTGCCTCAACGGGCGGGTTCACGGATTGTATGCTTTCGCACAATGCGAAAAAGGTTTATGCGATAGATGTCGGCTACGGTCAGCTTGCATGGAAATTACGAACCGATGAGCGTGTTGTCAATATGGAGCGTACAAATTTTCGCTATGTTACCCATGAGCAGATACCCGAAGATATCGACTTTGCGAGTGTGGATGTTTCTTTCATTTCGCTGAAAATTATTCTTCCCGTTTTGCGTGAGCTTTTAAAATCCGACGGACAGGCGGTTTGCCTTATAAAGCCGCAGTTTGAAGCCGGCAAGGAGAAAATCGGCAAAAAGGGCGTTGTCCGTGATCCGCAGGTTCACGTCGAGGTTGTCGAAAGTATTGTGAGCTTTGCCGTTGAAAGCGGATTTAATGTAAAAAATCTTGATTTTTCCCCAATTAAGGGACCCGAGGGAAATATAGAATACCTTATGCACATACAAAAGAGCGGTTACGCACAAAAGCTGTGTGAGATAACACCGCAGGAGCTTGTTGCACTTTCGCACAGTGAGCTCGATAAATAAAACAGGGGGGATAACCGTGAAAATCGCACTACTTCCCAATTTAACAAGGAAAAACGCCTTGCAGGTTTCATTAAAGGCTTGTGCCGAGCTTGAAAAGCACGGGATGGACTTTTGCGTAAATGAAGAATATAAAGAGCATTTTGCAAAAGCAGCCGCCCGATTTTTGCCTACGGACACAATGCTGGCTCAATGTGATACCGTAATTGCCGTCGGCGGTGACGGAACGATAATTCACGCCGCAAAGCTCGGCAAGCCGACGCTTGGTATAAATGCCGGACGTATTGCTTTTATGGCAGGTCTTGAGCCGACCGAGCTTGAGTTGCTCTCCTGCCTAAAAAGCGGAGAATACGAGCTTGACCGCAGAATGATGCTCAAGGCTGAAATCCTTTCACCGCAGGGCGAGCCGATAAGCACACACTATTGTGTCAACGATGCCGTCATTGCAAGGGGTTTGCAGATAAAAATGGCGGATTTGACGGTTGAGCATAACGGTAAATTTCTCAACAAATATACGGCTGACGGAATTATTTTTTCCACGCCGACGGGCTCAACGGCATACAATCTTTCTGCCGGCGGACCGGTGGTTGACCCTCAGATAGAAAGCATATTGCTTACGCCGATATGTACCCATTCGCTTTTTTCAAGGGCTTTGATTTTTAAACCCGATTCCGAATTTTTGCTCTACGGCAAAGAGGATTCGGAGATAGGTCTTTCCTGCGACGGAGAGGACGCTATACCGATTGAAAAGGGCTGTTCGGTAAGGATTACAAGGGCAGAAAGCTGCGGCGAATTTATCAGAATAAAAAACGAAACCTTCTTGGAAATACTTAACAGCAAGCTCGAACAAAGACGATTGTAAAAGGTGACGGCTTAAAGGAGATAAATGTTATGAAGAAAAAAAGACATAGTATGATTCTCAAGCTTATTGAAATGTATGCGATAAGCACACAGGAGGAAATGCTTGAAAGGCTGGAGGAAAATGGCTTCAGCTCAACACAGGCAACCGTTTCGAGAGATATTAAGGAGCTTCGTCTTGTTAAACAGATGGATAAAAACGGTGTTTACCGCTATGTTGAGGGCAAAAGTGAAACCGAGGAATATCTTTCAAAATTTACGACGATTTTTTCTCATTCCGTAATTTCGACGGATTACGCACTCAATATGGTTGTAATAAAGTGCCACGTCGGTATGGCAAATGCCGCCTGTGCCGCCTTTGACAATATGCGGTGGGAGGGTCTTGTCGGAACAATTGCCGGTGACGACACGATTTTTGCCCTTTGCAGAACCGAGGCTGCTGCCTCTGAGCTCAAGGAGTCGATAGACAGGATAATCAAATCGACCTCGGATAACGGCTGATTCGGATGTGATTTTATGCTTGCAAGTTTAAAAATTGAAAATGTTGCGATAATCGAAAGTGCGGCAATAGAATTCGGCTGCGGTCTTAATGTTCTGACCGGTGAAACGGGTGCCGGTAAATCAATTGTTATTGATTCCATAAATGCCATTCTCGGTGAACGTACCTCAAGGGACATCATCAGAACGGGTATGCAGAGTGCAAGGGTCTATGCCGTGTTTGAGGAGGTCAATGACACTGTTCGCCGCTTCCTTGATGATAACGGAATTGAGTGCGAGGACGGAGTGCTGATAATAAACCGAACTCTTAACCGTGACGGAAAAAATATTTGTCGTCTCAACGGCGCTCCCGCTACCGTTTCAATGCTGCGTGAAATCGGCAGAGAGCTTATTGATATTCACGGTCAGCACGACAGTCAATCGCTGCTTTCACCGGAGAGGCATTGCGGCTTTATAGACAGCTATGCCGCAAATGCCGAGTTGCTTGACGATTATCGCAGTAAGTATACCTCACTTTGCGAAATACGTCGAAGCTTGAGAAAGCTGACAACGGACGAAAGCTCAAAGTCGCAGAGAATAGATTTTTTGACCTATCAAATTGACGAGCTTGAAAAGGCGGATATTACCGTAGGTGAGCGTGATGAGCTCAAGGCGAGGAAGGCACTTATTGATAATTCGCAAAGGGTTGCGGAGAGCCTTAATTCCGCTTATGAGGCGTTGCGTGGCGACGGTGCCGGAATTGATATGGTCAGTGATGCGGAGGGCGAAATTTCAGCCGCAGCAAGATATATGGAGGAATTGAACGAGACCGCCGAAAAAATAACGGATATTCGCTATGAGCTTGATGACATTGCCGAGACTGTTCGCGATGCTCTCTCCGAGATAGATTTTGACCAGGGCGAGCTTGAAGAAATTGAGGAAAGATTGGATTTGCTTTACCGTCTTTCCAAAAAATACGGCGCAACCGAGGAGGAAATGCTCGAATACCTTTCCAATGCGAGGGAGGAGCTGGAAAATATCACCTTCTCCGAAAAGAAGCTTGCCGAGCTTCAAAGGCAGGAGCGTGCGGTGCTTGCACAAACCGAAGAATCGGCTCAAAGGCTCACCGAATCACGTCTGGCAGCAGGGGAAAGGCTCTGTGAGGCGGTCTGTGCCGAGCTTGAATTTTTGGATATGCCGAATGTCCGCTTCACCGTTAAGCGTGAGGATATCGGCTTGACGGAGGACGGCTGTGACGGCATTGAATTTTTGATTTCCGCAAATGCGGGTGAGGAGCCCAAGCCGTTGGCGAAAATCGCTTCGGGCGGTGAGCTTTCAAGAATTATGCTTGCGATAAAGAATGTTCTTGCCGAAACGGACGGCGTTGACACGATGATTTTTGATGAGATTGACACGGGTGTAAGCGGCAGGGCGGCTCAAAAGATTGCATTGAAGCTCAGAAGTGTTTCAAAGGGCAGACAGGTTATTTGCGTAACACATTTGGCGCAAATTGCCGCACAGGGCGATGCACACCTTTATATAAGCAAATCCGTCAGCGACGGCAAGACCTACACAAACATCAAATCCCTTGTCGGTGAGGATAGAGCGACGGAGCTGGCACGTATTATGGGCGGAATGGAAATATCACAGCTTCAGCTTGAAAGTGCCCGTGAGATGCTCCGAAATGCCGGGAATTTGCAATGATTTGAACATCGGGAATATTTTGGGTATTGTAATTTGACTGAGTCTGTGTTACAATGTAAAAAAATATAATGGAGACTATCAAAATGAAAAAGGATTATTCAAAAACACGTTATATAGCGTTACTTTGCTTGTTCATTTTTACTTTCAGCTTGGTTCTTACGGGCTGTGGTGCGGCGAGAAAAATTACGCCGAAGCAGTCTGCATCGGCAAACGGAGACCAAATTCAAATCGGACAGGGCGATTTCAACTCCGATGGACCGACGCAAATTGTTGTTGATGAGGACGGTCAATCCTTTATTGTTGATGATGAGGGTCATTCGCAGGTCTATAACCCGAATCAGTCGGGCGGCGCATATACTGCGGCACCGATTGTTTCAAGCCAGATTCAGACCCCGACAAAGCGTCCGTCAAGCAGCACAAAGCCGACTTCCACCCAAAAGCCGGTGCCAACGCCCACAACCAAGGAACAGGTTTCCACGCCGAGCGACGTTTACAATGCTCTTGCCGTTCAGCGTAAATTCGGCTTTAACAAGGCATATGATTGGGGTTCGAAATTCGTTAATTTCTATCTTTCAACAATTCGTGTATACTTCACCTATGACGAAAAGGACTGGCTCATTGAGCTTTGGAAGGGCGAATACGCTATGGCAACCGTCGGCTGTGAGGTTGGATACTATTACAGAGAATCCGACGGCAAGGTTGAAAAATACGGTGCGGACAACCTTCTTTACAGCAGTGTTGAGGATGCGGACGCAATGATGACCTCGATGAAGCTCTGGCAGTATGAAAAATCATCCGACGCAACACCGGTCAAGAAGATTGATTATTCCAGACGTAACTGCTGGTGGGCGGCGGATTTTGAAACAGGCGTGCTCGAAAAGCACCGTGACCAGACAACGCTTGTTATGAACTCAACCATTGAGTTCCCGACAACCAAGATGCTCACGCTTTTCACTGACGAGCTTGCCAAGAAGGGCTTCAAGGAGGGCTCAATTGACGATTATCACAATGTTGACAGATATTCGGTCAATGGTAAGACGGTTACAATATGCTGGAGATACTTTAACGAGGACTAATTTGCTGCTTGTATAAAAAATAATTATATTTGCTCAAAAACCCTTGACTTTTGTATTGATATAGGTTAAAATACCTATAACGATAAATATTATGAAAGGATGAATCGTATGAAAAAGTTTTTGGCTATTCTTACGGTAGTTGCTGTTTGTGCAACCGTTGCACTCTCGGTTCGTGCTGAAAATGATCCTGTTGAAGAGGTTACGGAAGCAACCACATCTTCGATTGAGGGTATCGTTTCTGATCTTCAGAATGACGAGAAGGCAGAGGAAATTGCAAACCAGATCGTTGATTCCATTAAAACCGGTGCAGCTAAAGAAGATATTGCCGATCTTGTTGCTACTCTTGAGAAGTACGTTAACAACAAGGGTATCGAATCCGATGAGATTTCTGAGCCCGGCGCAGTTCGTGACGTTGTTGATGCATTCCTTACAGATGCAGGCGTTGACACAGAAGCACTTAACAATGCTATTGCCAACAGTATGATCGCCAATAAGGTTCTTGATATGTACTACAAGCCGGAATCTTCAGAGCCTTCAGCTACTGATCCGACAACAACAACGACCACAGACCCGGTAGTTATTCCTCCGTGCGGCTTCGTTGGTTAATCTACTTAATAAGCATAAAGGTGACGGTAATTCGTCACCTTTTTCTTTTTATTAACCGTTTTTTAACATTTATTTAATGTGTACGAATTATTTCTGTTGTTTAATACTTACATCATTATCTGATAAGGTGGGGCGAGCTATGTCCTCCTCATCTATCGGCTTTTTCAATGTCGGATAATTATTGGTGTTCAGCGGATTTTCCTTTTCGTTGAGTATCATCGTTTTACCGATGCCGTAATCATTTAGCACAAGGCTGTATTTGCCCATAACGCCGCAGGTCTTGTAGTAGTTCAACGCTTCGTCGGCGTTGAGGTCTGTAAAGGTGCTTATGATGTTAATGCATAGACGTTCAAATTCCGGAGTGGCTTCCCTTGCAGTGACGGTGCATTGAATTATTTCACCGTTTTCCGTGCAGTAAAGGCAGAGTAGGCTTTGACCGTGCAGCAGACTGTAAACAAATTCCTCGTTGCCTGAAACGGCAAACATCTCGGCGTTGAGTACCTCACCGCTGAGTAGATTATATTTTTTTAAAAATTCATTTATATTTAATTGCCGTTGACCTACACAGGCTGTTAATGATATAATAAGTAATAAGGAAATTATTAATTTGAATTTTTTCATACTTTCACCGTTAAATAATTATCTTAATATATAAATATTGAAAGAAGTGGTGTTTTTATGCAACAAAAGAAAGGCAAAAACAAAAAGATTATAATTATCTGCTCCGTGCTTGCGGTGGCGGTGCTTGCAGGAGTGGCGTATGCCGTGTTCAAGCCGGAGGAAAAGCTTGCCGTCGAAACCGTGAAGGTCGAAAAGCAAACAATCAGCGAAACTCTCGACACTACCGGTACGGTTACAACCGCATCCGAGCAGTCCTTTACTCTGATTGACGGAGTAAAGGTTCAGACGGTTAACGTCAAGGAGGGCGATATCGTCAATGCAGGTGAGGTTCTTGCTACCTTTGATGTTTCATCCCTGGAAGCTGCTCTTGCCGAAAAGGAGAACTCATACGAAAAGGCTCTTGCCGCATACAATAAGGCGAAGAATGAATCCGACTCGGCAAGCAAAAAGATTGCTTCCACCAAAAAGGAAATCGCAGAGCTTGAAGCCCAAATTGATAAGCTTAACCAAAAGGCCGAAACAACAACCACCCAAAAGGCAGACTCGTCAAACACACAGGCAAAGCCCGGTGTAAAGGTTTCTGAGGAGCTTGTTAACAGATTTATCAAGGTGGCAAAGCTTTTCGGAGTTGAATACACCAAGGAAACCGCCGAAAAGGTTCTTGTTTCCATGCTTTCATCCGGTTCAACAACCTCTGACCTTTCAAGCCTTATGGATAATCTCGGAACAATTGCGGGCAGCTCCGGCTCATTTGATATGAGTGCATTGACACAAATGAGCGGTTCAAGCTCCCTGATGAATGCGGAAATGTCTTTGGTTCAGCTCAAAGCACAGCTTGCAACGCTTGAGCTTCAGGCTGATGACAGTTACGTTTCGATATACAAGAATATTTACGAAAAAGCCTTGACGTCATACAAGACGGCTTTGAATCAGGTCAACGAAATGAAAAAAGGCTGGGTCGCAACCGAAAGAGGTCTTGTCAGCGAGGTCAATATAAAAGTTGGCGAAACTGTTCAAGCTGCCCCTGCCTCTAACGCAGGCAATATTGATATCAGCTCTATTTTGTCGGCAGTCACCTCCGGCGGCGATGTTTCGGGTATGGTCAGCTCGTTTTTCGGCTCGGAGACAGTTGGTATAAAGCTTCTCAACTATCCTCTTGTTGCCGATATTTCCCTGAGCAAGTACGACGTTCTCAATGTCAACCTTAATCAGGACGTTACGATTAAATCCGCAAACAACAATGTCTATGAGGGCAAGGTCTCCTATATCGGTGCGGTTGCAACCTCCGGCGGAAGCTCGATTGACCTCAATTCCATTATGTCGGGCGGCGGCTCATCAAACAGCATCCCGGCGCAGGTTACAATAGACGGTGCGGACAGCTCATTTGTTGTCGGAACGGATGTTGATGTTTCGATAATTACCGATACGCAGGAAAATGCGATTGTTGCACCGGTTGAGGCAATTATCATTGACGGTGAGGATATCTTTGTTTATGTTTATGAAAAGGACAGCTCAACCGCAGTGAAGAAAAATGTTGAGCTCGGCATTTCAAACGACACATATTATCAAATTGTTTCGGGTCTTGGCGAGGGTGATGTGCTCATCAAAAACACAAGCGGACTTGATGACGGAGTAAAGGTTAAGCTGAAGTAACGGAGGACAGCCGTGGATATTAGAGAGAATATTCGCATTGCGATTTTCAGTATAAAAACGAATATGATGCGTTCGTTGCTGACGATGCTCGGAATCATAATCGGCGTTTCCTCGGTTATTGCGATAATAACCCTCGGCAACGGAGGCAGAGATTATATTGTCGGTATGATTGAGGATATGGGCTCAAATGCCATTCAAATTGCTGTTAATGCAACCAGAGCCGACGTTTCGGACTATGTCACCGAGGAGGATATTGCCGCTATCAAAAAGCTTGATACAGTCGGCTATTGCTCACCCTATGAGATATCCTTCGGTCAGGCACAGACGCTTAATTATGACGGCTATGTTTTCACAATAGTCGGCAACGAGGACCTTCTTCATATCAATCAGATGACGACCAGGTACGGCAGGATTTGGACAAAGGACGAATATTCCCAGCGTAAGAGGGTTTGCATTGTCAGCACAATAACCGCAAAGGAAATGTTCGGCAGGGAGAACTGCGTCGGTGAAACGATGAATTACACGGTGAACAACAACACTGTTTCGCTGAAAATTATCGGCGTTGTCGATATGACGCAAAATTCTATGATTTCAAGTGAGCAAATGGAGAGCATAACCTCCTCAATGCAGAGCTCGGTCACAATGGGTATGATTTCAATGCCTGCCTCGCTTAACGGTGAGCTAAACGACAATATCAACAAGTACACTCAAATTTACCTTATGGCAAAGGATGGCGCTGACCTGAACAATACGGGCGAATCGGCACTCAACCTTATAAAAACAAGGCACGGTAATCTCAGCGGAGAGCCGTTATACACGCTCAATATTATGGCAACGTATATAGACCTGCTTGATTCCGTAATAAGTATTTTCACAACCTTTATTGCCGCAGTCAGTGCAATATCACTTATTGTCGGCGGAATCGGAGTTATGAACATAATGCTTGTTTCCGTAACTGAGCGTACCCGAGAAATCGGTATACGCAAGGCTCTCGGAGCAAGAACCTCAACGATTATGCTGCAATTTCTCACGGAGTCGATTATTCTGTGCTTGATAGGCGGATTGATAGGCTTGATTCTCGGCGTTGGCGGAGCATGGGCGGTAGCATCGTATTTGGATATCCCAATCACTGTCAAATTCAGCACAATTCTCATTGCGGTGGGCTTTTCGAGTGCAATCGGAATTTTCTTCGGAATTTATCCGGCAAAGCGTGCGGCACAGATGACACCCATCGAGGCATTGAGACGAGATTAAACACTGTGTAAATAATACATCAAAGGGCTTTCTACAGAATTAATGTCTGTAAGAAGCCCTTTGCCTTTTGTTTGTACGGTAAAGCAACACCCAAGCATTTTTGTGTTGTTTGCTTTGGGTGTGATATCGGTTATAATAAAGTCAACAATTAAAGGAGGCTTTTACTATGAACACAGACAAAATTTATGCAGAACAGCTTGCAAACGAATATGCACCAAAGGATACGTCAAAGGTGGTGGCACTTCGCAAGCTTGACAAGAGGGCGAAAATGCCGGCAAACATCTTCACCTATACCTTCGGCATTGTTTGCACACTGATTTTAGGCGTGGGAATGTGCCTTTCGATGAGGGTTATCGGAAGCGGTACGACGGCGATGTTCGCTCTCGGAATTGTTATTGGCATTATCGGCTTTATCGGGATGGGTGTAAATTATTCGATTTACAAGAAAATTCTCGAAAAGGGCAAGCAAAAATACGCCTTTGAAATTATACAGCTTGCAAAAGAGATAACCGACAAATAATTCTAAAGCAGGGGGGATAAATAAATGAACAAAAACGAAAGCAAGTATTTCAAAACCGCTGCAAAAATGGACAAAGCTTTTTTGGAACTGCTTGACGAAAAAGACCTGCCCTTTATCACGGTTAAGGAAATCTGTCACAGAGCCGGAGTGAACCGTTCCACATTTTATCTCCATTATGAAACCATAGATGATTTGTTACGAGAAAGCACTCAATATATTTATAATCACTTTTTAGAATATATGCAAAGGGATGCTGACAGTTTTGTTTCGAGTATACCGAATTGTCCGACGGAGAAGCTGAACCTAATAACTCCTGAATACCTTGTACCGTACCTTAGCTATATAAAGGAGCACAGGCGGCTCTTTTCGGCGTCGATAAAGAATGCAAAGCTTTTGCGACTTGACGAAACCTATGATAAGCTTTTTCGTTTTATTATAACGCCAATTCTTGAACGCTTCAATGTGCCGGCAGAGAACAGAAAGTATATGATGTCATTTTATCTTAACGGAATTATGGCTATAATCAAGGAATGGTTGGAGGATGAATGTTCAAGCGATATTGAGCAGGTTGCAGACATTATTCAATATGTTGTTTGTATGCATTGATTTTTGCCGAGCTGAGGGTCTAATCGGCATCTAAATATACACTTGCCGCAGATATTTGAATAGAATGTACTGTCGGACAAAATTATTTGATCTCCGAAAATAATGATTAATCCGTAAAAAGCTGACAATTATAATAATGAAGAAAAGCTTCGGAGAGTGATAATATGACAGTTAAGCGAGGAGATATATATTATGCGGATCTCAGCCCGGTAATAGGCTCGGAGCAGGGAGGTATGCGCCCCGTGCTGATTGTGCAGAACGATGTGGGCAACAAATACAGCCCGACGGTTATTGCCGCCGCCATAACAAGCCGCAGATTCAAAACCAATTTACCCACACATATTCAGGTTGATGCTCAAAATTGCGGACTTTCCAAGGATTCGATAGTTTTGCTGGAGCAGGTCAGAACGCTCGATAAAAAACGTCTTAAAGAGCGAATGGGCAATCTTGACGAAACAGATATGTCACGGGTGAACAGAGCTCTTTCCGTGAGTCTCGGAATATTGAATTGAAAAAAGACTGCCGTTCAATGCGGCAGTTTGTTTATGTTACAGAAAAATCGGCATTTCATATAAATTGCCGCAAATAAACCACAAGGAATTTGTGTTCTTAGTCAAACATAAGAATTGTATAGCAGAATTGTATTGATTATATTGAAAAAATGCATTATAATCATTGTTGGATTTTGAAAGGAGAGGATTCGCTTTGAAAAAGAAGATCAAGCTTGCTGAATTTCCGGATATGAATACAGTCAAGGATATTGTTCTTTTTGGCGGAAACAAGGGAGGAAATAAACGTCAATACAGCTTTTATAATTTTGACGGTGAGGTTGAAACAAAAACCTTTGCTCAGGTCAATTATGATTTGACAGGTCTCGGTCAATATCTTTATAAGCTGGGATTGAGAGGAAAAAAGGTTGCAATTCTCAGTGAAAACAGCTATTACTGGGTTGCATGCTACTATTCGGTAATCACAGGTAAAATTACGGCGGTTCCGCTTGACCCTAAGCTCCCGGATGCGGATATTGTGGACATTATGGTCAGAAGCGGCTGCAATGCGATTTATTACAGCAGTGATTTTGACAGCACCGTTGAACTTATGAAAAAGACCGAGGGTGTTGCCGTTGAGCATTATATCAGAATTGAGGATTTTTACTCGCTTGTCGAGGAGGGTCACAACGAGGTCAAAAACGGTGCGGAAAGCTACCTCAAGGATGAGGTTTTGCCGAGCGACCTTGCGTTTATTGTTTACACCTCCGGCACAACAGGCAAAAGCAAGGGCGTTATGCTCAGTCAGGAGAATGTTGCATCTGACTGTGTTGCCTCCTGCCGAGTTATGGTTGGCGGTCCTGCAATCGGATTTTTGCCGCTTCATCACGCTTTTTCGTGGGTCAGTGCATTGTTTTCGGGCAATCTTCTGACCGAATGGGGCTTTATTTGCAGAAGCTTGAAGGATATCCAAAAGGATTTGCAAACATACCATCCGCAGAATTTCTCTGCTGTACCTCTTGCCGTTGAAACGATATACAAAAAGATTTGGTTCACGGCGAAGAAAGAGGGCAGGGAGGAGCTGCTGAAAAAGGGTCTGAAAATAAGTAAGCTTCTTTTGAAATTCGGCATTGACAGAAGAAGAAAGCTCTTTTCTCAAATCATTGACGGCCTGGGCGGCAATTTGGAGCTTATTGTCTGCGGCGGCGCCTACCTTGATGAGAAATATGAAAAAGGAATGGCGGATTTCGGCATACAGATTATTAACGGCTACGGTATCACGGAGTGCTCACCTGCCGTTACCTGCAACAGACTTGACAACTACAAGCTCGGCAGTGTAGGACTTCCTCTGCCGTGTAACGAAATTAAAATCAAGGACCCCGATGAGGATGGAGTCGGTGAAATTTGTGTTCGCGGTAAGAATGTTATGATGGGTTATTATAATGAGCCCGAGGCAACCGCAGAGGTCTTTGACGGAGATTGGTTCCTTACCGGCGACTACGGCTATATTGATGAGGACGGCTTCCTTTTCTACAAGGGCAGAAAGAAAAACCTTATTGTGCTTTCCAACGGAAAGAATGTTTCCCCTGAGGAAATTGAGGATAAGCTCTCGACGATTGATTATGTTAAAGAGGTTGTTGTCGGTGACGAGGACGGACTTATTACCGCAGAATTTTTCCTCAACACGGTTGATACGCCCGATGCCAAAGAGAGAATCAAACAGGACGTTAACGCAATTAACCGTAAGATGCCAAAATATAAGCAGGTTACAAGGGTCAAGACAAGGGATACCGAATTCCCGAAAACCACGACACTTAAAATCCTGCGTAATTACAAAAAATAACAGCTATCTATAACAAAGCAGACTGCCGTTTTGCGACAGTCTGCCTTTTTGCTTTATTTGTTTACCGAATCTCGCCACGCATTGAACTTGATGATTTCAAATTCAATGTCCTGATCAATTGAATTAAACGATTTATAACGGGGCTCCCAAACCGTATTCGGCGTAGGTGTTGAGTTCCAAAGGTAGCCCTGATACGGCAATTCGGGAACCTCCACCGTGGTTTTGCCCTCCGAAATTTGCTCCTGAACATAAGCATCTCTTTCTATTTCTGATTTATAAATGTAGCCGAAAATGCTTGTATAATAAACAGCGAAAAAGGCACAGCAAGCGAGCAAGGCGTTGACGAAAACATCGTTTTTTATCAGTGTGTGCTTCTCATTGAAGCAGTAAGCAAAGGTCTCGCAGAGATACATTGCAAGGAAGATGTAGCCGCAGAAGAAGCATCTGCTTCCGATAGGTGTTACAACAAGCAACGGTGCGGTCAAAATTCCGACACTGACAACATAGAAGCTCAATCTGATTTTTACGGCGGTTTCGCTTACACAGCAAAGACCCAGTATGAGTAACGCAATTCCGAAAAGGAGGGTGAGCAGCACGTTGAAATATTTTGTATAATTGAGAGCGATATTCCAGCCTTGATAGGTGGCACGCATAAGCGAATAGGCAGCGTGAGCTATTACAACGGCAAGGCTGCACCAAACCGCTAATTTTTTGAAAAAGCCGATTTTTTCGGATTTTTTGAAAAGTGAGGCAGCTGTAGCTATGCACGCCGCCGCTATGAGAAGGTTCAAAAATACATTGTTAAGGGTGAGCTCATCTGCAACCACGTCAAAAAGATTATCTTTTATTCTCTCCAAAATTCCGGCGGAGCTTGTTTCCATCGTTCTGTAGCCGTCATTTGAATTTGCGATATTGAGGTAAGCGCCGTTCGTAAACATAATGACACAGCCGACAATTGAACCGATAAGGTGGCTGACAACGGGGGCAAATACCTTTTTGTATGCAATCAGAGTACCGATAAGAATCAGAATATCCGCCGCAACCTGATACAGAGTGATGTTTTCCATAAAAAGAGCCGCACAAGCACCGAGCAGGAAGGTTACTGCAAAGGTGCCTTTTTTGAATTTCGGGGCTTTATCGAAAATACCCTTTATTATAAACAGATAAGCGATAATCAAAAATGTCGGGACAACGTAGTTGGTGAAGCCGGAAACCCATGCTATGGTCTGACGAAAGATGTATCTCGGCATAACGCAAAAGCCGACGGTTGCCATCAAAAAAACGGTGAAGCTTTTGTGCTTGACAGTTTGCCAAATCAGTGCAAGTGTGCCTGTGATACAGACCGACATAACTGCTGCCTTGAGAAGCCTTGAACGAGTGAGTGCGATGACGAGAAGATTACCCAGATATCTGCCGTTATAATCCTTGAAGCCGCTTTGTAATCGCTCTATACCAAGCCGAGAGCCCCATGCCCAGTCGTCACCCGTATACGGCGTCATATAACTCAAAACTGCAATGAAAGCAAAAATAAGCAAAAAAATAAGCAGGTTTTTAAGCTTAAACCCATTTTTTACCATAACAATCCCCCTTTTTGTTTCGGATATTATAGCATAACTGTTATACAATGTCAAACCGTGCAAACAGCAGAAAATAAACGTGCTTGTTGGAAAGCACGTCTGTTATTTATGGTATTTTCCGCCGCTGTTAATGCGGAGGGCTCTGTATATTTGCTCAAGGAGCATAACTCTTGCAAGCTGGTGAGGAAAGGTCATTTCGGACATCGAAAGCTTGAAATCGGAACGGCTTTTCACCTCGTCGGAAAGTCCGTAGGAGCTGCCGATGACAAAGACAACATTGCCGTTTCCGTTGACGGCGCATCTGTCCAGCTCATTTGCGAGCTTTTCGGAGCTGAGCTGCTTGCCCTCAATGCACATTGAATAAACCCTTGCACCGTTCGGGATTTTGGAAAGAATTTCCTTGCCCTCACTGTCAAGCGCATTTTTGATTTCTGCCTCGGATGGCTCATCGGGAAGCTTTTTCGGGTTAAGCTCAATAATGCTCAATCGGCAGTAGCCGCCGAGCCGCTTTATGTATTCGTCGCAGGCATCACGCAAATATTTTTCTTTCAGCCTTGCCTCACAAATAATCGTTATCCTTATCATTAAAGCACCACCATTTCGGGCGTACCGTTGCCTGCAACCTTGAGTATGTAGTCCTTGTTTTCGACAGCACCGATACATTCAAGTGCCGATTGAGAGGTTCGGTAGGCGAGGGCAGGGATGTTGTTTTCCTTGCTCAAATGACCGAGTGTGAAGCGAGTTGTTCCGCTTTCGATAAGCTCCGTTATAAATTCGCTACAGGCAAGGTTTGAAAGGTGCCCCTTGTCGGAAAGAATACGTCGCTTGAGTGTATAGGGATAGTCGCCGTTTCGCAGCATACCGACATCGTGATTGCTCTCAATTAGAACAAGGTCGCTGCCGGTCAGTGCTTCACGCATTTCCTCGGTAACAATTCCGGTGTCTGTTGCTATGCAAAGCTTTCTGTCGTCACTCGTTGTAACGGAATATCCGCAGCTTTCTGCAACGTCGTGAGAGGTGTGAAACGGCTTTACAAGCAAATCACAGCAGTTAATTTCGCCGTCAATTTCGGCAACGGGAAATTTGCCGTTGATAATACCGAGCTTTTCAAGCTCACGGAGCGTTCCCGGCGTTGCATAAACGGGGATGTTGTGTCTGGAAGCGAAAACACGCAAGCCCTTGACGTGGTCACTGTGCTCATGGGTGATAAAAATTGCGTTAATACTTTTTTCATCAACACCGATGCCGTTGAGTCCCAACGAAATCTGCTTGGCGCTCACGCCCGCATCAATAAGCACTCCGCCGTCTGCTGAGCCGAGATAGGTGCAATTACCGCTGCTGGAGGAAAAAAGCGAACAAAAACGTGCCATAGGTGAAATAGATCCTTTCAAAAAAACAGTCCGCAGTGTATCGAAAAACTCTGCGGACTAAATTTAACCGATAAAATATTCTCCGATTATCCGACCTGGGAATCGTCAATAAGAGTGGGCTTGTCTTCCTCGCTGACACGGACAATATCCGCACCGAGATTACGGAATTTGCCAACAACATTGTCGTAGCCACGGTCGATATAAACGATGTTTTCGATTGAGGTTGTACCCTTTGCCATAAGACCTGCAATGAGCATTGCGGCACCGGCACGGAGGTCATCCGCCTTGACGGGGGAGCCGTTGAGGTTTTCAACGCCCTCGATTGTTGCCGCCTTGCCGTTGACAGAGATGTTGGCACCCATTCTCGAAAGCTGCTCAACATATTGGAAACGGCTGTCCCAAACGCCCTCGGAGACGATGCTTGTGCCGTCGGCAACGGAAAGCATTGTTGCAAACTGGGGCTGCATATCGGTCGGAAAGCCCGGGTGGGGCATGGTTTTAACATTGCATTTGCCGGGTCTGCCGTTGCCGATAACACGGACGGAATCATCAAATTCCTCAACGGTTGCTCCGCATTGAATAAGCTTTGCTGTGATTGATTCAAGGTGCTTCGGGATAACATTTTTAACAAGCACATTGCCTTTTGTTGCAACTGCGGCAACCATAAAAGTGCCTGCCTCGATCTGGTCGGGGATTATGGAATAGGTGCAGCCGTGCATATGCTCAACGCCGCGTATTTTGATAACATCGGTACCGGCTCCTCGGATATCCGCACCCATTGAGTTCAGGAAGTTGGCAAGGTCAACGATGTGCGGTTCTTTGGCAGCATTTTCGATGATTGTCAAGCCCTTTGCCTTTACAGAGGCGAGCATAAGATTGATTGTGGCTCCGACGGAAACAACATCAAAATAGACAAGACCGCCGGTGAGATTGGGCGCTTCCGCATCAATCATAGCATTTTCACCGAGGGTAACGGTTGAACCGAGAATTTCAAAGCCCTTGATGTGCTGGTCGATGGGACGAACGCCGAAATTACAGCCGCCGGGCATGGCAACCTTAGCCCTGCCGAAACGACCGAGCAGAGAGCCGATAAGATAGTAGGAGGCTCGGAGATGCTTGGTCATATCGTGGGAAACGACGTAGGAATTGATTGTTGATGAGTCTATATCATAGGTGTTTTCGTCCACCTTGGTAATTTTTGCACCGAGCTGATGAAGAATGCGAATCATCATATCAACATCGCTTATATTGGGTATATTTTCAACTCTGCACACATCTTGCGCAAGAATAACAGCAGGGAGAATGGCGACAGCGGCGTTTTTGGCTCCGCTGACGGTAACTTCACCGTTTAAGGGGATGCCGCCGTTGATATATATTTTATCCACCCGTTACACTCCTTCTTCAAATTTGTATTATATTAAGTAAGTAAAATTTCAAATAGAGGCAATAAACGATTATAATTTTATGCCTATAAAATTATAGCACTAATATGTGCAAAGTTCAATCTTTTTTTACATTTATTATTTTATTTTGCTTTTATTTCCTAAACCTCAATATGTTGGTGAATTGAGTATGAATTAGCTCAATATATTGTAGATGCAATGGTAATCTGAACAAGATGTCATAATTTTTTCAGCATATTGTACAAAAAGCGGAGACATTTTTTTGAAAACACAACATATTGACATTTTGTAGTGTTAATATAAGCCGACTTTATGAGTATTATTTGCAAAAACGTCAATAATAATGATGGTGATTTTATGGAAATTTTTAAAATATGCCTGACGGCAGTGCTGTCTATTATTGAGCTTTTTATTTTGACCAAGCTGATGGGAAAAAGGCAAATTTCGCAGCTCAGCCTTTTTGATTATGTCAACGGTATAACCATTGGCTCAATTGCGGCGGATATGGCTTTCAGTCCGATTAACGAATTTTGGAAGCCTGCTGTTGCAATAGTTGTTTACGGCGTTTTTGCCGTGATTTTCTCGTTTGCCTCCAACAAGTCGATAAAATTTCGCCGCTTTTTTGTCGGCAAGGCGTTGGTGCTGATGGATAACGGAACGATTTACAGAAAGAATTTTCAAAAGGCAAAGCTTGATTTGAATGAATTTCTGACCCAGTGTAGGGTTGGCGGCTATTTCAATATCGATGATTTGCAGACAGTGATTATGGAAGCAAACGGACAGCTCAGCTTTTTGCCCAAGGCAACACTCAGACCTATAAACCCGAACGACCTCGGCTTGCACCCGCAAAAGGAGAATGCTCCGTACGTTGTTGTTTCCGACGGCGAAATTTTGCACGAAAACCTCAAATCCTGCGGAAAGAATGAAATATGGCTGAGAAAGGAGCTCAAGGAGGGCAATTTTCCTCCGATTGAGAAAATATATATTGCCTTTGTCGAAAACGACAAAATATCGGCATATGAGATTGATAATTCTGAAAAAGGCAATGATATTTTCAGCTAAAATTAATGTAAAAATACTAAATTTCGGTTGACTTTTCTGCTCAATATGGTATCATTGAATAAACTTTATTGTAAAGGAGCTTTTGATATGAGCAGAGAAGTTAAAATCGGAATAATCGGTTGCGGCGGCATCGCAAACGGAAAGCATATGCCCTCGCTCAAGGTTATAGAAAATGCAAAAATGGTCGCATTTTGCGATATTATTGAAGAAAGGGCAGTTGAGGCTGCCGAGAAATACGGTGAGGAGGGCGCAAGGGTCTATACCGACTATAAGGAGCTCCTCAAGGATGAAGAAATTGAAGTTGTTCACGTTTGTACGCCGAACCGCTCCCACTCATTTATTTCCATTGATGCAATGGAGGCCGGCAAGCATGTTATGTGCGAAAAGCCCATGGCAAAGACCTATGCCGAGGCGAAAGCAATGCTTGAGGCTTCCGAGAGAACCGGTAAAAAGCTGACTATCGGTTATCAGCAGCGTTGGCGTCCCAATTCGCTCTATCTCAAGCAGATGTGCGATGACGGAGAGCTTGGTGATATTTATTACGGCAAGGCATTGGCACTTCGCCGCCGTGCTGTTCCCACATGGGGCGTTTTTCTCAATGAATATGAGCAGGGCGGAGGACCGCTTATTGATATCGGTACTCATGCGCTCGACTTGACACTTTGGATGATGAATAATTACAAGCCGAAGATGGTAGTCGGCACAACCTTTGAAAAGCTCAAGGATCAGAAGGATACAGGTAATTCCTGTGGTGATTG
This sequence comes from uncultured Ruminococcus sp., assembly GCA_964472865.1. Taxonomy (GTDB): domain Bacteria; phylum Bacillota; class Clostridia; order Oscillospirales; family Acutalibacteraceae; genus CAG-488. Next base: position 32,044 of record CAYYLP010000007.1, on the reverse strand, counting down.
GGATCCCGAAAAGTTTACCGTTGAGGATGCTGCTTTCGGCTTTATCGTTATGGAAAACGGTGCAACGATTGTTCTTGAATCAAGCTGGGCGCTCAATATCAGAGACCCCAAGGAGGCTATTACCACCGTTTGCGGAACCTTAGGCGGTGCGGATATGCTTGATGGCTTAACCGTAAACTTTGTCAAAAACGGCAGACAGTGCCTTTTGAAGCCCGATCTCAGCAAGGGCGGAGTTGCTTTCTATGACGGAGATGCCGATGAAAAGCCATCGGTTCTTGAAGCAAGAGCATGGCTCAATGCGGTTATCAACGATACCGAGCCGCCGACAAAGGCAAGTCAGGCACTTGTTGTAACGCAAATTCTTGAGGCAATTTACGAATCCGCAAGAACGGGCAAGCCGGTATATTTTGATTGATGAGAGATATTGAGCAGGCGGCTTTGCTTTTACGAAATCAAGATAACAGATGACCTCGGTGCGGAAATTGCCGTTATAAGCATGACCGACTGCCATATAAGCAAGTGAGGAATTATTTTTATGAAAAAAACACCTATTTCACTAATCATAGACGATCCGGCGCCAAGGGTTTTCGTTTTTTACGAGCATTCCTTTGATAAGCAAACCAAGGACGGCAGACCGTTGGTTGACAACGTGCCGAATGATTTCCTTTTTAGGTTCTGCGATGCCATCGAAAGATACGGAATAAAGGGCAAATACAGTGTTGTTCCCATTCCGGGCGGCAGAGGACGAATTGATGAGAGCATACCCGGCTTTGAGCAGAGCGAAATTCAAGAGTGGATTGACACGGTAAAGGGCAGAGTCGGAAAATATTTTGATTTTTGCCCCGAGGTTCTCACCCATGCCGGCTACATAGACCTTGCCACAGGCAAGATGATGGACGAATGGGAGAATAAGTGGTCGTTCCGCCAAACACATAAGGAGCTTACGCCGTATATTTCCCTTGCCCTTGAAATTCTTAAAAATGTCGGCATCAACGCAACCGGAGTAACCTCACCGTGGGATTTCGGCGTTAAGGTTGAGGATGAGTATGCCAAGGCGATTGCATTGGCAATGGATAAGGTACACGGTAAAAAGGAAAGCTGGTATTTCTGTCGTGACCTTTTCAATCAGCCGAACGCAAAGCCGTGGATTGCTTACAAGGATGAGGAGCACACCGTTGTTTCCATTCCGGCAACTATTAACGATAAATTCTGGCAGGCGATGGATACCACGGATACCTCGGAGGAATATGTCAGAAGCATTGCGGATTATTATATCAGCGAGGACGGCAAGTCGGGCAGAATTATTGAGGTGCTTGACTCTAACGGTTGGCCGATACTTTTGAGCCACTGGCAGTCACTTTTCTCAAACGGCGCAGGCACAGGCTTGCGAATTCTGGAGCTTATCGCACAGAGAGTCGAAGAACATCTCAGCGACCGGGTTGAGTGGACAGCCTATGGTGATATGATGAAGCGCACGCTGGAAGAAAATAAATAAAAAATACGCTAAAAAATACAAGTCTGTCGAAAGGCAGGCTTGTTGCTTTTTATGGCGAACAACACTTTAGGGGAGGCAACCATCACCGTTAATTCCTGCGTAACCTTGTGGCAACGCACACACACCAAGCCTCCCCTTGATTCAAGCAAGGGGAGGCTTGGCACGATGTATAATCAAAATTAAATTTCAAACAGCCGGCGTGCGTTTTGGGTGGTGGTGTCAATCAAATTCTGAACGTCGGTGTTTCTGACTTCGGCAATTTTTTCGGCGGTGTAGGCGATGAAGTCGGAGGAATTGCGTTTGCCTCTGAACGGAACCGGTGTCATATAGGGACAGTCGGTTTCAAGCAGAAGTCGGTCGTCGGGAACAATTTCCGCAACCTCAAGCGGCTTGCGTGCATTTTTGAATGTGACAGCGCCGCCCAAACCGATATACATTCCGAGCTTCAGCACCTCTTTTGCTATTTCCGCACTGCCGGAGAAGCAATGAACAACGCCCTTCGGCTTGTATTTCTTCAGCAGGTTCATTGTGTCCTCATGCGCCTCACGGTCGTGGACTATCACGGGCAAAGCAAGCTCGTTTGCCAAAGCAAGCTGTTTTTCAAAAAAATCAAGCTGTAAAGCCTTGGGAACGAAATCATAATGGTATTCCAAACCGATTTCACCGACGGCAACGCATTTGCCGTGCGAGTAGAGGCTTTTGACTTCCGCAAGCTCCGAGTATGAATTTTCGTTGATGTTGCTCGGGTGAATGCCGAGAGCGGAATAAAAATGTTTATATTTTTCGGAAAATTCAATCGACTTACGGCTTGATGCAAGGTCACAGCCGCAGTTTATAACATTGATAACGCCCAATGAGGGCAGGGAGAGCAAAAGCTCATCTCTGTCCTCATCAAATTTTTCGTCATCATAATGTGCGTGAGTGTCAAATATATTTTGATACATTATCTTATCTTAGCTCCGTTCGGCATACCGTCAACGAATATAACCTTGGCTTCGTCCTTGGCGTCGGCGGCAAGGATCATTCCGTTGCTTTCAACTCCGCAAAGCACGGCAGGCTTGAGGTTGGCGACAACAATGACCTTGTGACCTATCAAATCCTCCGGCTTGTACCATTTTGCAATTCCGCTGGCGACAATTCTCGGCGTTTTTGTGCCGTCGTCAAGCGTGAGCTTGAGAAGCTTCTTTGCCTTTTTAACGGGCTCACATTCCTTTATCTCGGCAACACGGAGCTCAACCTTGGCGAAATCCTCAATTCCGATTTGAGCAAGACCCTCAATTTCAGCCTCAACCTCGGCGTTTTCCTCCTTGGCAGCCTCCTGAGAAGCGGCGGCTCTTGCCTCGATTTTTTCAAACATTTCGTTTGCATCAATTCTTGCAAAAAGAGGCTCTGCCTTGCCGACCTGTGTTCCCTCCTTGAGAGCACCGAACTGTTCAACGGAAGCATAGTCACGGATATCGGTGTTCATTTGAGCAAGGATTTTATCGGCAGTTTCGGGCAGGAACGGCGAAACGAGCACCGCAATGAAGCGGATTCCCTCAAGCAGATTGTAAAGCACCGTGCCGAGCCTTGCTTTTTGAGCTTCATCCTTGGCAAGTGCCCAGGGAGCGGTTTCGTCAATATATTTGTTGCAACGCTTTGCAAGGTTGAAGATAGCCTCAAGTGTGTCGCTGACCCTGTATTCGGAAAGGAGCTTATCAACCTTGCCGACGGTATCGACGGCAAACGCTTTGAGCTCATTGTCGATATCCTCGGTGACGTCACCCGACTGAACAACGCCGTCAAAGTATTTGTTTGTCATGGCAATGGTTCTGTTGACAAGGTTGCCGAGGGTGTTGGCAAGGTCTGCGTTATAGCGTTCAATCATATTTTCGTAAGTGATTGAGCCGTCCGAGGCGTAAGGCATTTCCGCAAGCAGATAGTATCTGACGGCATCAACGCCGAAAAGCTCAACCAAATCGTCGGCGTAAATTACGTTGCCCCTTGATTTGGACATCTTATCCGTGCCGAAAAGCAGCCACGGGTGACCAAAAACCTGTTTCGGAAGCGGCTCACCGAGAGCCATAAGCATAATCGGCCAATAGATGGTGTGGAAACGAACAATGTCCTTACCGATAACGTGAACGTCAGCCGGCCAGTATTTCTTGTATTGCTCGCTCGAACCGTCGGGATCATAGCCTATGCCCGTGATGTAGTTGGCAAGTGCATCGATCCAAACATAGATAACGTGCTTATCATCAAAGCTGACGGGAATACCCCACTTGAATGAGGTTCTCGAAACGCAGAGGTCCTGAAGACCCGGCTTAATGAAATTGTTGAGCATCTCTTTTTTTCTGCTTTCGGGATAGATGAAGTTTTCATTATTTTCGATATATTCCTCAAGCTGCTTTTGATATTTGGAAAGGCGAAGGAAGTAAGCCTCCTCACGGGCGGGCTTAACCTCACGTCCGCAGTCTGGGCATTTGCCGTCAACAAGCTGGGATTCCGTCCAAAACGACTCGCACGGAGTGCAGTACATTCCCTCGTAGTGGCTCTTGTAGATATCGCCCTGGTCATAGAGCTTTTTGAAAATTTTCTGAATGACCTTTTCGTGGTCTGCATCGGTTGTTCTGATGAATTTGTCATATGTGGTGTTCAAAAGGTCGCAGATAGCTTTGATTTCGCCCGAAACCTTGTCAACGTGCTCCTTGGGTGTGATGCCCTCGGCGGCGGCAATTTCTTCAATTTTCTGACCGTGCTCGTCGGTTCCGGTCTGGAAGAAAACGTCGTAGCCCTGTAATCTCTTGTATCTTGCTATCGCATCTGTCATAACGATTTCATAGCTGTTGCCGATATGCGGCTTGCGTGAGGTGTAGGCGATAGCTGTTGTGATGTAAAACTTTCCTTTACTCATAGTGTCCTCCTTAAATTAAAAATAAAAAAAGCCCCAAAGCCGTAGCTTTGAGACGAGAATAAACCCGCGGTACCACTCAAATTGTATTTCGCAAAACGAATACCACTCAATGCTTTAACGCAGCAATACGGAAAAACCTACTGTTATTTCAGATTTTCGGCTCAAAAGCCATAGATTGTTAAGCTCCGCTGACGGCTTGCACCATACGCCGACTCTCTGAAAAGCATTGATTAAATCCTCTTTATCACAGCCGTTATGCTCATAATAACATATTGCCGCCGAAAAGTCAATAATCAAATTGTCCTGTCAGTGCTCGCTTGACGTGATGACAGAATCGCTGTCCGCAGTGTTATTACCTCTTTCGGTGTCGTTTGGCGGATTGACGAATTTTATCCTCGGTGTCAGCAAACCGGCTATTGCGCAGAAAATCCATTCGATAAAGGCGTTGGAGGTGATGAGAGTACGCATTACAGCCGTTGGATTGCTGCCGTAGGTCATAATATAGTCACTGTTTCCGAAAATGACAATGAGGCTGACAATGAAGAACACGGTGTTCAAAAAGGCACCGCTGAACGAGGAAACGAGCTTTGCAAAAACGGGTCTGCAATTTCGGCTGAAAAGGCGGTAAATTCCGCCGCAGCTCAAGCCCATCATAGCTCTGGGCAGAATGCAGAGAATTGCGGTGCCGACCATGCTGTAGGAAAGCAGCTCATGACCGAATTCATAATCGCTGAAGCAATGTGCAAAGCTTGTGATTCCAAAAACGGTACCGAGATAAAGTCCGCAAACCGGTCCGGCGTGTATTGCACCGATAACGACGAGAATGGGCAAAAAGGTTATAGAAACATATTCTGTACCCAGAAAACCGAACGAGGTGTAGGACATAGCTACAATAAGGACAGTCAAAATTCCTGCCCAAATCAGCTTATCCCGTTTCCGTGCAATATCCGAAAACTCATTTTGATTTTTCTTTTTCATTATACCGGTCCTCATTTACTGTTTTGACTTGCAATAAATGCTTTTTAAACCGTCAAGAATCAGGTCACCGTCATAGATGATGTCCCTTGAACAGTTTTTTACAATTTCCTTTGCCAGACCGCCTGTGGCAACGGTTGAAGCGACTTTTTTGCCAAAGTCCTTCTCCATTCTTGCCGTCAGACCGTCAAGCATTGCCGCCGTGCCGAATACCGTACCGGATTTTATGCAATCGACGGTGTTTGTGCCGATCGAGGTGGAGGGAGCTTTAAGGCTGACGGTGGGGAGCAGGGAAGCCTTTTGAGCAAGAGCCTCCAGTGAAATGCCTACTCCTGCCGAAATCGTACAGCCGAGAAATGTTCCGTCCTCATCAAGAAGTATGATTTTGGTAGCCGTACCCAAATCAACTATAAAGCAAGGGAGAGGGTATTTTTTCGCTGCGGCAACGGAGGCAACCGCAAGGTCGGCTCCGAGCATACCGTTTTTACCGCCGATAACTTTAAGCCCTGTTCCGATGTCGCTTGTCAAAAGGGTGGGCGTAATGCCTGTAACTGTTTCGACAGCACCCTTTACGGCAAGGTTGACCTCGGGTACAACGCTGCTGACTATCGCACCGGAAAAGCTGTCACAGGCAACTCGGTGCAAAGTGAATATATTAAGAAGCTCAACGGAGTATTGGTCACTTGTCCTTTTTCTGTCCGTTGCAAGGCGTGAGGTAAAAAGCAAATTGTCTCCGTCAAAAATGCCGAGTGTTATATTAGTATTTCCAATATCAATGGTTAAAAGCATAGTATCACCATTAAAATTATATTGTTTTTTTTCGCCAAAGTCAATAATGTTAATATAATGACAATAATAAATTGCTTTTTTCGTCCAATTTACCATATTTAGCTAAACAGATTTTGTATATTTGCCGAAAAAAATTTGACTATTGAAATAAATTATAAAATATGTTAGTATATTCTGAAAACAATTATGGGGGTGCTGTATGAAAATTTTGCAAAGGGGCTTCAATTATTCGCAGGATGGTCCCGGAAATCGCCTTGTTTATCACACGCAGGGCTGCAATTTCAAATGTAAATGGTGCTCCAATCCCGAAAGTATGGCGCCGAATTCCGACGAGGCACAGATTATCCCTAACGACGAGCTTGTTGACGAAATTTTCAGAAGCCGTATGATGTTCTTTGACGGTGGCGGTGTGACCTTTACGGGCGGCGAGGCGACAATGCAGCCCGATGACCTTATTTATATCCTCAAAAGGGTTAAGGAGCAGGGTATACATACAGCGATTGAAACCAACGGTTCAAGTCCTCGGCTTGCCGAAATTGCCGAGTATGTGGATTATTTGATAGTCGATATGAAGCAGCCCGATGATGAGCTTCACAAAAAATATGTTGCACACAGCAACAAAACAACGGTTGAGAATCTCATAAGGCTTTCCAAAGAACGAAATCAGCTCCATGTCAGAATTCCTCTGATAAATCACGTCAATACCGACCCGGAGCCTTTTTCAAAGCTTTTTAAAAGTATGGATATGACAGATACCGTTGTTGAACTGCTTGCTTACCACGAATACGGCAAATGCAAGTGGACGGAGGATTACCAAATCACCGACGGCTTTGTGACGGATGAGCAGGTGCTTTCTTTTAGGCAAAGGCTCGAAAAAGACGGTATAAAATTTGTGACAACGTAAAATACGGTTACTTAGGAGGTAACGCTATGATATTTGATATTTATTCACCCGAAAAAATTACGGAAAAGGCAAAGGCTCTCTTTAAGCACGAGAGGGCGAAGCAGAGACTTGACGGTTGGTTTATCGCCAAGGAAAAGGAGCTTGAAATTTATGACTCTCTTGCCGAGTATGACGAGGAAGTAAAAAAGGCTCTCATTCTCAAGGAAATCGTAAAGATTTTGCCCCTGGAGCTTGACGAGGAGCAGATTTTTGCCGGCACACAGGACGATTCCTTTGCAAGGAGCTATGCCCTTATCAACCCTGCATTTAAGGTTGAGGAATTTGCGGGCTACTGCGACCCTGCCGCTGTTTTCGGTGATATTGTTCCGAATGATGAATTTACCGAGGAGCGTATTCAAAAGGCAAAGGACGAATTTCTCAAAACCGAATATGCCGAAAAGCTCAAGGCTGTTTACAGCAAGAGTGAGGACTATACCAAGGAGGTTATATACTTCTTTGAGCAGGTTACGGGTCACCTGATTGCGGATTTCCGTTTTGCCCTGCGTCACGGAATCAAGGCTCTTATAGATGAGATGAAGGACAAGGAGGGTAACGGCTACAAGGCGTTTGTCATTGCTCTTGAAGCTGCCTGCGACCTTGCGGCAAGATACGAAAAGCTTGCAAGAGAAAAGGCAGAGGCACTCCCCGAGCCCAAGAAGTCACAGTTTGTTCTGATGGCGGATACACTTAAAAGGGTTCCTTATAACGGTGCGGGAAATCTTTATGAGGCAATCCAGTCCTTTATCATTATGTGGCAGATGATGTGCCTTGAGCAGACTCCGAATCCGTTCGCATTCTCCGTCGGAAATGCAGACAGAATTTTTGAACCGTACAGAAACGGTCTCAACCGTGAGGAAACTGCCGCACTCTTTAAGCATTTTCTTGTTTTCTTCAATGTTGCGGACAGAAGCTGGGCAATTTCGCAGAATATAATTGTCAGCGGACGTGATGTTGACGGCAACGACCTTACAAACGAAACAACTTATGCACTTCTCGATGCATATTATGAAATGAATCTTCCGCAGCCGATACTTTCCGTTAAGCTGCACAAGAACACTCCCGAGAAGCTCTACCGTGAGCTCGGACGCTTCTTCTTCTCACCGGGTGTTCTCACTCCGTCAATGTTTAATGATGATGCACTCTTTGAAACTCTCGGCTCACACGGTATTGACAAGCAGGATCTTCCCGATATTGCCATTGCCGGCTGTCAGGAGCCCCTTATTATGGGCGAGGATAACGCAAACACAACCAATAGCTGGTTCAACCTGCCCAAAATTCTCGAAATGACACTCACGGGTGGCTATTCACTCATCACGGGCGAAAAGCTCTGTGATGTAAACAAGGCATCGCTCGAAAACATTCGTGAGGAATTCTACAAAAATGTTGAGTTCTTTGCCCACGAAATGGCAAAATCCGCAAACGGAGTTTCCGAGGCGATTTCAACCCAGCGTGTTCCGTTCCTTTCCTCCTTTATGGGTGGTCAGCGTAACGGAATTGATGCAAGAGATATTCACCGTCAGGGTACAAAGTATAACGGAAGCGGCTGCCTTATTCACGGCACAAGTGTTATTGCAGACAGCTTCAGTGCCATTGATCGTCTTCTTGCGGAGCGTCCGCAGGATGCGGATAAGCTTGTTCCGGCACTCAAGGCTGATTTTGTCGGCTATGAGGATTTGCGTGATTTCCTCCTCGGTGCGGATAAATTTGGTAACAATATCGAAAAGGTTGATAACGAGGCAGGCGAAATTGCATCAAAGGTTGCGGACATCGTTGCAAACGAAAAGAACTACCTTGGCAATCCGTTCAGACCCGATTTCAGCACACCGTCAACCCACCTTCTTTACGGCTATTGGGTAGGTGCAACTGCCGACGGACGTAAGAGCCGTGATATGCTCAACTACGGCGTTGACCCGCTTTACGGCAGTGCGGAAAACGGACTCGGCTTCCGTGTTCTTTCAAATATGAAGATGCCCTTTGAAAAGTTCAACGGCGGTTACGCATCGCATCTCGGTGTTGACCCGAAATATTTCAAGAGCGAAAGCTATGAGGACAAGGGTGTTGAATTCAGAGATAAGATTGTCAATCCTCTTTTCTTCAATCCGCTTAAAGAGGGCGTTTCGCCGTTCTACCTTTATGTAAACGTCACAACCGCAGAAATTCTCAGAAAGGTTCTTGCCGAGCCTGAGAAGTATGCTCCCAGCGGAGTTTACATTATGAGAATTCACGGTACATTCGTCAACTTCCTCGATCTTTCACCTGCTATTCAGCAAGATATTATACGTCGTCTTGACCCAAAATCAACATCTATCGCCTAAAATTGCCCACAGCACATTTTTCGTTCGGGGCCGTATAACATACGGCTCCGCTCACTGCAAAATGCACTGTGAACAATTTTGCTCAAAGGTTGCCCACAGCACATTTTTCGTTCGGGGCCGTATAACATACGGCTCCGCTCACTGCAAAATGCACTGTGAACAATTTTGCTCAAAGGTTGCCCACAGCACATTTTTTTGGGGGGGTCGTATAACATACGGCTCCGCTCACTGCAAAATGCACTGTGAACAATTTTGCTCAAAGGTTGCCCACAGCACATTTTTTTGGGGGGGTCGTATAACATACGGCTCCGCTCACTGCAAAATGCACTGTGAACAATTTTGCTCAAAGGTTGCCCACAGCACATTTTTT
>CAYYLP010000007.1:0-22164 GCA_964472865.1 uncultured Ruminococcus sp. | reverse complement strand
CTGCAAAATGCACTGTGAACAATTTTGCTCAAAGGTTGCCCACAGCACATTTTTTGGGGGGGTCGTATAACATACGGCTCCGCTCACTGCAAAATGACTGTGAACTATTCACTCATTGGGGCTGCGTTGCATTATGGCTCCCCGGTAGGGGAGCTGTCACGAAGTGACGGAGAGGTTCACTAAAAGTCCACTGAAGCCAACGTCTGTTTCGTAGGGGCGGATATTATCCGCCCGTGAATCACTGGCGGCTTTTATGTCTCCTACGGCAACGCTCTCTCCAAGCCTCCCTTATCATAGGGAGCTACACAAAAGCTTTAATTTCATTAAGCGATTTAATTCTCTACCAAAATCTTCTCATTGAGGAGGAAAAGTATGAACACAATAGGATTAGATATAGGAACAACGGGAATTTGCGGAATTTCCGTTGACTGTGACAGTGGCGAAATATTAGCCTCCGTTAATATGAACAACGATTCCTTTATCAAAACGGGCAAGGACTTTGAACGTGTTCAATCGCCCGAAAGGATAATGGAAATTGTTTCGGAAATTGTCGAAAAGCTTTGCAATTCCGAAACGAAAGCCATCGGTATTTCAAATCAGATGCACGGTGTCCTCTATACGGATAATGACGGAAAGGCACTTTCACCGCTCTATACCTGGCAGGACGCAAGAGGCAGCTTGGAATACAAGGATGGCAAAACCTATGCACAGTACATCGGCGCATTTTCAGGCTACGGACTTGCTTCTGATTTTTATAACAGGGAAAACGGGCTTGTACCTGCCGAAACAAAATACATAATGACAATCGGTGATTTTGCCGCAATCACACTTTGCGGTAAAGCAGAGCCGCTTATGCACGTTACCAATGCCGCTTCGCTCGGTCTTTATGACCTCACGGCAAAAAAATTTACGGTTGATTATCCTTACCTGCCGCCTGTAACGGAGTCCTTTGAAACAGTGGGCGAATACAAGGGAATTCCCGTGACGGTCGCCGTCGGTGACAATCAGGCGAGCTTTATCGGTGCGGTAAACGGTGATTCTTCGGCACTTTTGAATTTTGGAACAGGGTCGCAGATTTCTGTAATCAGCGAATGTCCCTCAGCTCCGGCAGGCGTTGAGGTTAGACCCTTTACCGAGGGTAAGTACCTGCTTGCCGGTTGTGCTCTTTGCGGCGGCAGAGCATTTGCCATGGTTTCCGATTTCATTGCAAAGGCTGCCGAGCTTGCAACGGGCTCAAAACCCGAAAATATCTATAAAAATATTGATAAGGCACTTGAAAAAAAGACGGAGACCTCTGTTACGGCGGATACACGTTTTTGCGGAACAAGAAACGAACCGTCGCTCAAGGGCTCATATACACAGCTTGACGAAAATAATTTTACACCCGAGGATATTCTTCTTTCCACCGTTATCGGAATGTCGAAGGAGCTTTACGATATGTATAAATCAATCGGCAAGGAATGTAAAAGTATAGTTTGCTCGGGCAACGGAATTAGAAAAAATGCGGCTTTGAGACGTGTGACCTCCGAAATGTTCGGTAAAGCGATAAACATTCCGCTTTATAAGGAGGAGGCTGCCTACGGTGCTTCGCTTTGCTCAATGGCGGGCGGCGGAATTTACGCAAGTCTTGATGAGGCGAGAAAGCTGATAAAATACGAATAAAATCCCGAAAGGAATGAAATGATGTTTTACAATTATCCTATTTTCTTTGAAAAGAACAGGGTTTTCCGTGTTTATAAGGGCGGCAAGCTCTTTGCGGATTTTTTCTCGGATAGTTCCGAGGACGGCAACTATCCCGAGGAATGGGTAGTTTCGAGCGTTCACGCTCTCAATGAGGGCAGTACGGACGAATACGAGGGTATTTCCAAAATCAAGGGCGAGGAGCTTTACCTCAGCGATGCTCTTGAAAAATATAAAAAGGAAATTCTCGGTGACCGTGAGGATCTCGGCGTTTTGACAAAGATACTTGACAGTGCCATTCGTTTGCCCGTTCAGGCTCACCCCGACAAAGCATTTTCAAGGAAATATTTCAATTCCTCCTATGGCAAGGAGGAAAGCTGGTATATCCTTGCAACTCGTCCGGGTGGAAGGATTTTCTACGGCTTCAAGGACGGAGTTACAATGGAGCAGTTTGAAAAAGCGATTGATGAGAGCGAAAACAGCTTGACCGTTATGGAGGAGCTGTTGGATTCCTTTGAGGCTAAGCCGGGCGACGTTGTGTATATTCCGGCTAAAATGGTTCACGCAATCGGTGCAGGCTGCTTGCTGCTTGAGGTTCAGGAGCCCTCGGATTTCACTATCCAGCCGGAGCGTTGGTGCGGTGATTACAGATTGAGCGACAATGAGATGTACCTTGGCTTGGGCAAGGAAACGGCTTTGGAATGCTTTGATATCGGCAAGAGATATCCGGCTCCGATAGAGCCTGTGCTCATAAGTGAGGGTGAGGGCGTTAAGTATTTCTCACTCATTGATGAGAGAATGACAACGAGCTTCTCGGTCAGAAGAATTGAGCTTTCAAACGGTGAGTTTAAGCTCGAAAACGGTGCAAGAATTTATGTCGTGACCGAGGGTGAGGGAAAAATTCTCGGTGACGGCTACGAAAAGGACATTAGCAAGGGCGATTACTTCCTTGTTCCCGTTTCGGCAGAGGGCAGGTTTACCGTCAAAGGTAACGCACACGTTGTTGAATGTTACAGATAAATTTTGGAAGGAAAAATCCTATGCATACTTTAAATCCGAGAGTATTACATAATCAAATAATGCAGATTGAACCGTATTGCATCACCGACCGCTATGTTATCCGCCGTTGGAACAGCTATACGGGAATGCACGTCAGCCCGAATAACATCGTTCTTGACGACAAGCCGACGGTAAATATCGGCTTGGGCGAAAGGTGGAAGGTCGGCTACGACGAAACACGTTATTTTGAAGCCGATGTGACGGTTCCCGAATGCTTTGATGGCAAAAAGGTATATCTCACCATTGATTTCGGCGGAGAGGCTCTTGTCAGAATTAACGGTGAAATTGTCGGTGCTGTCAGCTCCAGAGAAAATTCCGGTTGGGTTCACCGCACGGAAATTCTTTTCAAGGACGGCTTGAAGGCAGGGGAGAAGCTCCATATTCAGGTTGAGGGCACGGTTGATACCGCCGCTTTCTCCAATTTTGCAACCAAGGGCAAAAAATATATGGAATACACTCTCAACAAGGCCGAAATCGTTGCGGTTGACAGGCTGACCGAGAGCTATTGGTACGATATCACAACGGCTTGGGATGCTTACAAAAGCTGCGAGGACGAATACGTTAAGTCCAGACTTTTCAATGCCATTGATGATTCGGTGCATCAGCTTGATTTTGACCTTGGCGGCGAGGCGTTTATTGCCTCCGTTCCCAATGCCGTAAATACATTTTGGGGTGAGGTAGAAAAAATAGAATACTCCACTCCGGGCGAAATTATTATGGCAGGTCACAGTCATCTTGACGTTGCGTGGCTCTGGACGGTTAAGGAGATTACAAGAAAAACCGCAAGAACGTTTTCAAACAATCTTGCTCTTATGGACAATTACCCCGACTTCCAATTCACTCAAAGCCAGGCGGTGCTTTATGACTTTATGAAAAAGCACTATCCCGATATTTTCGAGAGAGTCAAGGAAAAGGTAAAGAACGGTCAGTGGGAAATTGTCGGTAATGCTTGGGTCGAAGCCGATACCAACATCGCAAGCGGTGAGGCACTTGTTCGCCAGCTTCTTTACGGACGTGAATTCTTTATGAAAGAGTTTGGCGTTTCTTCCGATATTTATTGGCTTCCCGATTGCTTCGGCTTCACATGGGCATTGCCGCAGATTATTAAGCGTTCCGGTATGAAGTATTTTATGACTTCAAAGCTTTTCTGGAACGATACAAACGAATTTCCGCACAGCGTTTTCCGTTGGAAATCGCACAGTGGCGACGAAATACTTGCTTATGTTTGCAAAAACCACTATCAGGGCGAATTTGATGCCGAGTATGTAACCGCATTGCGTAAGCGTAACCGTCAAAACAGTATTGTTGACATCTCCTGCGGAATGTTCGGCTACGGTGACGGTGGCGGCGGCTGCACCTTTAAGCAGCTTGAAAGCGGCAAACGTCTTGAAAGACTTCCCGGCATACCGAAAGTAAAAAATGCAAGGGTTGCGGATTTCTTCCACTCAATCGACAAGGATTTTGATAAGCTCCCTACATGGGACGGCGAGCTTTATTACGAAAATCACCGCGGAACCTTTACCAGCCAGGCGTTTATCAAGAAGAATAACCGCCGAGGCGAATATATGATGAGAAATGCCGAAATTCTCAATGTTTTCGGCAAGGGTGAATATCCTGCCGAAAGGATGGAGGAGGCTTGGAAAATTCTCCTTATCAACCAGTTCCACGATATTCTTCCCGGTACCTCAATTCACGAGGCTATGGAAAACACTCGTGAGGAGTATGCCGAGCTTCGTGAAAAGGGTGGCAAGCTCATCAGGAACGGTAAGGATAATATCCTCAACCGTGTTAGGGTCAAGGACGACAGCGTTCTTGTTTGGAATATGCTTACATGGGAAACAAAGGGTCTTGTTAAAGCGGAAATTCCGTATCTTGCCAAGGGTATCAAAAATTCCGAGGGTATGCTCCTTGCAAGCAAGAGCTACGAGCGAGACGGCAAGTTCTTCATTGAGTTCTATGCCGATTCGGTTCCCTCATTCGGCTACGGAGTTTTCACTCTCTGTGATGAAGCCGCTGATTTTGATTGCGTCAGCGTAACAAAGAATTCTCTTGAAAATAAATTTCTCAAGGTCGTTCTTGATGATAACGGACTTATTGACGAGGTTGTTGACAAAACCTGCGGCAGACAAATTCTCACCGGTAAGGGCAACCTTATGACAATTTCGCACGATAAGCCGATTGTCGAAAGTGCATGGAATTTGGAATACGACTATCAGATGAAATTCTGGACTCTTGATAAGGCGGAAAGTATAGAGGTTGTTGAGTCTTCGCCGCTCAGAGGTGCAATTCGTGTTGTCAGGAAGTTCCATGAATCTACAATTACTCAGGATATAATTCTTGAAAAGGACAAGCCGACTGTTGATTTTGAAACAACCGTTGATTGGCATGAGCGTGAGAAGGTTCTCAAGGCAGAATTCCCGGTTGATATAAGAAACCGCAACGTAAGCTGCGAAATTGCACACGGCTCAGCCGAATATCCGACCCACTATAACACAAGCTACGATCAGGCAAAGTTTGAGTTCTGCGCTCATAAGTGGGCAGACCTTTCCGAGGGCGGCTACGGTGCAAGTATCATCAACGACTGCAAGTACGGCTACAATGTTCACGAAAATCTGATGAAAATTACACTTCTCAGAGGTCCGAACCACCCCGATCCCGTCGGTGATATCGGTATGCACGAATTCAGGTATTCGTTCTATCCGCATACGGGAACATGGCGTGAGGCCGATACGGTTAAGCTCGGCTTTGAGGAAAATATCAGACTTGACGGTGAATTTGTCAAGGGTGCCGACGGCAGTGATATCGGTCATTCCTTTGCGAAAATCGGGGGCGAAAGCGTTATCCTTGATGCGGTTAAGCCCGCACAGGACGGTAACGGCTACATCGTTAGAATGTATGAGTCCGAAACACGTCATTGCACGGTCAAGGCATCGTTTGAGCTTGACTACGCAAAGGTTATCGAATGTAACCTTATGGAGTGTGACGAGCAGGAAATTCCATGCGAAAACGGTGAATTTACCTTCACAATGAAGCCGCATGAGGTCAAGACATTCAGATTGATATAAAAACAATTTTACGGGTGGGGCAATGCTCCGCCCTTTTTTATAAAAATAAATAACAGTGCCTTGAGAGCAAAACAAAACGGTAAATTTACCGCTAATTTCATTTTTTCTCTTGTTTTCTTTGCATTGATGTTGTAGAATGTCATTAGTAAATTTCGGAGTGAATTATGACTGTATTAAGCTTTCAAAGCCTTGCGTTTTCATTTGGAGAACGTGAGCTTTTCAAAAATGTAAAATTTGATATCAACGAAAAGGAAAAGGTCGGCTTTGTCGGCTCAAACGGCGTTGGAAAAACAACGATTTTGAAGCTGATAAGAGGTGAGCTTGAACCGACGGAGGGCACGGTTGTTCTCGGCAGGGATGTCAGGCTCGGCTATATGGAGCAGCACACCTGTTCGAGAAGGGGTATGACCCTTTACGATGAGCTGATAAGCGTGTTCGATGACTTGATGAGCCTTGAAATTGAAATAAATCAGGTCAATTATCGTCTTGAACACGGTCTCGGTGATATGGAGAGTGATTTAAAGCTCCAGGAGGAGCTGACGAATCGTTTCAATAACGAGGGCGGTCTGACCTTTAGAAGCAGGACGAGAAGCACCCTGCTCGGACTTGGCTTTACAGAGGAGGATTTTACTCTTACGACGGATAAGCTATCCGGCGGTCAACGCTCCAAAATCGCATTGGCAAAGCTTTTGCTTTCAAACAGCAATTTCCTTTTACTTGATGAACCGACGAACCATCTCGATATAAAATCGGTCGAATGGCTTGAAAATTTCCTGAAAAGCTACGGCGGAGCAATATTCGTAATTTCGCATGACAGATATTTTCTTGACAGAATAACGGACAAAACCGTTGAGCTAGAAAACCGCAAGGTGCGTTGCTTTAAGGGCAATTATTCGGAATTTCTTGTCAAAAAGAAAGCCGAGCAAAAGGCGATTGAGGACAAATATGAAAATGATATGCGAGAAATCCGGCGCCTTGAGGCGGTGGTGGCTCAGCAAAGACAGTGGAACAGGGAAAAGAATATTAAAACCGCCGAAAGCAAGCTCAAGCAAATCGAAAGAATCAAGGAACAGCTTGTAATACCGGACAGTAAGGTTGAGCATATACGTTTCAGCTTTGAACCGAAATGTGTCAGCGGTAATGATGTTATTATTGCCGACGGACTCGGAAAAAGCTTTGGTACAAAGCGGATTTTCCGCAACGCCTCCTTGCACATAACGAGGGGCGAGAGGGTTTTCATTCTCGGTGATAACGGATGCGGAAAAACCACCTTTTTGAAAACGCTTATGGGTCAGTATGCTCCCGACGAGGGTTCGTTCAGCTTTGGAGAAAATCTTTTCAAAGGCTATTTCGACCAGGTGCAGGCAGGTCTTGACCTCAACAAAACCGCAATTGAGGAGGTTTGGACAAAATATCCGCAGATGACACAAACGCAAATTCGCAGTGCATTGGCGGCGTTCCTTTTTAAGGGTGACGAGGTTTACAAAACCGTTTCGGAGCTCAGCGGAGGCGAGAGGGCAAGGATTGCACTCTTGTGCCTGATGCTCGGCGGTTATAATCTGCTCTTGCTTGATGAGCCGACGAACCATCTTGACGCACTTTCTCGTGAGGAATTGGAGAATACATTGCTCCAATATGACGGAACAATGCTAATAGTTTCGCATGACCGCTATTTTATCAACAAACTCAGCACACGCATACTCGAATTGAGCGAAAACGGCTTTACGGAATATCTGGGTGATTATGATTATTATATCGAAAAGCGTGAGCAACGGCAGGAAAGCATACAGCCTAAGCTGACGGAAAAGAAGCCCGAAAAGGTAAATGATTATAAGCTCAAAAAGGAGCAGGCGGCTCAGTTGAGAAAAATGAAAGCTCAGCTTGCTCGAACAGAAAATGAAATAACGGAGCTTGAAGCGGAAATTGAAGAAATTCAGGAAAAATTGAATTCCGCCGAGGTGCAAACCGATTATGAAAAGCTTATCGAGGTCACAGACTTGCTGGACAAAAAGAATGATGAGCTTTTGGACAAATATTCCCTTTGGGAAGAATTGCAAAATACATTAAAGTAATCAGTGTTTACTAAAGGAGTAGTGGTTTTATGCCGATTTACAAAAGAACCTATGTTGAGCTTGAGGACGTTAAAAAGCATAATCCTTTTATAGGTCGCAAGCCCGATATGTCATCGCTTCCGGATTATGGAAGCAATAAGGATAAGCTCCCCGAACCGATATGGGAGGGACACGAAAAATCGCTTGAGGCTTATTACAAGGCTTGGGAAATTGCGTTTTCAAATCTCGGTCAGCCGACGGAGAAGAACGGCTTTGTTTCGCCGTATATTGACGCAGCCTTCAGCGGCGACATTTTCCTTTGGGACAGCGTTTTTATGCTGATGTTCGGAAAATACGGCGACAGTGTTTTCAATTTTCAGAGAACTCTCGACAATTTCTATTGCAAGCAGGAGCCGGATGGCTTTATCGGCAGACAGTATGATGAGGAAACCGGATATTCCTGTTTCCATCGCTATGACCCATCAAGCACAGGTCCCGAAATTTTTGCTTGGAGCGAATGGCAGTATTATCAAAGCTACGGTGACAAAAAGCGTCTTGCCGAGGTATACTATCCGTTGCTTTGCTTTCACCGTTGGATGAGAAATTACCGTCGCTGGCAGGACGGCTCATATTGGCTCAGCGGTTGGGGCTGCGGTATGGATAATCAGCCGAGACACGATTTTGATGCAACGCCCGGTGTGGCGGATTGGCAGGTTGAAAGCTTCCATCACGGCTTTATGTCGTGGCTCGATGCTAATTTGCAGGCACTTCTCACCTGTAAGGAGCTTATCAAAATCGCAAATGAATTGGGTATAACCGATGGCGTTGAGGAGCTTGAAAAGGAAGCGGAATATCTTACAAAATTTGTGAACGAAAAAATGTGGTCGGATGAGGATAAATTCTATCATGACCGCAAGATGAACGGCGAATTGCTTGATGTAAAGAGCGTTGCCGCATATTGGGGCTTGCTTGCAGAGGCTGTTCCCGAGGAGCGTAAGGAGGCTTTCATAGCTCACCTTGAAAACGAAAAGGAGTTTAAACGTCCTCACCGTGTTCCGTCGCTTTCGGCAGACCATCCCGAATACAGAGATAACGGTGATTACTGGAACGGAGGGGTTTGGCCGCCGACAAACTATATGGTAATACGCGGCTTGACCGAATGCGGCAAGGAGGAGCTTGCCTACGATATTGCATTGAACCACTATGAAAATATGATGAAGGTCTACCTTGATACCGGAACTTTCTATGAAAACTACGCTCCCGAATCGGCAGCACCCGGCAAGCCCTCAAAGGCGGATTTTGTGGGCTGGACGGGAATTATTCCTATCACAATATTCATTGAATACATACTCGGCATTAAGGTGTATGCCGAAAAGAATGAAATTGTTTGGAATGTCAGAAGCCTTGATAAGCACGGAATAAAGAAGCTCCCGATTGGTAGGAATTGCACGGCGGAGCTTGTTTGTGAGGCAAGAAGCAGTGCGGACGAAAAGCCGCAGATAACGGTTGTTTCCGACAAGCCGATAAAGCTTACGGTTATTTATAACGGCAAAAAATTTGAAACGGAGGCATAAAAATGAAGCTCGGTTTTACTCTTTACAATTTTCATTCGATAATCAAAACTCTTGATGACCTTGATATGGTGCTTGCAAGGCTTGAAGCTATGGGCGTTGACACGGTTCAGGTTTCGGGAATAGGTCATTTGAGCAACTATGAGGTTGCCAAGCTCTGCCAAAAGCATAATATGGAGGTTTGCATAACTCATCTTTCCTATGACAGAATTATAAACGATACCGAGGCTGTCATTGACGAGCACAAGGCTCTCGGCTGTAAGACGGTCGGGATAGGTGCTATCGGTGAAAAGTACAGAGATGAGGAGGGTATTAAGCTCTTTGCCGCAGAGCTCAAGCCCGCAGTTGAAAAGCTCAAGGCGGCAGGTATGAGCTTTGCCTACCACAATCATCAGTTTGAGTTTATGAGATATTCAAACGGAAAAACGGGCTTTCAGATGCTTACGGAGCTTGACCCGGAGCTCATCAGCTTTATTTTCGATACCCATTGGGCGCAGACCGGCGGAGTTAATCCGGCGGAATATATCCGTATGCTCGGCAAGAGAATAAGCGTGTGCCATTTTAAGGATTACAGAATTGTTAAAAATCCTATGGGTGAGCATATCCGCGATTTTGCCGAAATAGGTACGGGCAACCTCAACCTTGACGATTGCTACCGTGCCTGCCGTGATACCGGTATTGAATACATTATCATCGAGCAGGACAGCACACCGCTTGATATCTTTGAATCGGCACGCATAAGCTGGGAAAACCTTAATAAAATTGCAGAAAGAAACTGAAAAAAGCCTGTCGCTGACAAAATCTGCGGCAGGCTTTGACTTTTTTGTTTATTTATTTTTGCGGGTTCAGTGAATTTAATTTTTCATTTAGCTCGTCCTCATGCTCGGCAAAGATATCAAAGAAGCTTTCGGTCTCGGATTCGGGATTATTAACAGCGTTTTCGTTGGGTGCAGAGGGGCAGACCTCGTCAAATTCCGCCGAAATAAGCTCAAGCTCTCGGTGCATCACGTTGATTTTGTCCGACAGGGAGGAAAGCTTTTCAAAAAGGCTCGGCAGCTTTTCATCGGTTGATTTAATGTAGCTGTCAGTTTCTTCGGCGATTTTGATTACCTCGCCGTGAGCCAACGCAAATTTTTCCGTTGAGCCTGCAAGGGCATCAAGCTGTGATGCATCGGTTGAGGCTGTCTGCTCAAAATCAAGCCTATCAAGCCTTTCGCTCAAGGAGGAAATTTGAGCATCCTTTTCGTTGAGCTCGGCACGCAGTCGGTTGAGCTCGGCATTGAGCTCATTGTATTCATCTGTGCCTGCGGATTGCTCGCATCCCTTACGAAGCATATCAAGATATTCGTCAACCTGCTTCTTATCAAAGCCGCCGATCACCCTTGTTTTGATTGCAACATTTTCGCTCATCTTCTTGCCTCCGCTCAAAATTCATATCCATAACAGAATAATATCATAAATCGCTGAATTTTGCAACATTTGATGATGCGGATTTAGTTTCTGCGACAATTTAGTTTCATTAAGTGAATAATTGTTGTTGCGACTTGTCGAAAAAGGTGGTATAATACTGAAGATATAGATATAAAATGTGCACAGGAGGCAAAAAATATGGGTCTGTATGAAAAAATCGTAAACAGGGAAGAAAAGCTTTCACTTGTCGGATTGGGCTATGTTGGCTTGCCGATAGCAGTTGCATTTTCAAGAAAAATAGATGTTATAGGCTTTGATATAAACAGCCGCAAGGTAGAAACCTATATTAAGGGTCTTGACCCCACCAAGGAGCTCGGAGATGAGGCGATAAGAGAGTGCTCGGTTTGCTTTACAAGTGACGAGGCACAGCTTAAAAACGCCAAATTCCACATCGTAGCGGTTCCGACACCGGTAAGACCGGATAAAACCCCCGATCTTTCTCCTGTGATAGGTGCAAGTGAGGTGCTCGGCAGAAATTTGACGGCAGGCTCAATAGTTGTGTACGAATCGACGGTATATCCCGGTGTTACCGAGGATGTTTGTGTGCCTATTTTGGAAAAGCAGTCCGGACTTAAATGCGGAATTGATTTCAAGGTTGGCTATTCTCCGGAAAGAATAAACCCCGGCGATAAGAAGCATCGCTTTGAAAATATTGTTAAAATCGTCAGCGGTATGGATGAGGATGCTCTTGACACTATTGCAAGGGTTTACAGCCTTGTTATCGAGTCAGGTGTTTACCGTGCCGAAAGCATCAAGGTTGCGGAAGCGGCAAAGGTTATCGAAAACAGTCAGAGAGACATTAACATCGCCTTTGTCAATGAGCTTTCAATGATATTTAACAGAATGGGAATTGACACCAAGGCGGTTCTCAAGGCGGCAGGTACCAAATGGAATTTCCTCGGCTTTGAGCCGGGTCTTGTCGGCGGACACTGCATAGGCGTTGACCCCTATTACCTGACCTATAAGGCGGAGCAGCTCGGCTATCATTCAAGAATAATCCTTGCCGGCAGAAGAATAAATGACGGAATGGGTGCATATGTTGCATCTGAGCTTGTCAAAAAAATGATACATGCCGATATGAAGGTTAAGGATGCCAAGGTGCTGGTGCTCGGTCTTACCTTTAAGGGTAATTGCCCCGATACACGCAATACAAAGGTTATTGATATTCTCAATGAATTGCACACCTATGATATGCAAGCTGCGGTTTATGATCCGGTTGCCGACAAGGCGGAGGCGAAGCGTGAATACGGAATAGAGCTTATTGCCGAAAATGAGCTCAGCGGCTTTGATGCGGTAATTATCGCAGTTGACCACGACGAATTCAGGGGTCTTACGGCAGAAAAAATCAAGTCGATGTATTCGGACGAATGTTCCGCATTTGTTCTTTCCGATGTTAAGGGGCTTCTTGATAAAAATGAATTTGAAGCCGCAGGCTTTGATTATTGGAGATTATAATTCTTTGGGGCAGAAAGGGATATTCACGTGGGCTATTCTAATTTGATTTTTCCTAAGGACTCGGTGTTTCTTGTTACTGGCGGAGCGGGCTTTATAGGCTCGAATCTGTGCGAGGCAATACTCAAAATGGGCTACAGGGTCAGATGTCTTGATGACCTTTCGACAGGCAAGCAGGCGAATGTTGATATGTTTGCCGATAATCTGAATTATACGTTTATCAAGGGCGATATCAAGGAGCTTGAAACCTGTATGTCGGCGTGTGAGGGCGTTGATTATGTTCTCAATCAGGCGGCATGGGGCAGTGTGCCCAGAAGCATCGAAATGCCGCTTTTCTACGAAAAAAATAATATCGGCGGTACACTCAATATGCTTGAAGCGGCAAGACAGCAGGGCGTAAAGAAATTTGTGTATGCCTCCAGCTCATCGGTCTATGGAGACCATCCCGTGCTTTCCAAAAAGGAGGGCTGTGAGGGCAATTTGCTTTCGCCCTATGCGTTGACCAAGCGAGTGGACGAGGAGTTCGCAAAGCTCTACACCAGGCTCTACGGTCTGGATACCTACGGAATGAGATATTTCAATGTTTTCGGAAAACGTCAGGACCCGGACGGGGCTTATGCCGCTGTAATTCCGAAATTTATAAAAATGCTTATGAACGGTGAAACGCCGACAATTAACGGTGACGGCAAGCAGTCGCGTGATTTCACATATGTCGAAAATGTTGTTGAGGCAAATCTTAAAGCGTGCCTTGCTCCGCATGAGGCGGCAGGTGAGGCGTTCAACATTGCTTACGGCGGACGTGAGTATTTGATTGATATTTATTATTCGCTCACCAAAGCTCTCGGCAAGTCGATTGAACCGAATTTCGGCCCCGACAGGGCGGGCGATATTAAACACTCCAATGCCGATATAACAAAGGCGAGGGAGCTTTTGGGCTATGATCCCGATTATGATTTTGATTCGGGCTTGAAATTGGCAATAGATTGGTATGTGAACAATCTTTAATCAAAGGAGATAGGCTATGCTCATTTACACCTGTGAACAGATGCGTGTTATCGAGGAAAATGCGGATGTCGGCGGACTTTCCTACATTCAAATGATGGAAAATGCGGGGAATGCCTGTGCCGGAAAAATTCATTCGATTATTGCCGGAACAAACAGCGCCGCAAAGACGATAACAATACTTTGCGGTTCGGGCAAAAACGGCGGCGACGGCTATGTTATCGCAAAAAATCTTTGCGACAGAGGCTACGGCGTCAGAATTGTTATGACCAACGGATATCCGACAGCATATGAATCGAAAATTATGTATTCATACCTTGATGATATGCCGGTGCTGGTTTCGGAGCTGAGCCAGAATTACGATTCGTGCGTTCAGCTTTGTATGACCTCGGCTGCTATTGTCGATTGCGTTTTCGGAATAGGCTTTCACGGTCAAATCGAAGAAACAACGGCTCGCTTTTTCAACGATATTGCAAAATCCAAGGCGAAAAAATTTGCCGTTGATATCCCGAGCGGACTTGAGGGCAACAGCGGCGAAATAAAATCCGATTATTTTAAGGCGGATTATACGCTTGCCATCACCTGCTATAAGCCTGTTCATATATTAAAGCCTGCTTCCGAAAAATGCGGAATAATTTCGCTGATTGATATCGGAATAGACAAAAAATGCTATGAGGCGGTTGATTCGGATGTTATTGTTTCCGCCGAGCATAATGAGATAAAAAGATTTTTTAAGCCAAGAGCTTCCGTTTCCAACAAAGGGGATTACGGCAGACTGTTGAGCATTGCAGGCAGCCGAAATATGCAGGGTGCGGCGGTTATGGCGGCAAATGCGGCGGTCGAAAGCGGAGTCGGTATTGTTGAATGTGCCTTCCCTGATGCGGCATACTGTGCAATAGCACCCAAGCTGACCGAGCCGCTGCTCACACCGCTGCCATCAACGGCGTATGGCAATCTCAAGGCGGAAAATTTGCAACAGCTTGTTGACCTTGCCGAAAAATCGACTGCGGTTCTCATTGGCTGTGGCTTGGGACTTTGTGATGACACGATAAAGCTTGTTCAAGAGCTTCTTTTGAATATAAAAAAGCCGATTATCCTTGATGCCGACGGAATAAATGCCGTTTCTTTTAATATAAATATATTTAAAGAAGCCTCCGCACCGCTGATATTAACTCCCCATCCGGGTGAGATGTCAAGGCTGACGGGCTTATCCGTTGAAGAAATTCAGGAAAACAGAGTTAAGGTTGCCAAGAGCTTTGCAAAGGAATACGGTTGTGTGCTTGTGCTTAAAGGCTCAAATACGGTGGTAGCAGGTCCGTCGGGCAGCGTATACATAAACCGCACAGGCAATGCCGGAATGGCGACGGGCGGCTCGGGTGATGTTTTGGCAGGTATAATTTCCTCTTTTGTTTGTCAGTCGATGAGTCTGCAATCCGCCACGATTGCCGGAGTTTATGTTCACGGACTTTGCGGAGATAATGTTCGCAAAAAATATTCAATGCATGGTGTGACACCCACAAAGATGATAGGTGAGCTTGCGGAGGTTCTTTCAAATTTTGAATAACGGTGTTTATCTTGAAAAAACTTTTGGTTGCTTTTTTGATTTGTCCGCTGATTTTTCTGACCTCTTGCACGGGAAATATAAAAGGACGTGAGCTTTGTGTAAAACGTCCCGTCGGATTTGTCAGCGTTGAGACGGACGGTACACAGTACAAGGCTAAAATAGAATATACCGATACAGGGGTTATGACGGTATCTCTTGTGGCTCCGATTAAGGGCATTACCGTTATTGCCGATTACAACGGATATAAGCTGAAATACGGCGATATGCAGTTGGATTACAGCCCCGAGCAGGCGGAATATTTTCAACCGTTTTTCGGTCTTTACGATTTGCTGAAAATCGTCTGCGGCACAGAGCCGAAAAGCATTCGTGAGGAAGGCGAGTGCTTTACCTTGAGCTTTGACAGCGGCTTGAACGATTTGAACGCCGTAATTGATGCGGAGGGTACACTCACAAGGCTTGAAGCGGACGGATTGGTTTTCTCTTTTGCTTAAAATTATAGCATTTTGGACGGATATACCGTTTTGGTGAAAAATTCCCCTTGACTAATTGCAGGTTACGGTATATAATTTATACGCAATTTAATAGATTTCGTAATACGAAACACCCTTATTCAGAGTAGCTGAGGGAACAGGCCCTATGAAGCTCGGCAACCTGCCAAAGGCAAGGTGCTAAATCCTGCGGTGTAACCGAAAGATAAGGCTATATACGCTCTCGGTTTTTGCCGAGGGTGTTTTTTTACGGAAGAAAACGGAGGTAGTTAAAATGGCAAAACATCTTTTTTCATCGGAATCGGTAACAAAGGGTCATCCCGATAAAATCTGCGACAGAATTTCGGATTCTGTCCTTGATGCAATCCTTGCTCAAGACCCGAACGGACGAGTTGCTTGCGAAACCTGCTGTACGACGGGTATGGTTCTTATTATGGGTGAAATTTCAACAACCGCAAGCATTGATATTCCCGCAATCGCAAGAAAGGCTATCTGCGATATCGGTTATGACAGCGCAGAAAAGGGCTTTGACGGCAATACCTGTGCAATCATCACCTCGCTCGATAAGCAGTCGCCCGATATTGCAATGGGCGTTGATGCTTCATTTGAGCTCAAGGGCGGCGAGGAGGATAAATATAACCTCAACGGTGCCGGTGACCAGGGTATGATGTTCGGTTATGCCTGCGACGAAACACCGGAGCTTATGCCGATGCCGATTTCGCTTGCGCATAAGCTCGCTCTCAAATTGACCGAGGAAAGAGAAAACGGAAATCTCGATTATCTCAGAGCTGACGGTAAAACTCAGGTTACGGTTGAGTATGATGATGATAAGGTCGTAAGAATTGATGCAATCGTTGTTTCTTCTCAGCACAGTGCAGACGTTGAGCTTGAACAAATTCGCAAGGACGTTATTGAAAAGGTTATTATGCCGACGATTGATAAGAGCCTTATTGATGATGAAACAAAGATTTTCGTCAACCCGACAGGACGTTTTGTAACAGGCGGACCGCAGGGCGATTCCGGTCTTACGGGAAGAAAGATAATCGTTGACACCTACGGCGGATATTCACGCCACGGCGGTGGTGCTTTCAGCGGCAAGGACCCGACAAAGGTTGACCGTTCAGCGGCATATATGTGCCGATACATTGCAAAGAATATCGTTGCCGCAGGTCTTGCCAAGAAGTGCGAAATTCAGCTTGCTTATGCAATCGGAGTTGCAAAGCCCGTTTCGGTTATGATTGATACCTTCGGCACCGGTGTTCATTCCGATACCGAGCTTGCCGAGGCAGTCGAAAAGGTATTTGACCTTCGCCCGGCGGCTATAATTGATGCTCTTGACCTTCGCAGACCGATATACACGGACACCTCTGCCTACGGTCATATGGGCAGAACGGACGTTGACCTTCCGTGGGAGCATACGGATAAGGTTGATGCTCTTAAAGCTCAGTTTTAAAATAATATGAAGCGGATTATGAAAATGATTTGCCGAATTTTTGCCGTTGCCTTTGCGGTGACGGCAATTTTTTCTGTAACAGCAAAGGAAATATTTTATAAACTGTATTTTGACGATGGCTCTTTTGTCTGTGGGTTGAATACGGCAGAAGTCTATATGTGTAATAGGTGTTGAAAGCTACGTCAGATTGCACAAAATAAAGCGTAATAAATTAGCAAAAATACATCAAAAGATATATTACGTTTTGTAATGGCGAAATTACACAAAAAATTGACCTGAATTTTAATCATTTTCGGAAATTCGACTTTGGTTTTTTTGAACAAAATCTGTTGACTTCTTTTGGTTATAAGTGTATTATTATTGATATCATAAATGATATTTAACGCTTTACATCGTTGTAGGGCGGAATTTAAAAGGAGGTCATTTTATGAAAAAGTCAGTTAAAAAGGTTCTTGCGGCGGTGCTTGCACTTGTTATCATTGCTTGCAGCTTTACAGCTTGCGGCGGTAACGGCTCAGGTAGCAGCTACACTGCAAACAACACAGAGTACTTCATCGGTACAACAGGTCCTCTCACGGGCGACAATGCTTCTTACGGTACTTCCGTAAAGAACGGTGCGTCTCTCGCAATCGAGGAGATTAACGCAGCAGGCGGACTTAACGGCGTTAAGTTTAAGTTCGATATGAAGGACGATAAGGCTACCGTTGCAGACGCAACAACAGGTTACAATGCCCTTCTTGAAGCAGGTATGCAGATTTCGCTCGGCTCTGTTACAACAGATTCCTGCGATGCCTTCGGCGCAATGGCAGTAGAGGATAACCTTTTCTTCATCACTCCGTCCGCATCCGCAGCAAAGGTTATCGACGGCAGAGATAACGGCTTCCGTGTATGCTTCGGTGACCCCGACCAGGGTACACTTGCCGCTGATTATCTTGTTAAGAACTACAAGAATATCGGTGTTATCTACAACACAAGCGATACTTACTCAATGGGTATCTTTGAGGCTTTTGAGGCTCAGATGACAAAGAACAACGGAAACTATAAGGAAGCAACCTTTGATACCGAGAACAACAAGGATTTCTCAACTCAGATTGAGCAGCTCAAGGATTGCGACGTTATCTTCCTCCCGATGTACTATCAGGAAGGCTCCCTCATCTGTAAGGCTGCAACCGCTAAGGGCTGTAAGGCAGACCTCATCGGTTCCGACGGATTTGACGGAATCGCAGACCTCATCGACGAGAAGACTGTTACAAACAAGGTTATGTACATCACTCCGTTCGATGCAGAGAGCACAGATGCAACAGTAAGCGCTTTCGTTAATTCCTATAAGGCAAAGTACGGCGAAACTCCCGACCAGTTTGCAGCAGACGGCTACGATGCGGTTTACGCTATCTACAATGCAATGAAGGCTGCCGGTGTTAATGATGTTACAATCAACCCGAGCGATCTTTGCGAGATGGTTAAGACAGCTATCACTGCTGATGATTTCTCACTCACAGGTGCAACAGGCACAATGACTTGGGATGCATCAGGTGCTTGCCAAAAGCCGCTTCAGTTTAAGTCTGTAAACTGATTTGCACTGAACACAATTAAATAGTCCTTCTGCCTCTACGGGTGTCCAAAACACCCGTAGAGGAATGACTTATTTAATGAGCTTGCTTTAAACCGCCGATTAATCTGTATCTGAAGCTCAGATATTTTTTAATCAGCGGTTTAGACTGAAAGAAAAGAAAAGGAGTAGATCAAATGTTGACTACAATATTGGACGGACTCAGCTTAGGAGCTATCTATGCTCTTATCGCTTTGGGCTATACAATGGTTTACGGTATTGCAAAAATGCTGAACTTTGCCCACGGTGATATTATCATGGTTGGCTCGTATGCTATCCTTGTAACACTCAATGCAACCGGACACCCGGCTCTTGCAATTCTTGCCGCAGTTGTTATTTGCACCGTTGTCGGTATCGTTATCGAAAAGGTTGCATATAAGCCGCTCAGAGGTGCTTCACCGCTTGCAGTTCTTATTACTGCTATCGGTGTCAGCTATCTTCTTCAAAGTATTGCCCAGCTTATTTTCGGCTCAAAGTCGCAGGCTGTTACAATAACAACGGCAAAAATGGTTAAAGTCGGTTCCGTTGAGCTTAATCTCAACACCATTCTTACTCTCGTTGTCGGTGCGGCGATTATGGTCGGCTTGACACTCTTTGTTAATCATACAAGAACAGGTCGTGCAATGCAGGCGGTTTCCGAGGACAGAGGTGCGGCACAGCTTATGGGTGTTAACGTCAATAAGATTATTATGATTACCTTTGCCATCGGTTCAGCGTTGGCTGCGTGTGCCGGTGTTTTCTACCTGATGCAGATTCCCTCGGTCAGCCCGACTCTCGGCTCAATGCCCGGTATCAAGGCCTTTGCTGCAGCGGTTATCGGCGGTATCGGCTCAATCCCCGGTGCTATGCTCGGTGGCGTTCTTCTCGGTGTTGTCGAAAAATTGGCTTTGAGCGTGCCGGTGCTTGCTCCCTATGCGACGGCTATTGAATTTTCGTTGTTGATAATCATACTCCTTGTCAGACCTATTGGTATCCTCGGCAAGAAGAGAAGGGAGAAGGTATAAGCTATGAATTATTTAAAGAATATCAAAAGGGGCATGAGAATAAAGGATATGTTTAACTATTTGATAATAATAGTTATGCTTATTGTTCCCTTGCTCATCAATGCCTTCGGAAATCTTCCCCGCTCAAGCTCAGGACTTCTCACCCAGATGGCGTACAGTATTCTTCTCGCCGTTTCGCTCAACCTTGTTGTCGGATTTCTCGGTGAGCTTTCCCTCGGTCATGCAGGCTTTATGTGCGTCGGTGCTTACATCGGCTGCTATGTTGCCAAGGAATTGTACAGTGTAATTGATTCAAAGCTTCTCGTTTTGATTATATCAATGCTTGTCGGCGGACTTGTTGCTGCGATTTTCGGCTTTATAATCGGTCTGCCTGCGCTTCGCCTCAAGGGTGACTACCTTGCAATTGTAACCCTTGCATTCGGTGAAATTGTGAGAACAATTTTTAAAAATCTTCCCACGTTCGGTGCGGCTCTCGGTCTTTCGACCAAGAAATATGGTAATGACCTTTACATCATTGCATTGATAGTTGTTTTGATTTCACTTTTCCTTATTCAAAATATCATCAGAAGCAAGCACGGACGTGCAATAACCGCTATCCGTGACAATGAAATTGCTGCAAAGGCAATGGGTATCAACATTACCTATTACAAGCTTTTCGTTTTCGTTTTTGCGGCATTCTTTGCCGGTATTGCCGGTGTTATCTACGGCTCATATGTTACTCCCGTAACCTATTCATTCTTCTCGTTCAACTATTCCATCGAGATTCTTGTTATGGTTGTTCTCGGCGGTATGGGTAATATCACGGGCTCGATAATTTCCGCAGTTTTCATTACCTACCTCAACTTCCAGCTTCAAACAAAGCTTTCGGGTGACCTTGCGGCACTCAAATTCCTTGTTTATGCAATAATCCTTATCGTTGTTGTTATCTTCAACAATGCTCCGGCACTGAAATCTGTCAGAGAGAGATTTTCCATTGCAGCTCTTACGCAGAAGAAAAAAGAAAAAAATCCCTCAAAGCAGTACGGTGATACAAATCGTTGGGATGTTGTAACAACAAAAATCCCGATGGATGAGGTGCTCACAACGGATATCAAGCAGGAGGATCCGTACAAACCCGATAAACCAGAGAAAGGGGGCAAATAAGAATGACTGACTATGTATTGGAAACAAAAAATCTCGGAATTTCGTTCGGCGGACTGAAGGCTGTGCAGGACGTTAATTTGAAGATTAAAAAGGGTCAGATTTACGGACTTATCGGCCCCAACGGTGCAGGTAAAACCACGGTTTTCAACCTTTTGACGGGTGTTTACAAGCCGACAACGGGCAAATTTATACTTGATGGTGAGGAGCTTAACGGCAAAACTCAGGAAACCATTAACCACAAGGGAATCGCCAGAACCTTTCAGAATATACGCCTTTTCAACAATATGAGCGTTATCAGAAATGTTCTTGTCGGACTTCACAATCAGCCTGAATTTAAGTGTAATCCCTTTGTAAGTATGTTAAGACTTCCGAGCTACTACAACAATGAGATTAAAATGAGGGATAAGGCAAAGGAAATTCTCAAGATTTTTGACCTTTATGAGGAAAGGAACAATCTTGCGTGTAATCTCCCCTACGGTAAGCAGAGAAAACTGGAAATTGCCCGTGCTCTTGCCACAAATCCCAAGCTCCTTCTTCTTGATGAGCCTGCGGCAGGTATGAACCCGAATGAAACGCAGGAGCTTATGGATACGGTTCGCTATCTTCGTGATAATTTTGATGTTACGATTCTTTTGATTGAGCATGACCTTAAATTCGTTTCGGGTCTTTGCGACGAAATCACGGTTCTTAACTTCGGTACGGTTTTGTGTCAGGGCAAGGTTGATGATGCTCTCAATGACCCCGAGGTTATCAAGGCTTATATCGGAGGTTGATGTTATGGCAATGTTGGAGATTAAAGATCTTTCGGTCTATTACGGAGTTATACAGGCTATCAAGGGTATCAGCTTTGAGGTTAACCAAGGCGAAATTGTTACTCTTATCGGTGCAAACGGTGCCGGTAAAACAACAACGATGCAGTCGATAATGGGTCTTATTCCGATTCGTGAGGGCAGCGTTTTTTATGAGGGCAAGAACATCACAAAGTCGCCCTGCCACAAGATAGTCGAAATGGGTATGACACAGTGCCCGGAGGGACGCCGAATTTTTCAGGAGCTTTCTGTTTACGATAATCTTCTTATGGGTGCCTTTGCACTCAAGGACAAGAAAAATCTCAAAGAGGATATCGAAAAGATTTATACACGCTTTCCTCGTCTGAAGGAGCGTAAGAATCAGATTGCCGGTACGCTTTCGGGCGGCGAGCAGCAGATGCTTGCAATGGGACGTGCTCTAATGAGTCACCCCAAGCTTTTGATGATGGATGAGCCCTCAATGGGACTTTCGCCGTTGCTCGTTGACCAGGTTTTTGAGATTATCAAGGACATCAACAATGACGGAACAACGATTCTTCTTGTTGAGCAGAATGCAGGTAAATCGCTTGCCATTTCGGACAGAGCCTATGTTCTCGAAACGGGTAAAATTGTCCTTTCCGGTACGGGTAAGGAGCTTATGGAGAGCGAGGATGTCAAAAAGGCATATCTCGGCGGTTAAGTTAATATTTGGCGCTGTAAAAAAACAGTCCGAAAAAAAGAACTACAAGTCTGCCGAAAAAGGTA
>CAYYLP010000006.1:63787-91153 GCA_964472865.1 uncultured Ruminococcus sp. | reverse complement strand
TGCGCCATGCCTCAATATTGACATAGGCTTTCTTGTTCAGCTCACTGATGGTGGAGGCAGACACCTTGCTGCCCCACAGAGCTTCGGTAATGTCCTCCACACGGCGAACAGAAACACCAGCCAGATACATCTCGATGAGGGCTTCCTCCACGCTGCTCTCCCGGCGGCGGTAGCGCTCAATGATGGCAGTCTCGAAAGAAATGCCCTTGAGACGGGGAACATGGAGTGTCACATCGCCGGAGGTGGTGGTCAGGTTTCGGTCATAGTGGCCGCTGCGGTAGCCCTGACGGGCTTCGCTGCGCTCGTAGCGGGCAGCCTGGGTGAGTTTCTCAGCCTCCGCCTCCAGAAGTTCGTTCAGGGTTTCCTCCACACTTCCCCGAACCAATTCCTTAATTTGACCCTTGATTATTTCCTCGTTGAATTGTACAATGTTGTTGGACATGGTTTGTCGTCTCCTTTCGAATGTTTGTGTTGCAACGTCATTCTACCAGAGACCGGCAAGCCATGTCTACTTTTTTGCCATTTTCAATTTGCGCAACTTATTGTACCTTATCAATCGACCTCATTCAAAACCAATTGTTTTGCACGGTATTCGAGCCCCGACGGAAACAAATGCTCATAGAAGCTTGACATACTCGAAATTATCACGGCAGCGAGAATCATGTCTTTATCGGCAATTCTGTTTTCTTCGATAAATTTTTTCCAGTCCCACACTGTTTCAAATGCGTTTAAGGCACAGTTGTGTCTGTTTTCCAGTTCCGTATCCAAAATCGGTGCAACGGAATCGACACTGCAATAATAGTAAAAATCGTTTACAAATATTGAGCAGAGGCAGTTCAATTCCTTTCTGAAGCCTTCAGACTCACTTAAAAAGTATTGGAAAATCATGTCGATGGGAATCGGACAGTTCCTGTAAAACTCAGGTATGTTGATTCTGGAAATATTGGCATCATCAAGCCAATCCACCATTAAAATTTCATCCTCGTCGATTACACCGTCAATTTTCACGAACCTGTCACGAACATCGTCCGGCTTTAACAAGGGATAATATTGATTCGCAATTCTTGTTGTTGTACCGTCGGATACAATCATGTACAGCAAATCTCGGTCTTTTGACGGATACTCGATTGCTTGCTTTACAAGATAAACACCATCTGCGTTTCTGCCTTTGCTTGTTTCAATTTCTTTCATAAAAAAATCCTTCTTTCTTTAATTTACATTTGTTTTTGTTATTGGTGTCAATTCAAACTAAACATCAACTCATAGATTTCAACTCCTTTTGCCTTTCGATTTCTTATAATATGCAAGACAACTCAAAAATGAATCAGCGAATTTTTAAAGCAGTCCAAAACCACTTGATAGTGGCTTGGGCTGCTTTTCTTTTTTGTATAAGCTTTGAGCTTCATTACCCTGTAAAAAGGTCTATATAACCGACGAAGGTATTTTGATGGGTTTTGGATTATCACTTGCCTACGCCCTTTCTCATAGTCGCCTCACCTTTGTAGTTTTTTCATTTTTGGCTATTGCTGTAATTTTGGCTCCTTTTTTGAAAGCATGTCTAACATAGTGTTATCAGACGTATTTCCTTACGTCCAAAAATTATTATTAGAGGTGACTAACCATGAAAAAATATTCTTTAAAGACGACAAATTCTTAACAGCAATAGCAACTGACGGTTGGGTAGTACTTGACTCCGGACGAACCAGAGATATCGACTACAATCAACGTTGTCTGATCATTGCCAAGAAGCAGAGACTTGCGGAGATTTGTAAAACCCCCGCAAGAAAAACTTCAAAAAACCCAGTAAAATCAGGCTTTTTGACCACACCCCCAAAAACCGTTATGGTAAATTCAAGGGATGGGGGTGTGTGCCCTAAATCTTCCGACCCTATCCTTTGCACCGATTCTTTTATGACGAATGTTATCAATTTACCGAGTTGCTTATCTACTCTTCGTTCCGATTCTGAACGCTTTACTATACGTGCCGAGCCCTTTTGGATAGGTCGTCCCGATAATGTTATTAGTTATAACTTCAGCGTTATAATTGATGATTATATTCTGACCGCCGTGTTCTTTATTTATGATGATGTTGTCCGCGCTCTCAGTATTGATTATCTTCTTGGGCGATTCCTTGATTGCTTTACTGTTTCGAGCCGTTATGACCGTCGTAATGTTATATCTTTTGAATATATTCCTTATCTTACTCCATCCGGTAAGCCTAAGGTTTGTAGTTCATCTTCTTTCAATGACGCCAAATCTCATGCCGCCTATTTCTTTAATCGGAGTAGAAATTGTGCGACTACTATTCCTATTTCCGATATTCCTAATACAGATTCTTCTGATTATAAAGCTGTTAAGACTACTTGTGATTATAAATCCCATAAGTGTCTGCCTATTACTTTACTGCTTAATTTTGGTTTAAAGTTCTTTTCTTCTGTTGATGTTTCTTCAAAATACAGTTCAAACTTTTTACGGACTCACAGTAATATTATAACTGAATTGCATCACGGTATCTTTACTTCGCAGTCTTTCCGACATTTTGTTCATTCTTATATTGATAGCGGTTGGAATCATATGAAAATCGTAGTGCTTTTATTTTAAGCGTTGCAAGCAGAACCGGTAGGATTTCAACTACATACAAAACCTATACACTATTATCAGATATTCAGAAATCCAATTGTCCTTATACCGAATCATCGCATTCCAAACAACTGTCCATGGATTTTGACATGAAGCGAAAGCCACTTAAAGACTCTTTGCGTGCCGAGCATCTCACTATTAACGGTGAAACTTATGAAATCGCTCATTTTGAAACTGTTCCGTTTACCAACAACGCCGAGTATCTTTTATACAAAGCTGTTGCCGATAAGCAAAAGTGTCTGCGGACTGTTGCAGATTGGTTGAGATTTTTTAACGATGTTAACTGTGCTGCATCAGGTGTTTCTTCAGGCCCTCGTGAAGATGAAAACTATCGCTGGAAATGCTTTAAAGATTCCGTTGCGGGCTACCGTGGCGGTTTGTGGGATATTCCGTATCTAAACACTCCCGGTATGACTGTTGCTCAAAAGGTCGATTGGCTTCAATCCATAAACGATTGTCCCGGTCACATTTTTAACCGCAAAACATGGGACAAGCTCAGTGAGAAAACCTACATTAAAAAGATTTTACCTTATGATGTATTGAAACCGACCATAGCAAAAATTGTATCATTGTGTCCGGACAACGAAAATACTGCTGATGAGACCGAACCGACTGTTAAAGAGCCTGATTCTACAAGCACCGCACCTTGTGTATCTTCTGTTACGGTGTCGAAATCTGTTGAGGACAAGTCCGAAAAGTTCTATATGTATAACGGCATTAAAATTTACTATGATGACGAGAATGAGGAATTGCTCGATGAGTCGTTGAAATCCGAATATTATGAGAATCCGTACTCTTGCGATTATAACGACGACACAGAATGCTCCGAAACCCTCGAAATATATGACGGTGAAATTTTTG
This sequence comes from uncultured Ruminococcus sp., assembly GCA_964472865.1. Lineage (GTDB taxonomy): Bacteria > Bacillota > Clostridia > Oscillospirales > Acutalibacteraceae > CAG-488. The sequence goes on along the minus strand of CAYYLP010000006.1, from coordinate 87,652 downwards.
AATTCCCCGATGATGTTGATGACGGCAACGATTATCTTATGGATATCTATGAACCACATTGTAAAATTTGATATGTTTATATATTTGTACAATCGTGAATAATATACAAAAATTAAGTGTTTTAAGAAATTATTTGTGAATAATCGTTGACATCGTACTGATGCAAGAGGTATAATATATTCAGGAAATATAGAGGGGTGGTTTACTGATTTATTGAACAACATATCTGTATGACGGCAACGGAAATATTGTTTCCAAAACGCCGTATACGAATGTTACAAGTGCCGACCTTTCATCGGCAACAGCAGGTACGGTTATCACCTACACCTACGGCGATTCAAACTGGTCGGATAAGCTCACCGCCTACAACGGACAGGCAATAACGTATGATGCAAGCGGAAATCCGACCTCGTACAAGGGTGCCACCATAACTTGGAACGGCAGGCTGATGACCTCTTACGAAAAGGATGACGAGAGGTACGAATACACCTATAATTCCGACGGAATGAGAACCTCTAAAAAGAGATATTCCGACGGTGAGCTTGCGTACATAATGACGTATGTTTGGGACGGCGATGTGCTGCTTGCCAACAGGCTTTTCAATCCGGAAAGCAATGATAGCGTAATCATCAGCTATCTTTACGATGCCGACGATGAGCTTTTCGGAATGGAATATAACGGCAACGGAGTGTTTGCCTACACCAAGAATTTGCAGGGAGACATTGTCGGAATTATTCCACTTGACAATGAAAGCACAGCCGACGTAGGAATCGAGTATGATGCGTGGGGCTATCCACATTACCGTCAAGGCTCGTCCATTGCAGAGGGCTTCCTTATCGCTATTATGGCAGCACTCAACGCAGTCGGTTATCGAGGATACTTCTTCGATATGGACACACGCTTGTATTATCTCCGTTCCCGTTACTACGACCCCGAAACCGGCAGATTTATCAATGCGGATGACACAAACTACCTCGGATACGACGGCTCTCCCCTCAGCCTCAACTTGTTTGCGTATTGCTGTAATAATCCGGTGAAAAGGATGGATAAAAGCGGTAATTTGGCAATGTCGATAGCGATGAGCTATTTGGTAGCTATCGTTGCTGTTTATTTTACTTATGCCATATGCAGTACAATTGTTAATAATTACAACTTAAAAATTGGATTTCAGAATTCTTGGAATGGTTTTGTCAATGCTTTAGGTAGCTATGCATATTCATTACAATATAAAGTAAATCTTGCCAGTAGTGTTATTTGGAATTGGACAAAAAATAAATTATCTACCACGTCAAAAGTAGTTCAATCAGCAGTTACAGCGGCCAAAGCAGACGCAACCATAAGAGCAAAGGTTAGGAAGAATTCAAAAACAAGATATTGGAGTGCGAATCTTTCAAGTGACCATGTGGATATAGGGAGAGCATTGACGTATAAAGAAGCACTTAACATGGTTAAGTCTGGGAAAAGTGTATTTACTGTCACACAATCAGAAGCAAAAAGTTTAGCGAAAGCGGCATATAATAACCAAAAACCCGTTGGTCCGGAGATACATAACAAAAATTCTCAAGGTGAAGTGAAAAAAGGTTATTTTTACCGCCATTATCATGTATATATGCGAAAAAAACCTGGACATATATGGTTTTTATTTTAAGGAGGTTATTTGATATTGAAAATTATATTTGCATTTACGGAATTTGATGTTGATATAGTTGATATTCCAGATTCAATTTACAATAACAAAAATGTTATTATAAAGAATTTTGATAAATGGGTATATAACAAAGATAATAAATTAACATGGGATGAGAAAAATAAAACATTTTGTTTCCGTGCAGATATGTTTGTATATTGGTTGAATAAATATGTGTTGTCTGATAAAGAAAAAGCACAACTGATAGAATCACAGCCTGAGGTATATGACCATAATTTGCCAATGCTAATGTTTTAAAAATATGCTTTTGAACAATGGCTATAGACGGCGATGTGCTGCTTGCCAACAGATTTTTCAATCCGGAAAGCAATGATAGTGTAATCATCAGCTATCTTTATGATGCCGACGGTGAGCTTTTCGGAATGGAATATAACGGCAACGGAGTGTTTGCCTACACCAAGAATTTGCAGGGAGACATTGTCGGAATTATTCCACTTGACAATGAAAGCACAGCCGACGTAGGAATCGAGTATGATGCGTGGGGCTATCCACATTACCGTCAAGGCTCGTCCATTGCAGAGGGCTTCCTTATCGCTATTATGGCAGCACTCAACGCAGTCGGTTATCGAGGATACTTCTTCGATATGGACACACGCTTGTATTATCTCCGTTCCCGTTACTACGACCCCGAAACCGGCAGATTTATCAATGCGGATGATACAAACTACCTCGGCTACGACGGTTCTCCCCTCAGCCTCAACTTGTTTGCCTATTGCTGTAATAATCCGGTGAATTATATTGATTATTATGGGCTCGTTTCAAGTGTAATTATAGCGGGAACTATTGTTGCTGTTGGCGGAATAACTGGCGTAATTGCGTATAAAAAATCTTTGGCGGTTAAAATGTATATGCTTTCTATTGCAAATGCAAAAAAGAATTTGCAATATATTGATTTTCAGCAAAACAATGAGTATAAAGACTTTTATGAAATTATAGTAAAAAGATTCAAAGAATCAACTGTGTTGAAAAAAAGAATAAAGCAGTACATTGATAAAGGATGGGACTACGAAAATGAACCCATCGGATTTTATGAGCATAAACTCAGCAACTGGATTTCTGATTATGATTTACACTTTGCTTTCGGTGAAGTCAGTAAATTCCATTTGTATATTAAAAAAATAAAATCCAACAGATATCAGATAAGCGTGTTTGCGTATGATTACTATAATTTTGAGGAATGGACGGATTCTAAAGCTGGTCATTTTACTAAATGGGTTAATAACAATTTTGGTTATCGTTTGCAAAAAAGTGGAAAATTAAAACCGTATTATTGGTTTATTGATTGCACTTTTGAGATGAAGTTATAAATATCTGGGGTGATTCAATGAAAAAGAGTTTTAGAATTTTAATTCCCATTATTTTCATCATATTGTTGAATGTAGTCGTTGTCGGCTTGCTTATGTCGTCGCCCGCTCCCGAAAACAACGTGTTGCTCTTTGATAATTATTACATCTACCGCTCGAATGCACATTCCTTTGAAATTTATCAAAAAAATATTACAAATGCCGAAAAAGATATTTATACTCAACGAACGGTTTGCAACGGCTGGATATATAAATATTCCTTCGACGAGCAGAATAAAATTATTACCGTGCATCAATTTCGAGGTGTTGACCTTGAAATTGACACTCCGAATGATGATGCCGAAGTTTTATACACCCGTTATTTCATGAACAAGGAATATGCAATTACAGAGGATGAGTTTAGGCTGTATAATGAAAGAACAGGCAAAAGCCTAGCCTTTAACTCCGCCTCTGAACTAAAAAATTATTGCGACGCCGAAAAGATACAGCTTTCGAACTGGTACTACACCGCCTCCAACGGATTTGAAAAGGAAAAGCAAACCGCTGTTTCCGAAAATTGTTATATAAAGGAATGGTTGTACGGCTACAGCACTGTGACCTTGAACGGCGAAGATATCGCATTCGGATTTGTTGACGATGTGGAAAAACAAGGCGATACCGTCACGTTCCGCCTGTGTCAAACAAAGAACGAGTTCAGCCCCGAATACATTGAAACAAACAAAAACTTGTCACCGCTTTCAGACGAAGCCGTCGGAAAATACAAAACGGATTTTTTGACATATGAAGAAATTTATTACGATAAAACCGTAAGCATTAATTTGGTTACGGGCGAGACCAGAGATTTTTAATTGGGGATGATTTAATAAACCAATTAAAGCTGATAATTTTTCGTTTAAAAAGCAAACCGTTAGATGCTTAAAAACAAAAGAGTCGTAATTTGGAGGCAAAATGAAAGTATTTAAAAGCTTGATGAAAGCTCTATCAAAAACTTTGAAAATTTTGGGCTGCATTATTCTTTCGCTTATTGCCATTTTCCTTTTTGTGTGGCTTGTTCCTGTTGCTCGTACAACAAAAGATGACAGATTGATAATGCAGAAAAGTGATTTGGATTACAGATATAACGGTCACGATTATGAACATTTTTCATCGTCGGGTGCTTTTGTTCATGAACGCAATTTGGAAAGTGCGGGTATAATAACCGAGTTAACTCTTGAATCGGATTATTATCAACTGGAATATGTGTCTACAGGAAATATTAAGGAAATTTATGATTCAAAGTATAGAACGATTTACGAACATATTCACAAAATTGAATATGTTGATATCGACGGCAGATTTATTTCTTCAACCTCCAACGAGCAATTTATGCGGCATGCTCACGTTTATTTTTACGGTTGGCAAAGGTACGAAATGCCGGAGCTTAAACCTGAAAATATTGAAAAGGTTATCAGATACATAGGTGTTCCGAATTACGAATATTACGGCGAAACTGCCAACGAATTTATCGAAAGTATGTATGCGGAAAAAGATTTGTATCAGGTTGCAAAACCAGAGGCAATCACAGATGAAGCTTTTATTGATGAGCTGCTGACAGAGGTTGCGGAAAACGAATCTGCTCACAAAATCGTTTTTTCTGAAAATCAAAAGTACACTTCCGAAATAAACGAAATGCAAGAGAAACTTGATGCCGACAGCCTTGATGGCGATGTGACGGTTTATTACAAAATTTGCTTTAAGGATACGAATTTTCCGTTCAGGCTTATTTTAAAATGAAAATTTTTTAACCACAAGAGAGGCGCTTCGGCGGCTCTTTTGTTTTAATCTTTATCTGATATAATGCTCCCCAACAACGCAAAGGCGGTTGTGTCCGAGGGCGTGGGAGGCTTCGGACATGGCTCTTTTGTCAAGACGTTTGCCCTTGTTTTCGTTACGGCAGACATAAACCTCGCTTTGATATCTTTTGCCCGTACCCTTGTTGATTTTATCGTAAGGTATTCGATTCAGCGGTCGTGCATAATGGTTGTATATTGCCGTTGCATACTCCGCCCTGTAGCTGTGAATGTCTGCACCCGATGGCACGTTTTTGAACACCAATTCTTTCCCGGCGACATCCATCATAGACTTTATTTTTTCAACGTCACCGATAATAGGTGCAAGCCTCGGACGTCCGCCCTTGCTGCCGACGGTTACATCTATGCACAGCCGCCCCAGCTCGTCCGTCGCAAGCATATTTCCTCGCAATTTCGTAAGCTCCTCTCTCCGCAGTCCCGTACTCTTGCAAAATTCAACAAAATCAGCATTCCTCTTTTCCGAAAAATGCTTGTCACGCTTTTTTACGCCCCTTGAACGGGTGATTTTGCTCATCACCCTCGCCGGAGTATCAATGCCGAAATCATTTGATTTTACACCGTACAACTTCGCCAATGCCGATAAATCGAGCTTCAGCGTGTATGCCGAGAGATGCCGTCGGCTGTCTATCCACTCAGCAACATGAGGCTTGCATTGCTCCAAAGTTTTACACCCGTAATTCTGCTTGCAAAACTTTACAAAATAGTTCGCCTCTTTCAAATAAGATTTCAGCGTGCCGTAGCTGTAAATATAATCCTCGCTTACACCGTCGTGCTTATCTTTGTGCTTGCTTTGACCGATTCTCAGTTTGCTTTCATAAACATCTTGCACCTGTTTTGTAAGTGATTTTTTGTTTTTATGGCTCATTTTTCACGCTCCATTCGTAGTTTATTTGTTAAGGAAAATCATACCCACATTTGTTTTGCCCTTTTTGGCGGGCGTTTATGGTTACGCCCTGTCTCAAAAAATTTCAATATATCCGTTTACTCCGACATAAATATCGGCGTAACCGTATATATTCCTCCGTGATGATTTGTAAAATTCAATTTCAGCATCACACTCAATTTTCGGAATATGGCACACATCAAACCTCGGCATGAGACTTGCAAAAATTCGATGTGTGCTTTCGTCTGCGTTGGAGGATGAGGCCGCAGACGAATAATACAGCCGTTTGCTGTATGCGACATAACGCTGTCACGTCGGGTAAAGGAAACCCACGCCGCTTTGTAAAACAACCCTTTAACTCCTGATGCCTTGTCTTACATACACAATATGTCGGATAGCGGAGATTTGAATTTTCAAAAGAAATCAAAAAAATTTTTAAAATTTTTCCAAAAAGCTCCGAAAAATTATCCTAAAATAAGAAGTGCATCAAAAAAACGACATTTTATCCGTGAATGTTAGAACAAAGGAGAAATGTCGAATGGCAAAGAAAAAAGAAAAATATTCATTTGTTGCGAACGGTCACAAATATTACAGGTGTATGGTTCACGGCAAAACAATTACCGCCAACACACTTGAAGATATGTTGGCAAAAAAAGAACGTCAATTACGGATTGACGAAATGGCTGCAAACGGTTTTAAAAATGTAACAATAGGAGAATTTTCTGAACATTGGTATGAAAGAAAGGCACAATTAATTACAGACGGTGCCTCTCGACCTTATGCATACAGCGTTGCTTGGATTCAATCGACAATCGGAAATGTTCCGCTTATTGACAGTACGCCGCAATTACTTATTAATTGTGTTGAAAAATTTGCTGAAACAAAATCAAAAACAACAGGCAAATACCCCTCGCAAAAATATATAAATCATTTAACTTCAGTTTTAAAAATGATTTTCAAAGAGGCAAGAAATCAACTAATATTGGAATGGAACTACGCTGAAGATATCAAGGTGAAAGCAAAAGGCAACCCGAAACCGAATCCACATCGGAGCTTGTCAAAGGAAGAACAGAAACGAGTTTTGGAGTTTGAACACCCAATGCGTTTGTTTTGTTGCTTTCTTATGCTGTGCGGCTTGATGCCGAGTGAAGCTTGTGCGTTGAGATGGAAAGATATTACATATAAAGCTGAGCTGGAATCGTATGTATTTCAGGTAAAAAATACCGTTGAGCTCAGTTCAAACAGAAAATCAAAATTTAAAGATGACCTCACAAAAACCGAGTATAGAAAGCGTTCAATAACCATACCCGATATAATGAACGACTTAATAGAAAAAGGTAAACTTTATCACAAAAGGAATGAGCTGATTTTTACAGACAAAAAAGGCGGATTGATTTCCGAATCGGCTCTAAAAAGCAGATGGAGGTCGTATTTGATAGATATGGATATTTACTATTGCAATAAAAAGAATAAATATGACCCCACAAGAACCGAGGAGGACAAAAAATTGTCAATCGAAAAATTTACGCCTTATGATTTACGTCATACTTTCGCAACCAATCTTGTAAACAACAATGTGCATCCTGTAGTTATTGCCTCATTAATGGGACATTCGGATATTCGAACCACAAACAGATACTATATTGACAAATCACAAATAGACAATTCAAACGCTATAAAAGAGATAAACAAAAGCTATCTTGATATTTTGAATAATCAAAATAATTGAGCATATTCAGGATTTTTTTTGAAAATAATTTGTAAATAAAATTTCAAAATAGTCTTGAAACCAAGTAAAATCAAGGGCTTGAGGTCAAAACTCTTTTTTGGCTACGAACCAAAAGGTCAGGGGTTCGAATCCCTTGCAGCGCGCCAAAAGAACTTGTTTTCATAAGAGAACAGGTTCTTTTTTGTTTGCAACTCCATTTGTTTGCAGCAAGGGATTCGAACAAGGAGGGAGCAAGCGAAGCTTGCGGAAGAAAACAGTCCGGTGGACTGTTTTTGCCGACGGGGGCAACGAGCGTAGCGAGGCGACAGGTGCGGCAGCACCGGAAAAATCCCTTGCAGCGCGCCAAAAGAACTTGTTTTCATAAGAGAACAGGTTTTTTGTTATCCGAAAAAATTTATGAATTAACATTGACAGGGCATTATAAAAAGAGATAAAATATAGTTGAAAAAGATGAGAGCTTCTTTACTGATTTGCGGAATAAAATTAAGGGTGAATGACTTGACTCTGAACAGGCAATCACCTACGATGCAAACGGAAATATAACGCTGATAACACGCAGAGACAAGAGCGTTTCCGGTTCAACTTACGAAAAGCAGCAGCAATTTGCTTATGATGAATTAAATCAGCTTATTCGTGCGGATGACCTTGCAAAAAATTGCACAGAGGTGTATACTTATGACAACGGCGGAAACATTCTTTCAACAGTGCGTTATCCGCTGACGTGGGGCAGCTTTGACGGCGTTACGGCAACAAGAACGACAAGCTATGCCTATGACGATACCAACTGGAAAGACAAGCTGACGTCATACAACGGCATTAACTTTACCTATGACGAAATCGGTAATCCGTTGCAGTACAAAGGCTTTACACTCACATGGCAAAACGGCAGACAGCTTGCTTCAATGCAGCTTATGCAAATGCGGTTCGAGTTTACTTATGATGTTGACGGACTGAGAACATCAAAGAAAATTCCCAATGTCGGTTCGGAGCATAAGTATTACTATGTCGGCAGTCGCTTGCAGTATGAAACACTCAGCGATGACAGTGCTTTGTACTATTTCTACGATTCGGACGGAAATCCGTCGGGAATACGCTACAAAACCGGTTCAACCTTTACCGATTATTACTACGTCTGCAACTGGCGAGGTGACGTTGTCGAGATTTATAACTCAGCAGGTGTGTTCGTTGCAAGCTACGACTACAATGCATGGGGGCGTGACAACCACGCACTCCACCGATGCCGACACCCAAAACATTGCAGACCTTAACCCACTCCGCTATCGTGGATATTACTACGACTCGGAAACGAGTATGTATTATGTAAATTCTCGTTATTATGACCCGGCAACAAAGAGGTTTTTAAACAGCGACAATTGGAATATTTTAAAATCTCAAAGTGATTTGTATGATAAGAATCTTTATTCCTATTGTGACAACAACCCCCTTATGAATAAGGATTTAGATGGCAATATTTGGATTGCTGCCGTTGCTGTCGGGGTTGGCTCTCAATATGCTTCAGATATAATTTGCAACTTAATTGCAGGCGAAAAAGGTAAAGATATTTTTATTCCTACATCATCGTTAGGTGACTACATTTCAGCTGGTGTAACAGCTTTAATACCGGGTTCCGGTATTACAAGTGCTTTAATGAGAAGTGTTGTTTCTGTTGGAATTTCAGGAATCGAAAATAGTATTAAAGGCGAGAAATTTACAATTGCTCAGTATTCTATGGATTTTTTAGGTAATCTTCTGTTGGATGTTGGAGTTAGTGCAGTGGCAGGTAAAGTTTCAAGACTAATAGACTCTAAACTTCCAAAAAACTATTCAACATATGCCGGTCAACAATATAAAAAGCATGCCCAAATAACAGCACGCCAAATAAGTAAAAAAATGGCTAATAAATATAAATTAGGTCGTGGTGCAGCAAACGTATTTGAGTTTATGCTCAATACGATTGGAAATGTTTTATGAATTTAGAATACCACTAACACAATAAACTATATATTTTAATAAATGCTGTTGTTTTTAAAGTTGAGGTGAAAACAATGTATAATTTTAATTGTATTTATTATGAATTTGCTTTTATGTTTATTTTAATCGGATTTGGAGGACTGGCGATGTTAATAAGCAGTCATTTTTGGAATACCCAAAAATGGCATAAATTAAAAATGATAATTGGAGTATTTGCTATTGGATTTTGTATATATAGTACTGCTTGTCAATATATTCCGGCATGCATTAATCCTAAAATCACTGTGATTGATGGTGAATATGATTCTTCAGCTGTTCTCTTTAGAGGCTGTATTATATCACGTAACTATTCTTTTTACTTTTATGATAATGGAGGCAAGTACCGTAAAAGTTTCACATTGGATGCGGTAAACAAAAGGGATATTTATCCGGAAAATTTTGACAAAGGAGAAATATATAAGATTTACTACGAAGAACGAACTAATATAATAGTTAAGGTTGAAGAAATTAATTGAAGGCAATTTTGCAAAAGAGTCGCTTCGGCGGCTCTTTTGTTTTAATCTTTATCTGATATAATGTTCCCCAACAACGCAAAGGCGGTTGTGTCCGAGGGCGTGGGAAGCTTCGTGAATGAGCTTATTAGGGAGCCCGGTTTTAAGGTGAATTCATGGTTTTGAGCGTATTTTTAGCAACGACATAATTACGATATTCGCATCACAAAAAATAAGGACTTCTACAGATTTTGCCCTGTAGAAGTCCTTGATTTATATTTGATATTGCTAGTTAAGGCTTATTTCATAGCCTCTTCAACTGCAACTGCGCAAGCAACTGTTGCACCGACCATCGGGTTGTTACCCATACCGATAAGACCCATCATCTCAACGTGAGCGGGAACAGAAGAAGAACCTGCAAACTGAGCATCGGAGTGCATACGTCCCATTGTGTCTGTAAGACCATAAGAGGACGGACCTGCTGCCATATTGTCCGGATGAAGTGTACGACCTGTGCCGCCGCCGGAAGCAACAGAGAAATACTTAACGCCATTCTCAACACACCACTTCTTGTAGGTGCCGGCAACGGGATGCTGGAAGCGAGTTGGGTTGGTGGAGTTACCTGTGATGGAAACGCCGACATTTTCGAGCTTCATGATAGCAACGCCCTCGGGAACATTGTCAGCACCGTAGCACTTGACGTCTGCTCTCGGACCGTTTGAATACGCCTTCTCGTAAACAACCTTAACCTCCTCCGAATACGGATCAAACTCTGTCTCAACAAAGGTGAAGCCGTTGATTCTGGAAATGATCATTGCGGCATCCTTGCCAAGACCGTTAAGGATAACACGAAGCGGCTTAACTCTAACCTTGTTAGCGTTAAGAGCGATTTTGATAGCACCCTCTGCAGCGGCGAATGACTCGTGACCTGCGAGGAATGCGAAGCACTCTGTTTCCTCGGAGAGAAGTCTCTTACCGAGATTGCCGTGACCGAGACCAACCTTACGGTTTTCGGCAACGGAGCCGGGGATACAGAAGCTCTGAAGACCGATACCGATAGCGGCAGCGGCATCAGCAGCCTTTGTGCAGCCTGTCTTGATAGCGATAGCTGCGCCTACTGTGTAAGCCCAGATAGCATTTTCAAAGCAAATCGGCTGAGTTGAGCGAACGATCTGATCAACGTCAATGCCCTTTGCAAGTGTAATTTCCTTACATTCATCAATGGAGGAAATACCGTATTCTTTAAGAACGCCGAGGATTTTAGCCTCACGTCTCTCGTAACCTTCAAACTGTGCCATTGCGTTATTCCTCCTTTAATTATTCTTTTCTCGGGTCGATATACTTAACCGCCTCATCGAAGCGACCGTATGTGCCCTTGGATTTCTCATAAGCCTCGTTCGGCTCCATGCCCTTCTTGATGAAGTCGGTCATCTTGCCGAGAGAAACGAACTCATAACCGATAACCTGATCATCGGCATCGAGAGCCATTCTTGTGCAGTAGCCCTCTGTCATTTCAAGATAACGAACGCCCTTTGCCTTTGTGCCGTACATTGTACCGACCATGGAGCGAGCGCCCTTACCGAGATCCTCCATACCTGCACCGATAACAAGACCGTCCTCAGAGAAAGCGGACTGTGTACGACCGTAAACAATCTGAAGGAAGAGCTCACGCATTGCGGTGTTGATAGCATCACAAACAAGATCTGTGTTGAGAGCCTCAAGAATTGTCTTGCCGGGAAGAATTTCGGCAGCCATAGCTGCGGAATGAGTCATACCCGAGCAGCCGATTGTTTCAACGAGTGCCTCCTCGATAACGCCGCCCTTAACATTGAGGGAAAGCTTGCAAGCACCCTGCTGCGGAGCACACCAGCCCACACCGTGAGTATAACCTGAGATATCGGTGATCTGCTTTGCGGCAATCCACTTGCCTTCTTCGGGAATCGGAGCCGGGTCATGCTTCGGACCCTTGGCTACACAGCACATTCCCTGAACTTCTGCTGAATAGTTCATTATTAAAAATCTCCTTTCGGTATTTTATCCTTTTTATTATATCAATGCGTGAAAGATTTATCAAGTCTTAAACGGAAAATTTTTCAAAAAAGGTCGATTTTTGTGCGGTAGAGCTCGAAAAAATCAACTCTACCGGGAGTAGAGTGGGTGTAGAGAGGTAAAAATGGGGTGTAGGGTGACTTTTGGCTGTGCATCGGGTACAATATAAGTGTTGACACGGTAACGTGAATTCAATCAAAAACAGCTTAAAAGAGGTGCTTTTTATGTCGTATGACAAAATCCGTCTTCCGGTTTATACCAAAACGGAGGATAGGGCAAATTCAATTTCTCACATAATCGGTGTCGGCTTCGGCATCGTTGCAATGATTCTTTTACTTATTAAATCACACGATATTCCTCACATAATCAGCTCGGTAATTTTCGGCACTGCAATGATTATTCTTTACGGCAGCTCGGCAATTTATCATTGGCTGGCTCCGGGTAATCCGAAAAAATTTGCAAGGCTTGTTGACCACGCCGTAATTTTTGTGCTGATAACCGGCACAAGTATTCCGCTTATGATTTTGGATGTTCTTCCGTATTACAAATGGCTTGCAATCGCTTGCATCTCGGTCAGCGCCGTGACTGCCGTGCTCGGTATCGCTCTGACCTTTATTGACCAGGAAAAATACAACACGCTGCAAATGGTTTTGTATATGCTGCTCGGTTGGATGTGCATTTTTCTGTTTATCCCGATTTACAAGAGCGATGCAGACTGGCTTGAGCTTTTTGTTATGCTTTTGGTCGGAGGTGTGGTTTACACACTCGGTACAATTTTTTACGCCAAGGGTCGTTTCAAAAAATACTACCATTTTGTTTTTCATCTTTTTATCCTCGGCGGAACGGTAATTCATTTTCTTGCTTTTTACATTTGTTTGTACTGATTTCTGAATTTCAACAGAGAATATGAAAAACGCCCGTGAGCACTTTTTAGCTCATGGGCGTTTTTCGATTTATGTTTGTTATTTTTTTACCAGATGCACAGTGCAGCCGCCGTCAAATGTGACAACACGCTCAACATCGGTCATATCGGTTTTTGGCGGATAATCGGTGGAAACGATTTGCGCTCCGCTTGCGAGTGCTATTGCCGAGCTTTCCTCCTTATATGAGCCAAAATTATCCGACCTTGTTCGGATAATCAGGTTTTTACCGAGTACCTCCGCTGCCTGCTCCTTTATATCTCTTGCTTTGTTGATAATTAAAAAAGATGCACAGTCTCGGTCTGCATCACCGTAGCGGAGCATCGGGAACATCACCTGGGATTTTACCGAGCTGTCCTGCTTTATATAGTCCTCCGTGACAGAGGTTTCGTGCAGGAGAAGCATTATCTTACCCTTTGTTTCGTCGAGAGTCAGCCAGTCGTCAGCGGCTCTCATTTCACCGAATGAATTGTGGTCTCTCAGCATATCGGCAGGGGTGAGGAGAGCTTCGCCGAATATTTCTTCGGCAAGCTCACCGAGAAGGTTGGCATATTCGCAGGTGAAGTAACGCATATTTTCTTCGGGGATGAAGGCTTTTTTAGGCTCGATTATAACCGTTACGGGCAGGTGGTTGGGGTTGGCATCTGACCAGAGCTTCAATTCCTCAAGTGCAAGCTCAAGGGCATAGCAGTGTGAGGTTGTGTCAAAAACAGGCTCATGTGTGCAGACAAAGCTCACGGTATCGTCCTTGACAACCGTTTCAATGTCAAGCTCAATGCTTCTTATGCCGAGGTTGAGCTGATCGGTGAGATAATCGCTTGAAAATCTTGACTTTTCAGCGTTGACAAGTCCGAAAGTGACGGTGGAAACGCTGTCAAATAGCCTTTGTCTTGCCGAAACGCATTCCTTTTGATAGCTGTTGTGAGTGCCGATAAATGCGACCTCATTGAATTTTACACCCTCGGCATAGGCGGCATCAAGGTTAAAATCGCAGAACCGGTTTTCGTCGATTCCGGAATAATTGCCGTTTTTGTAAGCCTCTCGGAGTTGTTCGAGTCTTTCGGTCTGCTCGGTAATATTGACCTGCTTTTGCTCGGAATTTTGTTTAATCATAGCAGGATAAAACACGATGAAGCAGAGAATCACGGAAAGCAGGGCGGATATATATTTAGCAATGTAGGTCATATTAGACATCCTTTCGATAGTGTAAAGCAAGCAGAGCCGTCACTTGGTGGTGTGACAGCTCGTGTGTTGATTATTTGCCGTGGTTTGCGGGGTTGCCGCAGCACTTTTTATATTTTTTTCCGCTGCCGCAGGGACAGGGATCATTAGGACCGGGAGCGGCCTTTTTGCGGATTGTTCGACCCTTTTCGCTGCCGTCCGAGCCACTTTCGGATGTAACCTTTGCGGTTTGCTCACGCTTGGTATCCTCCTCGGTTCTGATACGAACGGTGAGCATTTGCTTAACGGTGTTTTCACGGATTGAATTGCTCATCTCGTCAAACATATCGTAGCTTTCCATCCTGTATGCAACAACGGGATCCTGATTGCCGTAAGCACGCAGGGTAATACCTCTTTTGAGCTCCTCCATAGCATCAATATGATCCATCCAGAAGGTATCGACGTTTCTCAAAAGAATCATATGCTCAAGGCTTCTCATAATTTCGGGTGTAAGCTCGGTCTCACGCATTTCGTAGCGCTCGTGACCTCTGCCGATAAGAAGCTCCTTGGCCTCCTCACGGTCAAAGCTGTCCGTATCCTCAAAATCGTCGGGCTCGGTAATCCAACCGAGATATTTTTCTTTAAGACCTATGATGTTCCATTCCTCTTTGGGGAGGGCGGCGGCGCAGTAGAAGTCAACGGATTCGGTAACGGATTCATCGAGCATTTTGAGAATTGATGCCTTGAGATCCTCACCATCGAGAACGCGGTTACGCTGCTCGTAAATAAGCTCTCTCTGTCTGTTCATAACGTCGTCATATTGGAGGACATTTTTACGGATGGCAAAGTTTTGCGACTCCTTCTTTTTCTGGGCGGATTCGATAGATTTGGAAACCATCTTTGAATCGATCGGCATATTTTCATCCGCTCCGAGTGTGTTCATAACACCCTGAAGTCTTTCGCCGCCGAAAAGGCGCATAAGGTCATCCTCAAGCGAGAGGTAGAAGCGGCTTTCACCCGGATCGCCCTGACGTCCGGAACGTCCTCTCAACTGGTTGTCGATACGGCGTGAATCGTGACGCTCTGTACCGATTATGAAAAGACCGCCTGCTTCACGAACCTTGTCGGCTTCGTCCTTGATGGATGCCTTAAAGTTACCCTCAAGCTCCGCATATTCCTTTCTTGCGTTGATGGTTTCCTCATCATCAGTCTCGGCAAAGCCCGTCGCCTCAACAATCATTTCCTCGGAATAGCCCTTGCGGCGCATTGCGGCCTTTGCAAGAAATTCGGAGTTACCGCCGAGCATAATATCGGTACCACGACCTGCCATATTTGTGGCAATGGTCACGGCGCCGAATTTACCTGCCTGAGCAACAATTTCAGCTTCCTTATCGTGGAATTTTGCGTTGAGTACCTCATGCTTGATGCCTCTTGATTTGAGAAGCTTGGAGAGAATTTCGGATTTTTCAATTGAAACTGTACCGACAAGCACCGGCTGACCTTTTTCGTGACAGGCAATAACCTGCTCAATGAGTGCGTTGTATTTGGCTGCCTCGGTCTTGTAAACAACATCGTGGTTATCTATACGAATCATCGGCTTGTTTGTCGGGATTTCGACAACGTCAAGCGAATAAATCTCCTGGAATTCTTGGCTTTCCGTCATAGCTGTACCGGTCATACCCGAAAGCTTTTTGTAAAGACGGAAATAATTCTGGAAGGTGATGGTTGCGAGAGTTTTGCTCTCATGCTCAACCTTAACGCCCTCCTTGGCTTCAATTGCCTGATGCAGACCCTCGTTGTAGCGCCTACCGAGCATAATACGACCGGTAAACTCATCAACGATGAGAACCTGATTGTCTTTAACAACATAGTCAATATCACGGCGCATAACACCGATGGCTTTTATAGCCTGGTTGATATGGTGGAGCAGGGTCATATTTTCGGCATCCATAAGGTTTTCAACATTGAAATATGCCTCTGCCTTGGCAATACCGCTCTTTGTCAGCGATGCCGAACGAGCTTTTTCGTCAACGATGTAGTCACCGTCGGCAACGTCCTCGGCGTTTTGCTTGGAGTCGATCTCCTTGACAACCGCCTTGGAAAGTGTTCTTACAAAATTATTGGCAAGGGTGTAAAGCTCCGTCGATTGGTCGCCTCGACCGGAAATGATGAGGGGAGTACGGGCCTCATCAATAAGGATTGAGTCAACCTCATCCACAACGGCAAAGTTGTGACCGCGCTGCACCTTGTTTTCTTTATAGGGAACCATATTGTCACGAAGATAGTCGAAGCCCATTTCGTTGTTTGTTCCGTAGGTGATATCGGCGGCGTAGGCTGCCTTACGTTCCTCGTTATCCAGACCGTGAACGATAAGACCGACGGTAAGCCCCATAAACCTATAGAGCTTGCCCATCCATTCGGAGTCACGGCGAGCGAGGTAATCATTGACCGTAACGATGTGAACACCGTTACCGGAAAGTGCATTGAGGTAGGCGGGGAGGGTAGCAACAAGAGTTTTACCTTCACCTGTTTTCATTTCCGCAATTCGACCCTGATGCAGGACGATTCCACCGATAATCTGGACGGGGAAGTGCTTCATACCGAGCACACGCCGGGAGCCCTCACGGCAGGCGGCAAATGCCTCGGGCAGAATGTCATCGAGTGTTTCACCGTTGGCAAGTCTTTGCTTGAATTCGGGGGTTTTCGCCTGAAGCTCCTTATCGGAAAGCTTTGAATATTCTTCTTCAAGGGCGAGAACCTTATCTTTTATCGGGATAACTCTTTTTACCTCTCGGGCAGAGTAATCACCGAAGATTTTTTTAATCAGACCCATTATTCTCATTCCTTTCGGGATTTATATCTTAATATTTATTTACTATATCACAATTTCCGTAATTATACAAGTGTTTCGTCAAAGTTGATTGTGATTTCTTTGTGTGGGAGCTTTAGCTGCCGGTATTCAACTCCGGCGGCATCGAACATTCTCTTTGAAGCAAGATTTCCGCTTGTGCCGTTATATTTATCGGAAAGGTAGAAAACCTTTTTTATTCCGCATTGAATAATTGCCTTTGCACATTCGTTGCAAGGGAAAAGAGCGACATAAACGCTGCAACCGTTGAGTGGTGCACCGGCATTGTTGAGAATTGCATTGAGCTCGGCGTGACAAACATAGGGGTATTTTGTGTCATAATCGCTTTCGCCGCTTCTGTCCCACGGAAATTCATCGTCGTTACAGCCAAGCGGGAAGCCGTTGTAGCCGACCGACATAATTTTGTTGTTGCTGTTGACAATACAGGCACCCACCTGAGTGTTGGGGTCCTTGCTGCGCTTTGCCGCAAGCAGAGCAACGCCCATAAAGTATTCGTCCCACGAAATGTAATCGGTTCTTTTTGACATCTTAATCGCTCCTTTTATATTGTAACAATACGGTTAAGCGCCGTTCCGTCCTCGGTATAGCACGAAACCACAAGGGTTTTGTTGTTGATAAAGCAGTAATTGGCAATTCCACCGTCAAAAATATCGTTTGCCGTAACAATTTCGGCTACATCATTTTCCAAATCGTAGATTATCATCGCCTGAGCGCTTCCGTTGCAGAAAACGGCAAATTGCTTGCCGCCCGGAGAAACCGCAAAGCCGGAGAGAGCTTCAAAGCTTGCTTTTTTGGCGGAAAGAGTCTCGCCGGTGTAGACGTCGGTAAATTCCATGGAGGACGGGTCAAGAATAAAATGACCGCTGACGGCGTAGTCGGAAAAGCTTCCCTCAAACTCCTTGAGGACATTGTCCTTTTTGCCGTCCTTGATAAGATTGAAGCCATCGTCCGTGTCGGAGAAGCAGTAAACGCTGCCGTCCTTTTCCCAAAGCTGATAGCTCGGAGAATTTACAAGCACGGTTGCCGAAGCCTTTCTGACACTTCTTGAGCTTTCGACCGACATAAAGTCATAGAGCAGCTTTTCGGCATCGTTGTCGTGATATCTTGCGGTTGCAAACCAATCATAGTGGCACATACCGTTAACGGAGCTGTCGGTGAACACCGTCCAATTCTCGTCCTGCGTGGCATCCTCCTGAACAATTCGGTCTCTTGAAGAAACAATAAGCGTTGCCGTTCCCGAATTCATATCAAACGAATATATATCGGAGTAGGTTTTGTCCGCCTTATAGGCATCCTCCGCATCCATATCAAGCAGCAGAACGTGATTTGTTCGGGCTGTTTTTTTATAGGAGGTCGGGCAATCGACAAGACGTGCGAATATGTACGAAAAGCTTTGGACGCTTGAGGATTGCTCAATTGAAAAAAGTCCGTAGCCGATAGTACCTACATCGGTATCCTCTATATAGTGGAGCGTTATCGGCACCTTTTGGTAGCTGCAAGCGATGGTAATTTTTTTTGTTTTTACGCCGCTTACCTCGTTAAAGCTGTTGTCGGAATATTTGTAATATTTGATTGTGCCGTCGGGATAAGCTTCATAAAAAACATTTTCAAGCTCGGTTTGCACAAGCGGATATTCAGACTTGAATTCACCGCTGACAACCGTTGAAAAGGCAACACCGTTGCTTGCATTAAGCTTGCCCGAAAGGATGCCGCCGAAGCTCAAGCCGGTAAAGACAATGCTTACCGCCAGCACCGCAGAAAGAATTATAAGAATTGTTTTGTTTTTCTTTGTCATTTTAAATCCCTCTTATTTGAGTATAAGCTCAACCGGGCAATGGTCTGAGCCGTAAATTTCGGAATGAATTTTTGCTCCTTCGAGCCTGTCTTTAAGAGCGTCGGAAACACAGAAATAATCAATACGCCAGCCGACGTTTTTCTCCCTTGCCTTGAAGCGGTATGACCACCAACTGTATGCGTTTTCGAGGTCGGGATAAAAATATCTGAAGGTATCTATGAAGCCTGCACCGAGCAGCTCACCGAATTTGCCTCTTTCCTCGTCGGAAAAGCCTGCGTTACCACGGTTGGTTTTTGGATTTTTCAGGTCGATTTCGTTGTGAGCAACATTGAGGTCACCGCAGAAAACAACGGGCTTTTTCTTTTGCAGCTCGCTGACATAGGCTCTGAACGCATCTTCCCATTTCATACGGTGGTCAATTCTTTTCAGACCGTCCTGTGCGTTCGGTACATATTCCGTTATAAAATAAATATCGTCAAATTCAAGTGTGATAATTCTTCCCTCGGTGTCAAGCTCCGCAATACCGAGCCCGTAGGTGACGGTGAGCGGCTTTTCTTTTGTGAAAATTGCCGTGCCGGAATAGCCTTTCTTTTCGGCGTAGCTCCAATATTGATGATATCCGTCAAGCTCCAAATCAAGCTGACCCTCCTGAAGCTTTGTTTCCTGAACGCAGAAAATATCCGCATCGAGCACTTTGAACACATCAAGAAAGCCCTTGGTTACGCAGGCTCTTATTCCGTTGACGTTCCAGGAAATGAATTTTTTGCTCAATTTAAGCTCTCCTTTAAAAAAAGTAAAATTACACTATAGTAATCAGTGCTTACCGTAAGCCTATTTAAAAGCATTATATCATAACAGTAAGCAAAAATCCATTAAAAAGATATGAATTTTTATAATTTTTTAATGGGTGAGGCTTGATTTGCAAAACAGGCATATTGACTTGAAATATTACGACAATGTGAAGCTTTTTTGACAAAGCAAAGGCAGAAATGCGTATTGAAAAAATATGTTGAGTTTGTTTGATGTTGTTTGAATAAAAAGTTGTGTAATATTGATGAATGTTGGACAAAATACTGGATTTTTCAAAAGAAATATGCTATAATCTCTGCCGTGAAAAAAGAATTTCTTTGTTTTCACGGCAGAATAAAAAGAATTGGAGTAGGTATTTTATGAAACAGACAGTTTTTCAGTGCGTAACAGCCTTGATTTGTGTTATTGCCGTTGCAATAACCTCGGTTGTTTGTGTTGGCAAAATCGGTGATGCAAAGGTTGAGGCTGCAAAGGCTTCGGCGAGTGCGGTATCGGTAGATGCTTCGGCAGACCCGTCGGTTGACCCCTCGACGGATGAGCCCTCGGTAGATGAGCCTTCGGCAGACGAGCCTTCGGCAGAGGATCCCTCGGCAACGGATGAGCCTTCGGCAGGCGAGCCCTCGGCAGATGACCCGACAGCAGCTCCGTCATCATCATCTTCGTCACCGACAGCAAAGCCGAGTTCTTCCTCAACGGCTTCCAAAATTCCGTCCTCAAAGGCAGATATCGCAGCTTACTATAATGCCGCTGTCAACAAGGCGGTAAACCAGAAGGCGGGCTTCTCCAAAAAGAGAGTAACCTCCTTGAGCAATCTTGACGGCGGTGCTCTCCTCAAAATGGATATCGTTGTCAATGAGGTTAACAAGTTCCTCGGTGTCGGCACAACAGAGTACAAGAACACCAAGGGCAAGGTTGGCGAAATCGGCAAGGCATCCCTTACCGCAAACGACCTCACTGCGGCAACCTGCAAGCAGAGTGGCGATAACTATGTTATCAGTCTTACACTCAAGAACGGCTCAAGCAAGGCTGACGGCTCCGGAGCTTCCGATACCAACGCCATCAACAGAATCGGTCTTTACTGCGGCTCCGGTGATAAGATTGCCTTTGACTACAAGAGTGCTTCGAATATCCATACCGGTATCAACAATATTGACAACGGTTCGGTTGAGGCTGTTTCCGAGACCAACAGCAACATCAAGGTTACCGCAACCGTAAATGCAAAGACAGGCAACCTTGTTTCTCTCAACATTTCCTATGATTGGCACGTTGATATGACAAAGGTTAAGTACATCGTTACAATTAAGACTGCCGCTGGCGACGCAAAGACCTCGGTTGCATTCTCAAACTTTGCTTTCTGATTGAAGTAAATAAACACATTCCGGCTTGTGCGAGCTTTTGCCCGTGCAAGCCTTTTCCTTGCCGAAAAATGCAAAAATCGGCATTTTGGCAGTTTTTTCGGCATTGAAAGCCCCCGTATAGGTGCAGGTTATTGTAATCCGTTATTTTTTTGTGTATTTTTTATATTTTATATTGCAAGGGGAAAAGAGATATGTTAAAATAAAACAGATAGAATAAGCTAATCTGTCAAATTGGAAATAAGGAGTTTTAGTATGGCAAACACTACCGAAAAAACACCCTCAAAAGCCGTTCACGGCGATGTTATGAAAGAAAATTTCATAGGCAAAAAGGAGTTCCGAGCATTTTGTTGGGCAGGCTTGGGACAAGGAATGGTCTACAGCGTGATGTCTTCATACATTTCGGATTTCTATACCAATGTAATGAAGCTTCCGCTTATTTTTGTGCTTCTGCTTATGCTTTTGGCAAGAGTATGGGATGCAATCAACGACCCACTTATGGGTATGATTGTTGACCGTCACACAACCAAGCGTGGCAAGATGAAGCCGTATGTCATATATATGGCGTTGCCCATTGCAATTACAACCTTCCTTATGTTTTATTGCCCCGATTTAAGCAGCACCGGATTGATGATTTACGCCGGCATCATTTACGTTATGTGGGGAATGATTTACACGGCGGCGGACGTGCCCTTCTGGAGCTTGCCGAATGTTATGACTCCGAACCCGAATGAGAGAGGCCGACTGATTTCTCTTGCCCGTACCTTTAACGGTGTCGGCTCGGCAATCCCCATGGCCTTGTTTATGGGAATCGGCTTCTTCCTTACAAGCTTATGCAAAAAAATGCAGGTCTCTGACAATTCCTTTGTTACCGCAATATTCAACAAATTCACAGAGGTTGACGCCTCCGGCAATATTAACAGTGATAAGCTGAAATATATTCTCATTGCAATTTTTGCCTGTGTTATCGGTGTTATTCTCTTTGTCGGCTCATACCGCCACGTCAAGGAGCGTGTTATCATTCCCGACAAAAAGCACGTTCCCGGTGAGCCCTCGCAGCTTTCGAGAATTTTCAAGTGCAAGCCTCTTATGCTTGTTATTGTTATGGGTATTCTCAGCGCCGGCAGATATATGATTCAGGCGGCGGCTGTTCACGTTGCACGTTATGCGGTTTATATCGGCGGTGATTTGAGTGTAATGACTGCCGACCAGAGATCAGCGGCGATTTCGAGCAGCGTTTCAACGGTAAGTACAATTCTTTCCGCTTGCTCCGCAATCGGTATGTTCGGCTCAATGGTATTTATGCCGATGCTTATCAAGAAATTCAACTACAAGCAAATTGTTGTTACCACAAGTGTTTTCGGCTTCGGCGCAAGTCTTTTGACCTCGCTCATCGGATATTTCGTTATCGCAAAAGGCTGGAGCTTCTTCATCTGTATACCGTTCCTCATCATTGCCGCCGTTCCTCTCGGTGTTCTCAATGTTGCATCCTATGCAATGATTGCCGACTGCCTTGACTATATGGAATGGGAAACCGGATTCAGAGAAACCGGTCTCGGCTCGGCGTGTCAGGGCTTTGTCAATAAGCTTGGCAATGCTGTTGCGACCGCAGGCATCATCGTTATGTACCTTGTAATAGGTCTTGACCCTGCCGCAATGCTTGAAAAGACGGCTGTTGTTGCCGCAACCGATCTTTCCTTTGGAATGAGATACGCTATGTTTGCCCTCATTTCCATCGTACCCGGCTTGAGCCTTATGTTCAGCCTTATTCCGCTCAAGGGCTATGACCTTGTCGGTGAAAAGATGGAAAAAATTACTCGTGAGCTTGCACAGCAAAGAGAAGCTCGCGGAATACACATTGACTGATTTTAACTCGGAGGTTTTATAATGAAGTATATTGATTTTGATGAGTCGAGAGAGCTCGACCTTATCCCGATTGGCAGAGTTGCGATTGACTTTAACCCGACGGATTACTACAATACGCTTGATAAATGCGAAAATTACAAAAAATACGTTGGCGGTTCACCTGCAAATATAGCTGTCGGACTTGCACGCTTGGGCAAAAAGGTTGGCTTTATCGGTAAGGTTTCCGATGACCAATTTGGCACCTATGTTGAAAATTTCTTTGCCGATGAGGGTATTGATATTTCCCACGTTACACGTACCAAAGGCGGCGAAAAGCTCGGACTTACCTTTACCGAAATAAAATCGGAGCATGAGAGCAGCATCCTTATGTACCGTGACGGAATCGCAGACCTTATGCTTCACCCCGATGATGTTGACGAGGACTACATCAAATCCGCCAAGGCTATCCTTATCAGCGGTACAGCTCTCTCTCAAAGTCCGTCCCGTGAGGCGTGTCTTAAAGCAATGTACCTTGCCAAGAAGGTTGGAACAAAAATCATCTTTGATATAGATTACCGTCCGTATAACTGGAAGAATGCCGACGAAATCGCTATCTATTACTCAATTGTTGCCTCGAACAGTGATATGGTAATGGGCTCCCGTGAGGAATTTGACCTCACCGAGGCTATTTCCGCACCCGGCAGAACCGACAAAGAAACGGCGGCTCATTGGATGACCATGGGCAATAAAATTGTCATCATCAAGCACGGCAAGCAGGGCTCAACCGCCCACACCGCCGACGGCGAATATTCCATCAAGCCGTTCCCGGTCAAGGCGTTCAAGTCCTTCGGCGGCGGCGACGGCTACGGCTCCGCCTTTATCTACGGACTCCTTGAAAATCTTGACATCACCGAATGTCTTGAGCTCGGCAGTGCCTCCGCTTCAATGCTTGTTGCGGCTCACGGCTGCTCGCTCTTTATGCCGACCGTTGACGAGGTTAAAGCATTCATAAAAGAAGAAAAGGATATATACGGTGAAATGGTAGCCCAAGCCTAATTTTGACGGATCTTTTTCCGTTATGCCGCAAAAGTGTTTTCGCCAATATAACAATATTGGCTTCAACCC
>CAYYLP010000006.1:39191-63687 GCA_964472865.1 uncultured Ruminococcus sp. | reverse complement strand
CAATATAACAATATTGGCTTCAACCCCTTTCACGACCTAACGAAAAAATCTCTCGCCAAAATGAACTGGATGGCTTTCTTTCCGTTATGCCGCAAAAGTGTTTTCGTCAATATAACAATATTGGCTTCAACCCCTTTCACGACCTAACGAAAAATCTCTCGCCAAAATAAATCAAACGGATTTTTTCCGTTATGCCTCAAAAACTTGAAACTTGTTATTTATTCCACGGAAAATTCCGCAGAAAGGATTTTGCCAATATGAAAACTATCAGAATGACTGCCGGTGAGGCGATCGTCAAATACCTTGATAATCAGTACGTTGCCATAGAGCAAAACGGAGAGCTTATCGAAAGTAAATTCGTTGAGCTTTTCTATGCGATATTCGGTCACGGCTGTGTTCTCGGCGTCGGTGAAGCTCTCTCTCAGGCGGAGCACTCAATAAAGGTTATGCAGGGCAGGAACGAGCAGGGAATGGCTCAAGCCGCAACTGCATATGCAAAGATGAACAACAGGCTCAAAATTATTCCCTGTATGTCGTCAATCGGACCCGGTGCTGCCAATATGGTAACTGCGGCGGCAACCGCAACGGTCAACAATATACCGCTTTTGCTCTTTATGGGCGACACCTTTGCAAGCCGTCAGCCCGATCCGGTTTTGCAGCAGATTGAGCAGCTTGATGACGGAATCTGCACCACAAACGATGCTTTTCAAGCCGTAACTCGCTATTTTGACCGTGTTACACGTCCGGAGCACGTTATGACCGCCTTGACCAATGCAATGCGTGTTCTCACCGATCCGGCACATACGGGTGCGGCGGCGATTGCGCTTTGTCAGGATGTTCAGGGCGAAAGCTATGATTATCCCGTTGATTTTTTCAGAAAAAGGGTACATTTTATTCCCCGTCAAATTCCTTGCGATTATGAGGTAAGGGCGGTTGCCGAGGAAATTAAAAAAAGCAGAAAACCACTTGTTATTGTCGGCGGCGGTGTCAGATATTCGCTTGCAGGGGCAGAGGTCAAGGCTTTTTGCGAAAAACACAACATTCCATTTGCCGAAACACAGGCAGGTAAAAGCGCCATTGAGTCAAGCCATTATCTCAACCTCGGCGGAATCGGTGTAACGGGTAATTCAAGTGCAAATACCGTTGCTGCGGCTGCGGATTTGATTATCGGTATAGGTACCAAATTTTCCGATTTTACCACATCATCAAAGTGGCTTTATTCAGACACTCAGGTTGTTACGGTAAACGCAAGCGCTTTCCATGCAGGTAAGCTGGACAGTATCAAAATGGTTGCCGATGCCAAAGAGGGCGTTGCCGCACTTGAAAAATATCTTGACGGCTACAAAACGGCGTACACAACCGAAATTGCCGATGCCAAGGACGGCTGGGATAAAGAAATGTCCCGACTTGCCTCGGCTGAATACGGAACAAATTACACTCCCGAAATACCGAATTATATGCCTGATGCCGTTGACGGCTTTGTTAAGGCTACGGGCGGTGTAATCACTCAAACTGCGGCTCTTTCGCTTATACGCAAGCTTATTCCGAAGGATGCAGTTGCAATCGGTGCGGCAGGCTCGCTCCCCGGTTGTATGCAGAGAATGTGGACAACCGACAAGCTCTATTCCTACAATATGGAATACGGCTATTCCTGTATGGGCTATGAAATTGCGGGTGCTTTCGGCTCAAAGCTTGCGTGCCCCGAGCAAGAGGTATATGCTTTCACGGGCGACGGAAGCTACAATATGCTCCATTCCGAGCTTTTGACATCCTTGCAGGAGGGCAAGAAAATAAATGTTCTGCTCTTTGATAACGCTTCTTTCGGTTGTATAAATAATCTCCAGATGGGTCAAGGTGTCAATGCTCTTTGCACCGAGGCGCGTTTCCGTGACGGCGACAAGCCTATCCGTGACGGAGAATTTATGAATATAGACTATGCCGCCTGTGCAAAGGGCTACGGCTGTGTTACCTATACCGCCAAAACGCTTAAAGAGCTTGAAGCGGCTTTGATTGATTCACTCAAGCAGACAAAGAGTGTGCTGATTGATATTAAGGTTCTCCCGAAATCAATGACCGACGGCTACGGCGGTTGGTGGAATGTCGGCTGCTCCGATAATCCAAGAACGGAAAAGGGCAGGGAGGCTCTTGCGGAAAGAACCAAAAAGCTTTCCGAAGCAAAGAAGTATTAAAAAATCATTTATCATAAAGGAGAGTTTTATATGGATTCAAAGAAAATTAAACTCGGTATTGCTCCGATCGGTTGGACGAATGATGATATGCCCGACCTCGGCAGTGAAAACACTTTTCAGCAGTGTGTAAGTGAAATGGCACTT
Source organism: uncultured Ruminococcus sp. (assembly GCA_964472865.1). Taxonomy (GTDB): domain Bacteria; phylum Bacillota; class Clostridia; order Oscillospirales; family Acutalibacteraceae; genus CAG-488. Next base: position 61,354 of record CAYYLP010000006.1, on the reverse strand, counting down.
GCGGGCTTTGAGGGCTGTGAAATCGGAAACAAGTACCCGAAAACGGTTGAGGAAATGCACGAATACCTTGATATCAGAGGTCTTCAGATTGCAAACCGTTGGTTTTCATCATTTATCCTGACCAAGCCCTTTGAGGAGGTCGAAAAGGATTTCAGAGAGAATTGTGAATTCCTTAAGGGCTGCGGTGCCAAGCGTATAGGCGCTTCCGAGCAGAGCTACAGCATACAGGGTCAGATGGACACACCCGTTTTCGAGAAAAAGTATGTTATGAATGACGAGGAATGGAAAAAATTCACCGACGGACTTTCCAAGCTCGGCAACATTGCAAAGGAATACGGAATTACGTTGGTTTACCATCATCATATGGGTACGGTTGTTCAGACTGCCGAGGAAATTGATAAGATGATGGATATGTGTGATCCCGATGCGGTTTATCTGCTCTTTGATTCGGGTCATCTTGCATATTGCGGTGAGGACTATATGGCGGTTCTTAAAAAATATGCAAAGAGAATTAAGCACGTTCACCTCAAGGATATCCGTCCCGAGGTTGTTAAGCAGGTTAAGGATGAGCATAAGTCCTTCCTCCAGGGTGTTCGTATGGGTGCTTTCACTGTTCCCGGTGACGGTGCTATCGACTTTAAGCCGATTTTTGACGTTCTTGACGAGTCAGGCTATGAAGGCTGGATGCTTGTTGAGGCGGAGCAGGATCCGGCAATTGCGAATCCGTTCAAATATGCTAAAATGGCAAGGGCATACATTGCCGAAAAAGCAGGCTTATAATTTAATTTTACATAGGAGATGTTACTGATGTCCGCAGAAAAACTCAAATACTTTGTCAACGGTCAATACGTTGAGTCAAAGACGGAAAAGTATTACACACTTGTTAACCCCAGCACCGGTGAGGTGACGGGCTACGCCCCTTGCTGTACCAATGATGAGGTGCTTGGAGCTATTGCCGCAGCTAAGGCGGCTTACCCCGGCTGGAGAGCTACTCCGGCAATCAAAAGGGCACAAATTCTTTACAACATTCGCGATTTGCTTATCAAGCATATGGATGAGCTGACAATGCTTGTTGCCGAAGAGAACGGCAAGGTTTGGGCAGAGGCCGAGGGCGATGTGCTCAAGGCAAAGGAGGGCACCGAGCTTGCAACTCAGGTTCCGTCGCTGATGATGGGCGAGAGCATTATGGATGCTTCAAGCGGTTACGATACCGTTAAGTATCGTGAGCCTATGGGTGTTTTTGCGGGTATTGTTCCCGTCAACTTCCCGGCAATGATACCCTTTGGCTGGATGGCTCCCACCTGTATAGCTTGCGGTAACACAATGGTGCTCAAGGCGGCAAGCCTTACACCGAGAACGGCATTGAGAATTGCCGAGCTTTATAAAGAAGCCGGTGTTCCCGATGGCGTTATCAATGTCGTTACCTGCTCCAGAAATGAAATCAATACAATTCTCGAAAGCCCCGACGTTAAGGGAATTACATTTGTCGGTTCAACTCCGGTCGGCAAGCTGATATATGAAAAGGCGGCAAGCACAGGCAAGAGAGTTCAGGCTCTTTGTCAGGCGAAGAACCATGCACTCGTTCTTGCAGACACTCCGATTGAGAGAACTGCGGCAGGTGTTATGAACTCTGCCTTTGGTTGTGCCGGTCAGAGATGTATGGCTTTGAGCTGCTGTGTTGTTGAGGAGAGCATTGCCGATAAGTTTGTTGCGGAGCTTGTTAAACAGGCAAAGGGACTTAAAATCGGTCCGGCTTATGACAAGACCTCAAAGCTCGGACCCATCACATATGAAAAGCACTATAAGGAGGTTCTTGCCGATATTGACAAGGGCGTTGCCGAGGGTGCAGAGCTTGTCCTTGACGGCAGAAATTGCGTTGTTGAGGGCTATGAAAACGGTTTTTACGTTGGTCCGACAATTTTTGACCACGTTACAGAGGATATGACCATCGGACGTGATGAGGTGTTCGGTCCCGTGCTTTGCATCAAGAGAGTTAAGAGCTTTGAGGAGGGTCTTGCGGTTATGAACGCTAACCCCTATGCAAACGGTTCCGTTATCTTTACGCAGAACGGATATTATGCCCGTGAATTTACACGCCATACCGATGGCGGAATGGTTGGTGTAAACGTCGGCATTCCCGTTCCCATCGGATTCTTCCCGTTCTCAGGTCACAAGCAGTCCTTCTTTGGCGACCTTCACTGCCTCGGCAAGGATGCATACCGCTTCTTTACCGAAAGCAAGTGCGTAACAACACGCTGGTTCGATGAGGAAGAAATGAAAAAAACAGAGGTTTCCACTTGGGACGGAACAATATAATCAGGAGGATAAATTATTATGATTAATGTAGGTATTATAGGCGCAGGACGTATTGGCAGAGTACACTGCGAATCAATTATGAGATATGTAAAATCAGCAACCGTAAAGGCAGTCGCAGACCCGTTCCTCACCGAGGAAACAAAGGAATGGGCAAAGGGTCTCGGCATAAACGAGTTCTACACCGATTATCACAAAATCCTTGAGGATGACGATATACAGGCGGTTCTCATCTGCTCATCAACGGATACACATTCCACAATTTCGCTTGAGGCTATTGCTGCGGGCAAGCACATCTTCTGCGAAAAGCCGATTGACCACGACGTTAATAAGATTTTAGAGGTTAAAAAGGCTCTTGAAAACAGTAATGTAAAGTATCAGGTTGGCTTTAACCGCCGTTTTGACCACAATTTCAAGGCTGCAAGAAAGGCTGTTGAGGGAGGTCAGATAGGTGACCTCAATATACTCAAGGTTTGCTCCCGTGACCCCGGTGCTCCGCCGGTCAGCTACATCAAGGTTTCGGGCGGTATATTCCTCGATATGACAATTCACGATTTCGATATGGTTCGTTTTATGTCGGGCTCTGAGGTTGAGGAGGTCTTTGCATACGGTGCAGTTCTTGTTGACCCTGCAATCGGTGAAGCCGGTGATATCGACACAGCGGTTATTTCGATGAAGCTCGCAAACGGTGCTATTGCCGTTATCGACAACTGCCGCCGTGCAAGCTATGGCTACGATCAGAGAGTTGAGGCTTTCGGCTCACTCGGTCAGGTTGCTATCGGTAATGATTCCGAGTCAACCGCTGTTATCTCCGACGCAAACGGAGTTCACGGTGAGGTTCCGCTCAACTTCTTCCTTGAAAGATATATGGGTGCATATGTTGACGAGGTTTCGGAGTTCATCGACTGTGTTGTAAACGACAAGCCTGTTAATGTAGGTCTTGATTGCGGACTTCAGCCGGTGCTTATCGGTATTGCGGCAAAGAAATCTCTTGAAAGCGGTATGCCCGTAAAAATTGCGGATGTTGCGGCTGAGTACGGCTTATAATTCGGCACGGATAATTGCGAGGTATTTGATTAATGAAAAAAATCCTATGTATTTTGATGACGGTTATTCTTCTCCTTTCCGTCCCGACCACGGTTATGGCTGCCGATGCCGGTACAGAGCTTAATTATACCGTCATTCCCGAAAAGGTGATTGAGCCGACAACGATCAGAACAAGGAAACAGGTCGAGGGTCAGCGCCTTTACATTGATGAGGATAACCCCGTGTTTATGATTCGTCCAAGCTGGGGAACGGGTCTTTCGGTTAAGGAGTCGGTCGTTAAGACCTATTACGCACTTCCCGAGGATATCAGAAACTTCACAGTCATCTATGTTGACGATGCTCCGTGGAAGTTTTCGGTTGAGGAGCAAATTGTTTTTTGGGATGAGCTGCTTGAATATACGGACAAATACAATGTTCCCGTATTTTTACAGACGGAGTGTATGAGCTCCAACTATATGAGAAATACTCTGCCGTATGATGAGCTTGTAAGAGAGCTCAAGGAGCATCCGTCGCATATGGGCTATGTTCAGGTTGAGCTGAGTACCAACGGCGTTACGGATAACATTGCCAATACGGATATTGAGGGCTCGTCCTTTACCGAGGAAAAGACAAGCAGATATGAAAATATGCTCAATAGAATGAAGCAGGCGGCTCAGGCTTGCTTTGAATGCGGAGCAAAGTTTGTTTGGCAGGATATGGAGTATATCTGGCGTGAAAAGAAGAATTTCGTCAACCAGTTCCTTGATGATGAGGAGCTCTATAATATGTTCAAGGCAAATTCCGAAAATGTTATCATTATGGACAAGCGTAACGGTCACGGCAGACATTTTGCAAGCCAGTCCAATATTTTCGGCACATGGCTTGACGGCGTTTGCGGCAACTGGGGTATCAATATTGAAAACTATATCTGGTACGAAAACTGCCTTACCAATTATGACGAGGAAGGACTTCCGATGTCGGAAAAAGCCACTGCCGGTAAGTATTTGGGCAGATATCCCGGAGCACTTTACGGCATTGATACCATTGCCGATATGGTCGGCGGTGCTACGGTGCTCGCTTTTGAGGGTGCAAACAATCATTGCAGTATGTATGCTGTCGAAAACGGCGAAATTGTTATGACACCGAATTTCTATGAAGCTCTTTATCCGCTTTATCAGCTTGCGCTTAACGGCGGAATACCTAACAAGGAGCAGGTTAAGGAAAAGGTCAAGGTTGCATATAAAATGAATTGCAAGAGGACGGTTGCACTCCTCGGCAATGAAGCAAGACTTCTTCAAGGCTTATATGCTGACCGTATAACAATTTTCCAAGAGAAATTTGACCCTATTTATAAGGATTGCTCAAAGGATTGGGTAGCTTCGACGGGCAGATATTACATCGTCCCGATTTTGCCTATTCATTCGGATGCCAAAGAGGTTCTGCCCAACGCAAAAATCCTTACCGATTTCAGCTACATTTTCAAGGGTCTGTGTATTCCGTCGATTAAGACGAGATACTTCAATAAGCAGTATGAGCAGACCTATACCGGTAACGGTACTATGTATGACATAAACGACACTATCTTTATGTTTAACAGCAATGAATCTAAGGTAACAGACAGCACTCAGACCGTTACATATACGCTCCCCGATAACGGCAATACGCTTTCGGCTTCTATGGAGGCACATACCTATGCAATTGTTAAGGAGGATGCCGACAGCATTAATATTGATCTTTGCAACCTGCGTGCGGATTCCGATAAGCTTGTCAACGGTGAGGAAAATTGGGTGCAGTATCTTCATGAATATGTCAACGGCAACAGAAGAAATGACCCGTCAAATTATCGCACAACAACCATCACTCTTTCGGGACTCGGCACCGAGCCGAAGCTTACCGCAGAGGGTACAAACAACGCAAAGATGAGCACAAAATGGGACGCTGCAAGCGGCACTATGACAATCTCCGTAATTTCAAACGGACTTGTAACCATCAATGCGGTAACAGCATAATAGCAATAAAAGGACTGTCAAATCGGCAGTCCTTTTGTTAAATCACATTAAAATACATAAAAGTATGTGAAAAAAATAATTGGATAAAGATTACGGAGCTGTCGGGTGATTGACAGCTCCGGTTTTTTGTTTAATTTCAGTTTTTTATTTTTCTTCTTCTCTTAACCGGTACAAAAAACAGCAGGAACGGGAAAATTTCAAGTCTGCCCAAAAGCATATCAAGGATAAAAATGACCTTGGAATACCATTCGTAAACCGAGAAATTGCCTGTTGGTCCAACCTTACCGAGTCCCGGACCGATATTGTTCAGTGTGGCAATAACTGCGGAAATGTTTGTTGTCATATCGTTTTTATCCGTCGAGATTATCAAAAGGGAAAAGATAAAAATTACAACATAGATAAAAAAGAATACGTTCGTCCTCGTAACAACCTCATCGCTGACTCGTTTACCGTCCATTGTGACAACGCTTACACTGCGTGGGTGAGCAAGTCTTTTGATTTCTCTTTTTGCGGATTTTGCAAGGATGATTATTCTGGAAACCTTAAAGCCGCCGCCTGTACTGCCGGCACACGCACCGATACACATAACAATGAGAAGCATCATTCGGCTGAATTCCGGCCATTTGTCAAAATCCGTGGTGGCATAGCCTGTTGTGGTCATAACGGAGCTGACCTGGAAAGCGGATTGATGCAAGGCTTCAAAGAATGAGCCGAACATATTGCGGATGTTAAGGGCAATAAGGATAATCGCACTGCCCATAATTCCGAGATACGCTTTAACCTCAATGCTTTTGAAGGCTGCCTTGAGCTTGCCGCAAAAGAGCAGAAAATAGAAATTGAAGTTAATTCCGAAAAGCATCATAAACACGCCAATGACGATTTGAGTGTAAAGCGAATAGTCTGCAATGCTTGAATTGACTATCGCAAAGCCGCCCGTACCTGCCGTGCCGAAGCTCAATGTAATGCTTTCAAAAAAGGGAAGTCCGCCGCAACGAAGCAGAAGTATCTGAACGATGGTCATTATAACATAAATTCCGTAAAGTATGCGTGCGGTGCTTTTGGATTTCGGAACAAGCTTTTCAACGTCGGGACCGGGACTTTCGGCTCTCATAAGCTGCAAATCTCCGCCGCCCTTTGCCAGCGGAAGAACAGCCATTATAAACGCAAGAGCACCCATTCCGCCAATCCAGTGGGTAAAGCTGCGCCAGAATATCATTGAACGGCTCAATGCCTCAACATCGGTCAATATGCTTGCGCCGGTGGTGGTGAAGCCCGAAACAACCTCAAACACGGCATCAAGGTAATTCGGAATTTCTCTGCTAAGGAAAAAGGGAAGTGCACCGAAAATACTTATCAGTATCCAGCCGAGGGAAACTATCGCAAAGCCCTCTGCGGAAAAAATCGACTTATCATCGGGCTTGAAGCGTGTCATAATAAAGCCGATGACGGCACACGCCGCAATTGAAATAAGAAAGGGGATAAGACTTTCCTTGTAATACAATGCAACCACGGTAGGCAGAAGCATCAGCACACCCTCGGTAATGAGCAAAATACCCAGAACGTAGGTTATCATTTTTCTGTTCATAGCGTCAGTCCCTCTTGATGTCGTCGAGGTCGGAAAGACCCTGAATAGTGGTTACAACAACAACGGAGTCGCCAACCTGCAAGCAATCTCTGCCTCGCGGAATAAAAACCTGTCCCTTGCGATTTATCGAACCGATTATAACATTGCTCTTGAGCTGCAATTCCTCAAGGGAGGTGTTAACGAGCTCGCTGTCCTCGCTGACGTGAAATTCAAGAGCCTCAACCTTGTTGTCGATAATTTTGTAGAGCGTTTCAACATTATTGCCGATATTGTTCTTTTTGGCTCTGACGTGCTGAAGAATTTGGCTTGCGGTTATGTATTTTGGATAAATAACGCTGCCTATATCAAGGGAGTGAACAACCTCATCAAAGGAGGTTCTGTTGATTTTGGTTATAGTTTTTATGTTGGGCACAACACTTTTTGCAAAAAGCGAAAGAATGAGATTTTCCTCGTCAACACCCGTCAAACAGCATATGGCGCTTGTTTCTCTCAGACCCTCCTCCATGAGGATGGTTCGATTGGTTCCATCGCCGCAGATAACATTTGCCTTTGGAAGCAGATAGCTGAGATTTTCCGCAGTTTTCGGATTGCTTTCGATTATTGTTGTGTCCATATTAAGGCGGCACATTTCTGTAGCAAGGTAATGTGCTATTTTACCGCCGCCGATTATCATAGTCTTTTTTACGGTATTGACCGCCAAACCGATTTCTTTGAAGAAGGTTGGTGTTTCATCGGGAGCAACAAGCACCGCAACAACGTCATTTTCTTCAATTACAGAGTCACCGAACGGGATAAAAATCTTGTCTCGGCGTTCTACTGCACAGGCAAGAGCTCTTGCCTTGAGATGAGAAAATGAGTCCTTGACCGCCTTGCCGCAAAGGGTACAGCTTTTGGTTGCGGTAAAGCTTACTATGTTGATTTTGCCCTTGGCAAAGGTATCTATATTTTTTGCGGAGGGGTATTTGAGGATGCGGAGAATTTCCTCCGCCGCCTCCTTTTCGGGATTGATGGCCATGGAAAGACCCAAGCTGTCCTTAATAAGACGGATATCCTCATTATATTCGTGGCTGCGAACCCTTGCGATTGTTCCGCCTGCACCGAGCTTTGTTGCAAGCAGGCAGCAAAGGAGATTGGTTTCGTCACTGCCCGTAAGAGCAATTACAAGGTCGCTGTCCTCAACACCTGCATCATTGAGCACACGGCGCGATGCTCCGTTGCCGCTCACGGCGATAACATCAAGGTCATTGAGTGCATCGTTGAGTACTGTTTCATTGGTATCAACAACCGTAACATTATGATTTTCATTGGATAGCTGTTCGGCAACGGTGTAGCCGACCTTACCCACTCCGACAACAATAATTTTCACAAAATTGCCGCCTTTCAACGTGTTATATTATTTTGGCGAACAAGCCGCTAAACCTGTCCGCCATGGTGCGGATAACAGGACTTGAACCTGCACGTCGGTTGACATTGGATCCTAAATCCAACGCGTCTGCCAATTCCGCCATATCCGCAAATATCGCTGCTATTATAACACTTTTACGGTAAAAGTCAATATGTTATTTTTGTCTAAAAAGCCGACGGACGAATATAAATTTCGGTCTGTCGGCTTTGAGCAGTGATTTATTTAATATGTGTAAGTGTCTTTTTGGCAATCTCGGAGATTTTGACGGTTCCGACACCGAAAATTGTGGTTTCAAGGGTATCGTTGACAGGGTCGCTCCAGCAGGATGGGATGGCGGCTGTTCCGAATGCCATACCGAGCACTGAGCCTACCGTTGCACCGTTGCAGTCGGTGTCGAAGCCGGTTTCAACTGCCATACATATTGATTTGCTGTAATCGCCCTTGCCGTAGAGCAGGGAGGCGGCAACAATCATAGCGTTGGAAATTGTGTGGCACCAACCGTGACCCGTATGCTCGTCATAGCAGGTGTGTATGTAATCAAATACTTCCTGCTGCGGGGTGTCTGCTTTGAATTTTTCGATAATTGTCATAATTGCCTTGTGAAGCCTTGAGGTGCTCGGAATTTGAGCAAGACCGGCAAGGATAATATCCTCAATGCTGTCCGTTACCGCAGCGGCAGCAAGCATGGCGGAGGCAAACATTTCGCCGTAGATTCCGTTTTTGATGTGGGAAATCGAAGCATCTCTCCATGCCATCTCAGCGGCAAGCTCAGGGTCACCGGGATTAATGTAACCCCAATAATCGCCTCGAATTTGCGCTCCAATCCATTCCCTGTAAGGATTTTTGTAAACCGCCGATTCAGGGGGAGTGAAGCCGGCGACAAAATTACGGAACGCAACTCTTTCAGCGGTGAAATAAGCATTTTTCGGTTGGTAATCCATCCATGCGCGGGAAACATTGTATGGAGTGAAGTCTCTGCCGTATTTTTCGCATATAACCTGAGCCAGGACGGGATAATTTGTGTCATCATCGGGCGGCATAGCCTTTGCGGTATCGGCGTAAACGCTGTGTCCGAAGCCGAATTTGTATTTTTCATCCATTTCCTCCGTTATGTCGGAGTGGAGAATGTATCTGTGCATGGGATAGTTTCCGGTTTCCTTGAGGAACGGAATCAGCTCATCGGTGCGAACGCCCTCAACGGTTTTGCCGAGCAGACAGCCGCACACTCTGCCGAGCCATGCACCGTGAATTTTGTCGGCAAGGCAGGCTTTGTCAAGCTCTGCGGAAAGGGGATGGGGCTTTCTCAAGGCTTTGATACCCTCAAGGTCGGAGGGCTCGTTAAAATTGTAATCCTCACGAATTTGTGCCTCGGAAACGATTTTGTAAAGCACGTCACCGAGGTTATTTTTGATCTCACCCTTGGGAAGCTTTTCAGCCGCCTCAAAAAGCTCCTTATATTCGCTGATATCCAGACCTTCTTCAATTGACTGGGTGTACTCAACCATCGGGTCGGTGGGATAAAATTCTGAATTTGTATATTTTTCGTAATTGGGTTTTACTGACATATTATCACCTCGGTGGTATTATAACTCATACCGCAAGGGAAAAGCAATAGCTAAATAAAAAAGACATTCCTCACAAGAAGAATGTCTTTGGTGACCCGGACGAGAATTGAACTCGTGTTACCGCCGTGAAAGGGCGGTGTCTTAACCTCTTGACCACCGGGCCGGATGGTAGCGGCAGTGGGATTCGAACCTACGACCAATCGGGTATGAACCGAGTACTCTAGCCAACTGAGCTATGCCGCCATAAGAGAAACGTGATATTGTTCACGCGACTTGTCCATTATATAGCATTAGTTTGGAAAAGTCAAGCTATTTTTTTCTTTTTTTTGAGATATTTTTATTATTTGCCCTTTTGGAATAAAATGTTTCAAAAAATTTCATTTTTAAACATTTATGTTACAAATTAAAAAAACCGTTGAATATAATCAATAATGGTGATATAATATGTATTTGAAAATGTCAAAAAAGCTTTTGGAGATGTAATAATGAAATTGAAAAGGGAATTTATTGGGAAAATTATTTGCTTGGTGGCTTTTGTTGCGGTTTTTGCTGTTGCGGCATTTGGAATCGGAAACCGTGTTGCCGAGAACAGAGAAAAAGAAGAAGCCGATGCTAAACCGACGGTAAGCGAGACGGCGACAACAAAAACGACGACAACGCAGCCGACGACTACCGCACCGCCGAAAAGGGATTTGCCGAAATCGACGGATAAGCTTGTCTGCTTCACCTTTGATGATGGACCGTATGCACCGGTTACCAATAAAATTTTGGATACTCTTGAGCAATATGACGGCAGGGCAACCTTCTTTGTTGTTGGAGACAGAGTTAAAACCTATCAAAATCAGATTAAAAGAGCTCACGAAATGGGCTGTGAGATTGGTACCCACACCTATTCACACGTCAATTTGACAAAGCTGAGTGTTCCCGAAATGCAAAAGGAGCTGAAAAAATCCTGCGATGTGATTTCGAGCATAACGGGTGAGGAGGTCAAAATTCTTCGACCGCCCGAGGGCGCAACGAGCGAGACGGTAAAGGCGAATGTCGGTATGCCGATGGTACTTTGGAGCGTTGATTCGCGAGATTGGGAATACAGAAATGCCGACAAGGATTACGACGGCGTTATGAATAACGTTTTTGACGGCAGTATTGTACTTATGCATGACCTCTATCCGGCAACCGCCGAGGCAGTTGCAAAGCTGATACCGAAGCTTGCCGCAGAGGGATACAAATTTGTTACCTTTTCCGAGCTTATGGAAATTCGCGGAATTGAAGTTAAGCCCGGTGAAAAATATTTCAGTGCCAAGCCCATTGCGCCGAGTGCGCCGAGTGAAAGCTCTGAAGCAAACTAAATTATAATACGGAGGACGACAATGAATTTTTTTGAGGAACTTTCAAATTATGACAGTGAGGTGTTCAACGCCTGCGAGAGTGAGCTTGAACGACAGAGGCACAATATCGAGCTTATTGCATCGGAAAACATTGTTTCCAAGGCTGTTTTGCTTGCTGCCGGCGGCGTTTTGACCAACAAGTATGCAGAGGGCTACCCGTCAAAGAGATATTACGGCGGTTGTCAATGCGTTGATGTTGTTGAGGAAATTGCACGCAACAGAGCCAAGGAGCTTTTCGGAGCAGAGCATGCCAATGTTCAGCCGCACAGCGGTGCAAATGCAAACCTTGCAGTTTTCTTTGCCTTGCTTCAGCCCGGTGATACGGTTATGGGTATGAATCTTCAGCAGGGCGGTCATCTTTCTCACGGTTCACCCGTTAATATTTCGGGTAAATATTTTAATGTCGTTCCCTATGGTGTTGATGATGAAACAGAGGTAATTGATTACGATAAAATGGCTGAAATTGCACGTGAATGTAAGCCTAAAATGATTGTTGTCGGTGCAAGCGCTTATTCGAGAATAATTGATTTTAAGCGTTGCCGTGAAATTGCCGATGAGGTCGGAGCATATCTTATGGTCGATATGGCTCACATTGCCGGCTTGATTGCCGCCGGTGTTCATCCGTCACCCGTTCCGTATGCCGATGTTGTCACAACAACAACCCACAAAACCCTCCGTGGACCCAGAGGCGGTATGATTCTTTGCAAGGAGGAGCTTGCGAAGCAGATTGACAAGGCTGTGTTCCCCGGAACGCAGGGTGGTCCGCTTATGCATATAATTGCCGCCAAAGCTGTTGCTCTCGGTGAGGCACTTACCGAGGAATTTAAGGAGTATCAGAAGCAGGTTGTCCGCAATGCTGCCGCTCTTGCAAAGGGCTTGACGGATAGGGGAGTGAAGCTTGTCTCCGGTGGAACGGATAACCACCTTATGCTGCTTGATTTGAGAGATAAGGATATAACCGGTAAGGAGCTTGAGCACAGACTTGATGAGGTTCGCATCACTGCCAACAAAAACACGGTGCCGAATGACCCGCAGAGTCCGTTTGTTACAAGCGGCTTGAGAATCGGTACACCTGCTGTTACCACAAGAGGCTTCAAGGCGCCCGAAATGGAGCTTATCGCAGGCTGGATAAGCGATATAATCAACGATTTTGATGCCAATAAGGAAAGAATAGCTGCCGAGGTTGCTGCTCTTTGTGAAAAGTTCCCTCTCTATAACGACTAAATAAAACAATTGCCGCCGATTGATTTTCGGCGGCAATTTTAAGTTTATCGTAGGTTTGAATTTAAAAGCTGTGTGCAAAGGGCTTCTTTTTGATTTTCCACACGTTCATATATGACCTCATCAAGCAGAAAAAGCAGGGCGGACTTTATTTTTGTGCGGTCAAAGCCCAACGCCATAATGTCGTTGCCGTTTATATCGAGCTCGGCTGTGCTCAAGCAAATTCGGTTTGCTCGTATGGTGCTCAATTGCTCCGCGGTAAGGCGGATAATGGAGGCTTCCGCTTTTTTGCAGCTTGGATTTTTGGCGTACAGGTCGGCTTCGATGAGCTTCAATGTATCTTCAACCGTGTCGATGCCCTCTTTGGCACAGAGCTTTGCAAGGTGAAAACGGTCGCCGTTTGGTCTTTCATCGTGCAGGCGGATTATATCGGTAATATGTTTTATTTCGGCATTGGAAAAGCGAAGCCTGCGTAAAATTTTCTCCGCCGTTTGAGCACCTGCCTCGGGATGTCCCTTGAAATGACCTCTGCCGTTTTTGTCAAGCTTAAAGGTTGAGGGCTTTTCAATATCGTGAAGAAGTGCGGCGACACGAAAATCGGGCTTGGCGGCAATCGCAGCAACAACCTTTATTATGTGTGTCCATACGTCATAAATGTGGTAGGGCGAGTGCTGCTCAAAGCCGTCGGTCGCTCGGAGCTCGGGAATAATTTCAAATATAACCTCTTTGTAATCGGAAAGAATTTTTTCGACATTTTTTCCGCAAAGCAGCTTGATAAGCTCAACTCTGATTCGCTCACTTGAAATTTTTGAGAGCAGAGCACGGTTGAGGATGATGCTTTCGGAGGTTTCCCTTTCGATATCGAAGTCGAGCACGCAGGCAAAGCGAACAGCACGCAAAATTCGCAGTGCATCCTCATTGAAGCGGGTATCGGCGTTTCCGACACAGCGGATTACACGTTTTTTCAAGTCGTCGCGTCCGCTGTACGGGTCAACCACGCCGATTTTTGGGTTGTATGCCATAGCATTCACGGTGAAATCTCTGCGTGGAAGGTCATCCTCGATTTTTTTTGTAAAAGAAACGCTTTCCGGATGCCTCTTATCGGCATAGGCTCCGTCAACACGCATTGTCGTGATTTCGATATTATGTGAGTCTATAATAACCGTCACCGTGCCGTGCTTGATGCCTGTAGGTATGGTGCGGAAGCCCTTGAAGGCGGCTTTTATTTGCTCGGGAGCAGCCGAGGTTGTCATATCCCAGTCGTTCGGTGTGCGTCCCATAAGGCTATCCCTTACGCAGCCGCCGACGGCATAAGCCGAAAATCCGTTTTGTTCCAAAACGGAAATAGCCTTTAGAATATAGCCCGGACATTTTATCGGCATTTATATTTTCCTCCTGTTTGCAATCATTTACTTTACAATTTTAGCATTTTGAGTTATAATTTTCAATATCAAATCGGAGGAGATTTTATGAATATTCAGATTTACGGTAAGCCAAAGTGCTTTGAAACCAAAAAGGCGGAAAGATACTTTAAAGAACGACGCATAAAATATCAATATATTGACCTTGCTAAATACGGAATGAGTGCCGGCGAATACAGAAACATCAAGGCGGCGGTGGGTCCCTTAAATGAGCTTATTGATGAAAAATCAAAGGCGTACGAAAGCTGTTTTATTAAATATTTGGCGAGCGAGGAGGCGATTGAGGAAAAGCTTCTCGAAAATCAAACCCTTTTTAAAACGCCGATTGTTCGCAACGGGAAAAAGGCTACCGTCGGTTTTCAGCCGGAGATATGGAAAGGCTGGGAATAAAATTTCAAAAAAATGTTGAAATAAATATGCCGATGTGTTATTATACATAAAGAACAAATTAAAGGAGTTTTTTAAATGAAAAATACTATTATCGCTTCAATCGTTGCAATTCTTTGCACTGTTGCCGTTTGCGTTACCCTTGCGGTTAAGGTTCCCACGGGAAACACCAAGACAGCGAACGACAATACATATATGACCGAGACCGAGGCCGCCGAATATATCGGCGTTACCGAGGAGGTTATGCAGCTTATGAGAAGCAGTCTCAAGAGCTTTGAGGGTGCATATGTTTCGTATTATTACACCAATGCCGAGGGCAAAGAGGTTAATGATATCGTATACAATAAAGCCGCTCTCGATAAGGCTGTTGAGAAGATTATGCAGGATCAGGGTGCACTTAACTTTAAGTATATCCAGGAAGCCGCATCAAGCAGCAAATAATTTTTTGAAGCAAGCTGACTGTCGCATTAAGGCGAAATCTTTAATGCGACAGTTTTTATCGTTTTTTGATTATGATTGAAATAATTTTTCAAAATGAAGATTTTTTAGCCTGCGTGAAGCCTGTCGGGGTGCCGTCACAGTGCGACGGAGCAGATGATATGGTGAAGCTTCTCACAGCCTTGGTCGGTGCGGAGGTTTATCCTGTGCATAGGCTTGATACGGCGGTTGGCGGAGTGATGATTTTTGCAAGGAATAAGCGTTCTGCCGCATACCTTTCAAAGGAAATTGCCGAAAAAAGATTTCAAAAGCGTTATCTTGCGGTCGTTGAGGGTGTTCCCGAGCCGAAAATCGGCAAAATGGAGGATTTGCTTTTCAAGGATTCGCAAAAAAACAAGAGCTTTGTTGTCAAGCGTGAGCGCAGGGGCGTTAAAAAAGCAAGCCTTGAATACCGTACAATTGCCCAATGCGGCGGTAAGTCTCTTGTTTCGATTTTGCTGCAAACAGGCAGAAGTCATCAGATAAGGGTGCAGTTTTCTTCAAGAAAAATGCCTCTTTGCGGTGACGGAAAATACGGTAGCAGGGATAACGGCTGTACAATCGCACTTTGGTCGGAGGAAATTTCCTTTTCGACGAACAAAAAGGATTACCGATTCAGAAGTAAGCCCGATATTGCAAGCTATCCTTGGAATGTATTTCCCGAAGAAGCGGTGGATTTGTGCAGAGAGCTTTCGAGGGATAATTTTTAGTGTTGCAATATTTGCTTTGGCGTGGTATAATCTTCAAGTATTTATTTCGTTTAAAGAAAGAGGAAGTGTTTTTTTGAGTAAAGAATTCGGTAAATATGTCAGGGGAGGAGCGCCCGACCCTGTAAAATTTGATATGAACGCACCGATGATAAAGCAGCGTCCGTATGTTTTGCCGATCCTGTGGGGCTTTTCATATTTGAGGAAGGCTCTCCATTTCGGAAAGCTCAATAAGGTGAGAGTGGAGGGTGTTAAACCGCCGTACATCCTAATCTGTAATCATAATGCGTTCTATGATTTTTACATTATGAGCGCCGCCATCAGTCCCTATACGGGAATTTTCCCTGCCGCCGTCGATGATTATATCGGCAGAGAGTGGGGCTTGCGCAGACTTGGAGCTATTCCGAAAAGGAAGTACACGGCTGATATTTCGCTTTTGAGGCAGTGCCGTAAGGCTTTGAAGGAGAATCAGATTTTCGGAATTTATGCCGAGGCAAGATATTCGCTTTGCGGCGTTACCGAGGTTATTCCCGATGCTGTCGGACAGCTTGTCAAGCATCAAGGAGTTCCCGTTGTTACTCTGACCTGCCGAGGACATCATATTTATGACCCGTTCTGGGGCAATCACAGAAAGCGTTGGGTACATCCTGTTCAAGCCGATATGACCCTTGCCTACACACCGGAGGAGCTGAAAACGGCAACACCCGATGAGATTGGCAAGAAAATTAAGGATTTGCTTTATAATGACGATTTCAGGTGGCAGAGTGAAAACCATGTTAAGGTTAGCTACAAAAAGCGTGCCGAGGGCTTGCACAAGGTGCTTTATCAGTGCCCACACTGCAAGACCGAGTACAAGATGAATTCCAAAAACGATAAGGTATTCTGCGAGCATTGCGGAAAATCTTGGACTCTCAATTATTACGGAGAGCTTGAGGCCGACAACGGCGAAACCGAGTTCAAATTTGCGACCGACTGGTACAAGTGGGAGCGTGAGCAGGTTAAGAAAGAGGTGCTTGACGGCACATATCGCCTGGAATGTCAGGTTGATGTCAACGACCTTCCGAACTCAAAGGGCTTTGTTCATATGGGCAGAGGCAAGCTTGTACACGATATGAGCGGCTTCCATCTTGAGGGTGTGCGTGATTACGATGGTGAGCCCTTTAAAATGGATATTGATGCCGCAGGTCAATATGCCGTTCACGTTGAATACAGCTATCGCTTCGGCAATCACCGTGACTGTATTGACCTGAACACTCTGGACGATACATGGTATGTATTCCCCGAAAAATGCGAATTTTCCGTTACAAAGGTTTCGCTTGCAACCGAGGAAATATTCAATGAAATATGGCGTAAGCGTAATGAGGAGCGCAATGCGGCAAAGGCTTAAGCCTGCCGATAATAAAAAATTTATTCTGGAAAGGAATTGTTAAAAAATGGATATCAGAAACGACCTTTTGAAAATGTTGAACGAGTACACGGACGGTAGAATCACCTCCGTTGAGCCCGATGATGTGCTTACATCGGATCTCGGTCTTAATTCTTTTGAGCTTTTTGACCTCATTTGTATGATTGAGGAAAAGTATGAGCTTACCATTCCCGACCGTATTCTTCCCACTCTTGTTACGGTTAAGGATGTTGTTACTTATCTTGAAGAAAATGTCAAATAAGAAGCATCAAGCAAAAAGCCTGCACGAAATTCCGTGCAGGTCTTTTTTATGCGGATTTTCAGTCGCCGTTTTCGGGTTTACTTACGATTCTGTAATATGCGCCGGATGTGATTTTATAGACTATCATATAGAACAGGACAAAAATCGCAAAGCAGAAAACGGTGGTTAAAACAAAAAGGGTCAGATTGCTCAGGTTGAAAAGAATGAGCAGCTTTTTTATCATCGGAAACGCAAAGGCAAGATGAAGCCCGGCGAGTAGCAGCGGCAGGAAAAACACGGTCAAAAGCTGGGAATTGATACTTTTACGGATTTCCTTTTTGGTCATTCCGACCTTTTGCATAATGTCAAATCTTGCACAGTCCTCATAGCCCTCGGAAATTTGCTTGTAATAAATTATCAGAATGGCGGCAACAAGGAATACCACGCTCAAAATTATTCCGAGCACGAAAAGTCCGCCGTAAAGGGCGTAAAAATCAACTCGGTTTTGCTCACGGCTTTCAACGGTAGTGTTCGGCAAGCCTGCATCGGCTGCGCAGGCGGAAAGCTTTAGGCTTAATTCGGTCTGCTGTTTTGCGGAAATATTGGTGTCAAAGCCATACCTCCATTTATAATTGATAACGGCGGATGAATTATCCTTGTTATTTTCTGAGGTGAATTCGGCTGTTGCGGCTTCAATATCGTTTACAAAAACCGCAAGAGACGGTGAAACGGACATTGCCGCAGTTGAAAGGTCGGTGAATTTATCAAGTCTTTGGACTATTTTGAAGCTCTTGCCACGGTTGAAGCTGATGAAATCATAGCCGTAATCGGCATCACTGCGGAAAGTGTATATCATAGCCTCGTCATCATTGAGCTTATAGGAGGTTCCGAGAAGCTTGTTATAATCCTCAATCGGAATGATATAAAAGCTGTAAACCTTTGCGTAATCGAAAATTGTTACCGCCTCAACCCTTGTGTAATCGGTTTCCACACAGCCGCCGTCAATTAAGCCGGAAATTTCTCCGCTTCGGTATTCATAGCAGTTATCGGGGTTTGTTCCGTAATCCTTTTCGATATCAGCAATATCGGAGCGGACGGAATTTAAAAAGGATTTCTCAAAGATTTCCGTAGAAAGAGAGGAAAGCTCGATGTTAATATCTCTCGGATATCGGCTGGTGATGGCATCCTCAGCACCAAAATAAAGGCTTGCCGTTGAAGAAAGCATAACCAATACCATGGTTGCGAGAATACAAATTGAGGCAAGACCGGCACCGTTACGTTTCATTCTGTAAGCCATTGAGGAAACGGAAACAAAGTGATTAGACTTGTAATAATAATTCTTTTTCTTTTGCAAAATTCGGCAAAAAAGCACCGAGCCCGAAATCATTATGAGGTAGGTTGCGATAATAACCATAATGACCGCAACAAAGAAAAGTGAGATTGCCTGCAATGGTTCCTTAATTGTTACGGCGATGTAGTATGCAGAGCAGAGCAAAGCAATTCCCGCAAGACCGAAAAGCCAATTTGCCCTTGGCGGCTTTTCACCGTAGCTTTCGCTTTTGACAAGGGAAACCGCAGTCGAAAATCTAATCTGTCTGATTGAATTTAGCAAAAGTAAAAGGTAGATTATCGTGAAGATTATTGCCGACATTCCGATACCTTGACTTGATACGCTAAAGGAATAATTTTGCTCGATTTTTAAGGCTGTGAGAAAAATCATTTCTGCCAATTTTGAAAAGATAATTCCGAGGCTCAAGCCTCCGACAAGAGAGCTTGCCCAAATTATTGCCGTTTCCCAAAAAATGATTTTGCTGAGATTGTTTTTGCCCATTCCGAGAATATTGTAAAGTCCGAATTCTTTTTTACGTCGCTTTATGAGGAACGAATTGGTGTAAAAAAGGAAGATACAGCAGAACAGTGCAACAACCCATGAGCCGAGCCCGAGCACCTCGACAACCGTGACACTGTCAACGGAGCTTTGTATGTTTTTGGAAAACTGCAAAAACATAATAATGTAATACATCATAACCATACAAATGCTTGTGAAAATGTATGGGAAATACAGCTTTTTGTTTTTTCGTATTCCGTCGAGAGCAAGACGGGGATAAAAATCAATTTTCATCTTCCGTCACCGCCTGTCGCAAGTAAGGTCAGAGTGTCCGAAATTTTTTGGTAAAGCTGCTCGTCGGTGCAGCCGCCTCTGTAAATTTGATGAAAAACCTCTCCATCCTTGATGAAAAGCACCCTGTTTGCCGAGCTTGCCGCTTTGACGGAATGGGTTACCATAACAATGGTTTGACCGAGTGCGTTTATTTCCGCAAAAAGGCGAAGCAGCTCATCGGTTGCCTTGGAATCAAGAGCACCTGTCGGTTCATCCGCGAGTATAAGCTTCGGCTCCGTGATTATCGCACGGGCGACGGCAGCTCTCTGCTTTTGACCGCCGGAGATTTCATAAGGATATTTTTTCAAAAGCTCCGAAATACCGAGCCTTTGGGCGATTTTTTCAAGCCTGCCGCTCATTTCCTTATAATTTTTGCCTGCCAGTACCAGAGGAAGATAGATATTGTCCTCAACGCTGAATGTGTCCAAAAGGTTAAAATCCTGAAAGACAAAGCCGAGATTGTCACGGCGAAATGTCGCAACCGAGGCTTCCTTGATATGGGAAAGCTCCTGACCGGCAAGCGTAACGCTTCCTGCGGTAGGCTTGTCAAGAGCCGCAAGGATATTGAGCAGGGTTGTTTTACCCGAGCCCGATTCACCCATTATTGCGACGTATTCGCCCTCCTCAACGCTGAAATTGACATTTTTGAGTGCTTCAACCTTGTTGTTGCCAAAGCGTGTTGAATAGATTTTTTTGAGTCCGTTAACTTCAAGAATACTCATTATTTGACCTCCAATCAAATTTTCTGCCGTAAGTATAGCAGAAAAAAGGAGTTCAGCTCCATAGAATAACCTTACAAAACGCAGATTAAATCTTACAGTTTTGTAAGGTTTGTGTTTTTTTATTCCGCGTTCAGCCGATATTGCTCAAAATTGAGCGAAATAACGGTTCCTTTATCGACTGCGGAGCTTGCGGAAATGTCTACACCGAGGTTGCCGCAAATACGCTTGCAAAGGTAAAGCCCCAATCCGCTTGCTTTTTGGTCACTTCTGCCGTTATAGCCTGTGTAGCCCTTTTCAAAAATCCTCGGCAGATCCTCTTTTGCAATGCCGATGCCGCTATCCTCAATGCAAAGCACGTTTTCGTTCTTCATATAAATTTTTATTCCGCCCTCACGGGTATATTTGAGTGCATTGGAAAGAATCTGCTCAATCACGAACGAAATCCATTTTTCATCTGTTACAACGGTTTTGTCCACCGGCTCATATTCAAGCCTAAGCCGTCGTCCGATAAAATCCGAAGAGAATTTTTTAATTGAGCGGCGGAGAATTTCATCCAAGCTGTATTGATTAAAAACATAATCCGTGCTGACTGAATCAAGTCGCAGAAACGCCAGCACCATTTCCACATATTGCTCAATGCGGAAGAGCTCCGTCTCAAGCTTGCGTGAAAGGGGAGAGTCCTCGTTTTGCAGGCTCAAGTGCATTGAGGCAATCGGTGTTTTGATTTGATGCACCCAAACGGTGTAGTAATCCACCGTATCGCGAAAACGGTGGCTGCTGTTGTTTTGGATTTCGGAAAGCTCGGATTTAAGCAATTCAATAATTCTTTGATAATCCTCATCATCAATGCAGGCTTCTTCGGGCAATTCGGTGATGAGCGAGGAGGTCATATCGTTGATTTTGCAAAGTATGCGGTGCTTTTTTTGAGTTTTAAAAAAATCGACGAAAAAAACGGCTGTACAAGCAAGCATGCAGAGCAATGAGGGGTAAACAATTGCATTGAAAGGTATTTTATACATTGCAAAGACTGCAACATATATTGCAATGCAAAGTAATATAAGAATTATGTATTTGTTTTTTTGCTTCAAATATTTCTTGAAAAGCTCCATGTTTTCACCTACTCGATAATATAACCCATTCCGAATTTTGTTGTTATGAAATCCGTAAGACCTGCCGCATCAAGCTTTTTCCTCAAGCGGTTTATATTTACCGTGAGTGTGTTTTCGTCCACAAAGAGCTCGGTTTTCCAGAGTCTTTCCATAAGACTTTCACGGCTGACGATTTTGCCTCTGTTTTCCATAAGGCACTGGAGTATTTTATATTCGTTTTTGGAAAGTGATATTTCCTCGGATTTGTATGTCAGGCTCCCGTTGGCGGTGTTCCAAAAGACACCTTTATGCTCAATTATGGGCACGGAGTCTGCAAAATCATAGGTTCTGCGAAGCAGGGCTTGAATTTTGGCAATCAGAACAGTTATGTCAAACGGCTTTGCAATAAAGTCATCGCCGCCCATATTCATCGCCATAACAATGTTCATATTATCCGAGGCGGAGGAAATGAAGATGATCGGCGTTTTTGAAATTTTGCGGATCCGGCTGCACCAATGGTAGCCGTTGAAAAAGGGCAGTGTAATATCCAAAAGTACGATGTGCGGTTGAAATTCCGAAAATTCTCCAAGTATATTGCGGAAGTTTTCGGCGGCTCTCACCTCGTAGCCCCAGCTTTGGGTTTGATTCTTTATTTCGTTTGCAATTCCGCTGTCATCTTCAACGATGAAAATTTTATACATAGTAACCGCCTCCATTTTTTGCTATTATAGCACAGAGTAAAGTGATTAACAAGAAAAAAATAAAACTCCGAGCAGGGCAAAAAACATGCTCGTAGGACTTGGTTGCCTTGCCGTGATTCAAAAAACATAATTATTTGAAAAGGAAAAGCAAAAATATTTGACAAACGCATAGAAATGTGGTAATATTCTCTTGAATAGAAGGCAATATACAGTTAGCCATTGTATTTTGTACAAAATTTTATATTTTTAGTTGTATTTGTATAAATCTTTGTATAGAGTTTTTTGCAAGAGTGGTACCACTCTTAGTAGTAGCATGAAATATGCTACTACTAATGATGTTG